>JAZQLN010000014.1:0-65593 GCA_045542715.1 Acutalibacteraceae bacterium
CCTATCATTATTGCAATCAATTAAAGTACAACTATAAATATTCAAACCGCATCGTTGTCACATCTAAGTTTTTGTGATATAATATAAAAAATAAATTGGTCATCGGAGGACAGTACACCGTAGTGTAGGGGATCGTAAGCACACTGCTTGCAGGCCGCCTGTCAGATAAGATGTCGAGTGAGGTCGGTTATTACTTAGGTAATAGCCGAGTTGTTTTATTTTGTGGAGGTTACTATGGATTCCGAAATTTTCGAAAAGCTCCCGCCTACGAAGTTGTTTTTCCGTTGTGCGGTGCCATCTATGATTACAATGGCGTTTGGCGCACTGTATCAAATTGCAGACGGTTTATTTGTCGGTCGATTTATTGGCGGCGATGCTCTTGCCGCCGTCAATCTCATTATGCCGATTATTATGATTGTTTTCGGGTTTGCCAACCTGATTGCTACAGGGGCATCCGTGCGTATCGCTGTACTGCTTGGTGAGAAAAACAGAGAGGAAGCATCCCGTGTCTTTACTTTTACTCTTAAAGTAATTTTTGTGATTTCCTGTTTGCTTGGTGTTCTCGGTTTGTTATTTGCCGAATCCTTTGTTAGATTTTTAGCACCGGGAGCAACCGAGCAAGCAATCGAATACGGAATTACATACACTCGTGTTTACGCTGCTTTTGCCCCTTTAATGCTGATTTACCACGCTACCGATAACTATCTTCGTGTTTGTGGTAAAGAAAAAATCTCAATGTGGTTGAGTGTAGGAACTCAAGCGTTTAATATTGTGCTTGATGTAATTCTGATTGTATTTCTTGGTCAAGGTGTTTGGGCGGCGGCATTTACGAGCTGTCTTGCAATGGCAATCGGCTCGGTAATTACGCTTTGTATGTTCCGCAAAAAGCGTATGGACTTATACTATACCAAAGGCAGAATCAAACGAGCAATATTCCTTCGCATTCTCGCCAACGGTTCGAGTGAGTTTTTTAGTAGCATCTCTATGTCTATAATGTCCATTGTGTTTAACTTCTTTTTGCTGAAATACGGTGGTACAACAGCGGTTGCGGCTTTCTCGGTCATTATGTACGTGGATAGCATTGTGGGAATGCTTGTGTTTGGTATGGCAGATTCGCTTCAGCCTGCAATCAGCTATTGCTACGGCGCAGGACTTATGGATAAAGTAAAAGCAATCTTTAGGCGTGTGATTTGGGGAGCAGTTATGCTGTCTGCCGCATCTTTGTTATTTATGTTCTTTGCCGGTCAGTATGTTGCGCCCTTGTTCGTAAAGCCCGAAGATACAGAGCTTCTCAAGGTCAGCATTATCGGTATGAAATTGTTCTCATTTTCTTACCTCACAGGCTGGGTGGATATGTGTTTCTCATCTTATTTTACAGCACTTGAACGTCCTGCACGGTCAATGCTTGTATCATTCTTCGGAACGCTCATATTCTCAATAGTAACGTTATTCGTCATGACACCTTTTCTTGAACTGAACGGTGTTTGGCTCAGTTCTTTTGTTTCCTGTACTGCAAGTGCCGTATTCACCGTAATACTATATTCAACTTTGAAAGTCAATAAAAGAGAGGATTAAGAATAGCCAAAAAGCGCCGCAATCTGCGACGCTTTTTGGCTTATGTTTATTATACAATTCCCATTGCGATCTCAACAACCAGCGCAACAATAACCACCAGTGCAGAAATAATGAAGCCGTGAATCATCGGGCGGATTCCCGATTTTTTGAAGCTTGAAAAAGATGTGTTAAGACCTATTGCCGCAAGTGCGCTGACCATAAGGAATTTGCTGACTGCTTTTATTCCCGATACGATTTCGGCGGGAATTGCGAAAACACTTGCAACAACAGACATTGCAACAAAGCCGAGAATGAACCAGGGGAATATCTTTTTGATGCTGAAATTTGCTTTCAGTTCATTAGGATTTTTGCTGTTTTTCTGTGCTTCTTTCTTCTTGAGGCGAAGGGAAATTAATGCAAAAGTGATAACCGTGGGAATGATGGAGAGCGTTCTTGTAAGCTTTACCATTGTTGCAAAATCGCCTGCACCCTCCGAAAAAGCATATCCCGTTGCAACAACGGATGAGGTGTCATTAACCGCTGTTCCTGCCCAGATGCCGAATGCTTCATCGGTCATTCCGAGTGCTCTGCCCATAATCGGGAAGAGAACAATCATTGCCATATCAAAAAGGAAGGTTGCCGACATTGCATAGGCAACATCGTCATCATCAGCATCGATTGTGGGTGCAATAGCTGCAATGGCAGAGCCGCCGCAGATACCTGTTCCCGCTGAAATGAGATTGGAAAGCTTCCAGTTGAGTCCCAATGCTTTGCCGATGAAATATCCGCCGCCGAAGCAGGTGAGCAGGGTAAAAACCATAACCGTCAGCGACATTCTGCCAACCTCAAGAACAGTTTTGATATTCAAAGAAAGACCGAGCAGAATGATTGCAAATTTGAGAAGTTTTTTCGATGTGAATTTTATACCGCTTGAAAAGATATCTGTTTTTGCGAGAAAGCGGTTGATAATCATACCGATGAACATTGCAATAACCGCAGAGCCGATCAGATGAATCGGAAGCAGACTTTCAAGCCACATTGCAAGAACGGCAATAATAAAGGATAAGATTATTCCGGGGAAATGCTTTAATATTTTCATAAATCAACCTCGTGTCTGATATTCGCCACATTATAGCATTGAATACTGTAAAAATCAAGATAAAACTCCCTCGGTCAGACCGAAGGAGTTCGGTAAATCGGAATTTAAATAATTATACTCCGAACAAGAGCATTCCCGTTACTCCCGAAATGATAACGAGAAGAATTGAAGAAAATTCTTTCTTTTTTATACGTTTCCAGATGATTGGAATGAGAATAATCACCGACAATACCACCGGTGAACGCCAATCAAACGTGAAGCTGATATTCTTTATGCTGTCAATGCCAAAGAATACGGTAAGAGCCATTGTCACGGCAACCGAGAGGATAAGCCCGCCAAGTGCAGGGCGCATACTTGCGATAAAAGTTTTGACAGGTGCATATTTCAAAAGATTTCTTATAACCGATGCCACGAGGAGAATGATTATAAATGAAGGCAGCACCACACCGATTGTTGAAAGCAGCGCACCAAGAAAACCGCCTTGTTCATAACCGATGCAGGTTGCCATATTTACGGCTATCGGACCGGGTATGACGGTTTCTACTCCAACAAAATTAAGAAGCTCATTTTCAGTCATCCAACCGTATCTGAGAACCGAATCACCGATAAGCGAAAGCATTGCATATCCGCCGCCGAAGGCAAATGTGCCGACCTTCAGAAAGGTAAGGAATAATTGCAGATATATCATTTCTTATTCTCTCCTTTCGTTTTGTTTTTTCTGATTAAAAACACCGAAAGTCCGAGAATACCGGCGAATAGAATGAACCATACGGAAGATATGCGGATATCAAAGAGTGTGCAGAGTATCATTCCCGCACAAGTTACAGAAAACACTGCAATGTTTAGCGGTGTTTTCTTCATTTTCTTCAGCATCTTAAAAGCGGCAGATGCAATCAGATACACAACACAAATCTGAACACCTTTGAATGCCGCCGAAACAAGTGCAATCTCCATAAAGCGGTCATAAAATATAGATACAAAATACATAATCACAAACGACGGCAGACACATACCGACCGTCGCAATAACAGCTCCGAGAAAACCCTTCAGCTTATATCCGATATATGTAGCTACGTTTATAGCAATCGGTCCGGGCGTGCTTTCTGCAATTGCCACGACATCCATGAATTCATCGTGGTCAATCCATTTTCGTTCAGATATAAATTCATTTTCAAGCAATGCGATAATGGCATATCCGCCGCCGAAGGCAAAACATCCGATTTTAAGCATCGACAAAAACAGCAGTAAAATAATTTTCATATAACAATCCTTTTGATTTATCCGTAAAATTCTAATTTATCACTCCAATAATAACACATAAAAAGCAAAAATTCCACAATGATTTTGTGCCGCTTACTTGGATTTATTATAAAATTTTTCTCCAACCATAGGAACAATTTGTCTTTTTCGTGTCGTATATCAAAACCCAATAAGCTCCCGCACATCCGAGCGATAAGGGGTGATAATCTTCAATATGTTCTGCACGATAAAACACATTGACACCATCCGCACAAAAGTATATTATTAAAATATATCAAAAGGGGTGATGAAGCATGAAGAAGGTTTTAAAAACCGGTGCAAAAATTTTCGGGATTGCCGTTGGCTCTGTTTCGGGCATTCTTGTTTTGCTTTGTGCCGTAACACTGGGTTGGGGTGTTGCGCAGATAACAAGAGGCACGGTGACCGAGGCTATGCCGCAAACACCGTCAGACTTTACACCCGCAATCAGGCTGATTGTTTTTACAGATACCCACAACGAAAATGAAAATGTTGCCGATGCCATCGACACTGCCTATGCTCTGTTTGATAACGACGGTGTTTATCCCGGTGTTGATGCATTCTTCGGTCTCGGCGATTTTTCAAATATCGGCACAGAGCCCGATTATGAGGCTTATGTTCAGACACTGCGGGAACATATACGTCAGGAAACGGTTTGTATCAATGTTCTTGGCAACCACGAAATGAAAAATGATGACTGCGAACAGATTTTTGAGCACTATTTTGCTCACGAAACCAATACCGTTACACAGATAAACGGCTTTACCTGCATCGGTTTTTCAGGTGAGCGTTCCCTTACCGAATGGACTTTTACACCTGCAAGCCTGAAATGGCTCAGCGATGAAATTCACAAAGCGGAAACTGCGGCAGGAGATAAACCTGTTTTTGTTTTTCAGCATCCGCATCCCTTCGGCACGGTGTACGGAAGCTCAATATGGTGCACACCCCAGCTCAACCCCGTGTTTGCGGGTCACAGTAGGGTAACGAGAATAATCCGAACCATGTTTTTTGTCGGATTATTTTCGCTGTTTCTGTGTTAAAATACTCGCAAATCCGTCAAGTACGTCGATGGGAGAAAAAACGTCAAATAAACGAAACAAGTTGATTTTTCGGGACATCGGGTCGAAGTCCCCTGCAAATTAGTCGGCGGGATGCAGTCATCCCGCCCTGCTTTTTATTTTCGTTTATGTTTCAGCGACTTTATCGACAGTCAATGAGCCGTCTCTATCCGAGACGGCTCACTGGTCGGTTATCCTCTGCCGGAGTTTACCGCCTGCAGTGCAGGTTCTTTTGCTGCAACTCCGCTATAAAAACAAATCAAGCACATAAAACATGAAATTCAGACAAAACATTTGACAATATAATTCGAATAATATAAAATACCCATATTACTGATATACCCGATGACTGGAGGGACTGAAACAAATGAAATCACTTAAACAATCATGCAAAAATAATTGGTATGTCATAGCCGCCACTCTGCTGACGGTTGTCTGCTCCGAAGTGTTAATAGGGATAATGAAATGTAACTCGTTTCCCGAAAGCTTTGATTTGCCTGAATTTTCAGGGAATTCGGTTCTCAAGGTTGCCGTATTGGTTGGCGGAGTTATTCTTTCTTTTGTGATAACAGCAATGTTCAGCAGCAAGTTTTCCGGTATATTTGCAATGATATGTACGGTGAATACCGTGTTGTTCAGCTGTTCTGTTTTTGATTCGGAAGGATGGTTTTATTGTTCTCTTTTTGCGGCTGTGATCATGCTGATGTTTTACTATAAAAATGCCTGTATTTATTCAGCAGGACACACGGTTTTTTATTATATCCTGTTAACCGCACTGACAGTAACAATTGCGATACAGGACATGATTGAAATTTTCGTTATTCTGATTACCGCGGTCGTTATATTTGCCGTAAACCGAAATGAAATCAGCTCAAAATCCGCACTGGTGATAAACTATGTTTTTTCAGTTCTTGCTGTAATCGCAGTGATTTGTTTGCTTGTTGAAGGAATGGACAGCTGCTTCGGAGTAAAATTTGTGGAAGGTGACAGTTATCATCCGGAACTTCTGTTTCTGACCACGAAGCCCTTTGGAGAGGCAGAATACTATCCATATATGATGGAAGAATCATCAATATATAACCTGGCAAAAATATTCGGATATTACGGATATGTTGCAGGCACCGCAATGTGTGTTGTGATTACGTTTTTTGCGCTCAGCTTCTTTGTGAAGTGCTTCGGAAGCAATAAAAAGCCGTGCCCGACAAAAATTCTTGCCGCCATGATGATTTCCGTCAGATGCATCGCAGGATTTTTTGAGAATTTCTCGTTATCCGGCAGTATGTATGTCAGAATTCCCGTTCTTTCGGATGGTATTGCGGGGTATCTGCTCGTCGGAATAATGCTCGGATTTATGCTTATGTCCGATGAAATTATGTACAGTATGGTTATCACGGCTGAACGGATTATTCAAAAAATATCAAAAGAACAAGATGTATCCGGGCCTGAACCCGAATCGGATACTCCCCACCTCACCCTTATTGTCTCAAAGGACGATGAAGATGTATAATATCGAAAGATTTCAGGATGCCCACAGAATTTACTTCGAAGATGCTTTAAAGGAGATCCGGTCAGGGAAAAAGCAAACCCATTGGATGTGGTATATTTTCCCTCAGCTCAAGGCACTCGGACGAAGCTATAAATCAATTTATTTCGGTATAGAGAACACCGAAGAAGCAAGGCTTTTCTACAATGACAGCTATCTCGGAGAAAACCTCCGGAAAATCTGCCGTGCACTTCTCGAATGCGAATCAAACGATGCACTTGAAGTTATGGGCTCACCCGATAACCTCAAGCTCCGCTCAAGCATGACGCTGTTTTATATCGCCACAAAAGACAAACTTTTCTCCGATGTTCTCAACAAATTCTACGGCGGAAAACAATGTGAACTGACTGCCGCCTATTTAAACAACAGCTGAATACAATCATAATAAACAAAAACAATCCGAACCATCTCCTGCTTTAAAGAGAAGGTTCGGATTTTCGTATTTTGGTCGGAGTGCAGAGTTTCGAACTCTGGGCCTCGTGGTCCCAAATTTTGGTGGCGGGTGTTTTATTGCGTTTTATAGTGCAAAAATCAAGGAATATCAATGGGTTTTGTTCCGTTAAAGTCCACGGATTTTCATATCTGTTTAGTCACTAATTAGTCACCTGACAAAAGTTCATTATAAAATCTGATATCAGTTCAAGTCGTCTCTGCGTTTATTACATGGAGAGGATTTTTGTATTGTTATTATACAGCAATAAAAATCAACCGAGTCAAATTTGTTCTGTAAAAAGATAAAAATATTGTTTGGAACATAAAAACCAAAAATTATTTGACGATGAAAACAGTTGAAATATTATTCAAAAATCGAATGTTTAGTTGATTTTTCGAAAAATAATGGTATAATTATACCATATTTTGTTTTCAAAAGAATTTTTTGAAAACCGAGGAGGATAAGCAAATGAAAAAACGCATCTTATCATTGATGTTAACCGTAGCCCTGACGGTGGGTATTATTTATCCTGCACTTCAGATCGGCGCCAAAGCGGTTAATGACAAAGTTATGATTTCGGCAACAGCATCCGATAACATAACAATTCAGAAACCTGATGAACTGCCTGAAGAAGGCGATTTTGACGGTGTTCTTTCTCTTTCATCGGGAACATTCAGCATCGAAAGAGACTATGCACAGAAGGCAATCGTAAATGTTACAAACACAAGTGAAGCTAATGTGGAGTATTATCTTGTTGCCAAGAATATCTATAAAGATATTTACATGAATTTTGTGCGCAACGGTTCAACTGCAAGTCCGCTTGTTATTCGACCGGGTGAAACACAGAGTGTTCAGCTTGATATTTTTGCACAGAATGCAGAACAGGGTGAATATACTATTCCCGTGTATGCTATGGTAATAAAAGGTGACAGCGAGGTTGAAGATGCAAAGTCAACAATGACGCTTACTTGCGATATAACCGAGCTTAAAATGTCATGCAATGAGATTTCATCAAATAAATCAACACTTGCAAAAACGCTCAGACTTACAAACAGAGGCGGTGCACTTACAGATGTTACGCTTTCTTTTGAGGGTGATTTGGCTGATTATGTACAGCTTAATCCAATTGTTTCAAACTATCAGATGAACAGCGGTTCATCTGTTGAGGTTAAAGCAATTCCTGACCTTACCAAGATGAAGAATAACAATGTTTCTGCAATCAGCGGTAAGCTTGTTGCATCAAGCGGTGGTCAGAAAGCAACATTTGATCTCACTTTTGATACCAAGGGCGAAGAAATCACAAGCACAACCATGGGCGAACTTGCACTTAAGCAAAGCGGTAATCCGTATTATAACCTTATGGTGGATAAAACTTCTGCTAAAGAAAGCGGTGATTATAACCGTGAAACAGGCGAGTTGGATTTAAATCTGTATTTTGATATGTTATACGGTGATAACCACAGTGAAAAGCTTTCGGCTTCTGTAAGTATTACGGGACAACCGTTCTATGGTGATTCATCAGATAATAAACCAGAGGTTACAACATTTATCGATGAAACGGGTACTTATAATTTTAAAATTAAAACTGTAATCAAAACGGAAGATCTTGAAGTGTTGGCTTCTCAATTACCGGCTAATCTGTCAGTTGAGCTTAATACTCAGTCATCAGACTTAGCAAAAGAAACAACGATTGAAGTTTGTTTCCAGATTGCTGATGCAGCAGGAGACCTTGTGCCTGCAGAGTTATCTATAGGAATGACTTTGTTGGAAGGTGTAGACACTTACGGAAAATATGTTGCAGTTAACTGCACTCCTTATTACAGTAACGAACAAAAAGATAAGATCAATGCATATCTTACTGCCAAATCGGTTCTTTTAGCTTGCGATGTTGCATCGACAGCTTTGTCAGTTATGTTCCCGGGCGTTGGCACTGTTGCAGGTTTGGTTTGCGGTATTTTTTCTACAATTCTAGGAAATATGGTAGATGCTGAAATTGAAGAATTAATGAAAAACCATGATAATAGTTATGCCTCCAAACTTTATAAACTGAATGGTTATCAATGTACAAATGCAGGAAGCATTTCCAATCGTTTTTATATAAATGACTATATAGATCCTGTTAAGGTTACAGGCGTATCCGTTTCTCCTTCGAGACTTACGGTTAATACAGGAGAAAGTGCATCGCTGTCCGCAACCGTACGTCCCGAAAATGCTACAAATAAATCCGTAAGATGGGAGTCCGAAGACCCTGATATTGCATCAGTTTCAGGCGGAGTTGTAAGAGGCCTTAAGAAGGGCGTAACCACAATCCGTGCAATAACAGTTGACGGCGGATACAGAGACTACTGCATCGTTACCGTCAGAGTTCCCGTCAAGGGAGTAACCGTTGAACCCTCAGTCATGTCTGTGATGATAGGTGATACTTTCAGTCTTAATGCTGTCGTTACTCCTTCAAACGCATCAAATAAGAGTGTTTCATGGTCATCGAGCAACAAAGAAATTGTTGAAGTTGACAGAGACGGTACAATTACAGCCAAGGCAACAGGCGATGCTATTGTTACCGTTAAAACTCACGATGGAGATTATACCGATTCATGCAACATATCGGTTTATCAGCCCGAACTTGACATTACAGTTACTCCTGAAAATCTCTCTGTTCCCAAAGGAGGAACAGGAAAGCTTTCCGTTTCGATTGATTCAGATACCGAAAAAATAGCATCCGTTGGTTTTGCATCCTTGAATGAGGATACAGCTGTCATTGATGCAGATGGAAATGTTAACGGTCTTGCCGTCGGAACAGCTAACATCAAGATTACAGTTAAAACACAAAGAGGCGGAACATACACAGTTACAAAAGCTGTTAAAATTCATACACCCGTTGATGGTGTAACTATCATAAATAACGATCAGAATCTTAATGTAGGTGAAAAAGTTACTGTTTCGGCTTTAGTTGGTCCTTCGGATGCAGGAAATCAGAATATTATTTGGAGTTCTGATAATAATGATGTTGTGTCTGTAGATGAAAATGGAGTAGTTACTGCTATCTCCGAAGGAACAGCAACAATAACCGTAACAACAGAAGAAGGAGGATTTACCGATTCAATAACCTGTACGGTTACAGAATTTGAAAGTGAATCTGTAGGTGATCACATTTATATTACCAGCCGTATGTACGGCGGTGACGGCGTAAATAAGTGGTATGGCAGTGATGATCCTGATTATGTTGATATTCAGCCCACCACATATAAATATTCAATCAACGGTGTTTCCGTAGGTTCAAGTTTCAACAGCGGCGTTACAGATGTTGCAATCGCCAAACTTCCCGCAGACAGCATTCGTTACGGTGCAGTCAATAACATCGTTTGCGACTACACCACTGATCCAGGTCACTATTTCGTTAATACCGATACACAGATCACCATGCTTTATCCCCTTGATACACCTGTCAGCTATATCGGCACTCCCGAAGAACTTCAGGATGTTCGTTCGCTTCCCGATTTTGCGATTTATTCTGAAAACATTTACAGCTCAGACAGCAGTGTGGTAATCGGAAACACCGCAACCATAAGCCTGAATGTTTATAACAGAGGCAGTATGAACGGTTGGTTTACCATTGTTGTTAAAGATGGAGAAACAGAACTGTATAAAGAAGAAAACAAACATATTGAAGCTTTTTCAGGAGAAACAGTGTCGTTTGATTGGACACCTGACAAGGAGCTTACCAATATATCTGTTACTCTTATTAACGTAAACGAAGGTCTTGTTGACGAAAGCAATACCGACAACAACACCGCAACAAGAACATTCAAAGCAAGAACACGAGTTGTTCCCACTATTGAATCCATAACACCTGACTATGCGACCGAAGGTGAAGGCATTGTTTTTGCAACGGTTTCGGACTATGCCGATGTAATCAAAACCGAATTCTGTGTTGACGGTGTTCTCTATACAGGCGAGGTAAAGTCATCTGTTGTTGACGGAAAAATGAGATACTGGATCAACGATCCTTCAATGGCAGAAGGCGAACGCACAATAAAGGTTGTTGTTACATATGCAACAGGCAACACTACAACCGCAACAATCGAAAAGAGCTCAACAATAACAGTTCTTGATGCTGATTGGAAGAACTATGAGTTTGTTCTGGATACTTCATTCTCATCGCCATCATTCTACATTTACAACAAGAAAACAGATTCATATAACCGTACATATGATGTTACAAGAAACGGTGAAAACTGCGTTCTTACTCTGACTAAAGATATGTACGATAATCCTGCTGACTATATTCTGTTTGTATCCTGCTATAACGGTTTTGCTTACAAAAACCTGATCGACAAGACAACGGAATTTGACTACGAAGCAGGCAACACTCTTGAATTTGTCGGCAATGATAATATTTATTTCAGCAGTATTACTTATAAATCATTCGACGGAAATGCAGTAAACGTTTATGGCGGTTATAATTCTTCCGTAAGCCTTACTCCTGCAAAATACTGCGTGGAAGTCAGATTTACCTGTTACGGTGAAAACAAAACAGCAAATCTCGAAGTTGATCTCACAGAAGGTGACAAAACAGTTGATCTTGCATCGCTTATCAGCAAATATACATTTGAATTTGCGGATGAAATCGACGGAACACCTTCGGCAAGAATGTTCTACCGTTACGGTTCTGAAGGATATTGGAACAGCTTTGTGCTTAAGCAGTCTCTCTCAGACAATACGTTGACTTGTGTTGTTTCAGACTATAACATTGATGCTTTCAACAATGCATCAGAGGCGTTTATCCTTATTACTACAAACGATTCCGCATTTGTTACGGATGTCAAACCTGAAACAACTCTTCCTGAAGTTATCAGTCTTGATAAGTCAAAGCTTCAGAAATATTCCCTTAACGCAGGCGATGAAGAAATTTCATATGTCAAAGTTGATTGCGAAAGATTCAATATCCATCTTTACAGCACAACTGTTTACCTTCAGCCGGGTGAATATGATATTACAATCGTATTCAGCAGTGATAATGTAAATACTGAAGGATTCCTTTCTTCGCAGGCTGTTGATTCGGAAACTGCAGAAATCACACTTGACTGGTCAGATGCCTACAGGGGAAAAGGAGCTTATGTTTACGCGTTGAGCGAAACAGGCAAAGAGTTCACGGTTGAATCATACAAGGCGGGAACCGCCGTTGAAGTTGAGAAAGACAGATACTCCGTAAAGACAAATATAGTAAGAAACAACAGCTACTATACCGTTGAAAGCACAGCAGATGCATCCGACGGAGATGCAAAAATAGATATCGGCAACCGATTTGAAGGAAAGATAACAAATACCTTCGGAACAATCGACGGCGGAAGCACAATCAGAATTTATCTTGATGACCTGACCGATAAAAACGGCAATACACTCACATATTTCAACAGCAAGGATGCAGACGATAATCTTATTGGTTACATCACATTTACGGATGTATCGGATAAACTCAATACATACAGTGTTTATGTATCGCTTGATAATGTTTCGTCATTTGATGTTAGGCTTCCCGATGTAAGCGGAACATATTCCGTAAGTCTTGAGGCTATGACAGAGAATGAAACTGTAAGGGATGTCAGCGGAATTGAACTTGATATTTCAAACATCACTCTCGCTCTCGGTCAGACATATAAACTCACAGCCGGTGTTTATCCCGAAAATGCAATCAATAAGAATGTTACCTGGAAATCAAGCAATCCCGATATTGTTTCTGTTGATGAAAACGGAAATATTACTGCTTCAAAATTCTCTGACGGAACAGTATATATCACAGCAACAACCGAAGACGGAGAATACAGCGCAACATGTAAGGTTACGGTAAGACTTACATGGTGGCAGACAATTATTAAGTTTATTCTGTTAAGCCCTGTATACCGTTGCCTTATGGAATTGATTTAATCATTTTGCCAACCGTAAAGGAGATATAGATAATGAAAAATAAGTTTTTGAAAAAGACCTTAACCTTGGGTCTGGTTGTAATTCTGATTTTTTCATCGTTTGTTTTCGCATCAGCTGAAAGTTCAATAAAACTTACAACCGTTTACGGTTCTACGCTGGCCGATCTTGTTCTTCCCGAAGGTTACACATGGGATGCAGAAGATCCTGCAAAGGTCAGCACAGGGGATGCAGGGGATAAGAGTTTCCCTGCCAAGACGGTTGATGATAACGGTGAACTTGTAAACGTAGCGGTTGAAGTTAACGTTGAACCTGCTTTTATAGGTGAGATTTACGCCTCAACAGACAGCTCACATTACTACACAGGTAATCCTGTTATTCCCGAAATAAAGGCTTATTTCAACGGAAAAGAACTGGTTGAAAACAAGGATTATACTCTTACCTGCAGTGATAACATCAATGTAGGTACAGCAAAAATAACCGTTGAAGGTATAGGCAATTTTAAGGGCAAAACAACATTTTATTTCTCAATAATCAAAAAGGATGTTGAGGGCGTATATCTTGATTATACTGAAGCTGAACTCGTTGCAGGCAAAACAGTTGAACTGACAGCCGAAGTTGTTTATGAGGACTCAACCTTCAAAGGCGTAACATGGTCATCCTCGGATGAAAGTATTGCAACGGTTGATGAACAAGGTGTTGTTACCGCTGTCGCAGAAGGCGTTGCCGTTATAACCGTAACAACAAATGATGGAAACTACACAGCAGAATGTACTGTCAATGTTGTTGTTCATGATGAAGAAAGCGACCACAATTACAGATATGTTAGCAGTACGGTACCCGGATGTGAAACCGAAGGAAGCGTAAAATACAAGTGTACTGTTTGCGATCATGAAAAAACAGAAACAATTTCCGCAAACGGACATCGTTTTGTTGAGTGCCACGAATCAGATTACAGCGGACTTCATGTTTTATATTGCGAAGATTGTGATAAGACTGTTAATCAGCAGCATACATATTCAGAATGGAGCTCAAACGGAGATGCAACATTCTTTAAAAACGGTACTAAAACAAGAAACTGTGTTTATTGTGAATATTCCGAAACTATTACAGAAGAAAATTCTTCGTTTTTCCTCAGAATTGTTTCAACAGTTTATGAAACAGTCAATTCAGGACTGGCTGTAATTGCAGATATATTATCTTTCAATTGGATTTGATTCACAAAAACTTAATCTAAAATCTGATATCAGCCCGAATCCTCTCTGTGTTTTTTAACAGAGAGGATTTTTGCATATTGTAAGATTTTCTGTCTGTCATAAAAAATCTCCTATCCGACAAAACTCAGAAAGGAGAAAAACTACCGGTTAGCATGGCAAAGTCCAAAAAAGAAAATGATTTCGGCACAGGAATACCCAAGGATGTTATGGAATCTTTAGCAAGAGCTTTACTTCCGGAAATCAGGGCATTCTACGAAAGCGAAGAAGGCAAAGAAGCTTTTGAAAAGTGGAAAGCTGAAAGAGAACGAAGTACAGATTAATATAAATCTTAATTCGGCGGGGATGAATTTTCATCCCCGTTTTCTCATTCTAAAAGACTGTAAGAAATGAAAAATCCGAACGCATCTCCTACTTTGAAGAGAGGGTTCGGATTATCATCTTTTGGTCGGAGTGCAGAATTTCGGGGTTGGGGGCTGCTTTTTATGCCAAAACCAAGGCATATCAACGGTTTTTGTTCCAACTGTGTCCACCGTTATTTACGGTAGTTTAGTCACTTATTAGTCACTGAACACAATCAGAATTTTTTGTTATCAATAATCCATTCGAGCAAATCGTCATATTTCATTTCGCCGGAGGCAACAGCAAGACCTACTCTGGCAACATCGTCAACAGAAGGATCGATTTTGATACCGTTAACTTCGAGAAATGTCATCATAACATACATTCCGATTCTTTTATTACCGTCAACAAAAGCATGATTGGATATCAAGGCATAGCCAATCCTTGCCCCTTTTTCTTCTTTTGAAGGATAAAGTTCTTCACCACCAAAAGTCTGAAAAGCGGATTCCAACGCACTTTCAAGTAACGCAAAGTCTCTGATATTGGGATCTCCACCCGTTTCTTCCGTAATAAGCTTGTGGAGCAAAAGAACCTTTTCCTGACTGAATTTTATCATTTTGCCAACTCCTCAAATGCACGTCTGTATTTTTTGAGAATTCTTGCCGCAACAAAATCTATCTTTTCATCTTCGGTCATTTCAATTGTTGTATCACTTTCTATATCGACAAGCCTGTACTTGGGTTTGTTATTTTTAAAAATATAAACTTCTCCTGCTTTATCAACCATACGAGCAATTTTTGAAAAGTTTTGATTTGCTTCGGAAATAGGAACAATCTGATTGATATTGATGTTCATAAACAACACCTCCTTATTTTTAATAATATTATAAGCGATTTTTAGGATATTGTCAACCTAAATAATATGGTACAAATAATTGCCCGTGTCTTTAATAAAAAAAGAACCACCCTTGACAGAAATTTATGTCAAGGGTGGCAGTACTTTGGACATTATTCAATTACTATTCCGACAGTCTCTTTTTCTGTGATGTTGCTCCATTTAGAGCCTCTGCACTGAACTCCGAGATTCTGTTCTCCTGCAACCGTAAACTTATATTTTATTGTCCATGTTAATGTTCCGTCGCCGTTATCGGTGCAGGTAACATTTGTTGTTGTTTTCAGGTATGTTCTTGTGCTGCCTGTTGACATATCCTTGAAACGCACCTTTGTTACATCATCCGTTGTTGTAACCGTAACGGATACAAACCTGGATTTCTTTGCTGTTTCAGGAGCAGAAACAGATATGACTGAATAGGGTTCATAGGTCTGAACTTCGTCTTCTTCACCGATAATATTAACCGTAAAGCTCTTGTCGGACTGATCATAGAATACCGAATCGGATTTGTAATACCATACCGAATAGGTCTGAGCGATTACGCCTTTTCCGTTGTTGACAAACATCATAGATATGCTCCATGTCTTTGTTCCGTCACCGTTGTCGGTTATGAGTACGGCAGAATTGGTTTCATGATATACCAGAACGGTATTTTTGCCTTTTTCATCTGTCGTTATAAATTTAAGTCTGGTTACGGAGTCAAGAGTCTTTACATTTATGTCGGTATATTCGCAGTTTTTGATATTCTCAGATGTAGCCTCAACCGAAAGTACGGGACAAGCTTCTTCAAAAATTGCTGTGAACTGCATATCGGATGCGGGCATGGTTTCGGGTACTTCGGGACACCAGCCAGCAAATTCATAGCCTGCCTTTACGGGTGGCTGCGGAAGGGTGATTGCCGTACCTTCTTCAAGATTTTCTGTGGTTTCAACCCCGTCAACAATCCATGTAAGCTTATATGTTTTGGGTGAAACAGTTACCTTGCAGTATGCAGCGTGTCCGCCGTCATCCGTAACGACCTTTACATGTGTTGTACCCGGCGCTATTGCCGTAACAAGACCTTCATCGGTAACAGTTGCTATTGATTCATCATAACTTGTCCACTTTACGGTATTTATGTCTGCATCGGCAGGATTAACAGTTGCGTTAATCTGTATCGTGTCTCCGCACTGAAGATTGAAAATGTCATTGTCAACCTCAACGCCTGTTACCGTGTGAACAATTTCTTCGGCAGGAAGGATTTCTGCATCTTCGTTTTTGGTAAGAACATAGTTTTCTTTTTCGGTGAATATTATCGGGTCAATGTTACCCTTGAACACATCTCCTTTTTCAAGAGCGATATCATCGAAAAGAACAGTTCTTACATTATCATTTTCTTCTGCATATTCAAGAATTGTGTAATTCATACTTCCCGACTCATTTGCAACTATTTTTATGTTGTAGTCATCGGTGGAAGGTACGGAAACAAACTTTTTGCTGTCATAAGAAACAACGAATACGGAGTTATCCTTTATGAGTGATTCAGTATCGGTAACCTTTGCGACCAGTGCACCGGAAGAATTGTAAACATAAACATCAACCGGGCATTCAACAATCGCAGTTTTTGTGGTTGTGTCAACAGTATGGTTGATATGATGGCAATACAGCTGTTTGATGTAAGAAACCCTGCTTGCTGCATCGGCAATGTCATCCTTGAATTTGTCTCTTGCAAGAACTTTGGTGGCAAACGCACCGTCTTTGCCTTTTACATATTCTGCGAAGTGTTCTGCCGTTGAAAGCCAAGCACTCTTGAAAGCATTAAATGCGGAATCGAAATACAAGGCGTTTTGATAAGATGGGTTTTTAATGAAGGTGTCTCTTCTTGCTGACTGTTCTTTTTCAAGTGCAGCTGCAAGCTGAGAATAGTATATCATTTGGGACATAGTCTTATTGAGATTTTCGGTGTTGGCGAGCAACTGACTGACTGCTGTGCCTAACTGATAACCAATGCATATACCGCTTGTTATTTCTGCAAGCACAAAATCACTTCCGGCTGAAAGAGATGGCAACAATTTGTGCATAGCAGTAGAGAAAAATACTTTAGCTTTCGCAATATACATATCTTTATAAACAAACAGTATAGATCTAACCAGATTTGACGAAATAATTGTTGCGGCACAATCCATATCAATGAGTGCTTGTTTTACTTTTGCGGCGAAATCTGATGAGTTATCATAGGCAATATATTCTTCCATTGCCCTCCTTATTTTTCCCTCATCTTCACCAAGGTTTGTTATAGCCTTTTCAAAAACTTTTTTAAAGTATTCATTGTTACAATTCCTGTAAGCTTCCAATGCACTACCATAATTAATTGCTTTTTGTAATCTTTCAACAGAATCACCGACAAAATCAGCAACAGACAAACCTATGTCGATACCATATAACACGTTAAATATCGACTTAACAGTACCGTCCGAAATCTTTTCGGACATGATAGCTCTAAAGGTCTTATAATCATCACTTTCGTAATGACCGCCTGTAAGAATTTTAAGGACTTTATCTTGATTAAGATCAGAGTCTTTTACAACAGTTAAATCCCAGATGTCATTCCAGATTAATTTCGATAATTCCTCATATCCTGTTTTTGCTGCATCGTAAAACAGTTTTGTATACTCTGTTTCCATTGCGTTGTAAGTTGATTCCTGAAGCATATAATCGGCAAGAACAACATCAGCATAATTTGTAAAATAATCAAGTTCTATAAATTCATACCAATCATCTTCCCAACTGTCTTTGAGAGCCTCGGCTATTCTTGCAGGGAATTGGGTGTCTGCGTTTTTATATTTGCTTGAAGAAATAAAATCGAGGTGTTCCTGAACAAACTGATCTTCGGTAATAATCAGAGGTCTTTCTCCGATAAGTGCAATTTCTATGCTGGATGCGTAATATTCATCGCAATCTACTATTGCCTTCTGTAAGTAAGCCGTTCCTTCATAGTCTGTTACATTCTCTATACAGTATTCGTAAATCAGGGTTTCTCCCGGTTTGAGAACATCAACAGGATTGTTATAGGGGTCAGATGTCTCGTAGAAAGTTGCCTTTCCGTCGGCTGAAACAACACCCAATCTGAGGAAGGTATTTTTAATCAACTTGATTTTCTCCTCAGATACATCTTTCTCGGCAAGTTTTTTCTTATAGGTTTCCGTTAAATTATAAGAAAACTCGCTGACGTTGATTCTGGGACAGTTTACAGCTACATTGCGTTGGTTTACGAGACAAACATTGAAGAACAGTTTGTTTTCAATTTCTTCCTGTACCTCTATTCTGAGCTTGACTGAATCAGGACCGTAAACAACAACGGGACTGCTTGACTTAAAGGTTGCACTTACGGGGGCATTGAAATCCCTGAGAATTCCGCTGAAGGATGCCGAAAGATTATATGAACCTTCCTTATCACCTCTGAGAATCCAGGATGCGCTTGAGCTTGAACCACCGTTTATAACCGAAGATATCGGAGAGCTCTGGATAAGGGTTAATCCGGACGGAACGCTGATTTTTGCCGAACAGTCAGCTATTTCGTATCCGGGCGCGGCATTGTTAACAATGTTAAGGTCCGCATAATAGAACTGCTTGAGATATGATGCGGTTATCGGTGTTCGTATAACCGCAACAATCTCTTCGTTGCCGTCATTGGGTATAAACTTTATATCGGTAATCTGAGGATTGAAAGGATCAGGTTTCGGAGGTCCGGGATCGGGAACCGGTACGGGATCCGGCTCAGGATCGGGATCGGGCTCGGGATCCGGCTCAGGATCGGGATCGGGCTCAGGATCAGGGAAATCAGGTTTGAAGCTTCCGCCGCCGTCATCGATTTCGAAAGTAAGAATTACTTCATTGTTTCTTATGTATTTTATAGGAACTTTTTCTTCTCCGTAAATCAGAGTTAACTCAACCTCATAAATCTGCTGGTTTGCGGGGTCAGATGTATCAATACCTGCGGCAACAATCTCTTTAAAGGACATTTCATGAACAGTAAAATCGCCTGTGATGAGATCCTGCTTGACCATTGTCAGAACAGCTGTTGTTGTGTTGTTGGCAGTGACTATAACATTGGTGCCGGTTGGGAGGTATCCGCTCTTATATGTATCTACGGTATATGAGCCTGCTTCCAGATAATGACTTGCATAGCCCTGAGAATTGGTGTAAACAACCTGTTTGCCGGAGGAATTCAGGTTAAAGTAAACAGGTGCACCTGAAATAGCATTACCTGAATTATCCTTGACCAATACCTTTACAAGACCAAGAGTCTGACGCTCGGTAACAGTTATATTTTTCTTTGTTTCGTTTGTATTTCCCTTGGTGTCGGTAATTTTCAGGGTTACTGTGTATTTTCCGACAGCATTGTATTTCTTAATGGGGTTTTTCTCGTTTGAAACCGTGCCGTCACCGAAATCCCAGCTGTATGAAGCAATGCCTTCGTCTGCAATTGAGTTTTCTGAACTGAATACATATTCAACTGTAACTTCGAGGAATGATTCCGAGGTTATTACCGCAGTAACAACAGGAGGCTTTTCGATAACAGTATCGTCACCTTCACCACCTTCGCTACCTTCACCGCCTTCATCATCGGCAGGTTTTTCGATTATTACTTCTTCGGAATAAAAACTTGCTGTATTACCAACCTTGTCGCATGATTCTATGCGATAAATGTATGCACCGTATTCAACTGAATCGTTAAAGCTGTATGAACCTGTATCGGAAACAGCTCTTGAACCGATCATTGTGTATGAACCGCCGTTTACCGAGCGATAAACATTGAATCCTGCAATGTCTTCCTCTCCGCAGTCATCCCATGTGACGGTGCATACACCGTTTTTATGTTCGGCTTTAAGGTTTTCAGTACTTGGAGCAGTTTTATCAACAGTCAGCTTTACGGCATCGCTGTAACCCGATTCAAGACCGGTTATATCGGTACAGTACGCTCTTACATAAACAGTATCGCCGTCTTCGAGCTCTGAAACGGAAAGAGTTGCTTTTACAACCTTATAGTAATCGCCGATATCGGCAAAGGACTGAAGAACATCGTAAGAACCGAGAAGTCCTTTTTTATACTCAATAACAATTTCGCTGAGCATATTATTGTCGCTGGCAAGAACACTTACTTTGTTTGTTTTTTCGCTGATAAAGCTTCCGTCAGCGGGAGAAATGCTGTTGATAACAGGATTCTCCATGTCTTCAAGCGACTTTGCGCTGACAATTGCGGAATAATCGCTGATATTTCCTGCGGTGTCGGACACTGCAACCTTATAATAATAAACAGTATCTCTGTCAACGGTTTTATCGTAATGATTAAGAGCTGCTGCAGGACCGTATATCTTTGAATAGGTTCCGTTTTCTTCGGTTGCTCTGTAAAGAGTGTACTTATCAAGGTCTGGTTCACTGCCCTGGCTCCACTCGATAAGAACATATCCGTCCATGCTTGTTGCTTTTATACCTGAAGGAGCTTCGGGTGCAACACGGTCGATGATATTTTCAACAAGAGGAGCAGAATCAGAAGTATCACTTACGTTGCCTGCATAGTCTGTTGCAACTGCACGGATAAAGATGCTTCCGTCTTCATATTCAGCTGCATCAATGCCGCAGGAAATTGTTTTTTCTGACAAATAATCAGAGTATTCCTCAGAATAAACTGTTTTCCAGTCTGTTCTGTTGACAGAAGTCTGTACTTCAATCTTTTTAACCGCAAAATCATCGTCAACGGCAGTTGCGGTGAATACAAATGATGAATTGAATCTCTGTTTGCCGGGACCGATTTTGGTGATTACGGGCGCTGTTACGTCTGCGGTTGTTGAAACCGTGAAATCGTCAGAATATTCACCCATATTACCCTGAGAATCCTTTGCAGCAACTCTGAAAGTATATTCTGTTTCGGGTTCAAGTCCGAGAACATTATATCCAAGGTCTGTTACATACTGAGAAAGGGTTTCGTAGCTGTCGCTTGTCTTTTTCTGAATAACAAAGCATGCCTTGTCCCTTGCCTTTATGTCGTTCCATTCAAGTGTAATTGCTGTTGCACGGATTACTTTTGCGTTAAGCCCCGTAACTTTTTCGGGGGGAGTATTATCTACCGAATAGTAAACAACCATAGGTGAACTTTCGTTGCCCGATGCGTCATAAGCAACGGCTCTGACATCGATTTCACCGTCTGCGATTGTTGTTGTATCAAAAGCAAAGCTGTATGGACTCACACTGTCTTCACCGATAACAATCCATTCCTCTGCATCAGAGGGTTTATAGCTGAGCACAACCTTTGACATCATAAAGTCATCTGTTGCGGAAACGGAAATTGTTTTTGTTTTGCTTATGTAGGTAAAGGTTTCGGGTGTGATTTTTGTTACCGTAGGAGCAACGGTATCTTCTCTTCTTGCAGCAACGGCTTCTTCCGAAATCGGACTGATTATGCCTGTTGTTTTATCAACGCTTACGATAACATAGCTGTAACTCATATCCTCGGCTGCAGAGGAATCTTTATAGCTCTGAGTCTCTCTGCTTGTGATTGCGGCAAGGAGAGAATAATCGTTTTCGTTTTCGCTCTTTCTGAAGATTCTGTAGGATGAGGAGTTTATTTCATTGGAAATTGACCATGAAAGCTGAATATCCGTATATGAACCTATTGCAATAAAGTTGATTAACTTTGCGGGAATTTTAACATTGGATGTGTCACCTGTTAACTGAAGGTCCATGAGACTATTCATTTCGGTGAAATCAGCAGAATCAATGAACTTTGCATCAAGTTTCATTCTGAGAACATTGATACAACCCGAGAAAGCATTGTCGCCAATATACTCAACACTTTCGGGAACAATAATATTTCTGACTGATGAGCATCCGTTGAAAGCATTGTCGCCGATTTCAGTCAGACCTTCAGAGAATGTTATTTCACCGAGATCTGAACTCTGTGCAAACGCACTGTCAGCAATTACGGAAACGTTTTCGGGAATTGTATATTCCGACTGAGAAATTGCGGCAGGATACTGAATAAGCTCTGCCGTATCCTTTGTGAAAAGAACGCCGTTATCATCGCTTGTATATGCGGTGTTGTTTTCATCAACGGTTATTTTTTCAAGAAGTAAATTTCCACCGAATGCGAGGATACCGATTTTGCTTACGGTCTCAGAAATGTCAATTTTGTCAAGTCTGCTTCCGAAGAACGCATAATCTCCGAGAGTTTCAAGTTTTTCGGGAATATCTGCGGTTTCAAGAGGACAACCGTAAAAAGCAAATTTTCCGATGTTTGTAACATTGTTTTCGATGTCTGCATAGGTGAGAGAATCACAGCCGAAGAATGCATAATCGCCGATTGATACAAGGGATAACGGCAGATAAATCCTTTCAAGAGCACTGCCTTTGAAGGCGTAACCGCCGATTTCTTTTGTGCCGAGAGGCAGAGTATAGCTTGTATCGGTCAATGCCTTGGGATATACAACGATTTTGGTTTCATCTTTTGTGAAAAGAATGCCGTTGATGTCGGTATATGAACCGTTTTCATCGTTGACATCGATATATTCAAGTGCAGATGCTTCTGCAAACGCAGTATCGCTTATATCTGTTACACTTGCGGGAATTTTAGCCTTTGTGACACGGGAATTCATGAAAGCATAATCGCCGATTTCAGTAACGGTTTCGGGAACGATAAACAGAACTTCTTCCTTAACTTCTTTTGTCAGACCGAAGAAAGAACGAAGGCTGAATGTTGAAACGGTCTGATACGAAACGACTTCACCTGTAATCTGGTCAAAATCAGCTTCGCCGTTCACTACGGAACCGAGAGCTTCTGCATCCTGGAGATCGAGAAGACCGTCAAGATTTACATCGGCAACAAACCATATATAAGGAATGTATGAATCACTTGAGCTGTCACTCCATGATGTTACTCCCGCTATTTCGTATTCAATCATGGAAATATCAGCACTGTTTACGGATCCGTCACCATTAAGATCACCGTGAATAATTACATAGAAACTTTCAGCAAGTTCCCCTGAATTGTTGTAAACATTAATAACAGAGCCTGTTCCTATATATCTTGAAGATGAGCTTACAATCTCTACATAACCATCACCTTCAACTGCGATGTAATCTGAAAGAAGTGTATTTTCAGTTAATCGTGTTTCAAGACCGTGTACATACCACAAAGGTCCGTTATTTGTGTAAATGCTTCGATCAATTACGGTTGTGCTTCCTTGTGCAGCAACAAGCATTACCTCTTGAACTTTTTCAAAAACAGCTGTAAATGTTATGAAGCTTTCGGTCATATATTCAGGAACGGGATTATCCCATCCAACAAAGATATAACCGTCTTTTTGAGGAACTTCAGGCGGGACGATTGTTTCGCCATAGTGGTAATAATCTAGTATAATTTCATCACCGATACGCCATTCTATTGAACACATACATGCTTCGAATGTTGCAACTGCAGTCAGATGATGCGCAGGCATTGTTTCGGGAACAGATTCAAAAGTCTCTTCGATTACCCATCCGTTGAATATATATCCTTCTCTGACGGGTTCTTCGGGGAAAATAATTGTTTCGCCATAGTTATAGTATTCTTTTGATATTTCTATTCCATCTACAATCCAGACTATCTCATAATTGAGAATGTTCCAGATTGCCGTTGCTGTAATATCTTTTGCAGGCATCTTAACAGGGATTGTTTCAGACCAACCTGCAAATTCGTAGCCTTCCTTAACGGGAGTTTCAACAACGGGAATAACACTGCCAAAAAGAACATCTCTGCTTGTTTCCACTCCGTCAACAACGGTTGTCAGAGTATAATAATTTCTCTTGTAGTAAACAACAAAGTTTGTTGAACCGCTTTCGGAAACAGTTCCGTTAAGCACGCTTATTTCTTCATCAACGGAATATCCTTCTGCAGGAGAGGTTTTAACGGTAACATTCTCGCCGTTCATTGCGATATAGTTTTCATAATCTGAATAACCGTATTCGCCTTTCATGTTCATGTTGAACACTTCTACGCTGTACCAGACAAAACCGAATCCCTTGAAGTCTGCGGAAGTGATAATCCTGCTTGAATCATAGTCAGCGGCTACCGTTTTCCAGGGGTTAAAGCTATCGCTTTTTTCTTTTGACCAGTTGGTGTATCTGTAAATTTCCGAGTCAATAATATATCCGTCATCGGGATTAACAGCGCCGTCACCGTTTACATCGCCCTTGACGGCAATGTAGTATGTTGCAAGCAGTTCACCCGATTCCGTGCCGTAAATTTCGGCTTTTGCACCGCTTGAATATAAACCGTTTTCATTTGCGGTTACGGATACATATGCGTAATCGTTGCAGGCAAAGCTTTCTGCAATTTGCTGTTCGGTCGGAACACCGCCAAAACCGCTGAGAACTGTGTAATCTTCAAATTCGGTTACAGTAATATCCCCGTTGATTTCCCAGACGGGTTCGGCAGAAGCAACCATTTCGCAGTAAACGTCAATATCATCTGTTACGGTTAAGGGGAAAGTAACATCTGAATTGTCGGTATATTTAAAGGTATATCCTTCGTTTCCGTAAGGAGCTTCATCAATCTCGGTGCCGTAGTAATACATATCTTGCCAGATATGGTCTCCGTTATCGTAGATGAATTTAACTGTATACTGATATCTTGCGTATTTAATAATGAACGTTGTTGTGCCGTCGGGGGAAACGGTTGCAGACAGTTTGCTGTCTTCTGCAACATAAAAACCTTCTGCGGGATTTGTTGCAACAGTAACATATGAATCTGCGGTGCCTGTTCTGATTTCCACGTAAGGGACTCCGTATGTACCGTCTGTACCCATTGTGTAGGTTTCAACGATGTAAGATACATCACCTGCAGAATACATTGCCGTGAATTCGATGTTTTGAGCAGGCATAACTTCGGGGATAGCAGAAGACCAACCTGCGAAGGAAAAACCCAACATTTCGGGAGCATCGGGTACGGGAATCGGTTCTCCGTAATTTACGTCAAAAACTTTGGTTGTTGTTCCGTCTTCAAAATATCCGCCGTTTGCATCGAATGTTGCGGTGTAGGTTTCTGATTCTGCAAAGTGAATGGTTGCAGTGAGCAAGTCTTCGTTATCGGTTTCATCAATATTTATTGCATTCCACTGTTCTTCTGTACCTGCGTAGTAAACATCGGTGAGCTCTGAACATTCATAAAAAGCAGCATCTTCGATTGTTGTGATGCTTACGGGAAGAGATATGCTTGAAAGCGAGAAACAGCATTCAAAAGCGTGAGATTCAATGCTTGCAACACCTTCGGGAAGTGATACATTTGAAAGATTAATACAACCTAAAAAAGAAGAGTATTCTATGCAGGTAACACCTTCAGGAATTGTTATTTCTTTAATTGATTCGCAACACATAAAGGCAGAAGCTTTTATCTCTGTAACACTGTCAGGAAGAGTTATGTTTGTTAAGTATTCACAACCTTGGAATGCAGCATATTCTATTCTTGTCACACCGTAGGGAATGGATACACTTGTAAGATTATGGCAATCACTGAATGCCCTACTTGCAATGTCTGTTATTCCTTCGTTTATGGTTACGCTTATAATATAATCTTTATATTCTTCCCACGGTATATCACAAGGTTCTTTGTCATAATTCAGCATACTTCCTTCGCCGCTGATAATGAGTTCACCTGTTGTTCCGTTGAAAGAGTAAGATGTGTTCTTATATGTG
Organism: Acutalibacteraceae bacterium; assembly: GCA_045542715.1. Lineage (GTDB taxonomy): Bacteria > Bacillota > Clostridia > Oscillospirales > Acutalibacteraceae > CAG-177. The sequence goes on from JAZQLN010000014.1 coordinate 26,042, forward strand.
CCTGTAATCATATAATCAACAACATAATTATAGGCAAAGTCTACGCTTTCCCAACCGCTTTCGTCTGCATTAACTTTCGCACGGACTCTGTAGTCACCTGCATCAAGCTTGGCAACAACCGTCCAGATTTCATATTCCGTTTCATATGAGCCGAATTCAACCTTTTTGCCGCTCAGGTTATATGCATCAATACGAACGACACCTGTTTTTGTGAGATTGTCGGGCACATAACCCTCTGTTGCGTTTAAAGGTCTGTCAAATGTTGTGGTTGCCTCATTTGCCGACTTGTTGACAAACTGAATTTTTTCGGGAGTACCCATAACTTTTATGTTGTATTGGGCATTGCGCGGAGTATAAACATCCGCTGTTATTCTTTCAATAGACTGTACGCGGCAGAAAGCAATATCCTGTTCCCAGATTGCAGTATATTCCTGTTCACCTTCACATATTGTATCGGGAAGTTCGGGAGACCAGCCTTTAAATATATATCCTGTTTTGAAAGGTTCTTCAGGTGCAACAAGAGTGTCTCCTGCAGAACCTTCAACAGTATATTCATTACTGCCGTCAGCAAATTGACCGCCGTTTGCATTGAAAATAACTTTTGATTTCTGAGAAACGGTGTTACATATAGTTTCGATATTAACATACAAATTGCTCAATGATGTTGAATCTATGACATCTCTGCCTTCGGGAATCATGGGGATATCGGTATAAGCAAAACATCTGTCATAGTTCATAACAGTATCTTCAGTTGCACCAAAGAAGCCTTCACCCGTTGCATCCTCACGGACTCTGAGATCAAATTCAAAGAGCCATTCCTCAGAAGAAAGCTTTGTTGTATTACCCAAATCAAAAATAACCGTATAAGCATTGTGTGTCTGTGCAAATTCCTCGGATATGTAACCTTCAGACAGCATTCTGCTTATAATACCGCTTTCGGAAAGATGCTTCATATACAAATGAGTTTCATATGATGTAACAAAAGATGCGCTTTCATTAACCTTAAGGTTGGTCTGAGTTGACTCAACAAGGTCATCCTCGAAGAATCTGTTATCATAAAACAGAATAACATTTCCGCAAACTGCGTAATATGTTGTGTTTATGAAAACCCGTGCTTTGACTTTATCGCCGGGTTCAACATATTCGGTATATACCCATTCTCCTGTTACGGAATCCTGCTTATAAAACTTTGTTTCTATGGTAAGAGTTTCGTCTTCGCCTGTTTCCACTTCAAATATCGCTGCAAAAGTAATGTTTTCATCACTCATGGTCACGGGGAATGTAACAATATCCGTGTCACCTTCAACTGCCCAGCCTAAAAATTCATAACCTCTTTTTATGGGAATCGCTTCGGGAGAGTTGATTTCTTCGCCTTCTTTGCCGTATATAACGTCGCCGAAAACTTCTCCGTTAACCATAAAGGTTGCAGAAAAAGTTTCCTGCATTCCCTCGGCATCAGAAGGAACATATATAAGTTTTGTTTTGTCTTTGTTATAGAGTGCACCGTTTTTGTCTGCTGAATAATTGGGGTTGTTCTCATCAACAGTTATAGTTTTGAGTGCCGATGCATTTGCAAATGCTCTCGAACCGATATATTCAACACTTGCAGGGATAAACACATTTTCTGCATATACAGAGTCGATTGCAAAATCGGCTACAGCAACAGTTCCGTCTTTTACGGCATAGGCAGTCATGCCTGTTGAAGCTTCAACAAGCGTGGAACCGATATAATATTCACCGTCAGTCCAATTTGCGGAATCGGAATAATGTGCTGTTCCTTTGAAAGCATTTTCTCCGAATCCCGTAAAGCTTTCGGGAACAGAGATATCTGACAAACTTGCACATCCGCCGAATGCGTTGTTGCCGATGTATTCAACAGTTTCCGAAATAATAACGGATGATGCCGAATAACCGTAAAACGCATTATCTCCGACAGATGTTATGCCGTCAGCAATAACGATTTCGTTTGTTTCGTTATTATGCTGATACCACGGATAATCCAATGCATTTACCAGATTATATGATTCACCCGTTCCGTAAACGGTCAGAACACCGCCTGATGCATCAAACTCCCAGTTTGTATTGTCCGGAGTTTTTGTTTCAACAGACTGAGTTTCTTCTTCGGTTGCGTGAACACCTGCAACCATTGTACCTGCAATTGTGGCAAGAACCAACAAAAGTGCAATGATTTTTTTGAATGTTCTTTTCATGTGCAGTCCTCCTTATTATCTACCCGCATTTATTTCCGTTATTCCGTCTATTATAAAAGCAAATACAGGCAGTGAAGAATTTTCATATTCAAGAAAATAACCGTCTTTGCTTATAAATTCCGTTCCGTTGAAGTCATCGGTCAGACTTTCTGTTGCAGTTGTTTTTATTTGTTGACCGTTAACCTTCCATTTACTGCAATCAAATACATGCAGTTCATCTTTTTCAAACCGTATTTTTGTATCTTTCACTTCGTTCAAAACTTTCTCAAACATCGTATAGTTTATAAACGAATCTTTATTGATTTCGGTTGTTGCAGATGTTTCCTCAGTGCATTTTCCTCTCGCAACAGCGGGGATCTCTTTGCCTTCAATAGCCATGCCGATGATTTCCCTGTAGGCACTTATATAATCCGAGGTAACAGAAGTTATATAGCAGTCTGAAGCTGTTTCGCTTGCGGAATTTTCTGTTCCGATGAAGCAAACTCCGTTTTCCCTGCAGACCTTCGCAGAGGAATTCATAGCCGATTGTTGCGATATCATAACACAACCGTTTGCAATCAAAGCTTTTGCCGCAAGAGATTCGGTTTCTGCGTTTTCTTCGCTTTTGGTGTAATAAACCTGCAAAACCGTATCGGAATACACGGATTTTATTCCGAGATAAAACGCCGTATAAGCTGAAATTGCCCTGGCATCGGGGAATGATGCAACGAATCCGACCTTTACTTCTTCTTCGGGAATAATTTCACATTCTATCATGTCAAGAATTTTGTGTCCGGCTATAACTCCTGAAATATACCGTGCCTGCGAAGTGTCAAACACATATCTGTGTATGTTACCGTATGACGAAAAGTCTGTATTGCTTCCGCCTGCGTAACAGAATCCGGTTTCGGGATAGTTTTTTGCAGACTGTATAACATAATCATCCAATCCGTCGCCCACAACAAAAATCAGGTTACTGCCGTTTTGAGCCAAGCCGGCAATAACTTCCCTGATGTTTTCTTCGGAAACATCTTCGGCAATATGAAGTTGTCTGTCCCTGAGTTTGGCATCTTTGCAAACTTTTTTCAGTGATTCCGTATGGTTGATTTTGCTTATGTCATTTTCGTTTTCGGAGATAACAATTCCGATATTCAGCCGTTGTCGGTTTTTCAGAATATTTGCCGATTCTTTTATGTCTTTGCAGGATGATAAACCAAGCAGAAAAAGACTTGCCAGCAGGACATTAATTATTCTTTTTATCAAAATTAAACCTTCTTTTCATAGGGGTATTTTAAATTTACAATTATATAAATGATATACCTTTTATATGCAAATATCAATAGAGTTTTGAAATAAATCCATAATTGTTGTTTGATATGTAAATTTTTACATTTGACTTTTTAAATTGTTACAAAAGAGGATTATTATGTAATTTTTGTACAATATTTACAGTGTTTGTATAAATATAAGCATAGACCGGTTGACTTTATTGAGCTAAAGTGATAATATAAGTTGTATTTTTCAGGAGGGATATTTATGAAAAAACGATGAAACGAATGTTGGCGATTATGCTGGTTGTTGTTATGACAATCGGTGCAATACAGCTCAGTGGATTTGTGGGTCTTGAATTGCCTGAATTCGTAGCAAAAGCAGATGCGGCAACAAGCGGTACTTGCGGAGAAAATCTGGCATACTCTTTTGATACGAATACAGGTATACTCAAAATCAGCGGTACGGATAAAATGACAAATTGGACATATTCATCACAAGCTTTCGTACAGTCAGTTTCGTGACAGACGGAGCAATTTTATACACTCTGCTCTCGGAGAAAATACCGATATAACTCCGCACTGCCTTCGTCACAATTATGCTACCCTTTTGTATGAGGCGGGCGTTGATGTTTTGTCAGCCCAAACGTATTGCGGTCATGAAGACCCTGAAACAACAATAAGAATTTATACTCATTTATCCGAAAAAGCAAAGAAAAAATCCGACGATAAAATTTTGAACATATAACAAAAACGGTTGGGGAATGAAATCCTCAACCGTTTTTTCTTTGGTGGTTAATAAATTGCTATCAACATAGATTTACAGATAATTTATCGGAATTACCTTGTCCTCACCTTTGAGTGTAATTAGTTTGTCGTACAAACAAACAACACCGCCGGAACCTCGTTTGATTCCCGGTATTTTGTCCAGAATATCAAATGCTTCAATGTCCTTTTTTGAGGGATCGGCATGTTTTTTCATTTCTATGGGATGCAGAACACCGCTATCCTCAATAATCAAATCAATTTCGTTCATATCTTTATCACGATAAAAATATATCGGAAGCTCGAGGATACCTTTGTTATAATAACTTTTAATAACTTCTGATACAACAAATGATTCAAAGAACGCACCTGCCATTGCTCCGTTTTTGAGAACATCGGGAGTGTTCCACTTTGTAAGGTATGCTGCAAGCCCTGTATCGAGAAAATACAACTTCGGTGTTTTGATTGCTCTTTTGGTGATGTTATTAGAATAAGGTTGAAGAAGATAAACGATATTTGAAGCAACAAGAATTGAAAGCCATCTTTCGGCGGTGGGTTGACTTATACCTACATCTCTTGAAAGAGATGCCAAATTCAAAAGCTGACCGGTGGATGCTGCTGTGGCTATCATAAATTTTGTGAATTTTACCGTATCACCTATTTCTGACAGTTCCCTCACATCCCTGTCGATATATGTGCGGACATAAGCCCCGTAAAACATTTGCCAATCAAACTCAGGATTTTCCGTTAACTCCGGCATAGAACCGCGATGAATTCTTTTCCATACATCATCATAAGAAATATCGGCAAGAAATGATTTTCTTTCGGTAAAATAATCTTTGGTAGGAATAAACGGAGAATCATATCCTATACCGTAAATTTCACGCAAAGAAAAACCGAGCAATGTAACCAGTCCGATGCGGCCTGCAAGAGATTCACTTACACCTTTCATCATTTTGAACTGCTGTGAGCCGCACATAAAGAACTGTCCTTTTTTACGCTCACGATCAATAAATATTTTTATTTGTTCAAAAAGAATCGGGGCTTTTTGAATTTCATCAACAAAAACAGGTGGAGGATTATCCTTGAAAAAAGTTCCGCTTTCTTCTTCGGCGCCTGCACGAACAATAGGGTCATCAAGTGTAACACTGTTCATATTTTCTGTCAGTCTTTCAAGCATTGTTGTTTTGCCTACTTGTCGCGGTCCTGTAACAAGAACAGCGCCAAACATCTGTGAGAGTTTTTCTACCGTTTTTTCAGCGTGTCTTCTGATATACATATCCAAAACTCCTTTCGGCTGATTTAATATACAATGTTATTATAGCCGAAACATTAGGAAATATCAAGCAATATTTTAATTTTTTTGATTTATGTTGATAAGTCAAAATAAGATAAAAGAGAATGAATAGTAATTATGATTTGATTTTTGCAAAAACAAAAGAAAAAATCATTTTTATTCAAATCAATATTATTCAGTTTAGTCACTTATTAGTCACTAAAGCGATTTTAAAAGAAAACAACTCCTTGCTTCAACGGCGAAACCGTTGATATACAAGGAGTTTGGTAACTGCTACGCAAATCGGGTTATGATTATCGGCGAGGCAGTTTTATTGACGGGGATGTCAGAAAACGCAGGTAATACTTTATGTATTAACGAGTATTTCGGGCATTCACGGCATAAAAATAACCGCCGAGAATCGTGACTCCGATTTGCTCAGCGGTTACCTTGGTCGGAGTGCAGAGTTTCGAACTCTGGGCCTCGTGGTCCCAAACCACGCGCGCTACCAGCTGCGCCACACCCCGGTCACTATCTGATTTCGGTTTGCTCTGCCGTGAAAATCCGGTCAGAAGCAAACGGATATCGTGCCTGTATATTCTATGCTATTTTCAGCTCAAAGTCAACTGTTTTAAAAAAATAAATATCCGTAAGGCTGACATCCTTCCGCATGAAGCCGTACGCTGCTGCCGATATGAACTCCGGCTTTATTTTTCTTATTTGTAATATTACCAAAGCCTGCGGAGTCTTCTGACTGTTTCCGCAACGGGAAGACCGACGATGTTGAAATAATCGCCTTCAATACGCTCAACAAGGGTGCATCCTCTGCCCTGAATACCGTAGCTGCCTGCCTTATCCATCGGCTCACCCGTTTCAACATAGCGTTCGATTTCATCTTTTGTCAGCTCGTAAAACCTGACTTTGCTCACCTGTGCAAAGCTTTCCGCAACGCCGCCGCTGACGATGCAGACACCGGTCACAACCTCATGCTCAACGCCTGAAAGCATTGACAGCATTGAGATTGCATCATTTTTATCCTTGGGTTTTCCGAGGATTTTTTTATTTGCCACAACAATCGTATCCGCACCGATAACGATGCAGCTTTCTTTATCTTCAGCAACGGCGCGAGCCTTTTTTGTTGCGGTCATTTTTGCTGCTTCAACGGGGTCTGTACCGTCGGGCACACTCTCGTCAACATCCTTTACGCAGACCTCAAATTCCACGCCTGCAACGGTCAGAAGCTCTCTTCTTCTGGGCGATGCCGATGCAAGAATAATCTTTTTCATTCGCCCACCTCAATAATTCCTCTGCGCACCATTTCAGCAACTCTCATGATGAGCGTCTGGGTTTTTCCGTCGGGAATTCCGCCTTCAAGCACCATATCAACCGCTTTTTCAAGGGGGATTTTCTCAACCTCAAGATATTCGTCCTCGTCAGGATGCATCTGTGTGGCTTTAAGCTGAGATGCGGCATAAAGATGAATTATCTCTCCGCAGTAGCCGGGTGTGGGATAGAATTTGCCGAGGTCATAGTATTTTCCGCCGACGGTGCCTGTTTCTTCTTCAAGCTCACGCTTGCCTGCCTCAAACGGGTCCTCTCCCTTTTCGAGCTTGCCTGCAGGAAGTTCAAGCACAACCTCCATATAAGGATACCTGAACTGACGGACAAAAATAAGCTCCTTATCCTTTGTCAGCGGAGCAACGCAGACACCGCCGTTATGCTCAACAACCTCACGGGTACAGGGCTTGCCGTCGGGCAATTCAGCCTTGTCACGGCGTACATTTATAATTCTTCCTTCGTAAATATAATTTTTTTCAACGGTTTTTTCAAAGAGTTCCATTATATTTCCTCCGAAACTTTAATATATTTTGATTGAGGTGACAAAATGAATTATATCACAAAACCGTCGGTAATGACAACGGAAATGCAAAGAAATATGATTTTTTCTTTAAAAAAGGCTTATCCGTTCCTGAATGTACGGATAATCGGCAAATCTCTGTGCAAGAGGGAGATATATTCGCTCAGCATCGGCAGAAGCGAAAACCCTCTGCTGATTACCGCAGGCTATCACGGCCAGGAATGGCTGACCTGCCTTGCCGCACTTCGCTTTACGGAGCTTCTTCTCAACTCAAAAAGCAGAGGTCTGCCTCTGTGGGAAACAAGCATTGCCTGCATCAGCCGTGAGGTGATTATCGTGCCGTGCGTGAATCCCGACGGAGTGCAGATTGCAATCAACGGTGCGGAAAGTGCAGGCGGATATCACCGCCATGTCACAAAAATCATGTCGGAATCAAGCGAAAAATGGAACGCAAACGCAAGAGGAGTGGATATCAACCATAACTTCGATGCAGGCTGGCACGAGCTTCGCAGAATGGAAACAGAAAGCGGAATTCTCGGCCCGTCTCCGCGGCGTTACGGCAGTTACGCACCCGTCAGCGAGCCTGAAACGGCGGCAATCGTTGACCTTTGCAAGATGCGTAAGCCGAGAATGGCTCTTGCTCTGCACAGCCAGGGCGAGGAAATCTATTGGGAATACGGCAACAACAGACCCCACAGAAGCCTTGAGCTTGCACGGATTTTTTCGGCGGTCAGCGGATATGAGCTGATTGAAAACGAGGGTCTTGCATCCCACGGCGGTTTCAAGGATTGGTTTATCGGCTTTTTCAACAAGCCTGCATTCACAATCGAGATGGGTAAGGGCGAAAATCCTCTGCCCGTCACGGATTTTGAGCCGATTATGGAAAAAATCCTGCCTGTTCTGACCCTTTCCGCAATGCTTTAAGGAATTGTTAATAATTTTTAATGAATTCTTAAGAATTTTCCCCGTTTAATTTTAAAAATTCGCGGACTATAATACAGGCATAACAAAAAACAAATCGGGGGAAATAAAAATGATTATCAAGCTTGCAATTCTCGCTCTTCTTCTTTCGGCAACCATCGCAGTGTGCGTTTTCTCAGGCAAACAGGAAGCCGCAGAACAAAATATCTGATAAATTTCACGGTATCAAGGGGCTGTCTCATCACGGGACAGCCTTATTTTTTTATTTTTTTCATATTTACTCTTGTAATTGCAATTAAAAATAATTATAATATCCTTATAATAGGGTAATAGTGTGTTATTATGCCCGTAAGGAATGATAAAATGTCAGTTGAATCTGTAAGAGAATATCTTAAGGCATTCGGACTTGACGGAAGAATTCAGGAATTCACCGAGTCATCCGCAACGGTTGAGCTTGCGGCGGCGGTGGTGGGGGTTATCCCCGCAAGAATCGCGAAAACTCTTTCGTTCAGGTATCCCGACGGCGGTGCACTTCTGATTGTTGCCGCAGGCGACGCAAAAATCGATAACCGCAAATTCAAGGATTTCTTCGGCTTCAAAGCCAAGATGCTTACCCCCGACGAAGCGATTGAGCTTGTCGGTCACGCAGTCGGCGGAGTCTGTCCGTTTGCGGTCAATGAGGGAGTAAAGGTTTATCTCGATAACTCACTGAAGCGGTTTGACACCGTTTTCCCCGCGGCAGGCAGTGCAAGCAGTGCCGTTGAGCTGAATTGCGATGAGCTTTTCGAATGCTCAAAGGCAATTGAATGGATTGATTGCTGCAAAATTTCTGAAAATTCGTAATTCGCAATGCGTAATGCGTAATTAATGACGGATTTCACCCGTACCCATTATAATATCAGCTTTTGCGGAGCAACATACAATCGGAGCGAAGCGACCCTTAACTTTGCACTTCGCACTTTGAACTTTGCACTTAAGAAGAATTTCTCCACCGCAAAACGTCCCTTAATTACGAATTAAAATTAATTTTTCCGTCACACTTCGTTAATTAAAATTCACTTTTTTGTAATATAATAAAACAGATGCCACGCATCGGATTTCGGGAGGAAAACATGAGCAAAAAATATGTTATTTCATACGACATCGGCACAACCGGCGTCAAATCCTGTCTTTTTGAAATCGAAAACGAAATAAAACTCGTCAGTGCGGCTATGGAGGGATATAAGCTATACATAATGCCCGACGGCGGCGCTGAGCAGGACCCCGACGAATGGTGGGCAGCTCTCTGCTCAACAACAAAAACAATTTTCGAAAACTGCGACATAAAACCCGAGCAGGTTGAGGGTATTTCATTCTGCTCGCAGATGCAGGGTCTTGTGCTTGTTGACCGTGACGGAAAACCCGTGCACAGAGCTTTCAGCTACATGGACCAGCGTGCAAAGAAGCAGATTAAAGAAGGCATGGCAAACGGAATTCAGGTTGCGGGTGCCAACATTTTCAAGCTCATTCCCTCGCTTATCATCACCGGTGCTGTTTCCGCAAGCGTAAAAGACCCCGTATGGAAATACAACTGGGTCAAGGATAACGAGCCTGAAAACTTCAAACGTGTTTACAAGTGGCTTGATGTCAAGGATTACTTAATCTGCCGTATGACGGATAAATTCACAATGACTCCCGACTCCGCATTCGGCACTCTTCTCTATGACATACGCAAGGGCAAGGAAGGCTTCAGCAAAACAATCTGCAAGCTCCTCGGTGTTAACCCCGACCATATGCCCGAAATCATCAAGTGCACCGATATGGCAGGCACTCTCACCGAAAAAGCCGCAGCTGAGCTTGGTCTTAGAGCAGGCACAGCCGTTTTCGGCGGCGGCGGAGATGCATCGCTCATCGGCGTAGGTGCAGGCAGCGTTGAGCTTGGCGAAACACACGTCTACAACGGCACATCGGGCTGGGTTTCAACAGTTGTTGACAAGAGCGTTGTTGACGCATCGGCTATGATTGCCGCTATCGTCGGCGCTCAGAAGGACACCTTCAACTACTTCGCTGAGCTTGAAACCGCCGGCAAGTGCCTCGAATGGGTCAAAGACCATCTCGCACTCGACGAAATCGGAATTTTCCTCAACAAAACCGATGTTGCCGAGTCCGACGAAACCATTTACACCAGCCTTTACGATTATCTCTCAAAGGTTGTTAACGAAATCCCCGCAGGCAGTCAGGGCGTTATCTTCACTCCGTGGCTTCACGGCAACCGCTGTCCGTTTGAAGACCCCAACGCAAGAGGAATGTTCTTCAATATCAGCCTCGACGTTGGAAAAACAGAGCTTATCCGTGCAGTGCTTGAGGGTGTCTGCTACCACATGAGATGGTTCCTCGAAACTCAGGATAAGAAAATCCACACCTCGAACGTTATCAGATTTGTCGGCGGCGGCGCTCTTTCCGACGTTACCTGCCAGATTCTTGCAGACGTTACGGACAGAACCGTTGAAACCGTTGACAGTCCTCAGAACGTAGGTGCAGTCGGTGCGGCGGTAATCATGGCAGTAGGTCTCGGACTTCTTGAGGATGTTTCCCATGCCAAGAAGCTCATCCCCGCAAAGAAAACCTTCATCCCCAACAGCAAAAACAAGGCTGTTCATGACCGTAACTACGAAGTTTACAAAACTCTTTACAAAAACAACAAAGCAGCTTTCAAAGCTCTCAATGACTAATAAAATCAACCTTGAAAGGAAAAACTATCATGAAAAAATATCTTGCTCTCATATTCACATTCGTTCTCATTCTCACAGTATTCACAGCGTGTAAACCCAAGCTTCAGGGCGGTCTTGTCATCAGCGACTCAAAAGAAAGCTACGCAGCCGCTACCAACTCAGACGGCAGCATCCAGAGAGATGCCGCAGGCAACCTTATTGTTCTCGTAACGGACAAAAACGGCAGAAACGTCAAGGATGACAACGGCGAACTCATGACCAACGCAGTTGCTATCGAAAGACCCCTCGTTCTCGGCAGAAGAATTGAATGCCCCGACTACGCTATCAATATCCCCGACGGCTGGTCGGATTCCAAAACATCATCAGACCTCATCATCAAGAGAGACGGCTCTGAAGACCAGATTAAGATTATCACCGCAGGCGATAAGAAGTTTGACGAAGTTGTTCAGGGTTCGGAAGCATACATCGACAGCATGATGAAGCTTGCATCAGATGTTATCAAGGAAAACAAGGCTGTCAAGGTCGGCGAAAAGGATGCTCACTATGTTTCAGGCTTTGCTCCCGATTACCAGGGCAAGCAGATTTACATGGGCTTCGTATTCTTTGAGCATAACGGTATTACCTTCTCCGTTGCTCTTAATTCAGACAGAAACTTCGGCGAAAACCTCGACGAAATCCTCAGCATCCTCGGCACAATCGAGTTTATACTTTAATTGAAACAAATCCGCAAACAGTGAGAAATCAGTTTTTAAATTCGAAATGCGTAATGCGCAATTAATGACGGGTTTCACCCGTACCCATTATAATATCAGCTTTTGCGAAGCAATATATAATCGGAGCGAAGCGACCCTTATCTGTTATTTATTATCTATTCAATATTCTCTATTCTTTAAAATTTTACAGGGTCGATGTGGACATCGACCCCTACACATTTCACAAAGGAGATAAACCTATGCTTTTCACACAGGATATCGGTATAGATTTAGGCACTGCCAACACTCTGGTTTTCGTCAAGGGCAAGGGCATTGTTATCCGCGAGCCCTCCGTTGTTGCCGTTGACCAGAAAAGCAATCCCCCCAGAGTTGTTGCCGTTGGCACGGAAGCCAAGGAAATGATCGGCAGAACTCCCGGCTCAATTACGGCTGTCCGTCCCCTCAAGGACGGCGTTATTGCCGATTTCGAAATTACAGCCGAGATGATTGCCGCTTTCATCAAAAGAACAACAAAACGCTCTCCTTTTTCACGCATCAGAGTTCTTATCTGCATCCCTTCGGGCGTTACCGAGGTTGAAAGAAAGGCTGTTTACGATGCCGCAAAGAGTGCGGGTGCAAAATATGTAAGCCTTATCGAAGAACCCATGGCTGCGGCAATCGGTGCAGGTCTCCCCGTCAGCGAAGCAACGGGCAGCATGGTAGTCGATATCGGCGGCGGCACATCCGAAGTTGCCGTTATCTCACTCGGCGACGTTGTTACCGCAAACTCCGCAAGAGTTGCAGGCGATAACTTCGACGACGCCATCATCGCTTATATCAAGAAAAAATACAATCTCCTTATCGGCGAAAGAACTGCAGAGGATATCAAAATCAAAATCGGCTCCGCTTATCCCTATGACGGTGAGGGCACAATCAACATCAAGGGCAGAAACCTCATGGACGGTCTCCCCAAAAATGTTGACATCACCAGCGAAGAAATCCGTGAAGCAATGGCGGACACCGTTTCAATGATTGTTGACTCAGTCAAATCCACTCTCGAAAAAACTCCCCCCGAGCTTGCCGCAGACATCATCGACCACGGCATCATGCTCACGGGCGGCGGTGCTCTTCTCAGAGGTCTTGACAAGCTCATTGCCGCAGAAACCAAGATTCCCGTAATCGTTGCAAACAATCCGCTTGACTGCGTTGCCGACGGCACGGGTATCTGCCTTGAAAACGACACTCTGAGCGTTGCAGGTAACAAGAAATATATCTAAGGTTTATTATTAAGGTGATTTAATGAAACGCTTTTTCAAAAGCGCCGCTTTTAAAATATTTGCGGTTGTTGCGGCTGCACTTCTCGCAGGGTCGGTATTTGCCGTCACCTCCCGCAGCGGTGCATCTCCGCTGACAAGCGTAACAAGCTTCATATTCGGGCCGATTTCACGGGCATCAACCCGTATCGCGTCTGAATTTACCGATGCAAAAATCTCTTTCAAGTCCTCATCGGCTCTTGCAAACGAGATTGAAGCTCTCAAAAAGCAGGTTGATGCTCTCACGGCTCAGCTCGTTGACTATGAACAGATACGCAGCAAAAATGAGCTGTATCAGGAGTTTCTGGGCATCAAGGAAGAGCATTCCGACTATGTTTTTGCCGAGGCTGCGGTCATCGGCAGGGATGCGGCGGACAATCTCGGCTCGTTCACTCTCAATAAAGGCTCGGTAAACGGCATCAGCGTCAACGACCCCGTTATCTACGGCAGGTATCTCGTCGGCGTTGTTGCATCTGTCACTCCGACTCAGTGCAGAGTCAACACAATCCTCAATCCCAAGGTAAACGTCAGTGCATACGAGGTCAGAACCCGTGATCTTGGCTTCGTCACATCAACGGTTGCCCTTGCTCAGGAAAACAGGTGCCATATGCCCGGACTTTCCTCCTCAACAGCCGTCACCGCAGGCGGAATAGTCTGCACATCGGGTGTCGGCGGAATTTTCCCCAGAGACCTCATTATCGGTAACATAGTTGACGTTGTTGACGGCACGGTTGACATCTCCGCGAGTGCGATTATCGAACCCGGCGTGGATTTTGCCGACATCACCGACGTTTTTATCATCACATCCTTCGACGGACAGAACGTAAATTAAGTGCAAAATGCAAAGTGCAAAGGGCAAAGTTATGGTTCGCTTCGCTCCGATAATATAAATCGGGTGTGGGCAGCGCCCACCATTCACTTTGCACTTACAACTTTGAACTTTGCACTCTTCAATACTAAACACTATGACACTTGAAACACAACGCAAAAAGTTGATATTCCGCAGACTCTGCCTTGCGCTGATTTTGCTTCTGCTGTCTGTTCTTCAGAATACAGACGGCTTCTTTCCGCAAATATTCGGCGTCAGGGCTTTGTTGCTTATTCCCGCAGTGGTGTGCGTTGCGATGTATGAGCGTGATATGTGGGGTCTGATTCTCGGACTCTTCGCAGGTGCACTATGGGATATAACCGCATCGGGTGCAAGCTTCAATGCGCTTTATCTCATGACGGTCGGATTTATCTGCGGCACACTCATCAACACCATCATGCGTAACAACGTCATAACTGCCATGATTCTCTCAACCCTCGCAACGGTTATTTATAATGTGGGATACTGGTTTTTCACCTTCATCGCAGGCAATATCGAAAACGGACCCTTCATGTTTTTCCGCTATTATCTGCCATCGGTTTTCTACACGATGCTCTTTATCCCCCTCACATTTATCATTGTTCTCGGCGTGGAAAAGAAATTTTCGATTGATAATTAAAATCACCCTCAATCAGCTTTTGCGGAGCAATATATAATTGCGTCGCAGACCCTTCACTTTGCACTTTGAACTTTGCTCTTTGCACTACCACCACCGCAAGCGACCCTTATCTATTATTTATTATCTATTCAATATTCTCTATTATTTAAAGAAGGAGGTAACACCATGCACGCTAAAATAACATCAAAAAGACGCATCATCTCCGTATGCGTGCTTGTTGCTTTCCTTGTATTCTTCGGCTTCGACCTCGTCAAAATTCAGCTCATCGACGGCCCCGAATACGATGCCGCAAGCTCCTCGGTAAGCGAGAATTTTGCGTCAATCGAAGCACCCAGAGGCGAAATTGTCGATGTCAACGGCAAACCGCTTGTCTATAACAATCAGAGCTACTCCGTCATCTTCGATGCGGCTTACTTCCCCTCAAAAAATGAAGAAAGAAATGCCGTTATCGAGTCGCTTATTTCTCTTTTCGAAAGTTATTCTCTTGAATGGATTGACGAAATCCCCCTTGAATTCGATGCAAACGGTGTTATTGCTTTCAAGCCCGACAGCGACGACCTCATTGCCGAAATGAAGAGCAAAGACCTGCTCCATCTCAATGACTACGCAACCGCCGAAGACTGCCTGAATGCTCTCATCGGTGAATTTGACCTTGAGAATTACGACCCCGTAACCGCAAGAAAAATCGGCTCAGTGCGTTACGGAATGGTCAAGGCATATTTCAGAATCGGAACTCCCTACACCTTCGCGGTTGATGTAACCGATGAAGTTGTTTCAAAAATAAAAGAAAACAACAACCATTTCAAGGGTGTTGACTACGAAGTTGTACCCGTCAGAGAGTACGCCGACGGCACTCTTGCTCCCCATATTCTGGGCAGAGTCGGTGCGATTGATGCCGATGAATACGCCGAAAAGAAGGAAGAAGGCTACGGCATGACCGACCTTATCGGCAAAAGCGGTATCGAGCTTGCCATGGAAAAATACCTCAGAGGTACCGACGGCGAAGAAACAATCTATACCGACGGAAGCGGTAACCGCACAACGGAAGTCACAACCGAGCCTGTTCACGGCAATACCGTTGTTCTCACAATCGATGCAGGTCTGCAGAAGGTTGCCGCCGATGCTCTTGAGAAAGCTCTCTGGGATTACGCAGGCGATAAGGGTAATATGGTTGACGTTGCAGGTGCAGTTGTTGTTCTTAACTGCAAGGACAGTGCAATTCTTGCCTCTGCAAGCTATCCCACCTATGATATCTCAACCTACAGCGAGAATGTTGAAGCTCTCAACGAAGCCGCAGGTTCGCCGCTTTGGAACAGAGCACTCCTCTCAACCTATGCAACAGGTTCAACAATGAAGCCTTCGGTTGCCATTGCCGCACTTGAAGAGGGTGTTATCGACGAAACAACCCGAATTCATTGCAGCGGCTCGTATGTTTATCTCAATCAGCACTTCAAATGTGAGCAGTCACACGATAACAGCAATGTTGACGTTGTCAACGCAATAGACGAATCATGCAACACTTTCTTCTACGAGGTCGGCAGACTTCTCGGCATTGAAAAGATGAATGAATACAGAACTCTTTTCGGTCTCGGAGCAAAAACGGGCTGTGAAATTGCCGAGGCGGCGGGTGTGCTTGATTCACCCGAATACCGTGCTACACTTAATCAGCAGTGGCTTCCCGGTTACACAATTCAGTCCGCAATCGGACAGGCAGGCAACCTTTTCACACCCATTCAGCTTGCAAACTACTGTGCCGCAATCGCAAACGGCGGCACAAGATATAAAACTCATTTCGTAAAGAGCATCAAATCCCACGATTATTCGCAGACAATTCTCGAAACCAAGCCTGAAGTGCTTTCCAATACGGGCGTTTCCAAGGAAACTCTCGACCTCGTAAGGCAGGGTATGTATCAGGTCGGTACAACGGGATACTGTGCAAAATATTTTGCGGGACTCCCCGTCAAGGTAGCCGCTAAAACGGGTACATCGCAGGAAATCCGCCGTCTTGACGGTGTTTCCGTGAAAATCAACAACGGTTTCCTTATCGCATTCGCACCCTATGAAAATCCCGAAATCGCAGTGGCGGTTGTTGGTGAGGGTATGACTTCGGGTGCATTCGTTGCCCCCGTTGTGGCGGATATCGTTGATTATTACTACGGTCAGAACGACAAAATGGCAAATTTCCAGCCTGAAAATACACTTATTCCGTAATTCAATTCGAAATTCGCAATGCGTAATGCGCAATTATTGACTGGTTTCACCCGCACCCATTATAATATCAGCTTTTACGGAGCAATATATAATTGCGTCGCAGACCCTTCACTTTGCACTTTGAACTTTGCACTTAAAAAACAATCCCTCCACCGCAAGCGGTCCTTCATTTCAAATTACGCATTACAAATTCCCGATTTATATATCGAAAGGAGCAAAATCATGGCAGAAATCATAGTTGTTGCCTCGGGCAAAGGTGGCTCGGGAAAATCCTCGTTTGTAACGGGTGTCAGCAGGGCACTCGCCGCCATGGGCAAAAAAGTTCTCGCCATCGACTGTGATATCGGTCTGCGCTCCCTCGATTTGCTCTTCGGCGTAACAGAAAACGTTGTTTTCGACTGGGGCGACCTCATTCTTGAGCAGTGCAGCCGTGAACAAGCCTTAATCAAAGGCGATATCGACCTGCTTGCCGCCCCCAGAAGCTTTTACAATGACTTCACCCCCGAAGCTGTTTCCGCACTTTTCAGGTCTTTTTCCGATGATTATGACTATATTCTCCTCGACGGTCCTGCAGGAATAGACAGAGGATTTCAGCTTGCCGCATCTGCCGCTGACAGAGCTGTTGTTGTTTCAACTCCGGACAGTGTCTGCGTACGCAGCTGCTCACGTGCTTTTGACGAGCTGCGCAGGCTGAACGTTGAGGATGTCCGTCTTGTTATAAATATGTTCGAAGTCAAGCCCGTCTGCAAGAAAAAGCTTCTCAACATCGACCAATGCATTGATGAAACGGGTGTTCAGCTTCTCGGCATCGTACCGAGGGATATCAACGTCGGCTACTGCTCGGTAACGGGCACAATTCCGGGTGATTTTTCGCCGTCAACCCTTGCGTACAAACGAATTGCCAAACGAATTACGGGTCAGAGAGTACCTCTTATTTGTGAATAAATAAAGGATAGAGTGTCGGAAGCAATCCGAACTATGCCTGAAAGCGTGTCTTTTCAACGCTTTTCGGCGTTTCGGGATTGAAAGGCGTCAGCCTTCCTGCTCCCTCATCCGCCAAAAATCATTTTAAAATCCTTCGCTTTCAGGTCGAAGATTTTTTATCGTGAGGATTTTTGGCTTACTAAGGCACAAAACGGAGCAAATCCTTGACGGATTTGCGAGTATTTTAACGAAAGGAAGACGGAAATCATCCGATAAAAAACACAGTTCGGATTACTTCCGCCACTCTGATATGGATAATAAGACAATTGCCGCCATTGCAACTCCCAATGCACCCGGCGGAATAGGAATTGTCCGTATTTCGGGCAAGGATGCGGTTGAGATTGCCGCAAAGATTTTCAGACCCGTCAGCGGAAAACCACTCACCGAAAGCAGGGGTTACTCTGCTCATTTCGGTGATGTTTTTGATAATAACGAAAAGATTGACGAGGCGGTTTGCCTCGTTTTTCGTGCACCCAGAAGCTATACAGGCGAAGATACTGCCGAGATTTCGTGTCACGGCGGTCTTTACATAACAAAACGTGTTCTCCGTGCCGCACTTGAAGCAGGTGCAGTGCCTGCCGAGGCAGGTGAATTCACAAAAAGAGCCTTCATCAACGGCAAAATCGACCTTGCCGCCGCCGAGAGCGTTATGGCACTCATCGGTGCATCCGGCAAGCAGGCTGCCGCAGCCGCGCTCAACACTCTTGACGGCAATCTGAGCCGTGAAATCCGCAAATGTGCCGATAACATCATCGGAGTGTGTGCATCGCTCGCCGCATGGGTTGACTATCCCGACGAGGATATCGAGGACACCGGGGCAGGGGATATGCTGCCTGTTTTTGCCGAAACACGCAGGGCACTTGCCGATATCATCCGCAGATACGATTGCGGACGGGCCGTGACCGACGGAATCGATGCCGTTATCGTCGGCAGACCCAACGTAGGCAAATCAACTCTGATGAATATGCTTTCGGGTTTTGAACGCTCAATCGTTACCGACATCGCAGGAACAACCCGTGATGTTGTTGAAGAGAGAATTGTGCTCGGTGAAATCGTTATGAGGGTTGCCGACACCGCAGGAATCCGTGAAACCGAAAATGTAGTTGAAAATATCGGTGTCAATCTTGCAAAACGCCGTCTGGAGCGTGCGGAATTGGTGCTTGCCGTGTTTGACGGAAGCGAGCCGCTTAACGACGATGACTTTGATATAATCAGACAGTGCGAGGGTAAGCGTGCCGTTGCACTGCTTAACAAAACCGACCTTCCCGTAGCCGCCGACAGAGAAAAAATCAATTCCGCATTCAGCCATGTTGCGGAGCTTTCGGCATCGACGGGCGAGGGCAGGGAAGACCTTGAAAATGCGGTTAAGAAAATTTTCTCAACCGATGAATTTGACCCGAATGCCGCCTGCCTCACGAGTGAGCGTCAGCGTCAGTGCTGTGTTAATGCCATGGCTCACATCGACGAGGCAATCAATGCACTTCAGCTCGGAGTAACTCTCGATGCCGTGAATGTGTGTGCCGACTGTGCAATCGATGCTCTCCTTGAATTGACGGGCGAAAAAGCAACCTCAGCGGTTGTTGACGAGGTATTCTCACGATTCTGCGTCGGTAAGTAATTATAATTCTTATTCAGAACAATAAACAGGTTTATTATTCTTTTTAAGCATCAAAATACCCTGTTTTGCTTTTCAGCCAATGGAAATTTCTCAAACGATGCAGAGGTAATTTCAAATATTTCCATCGTCTCCAGAGCAGAGGTTTTTTGAGAGCAAAATCAGACTCTTAATTGCGAATTACGCATTTCGAATTTCGAATTGATATAAGGTGTTACTATGGAATACATTTCTGAAAATTTTGATATCGCCGTTATCGGTGCAGGTCACGCAGGAATCGAGGCTGGTCTTGCGGCGGCTCGTCTCGGATGTAAAACTGCGGTTTTCACTATCAACCTCGACTGGGTCGGCAATATGCCCTGCAATCCGTCAATCGGCGGCACATCGAAGGGTCATCTTGTGCGTGAAATCGATGCTATCGGCGGCGAAATGGCTGTTGCGGCTGACCTGAACACTCTTCAGAGCCGTATGCTCAATCTCGGCAAAGGTCCTGCGGTGCACAGTCTCCGTGCGCAGATTGACCGCCGTGCTTACTCCGACTACATGAAGAATGTCATGGAAACAACCGATAATCTCTACCTCAAGCAGGCCGAAATCGTTGATATCCGCCGTGACGGTGACGAATGGATTCTCAAAACCCGACTTGAAGCTCTCCACCGTGCAAAAGCGGTTATCCTCGCAACGGGTACTTTCCTTGCGGGCAAGGTTTATATCGGCGACGTTTCCTACGAAAGCGGACCCGACGGAATGTTTCCTGCCGTTGAGCTTGCAAAATCCCTCAAGAAATTGGGACTTCTCACCCGCCGTTTCAAAACGGGCACTCCCCCCCGTATCAACCGCAGAAGCGTTGACACTTCAAACCTCGAGCCTCAGTACGGCGATGAAAGAATTGTTCCCTTCTCATTCAACAGAAACATAGAAATCCGTAACACCGAGCCTTGCTATATTACATACACAGGTGCCGAAACCAAGAAAATCATTCTTGAAAATCTTCACCGTTCTCCTCTTTATTCGGGCAAAATTGACGGCGTAGGTCCCCGTTACTGTCCGAGTATCGAGGATAAAATCGTCAGATTTTCCGAAAAAGAGCGCCATCAGATTTTTGTTGAGCCTTGCGGAGCCAACACAGACGAAATGTATCTTCAGGGTGTTTCATCGTCACTGCCCGAAGATGTTCAGATAAAAATAGTCCGTTCAATCCCCGGACTTGAAAATGCAGAGTTTCTCCGCACCGCATATGCCATTGAATATGACTGCGTTGACCCCCTCACCCTTCGTCAGACCCTTGAATTCAAGGATTTTGAAGGTCTTTACGGTGCAGGTCAGTTCAACGGTTCAAGCGGATATGAGGAAGCCGCCGCACAGGGACTTGTTGCAGGCATGAACGCCGCCCTTAAAATTCAGGGCAAAGAACCCGTTATTCTTGACCGCACAACCTCTTACATCGGCACTCTGATTGACGATTTGGTAACAAAGGGCTGTTCCGACCCTTACAGAATGATGACTTCCCGTTCTGAATACAGACTCATTCTCCGCCAGGATAACGCAGACCGCAGACTCACCGAAATCGGCTACAAAGCTGGTCTTATCTCCGAGGAAAGATATGCCATGTTCCAAAAGAAGCTTGAACTCATAGCCGAAGAACGCGAAAGAATAGAAAATCTCTCCATTCCGAAGAGTGCAGAGCTTGATGCGGTTCTTGTTTCACGTGAAACATCTCCCATGGAAAAGGGCGTCAAGATGATAGAGCTTCTCAAAAGACCTCAGCTTAACTACGAAGTTCTTGCTCCGTTTGACAAAACCCGACCCGATTTGCCCTATGAGGTTTTTGAGCAGGTTGAGATTGATATAAAATATGAGGGATATCTGAAGCGTCAGCAGATGCAGATTAATGACTTACGCCGTCTTGAAGTTAAAAGACTTCCCGAAAATCTCGATTATAAGCTTGTCACGGGTCTCAGGCTTGAAGCAACCGAAAAGCTTTCCAAAATCAGACCCGAAACCGTGGGTCAGGCATCAAGAATTTCGGGTGTTTCCCCTGCCGATATTTCGGTTTTACTTATCTACCTTGAGAGGAACGGTATAAATGGTTAACACTGAATTATTGAAATCCGATGCCGCAAAGCTCGGTATTTCAATCGATGACGATAAAATAATGCAGTTTCAGAAGCTTGCAGAGCTTCTCGTTGAGCAGAACAAGACGATGAATTTAACTGCCATAACCGACCCCGACGGTATAGCCGTCAAGCATTTTGCAGACAGTATTTCTGTTTTGACCGCAACTGAATTTGCAGAAAATGCAAGAATACTCGATGTCGGTACGGGCGCAGGTTTTCCCGGCATTCCCCTTTTGATTATGCGTCCCGACCTCGATTTAACCATGCTTGACAGTACCGCAAAGAAGCTTAAATATGTCGCAAACACGGTTAATGAACTCGGACTTTCCGCAAATGTGCTCCATACCCGTGCCGAAGAAGCAGGTCAGAGCAAGGAATACAGAGAAACATTTGATATAGTTTGTTCAAGAGCAGTTGCGGCGCTGAACGTTCTTTGTGAATACTGTCTGCCGTTTGTGAAGGTCGGCGGATACTTTGCTGCAATGAAAGCCGCAAAAGCACAGGAAGAAATCGACGGTGCAAAGGCTGCAATCAAGCTTCTGGGCGGCAAAATCGTTGAAGAAAAAAGCTTCAGACTCTCCGACGGAGGCGAAAGAAACATAATTATCATCAAAAAGATTTCGCACGTTCCGCCAAAATATCCCCGGGTATCTGCTCAGATTGCGAAAAAACCACTTTAATTTTAACACAGACCGTCGAAACGGCGGTTTTTATGACAATCGAATTAGCTGGACAATCCCCCTCTCCGATGTTATCATTAAGACAACGAAACGGACAGGGGGATTTGAATTTTTGAAAAACAACAAATATAAAATCGGCGGACAGATTATTCTTGTTCCCCAAGAGGAAATTTATCCGAACCCGAACCAGCCGAGGCAGAGATTTGATTTTGACGAGCTTGAGGGTCTCGCACAGAGCATCAGGCAGAACGGAATAATTCAGCCGATTGCGGTGCGGATAAATTCAAAAGGCGAATACGAACTCATTTCGGGAGAACGACGGCTGAGAGCATCCCGACTTGTGGGAATGACGCAGATACCCTGCATTATAATGGAAGCAGACGATGAAAAATCAGCTCTCTTTGCTCTGCTTGAAAACATTCAGAGAAGCGACCTCGGTTTTTTTGAGGAAGCTCAGGCAATAGAAAAGCTGATAATAGATTATAAAATGAGCCGTGAGGATGTCTGCAAAAAGCTCGGCAAAGCACCGCCCACTATCTCAAACAAGCTCCGACTTTTACGTTTACCCGAAGAAATAAGGCTCAGAATTACTCAGGAAAACCTGACTGAACGTCATGCAAGAGCACTTCTCAAGCTCACATCCGTCGGTCAGATGGAACGGGCAATGTCAATCATCGGAGAAAAACATCTCAACGTTGCGGAAACGGAACGTCTTGTTTCTCAGATACTTACAAATGACAGCAAACGCAGACAGCCTCCCGTAAAGCTTTTCAAGGATGTACGCATCTTCGTCAACACTCTCAACCATGCGGTTGACACCATGAGACGGGCAGGCATTGAGGCGGATTCCGCCAAAAGCGAGACAGATGAATATATCGAATATATCGTTCGTATCCCAAAAAGCCGAAACTGCGTTATAAAAGCAAAGAAAACCTCGGCTTAAATCAAACCACTCCTATTTTACCATATCTTTCTCTTTCACACCCACATCCGGCGAGGGGGGCAGGCTCAATGTCTGCCCCCTTTGCTGTTTCACGTGAAACATCTCTGATTGTCGATAAAGTCGCTGAACCATAAACGAAATATTTATATGTGTTATTAATGTTGATAACATAAATTCACCGTTGTTATATTTTAAAATGCCGTTTAATAAAGACAGATTTTTTTCGTTTATTTGACGTTTTTTCGCTTTTCGATGTATAACATACACCTTCAAGCGAAGAAAACGCCATTCAGCTTCCTTTCTCAACAATCTTTTTTATTTTTTATTATATCTTCCATTTTTCAAACACCTATGTTATAATATTAATTACATTATATAAATGGAGAGATTATTTTGGGCAAGATTATTTCAATCGTCAACCAAAAAGGCGGAGTCGGCAAAACAACATCCGCCGTTAACCTTACTGCCGCCCTCGGCAGCAAGGGATATAAGGTTCTGCTCGTTGATATCGACCCTCAGGGCAACTCAACCAGCGGATTCGGCATCAACAAAAGAGGTCTTGATAAATCGTCATATAATGTTCTCATCGGCGAAAGTACGGCAAAGCAGGCGATAGTTGAAACCGAATATAAAAACGTTTCCGTTATGCCGTCAAGCATGGACCTGGCAGGTGCGGAGCTTGAGCTTGTTGCTCTCGATAAAAGAGAATCACGCCTTAAGAATGCTCTTGCTCTTGTGCGTGATGAATATGATTTTATTTTTCTCGACTGTCCCCCGTCGCTCGGGCTTATAACTCTTAACAGCCTTTGTGCATCGGATACTCTGATTGTTCCGATTCAGTGCGAATTTTTTGCTCTTGAAGGACTTTCTCAGCTCATCGCAACCGTACGCACCGTCAAGAGACTTTATAATCCCTACATAGAAATTGAGGGCGTACTCTTAACAATGTATAACGGACAGCTCAACCTTACTCAGCAGGTTGTTGAGGAAGTGAAGAGATGCTTCCCGAAAAAGGTTTATTCAACCGTTATTCCCAGAAATGTAAGGCTTTCCGAGGCTCCGAGCTACGGTCAGCCGGTTATGTATTACGATAAATCGTCGAAGGGTGCAAAGGCTTATCTTGACCTTGCAGACGAATTCTTAAAATTAAACGGAAAGGGGTAAAAGGGAATGGCACCTAAAAAAAGCGGTCTCGGCAGAGGTCTTGATTCACTTCTGATGGATAATTCACTTGACGAAACAAGCTCTGCTCAGGCAGTCAAGCTCAGTCTGATGGAGATTGAGCCGAATAAAGAACAGGCAAGAAAGTTTTTTGATGAGGATGCTCTTTCCGAGCTTGCGGATTCAATTGCACAGCACGGTGTGCTCCAGCCTTTACTTGTCCGCCCGTTAATAGGCGGAGGATATCAGCTTATCGCAGGCGAAAGACGCTGGAGAGCAAGCCGTATTGCAGGTCTGACGGAAGTACCCGTTATAATCAAGGATTTAACAGATACCGAAGCGGCTGTTATTTCTTTAATAGAAAATTTACAGCGTGAGGACTTAAATCCCGTTGAAGAAGCATTGGGATTTGCAAGCCTCATGAAGGATTTCAATTTAACTCAGGAAGAAGCGGCACAGAAGGTCGGCAAATCAAGACCTGCCGTTGCAAACGCTCTCAGACTTCTTAAGTTACCCGAAAAAGTTCTTGATATGGTGCGTGAAAACAAGCTTTCCGCAGGTCACGCAAGAGCACTTGTTGCAATCAGCGACGAAAAGGCTCTTATTTCCGCAGCGGAATTAATCGTTGAAAAGGGTCTGTCGGTAAGAGAAACGGAAAAGCTCGTCAAATCGCTTACCGCGGAAAAAAAGGATGCTAAAAAAGCAGCAAAAAGAGCAACATTCTTTGACGAAGTTGAGCTTTCGCTGAATAACAGTCTCGGCAGAAAAGCAAAGGTAGTCACCAAAAACGGCAAAGAAAGCGGAACTCTTGAAATTGCATTTTATGATAAAGATGACCTTGCAAGAATAGCAGCTGTTCTTGCGGCATTGGAATGAGGTAGAATTATGAAAAACTATAAACACGCTCTGCTTGTTATGGAAAAGCACGATTATCCCCTCGACGCAAGAGAGGTTATAATCAGAACAGAAGAAAAAATCATCGCTGACGAAAAGGCAAACAAGCTTTACGAATCGATGTATAATCTTTACTGGAAGAAAAAGAAGAATTTCGGTCACTTTGAAGATAAAGTAAAGGCAATTGCGGAATTAATCGGCGAATCAGCTTATACAATCAACCTTGTTCTTCTTCTCAACTGCACAAAGCCCCTTCTTACAGAATACAGAAAGCAGGGCATCGACGAAGAAATTTACTGGACATCGATAAAAGACCTCAAGGTCAAGATGCTTGAATGCAAAGAGAATTTCGATATTTACGGCACCTTCGTTGAAGGCTGGTTCATGGGATTTTTCGAAATGAGAAGATTCGGTCTGGGCAGATTTCAGTATGACCTTTCCGATTTCGGCGAAGAATTCTACGACGGCCACGGCATCCACATCAAGGACAGCGAATTCTGTCTCGGAATGCACATTCCCTCCCACATGGGACCTCTCACCTACGATGTAAGACTTGATTCATATAAGAGAGCCTTTGAATTCTTCAAGGACAGATTTGACGGCAAACATATCGTAATCTGCTGTAACTCATGGCTTCTCTATCCCGATAACCTCAACATCCTTCCCGAAAACTCAAATGCAGCCGATTTCATTCTCGACTTTGAGCCTCTCGACATCAGACGCACCTATGATTTCGGCGACTGCTGGAGAATTTTCGGTCAGAACAAGAGCTGTCTCAAGCCTCAGGAGCTTCAGAGAGACACAACCATGCAGAGAGCTTTTGCCGAATGGTTTGATCAGGGCAAAAAGGCAGGCAGTGCCTACAGCATGATTATCTTCGACGGCGAAAAAATCCTCACCCGCATGACCAGAGAAGAGATGAA
Source organism: Acutalibacteraceae bacterium (assembly GCA_045542715.1). GTDB lineage: Bacteria > Bacillota > Clostridia > Oscillospirales > Acutalibacteraceae > CAG-177. The sequence goes on from JAZQLN010000014.1 coordinate 52,050, forward strand.
AGAAAAATACGGTTATTAATAAATCAGCGGTAAGAGCAAAAACACTCTTACCGCTTTTTATTATTCTAATCTTTGGAACAGTATGGATATTTCTTTTGAAATTTGCTTTGAGGGTACATTTTTTTCCTGCCAATTCAGATCAATATCAAGCCAATCAGCTATTTTTTCAGAAGAAAAAGGTAAAAACGGACAGAGCAAAACCGCAATATTTGCAATCAGATAAACACAGTCTGAAATTGTTTTTCTGCACTGAGCAACATCCTCTGTTCTTGTTTTCCAAGGCTGTTTTGAATCATAATAAACATTACCGAAGCGGATAAGCTCAAAAATTTCTTCAATTGCTTCTCGGAAACAGCCTTTTTCAATTTTCGTTCCGACCGATTCAAAAGCATACTGCACTCTTGTTTTAATATCATCGCCGACAGATGTTGCTTCAATCTCAGAGTTCAGATATTTAACGGCAAAAGCAAGCGTTCTGTTCACAAAGTTACCCCAGGCGCCCACAAGCTCAGTATTATTCTGTGTTCTGAACTCTCTGAAAGAAAAGTCAGCATCTCTTTTTTCAGGACCGTTTGCAATAAAGAAATACCTTATTGCGTCAGGATTGTAATCATATGCTATATCTTTTGCCCATACCGCATGGTTCTGACTTGTTGATATTTTTCTGCCGTCAAGCGTCAGATACTCACTTGATATAATCTCATCGGGCAGATGCAGATTTTCACCGTGAGCAAGCAAAAGCGACGGCAGAATTATTGTGTGGAACGGAATGTTATCTTTGCCGTGCACATAATAATGACGGCTGTTTTCTCCGTACACATCTTTGAAATCAAGGTTGTTTTCTTCACACAATACAGACGTTGCAGAAAGATAACCGAGCACATTCTCTGCCCATATATAAATTTTCTTGTCCTGATAGCCTTCCTTCGGGACATCAATACCCCAATTCAGATCTCTTGTGATTGCTCTGTCACGAAGCCCTTCATCAATATATCTTTTTGTAAACGCAACGGCATTTTTACGCCAACTCAGATGAGAATTCAGATAATCATTAAGTTCATTTTCAAGTTCTGAGATAAGCAGAAAAATCTGTTTTGATTCATTAAAAACAACAGGAGTATCACACTCGGAGCATTTCGCATTTATGAGCGAATCCGCATCAAGAATTTCACCGCAGGCATCGCATTGGTCGCCTCTTGCAGGTTTACCGCAAACAGGACAGATACCGACAACCAATCTGTCTGTAAGCACTTGCTGACAAGTGGGACAATACGCTTGTTTAACGGTTCTTTCTTCGGTATATTTACTCTCATACAGTTTTTTATGAAAATCCGTGACGAATGCCTTGTGCTTTTCATCAGATGTTTTGGTGTATAAATCATAAGAGAAGCCGAGTTTCCGGAACAAGTCGCAGAATTCATTATGATAGTGTTCACTGATTTCTTCAGGTGTTTTGTTTTCCTGACTTGCCCTGATGGTTATGGGTGTACCGTGGCAGTCACTGCCCGACACATAGAAAACTCTGTCACCTTTAAGTCTGAAATAACGGGCAAGCACATCGCCCGGAAGCAGTGCCGCAATATGTCCGATATGGAGCGAGCCGTTTGCATAAGGCCATGCTCCGCCGATAATAATATTATTCATTTTAAATACCTCATTTCTTTATTTTATGGGACTTTATTCCCATTCTTTTTTATTATTTTTATACACATCATATTTTTTCTTTACATATAAAATATCATATATCGTAAATCCCAGAAAGATAAGGGCGGGAATCAGATATACAAGATCTGTTATTTTATCCATCTTAACCGAAATATAAAAATAACATCCTGATAAAAATAAACTGAAAACTGCAGAAAAAATATTAACAGCAAGGGTTAAAATAATTTTTATTTTTTCTCTTTTCATAGTATTCACTCCTGACTGACTTATAACATTTTCTGTTCCGACTGCTGCATCTTTGATTCCTTTTATAAAAAACATTGCTGCAACAAACATAAGTAACTTTTCATTTTCTTTATAAGAAATATAAGTCCATAGCGCCGTTGCTGCAAAATATATCATTGCACTGACAAACCATAATACTGTCTTTTTTTATCTTTCACAAAAATCACTCCTCACCTTTTTCAGCGGAATCAAGCTCCTTTGCCTGCTTTGCAACTGCAATACGTCTTTCGTTAAGCTCCTGATACATTCTGTCACGTTTTTCTCCGCTGAGATTATAGAAGCATTTCGGAATAATGCTCAGAAGTCCCGAAACTGCAGGAAAAATCGTACAAAGAGCAAAAAGCATAAATTCCGTTTTCTCGCTTTGTCCGCCGTAGCCGCCGCCCTGAACATAGCCGATTTTTGCAAGAATTGCCGTTTCAATCGTACTGCCGAAGGTTTCAACAAACTTTGCGGCAATTCCTTTTGTTACTCCCGTCATTCCTTCGCTGCGATAGCCGTTTTTCCATTCGCCGTAGTCAATCGCTTCATTTCTCATTTCTTCGGGAATAACCTTTTTAATTCCGTAAAAGAACATCCATATTGTTTCGCGGAGCATCCATGCAGGAATCATAACTCCGAGTTTCTTATATCCTTTGTTAATCGTACCTGCAACAAAAACGAGCGAAAGCAGAATATTATCAACATGAGAGCCTGCAATCCAGAGAGTTTTGGTTGAAAATTTTCTTCTTGCCCAGGGTACATATGTATAGCTCAGCGGGGAAACAACTGCACCCGGAATTCCCACAATCGTTGTCATGGATGTAAATCCGAGAACATTGCGGTAATAAAGCTTTGCTTCCTGGTCAACATTGAACGCGCCGAGAAATTCGGAAAGAGTAATCAGCAGAAGCGGTTTATTGTTGATTATGGACTTTATGCCTGTTTTAATGCTCGGTTTTTCTTCGGTCTGCATAACTCTTTCTTTTGCAACCAATGCATATGTCAGAGCAAAAAATCCCGAAACCGCGGTAACGATAATACCTGCAGATGCAAAAAGCGATTCAAAATTAATCTTAAGAACCTTATGTGAAACAAGGTCAACCAACAAATCGATTATCAGGCTCGGCGCTTTTTCAACAAAACCCGAAAAAAGATTCGCCTGAGTGATAAGCTTTGTTCTTTCATTGATATTCGGAGTTATTGTTGCCGTCATGCCTGTACGGGCAATCTGAATTGTTGATTCCGAAAGATTCAATAAAAGAGTCAGAACCATATATGATGCAAGTTTCGGAATATCATAAAGTCCGCTTGATTTAAACATAAGAGGCATCATCCAGAAACAGCTTGTGATTGCAACACCCACAAAAGCATAAACCACAAGCCACGGCTTGAATTTTCCCCAGCGTGTACGGGTTTTGTCAATCAATGCGGCAAGGAAAAGGTCGTTTATTATATCCCATATTCCTCTGACGAAAACTACAACCTTCTGAAAATCAAGTCCGACTTTCAGAACATCGGTTACAAACATTGATTTTTGCGAATTAATATTAAAACTTTGGGAAATATCATCAAGAACATATGCAACAGCTTCCTTTGTGCCGACATATCTTCTGTTCTGATAATCGTTTACAAAATTAACAGCAGTCTGCATATAATCACTCCTTTTTTGTCCTTACATTTATAAGACGTTTCAGGAAGCGATTTGGTCTATAAAAAAAGAAAAACAGCTTTTCAGCTGTCTTTCATTTTATAAATTAGTCAACGAATCAACATAATTTGTTCTCTTTAACAATGTTGACGAGGAAATCTGTGCAATATAAACTTTATCCTCGCCGTTTTTGTTTCTGCATACTATAAAGGATTTTGGCAAATCGTAGCAGACGTTTTCAACAATACCGTCTTTTTCCGCCTTGGCAAGATAATTTCGGGTATTCTTTGAAACCGTTGTTGTGTCGAGGTCAAAAATTCCGATGATATCATCGAAATTGATAACCTTATCCATTCCGAGATGAAGATACATATTTTACTCCATTTCTTTAATTGTTCCGTCGATAACCTCAAACGCCTTGCCTTTTTTTGAGCGAAGGAGCGTTGACGGGTCGCAGCAGGTGATGAAAACCTGCCAGTTATCAAGATAGTTGAGAATAAAGGTCTGTCTGCCTTCGTCAAGCTCGCTCATGACATCATCGAGCAGCACAACGGGTGTTTCTCCCGTTATTTTTTCGATAATCGATGCTTCGCCCAGCTTCATTGCCAGCGCACACGACCTCTGCTGACCCTGTGAGCCGAATATCCTGGCATCTCTGCCGTTTAAAGTCAGAACAAGGTCATGAGTATGCGGACCTGCGTTTGTATAAAGCCTCTTAAGGTCTGCTTCACGTGATTTTTCTATATCAGCAATAAGCTTTTCTTTTATTTCAGTCTCGGATATGTTTTCTCTGGAAAAATCATAATAAAAGCTGAATTTTTCTCTGCCCGAGCTGATGCCATCATATATTTCGCCTGAAAGCACCGAAAGCTGTTCAACATAATCAAGGCGGTATTTTATAATTTTAGTGCCGAGGTTTGCAAGCTCTGCGTCCCAGGGCTGAATATAATCATATTCAAAAGCCTTTTCGCCCATCTTTTTGAGCAGTGCGTTTCTCTGGTCAAGCACACGCAGATACCGTGACATAATGACCGCATAATTCGGCTTTATGAGGCTCAGAGCGATATCGAGCATCTTTCTTCTTTCGCCCGGTCCGTCCTGCACTATGCCGAGGGTTGCAGGCGAGAAAACAACGGCAAAATATTTGCCCATCATCACTCTCGGGGATTCTTCTTTGACTCCGTTTAGTTCAAGCTCTTTACGGCGGTTGATTTTCATAACCGCATTTTGTTCACGCTGATGTGAATAAAATACGCTGCAGATTTCCGCCTCATCCTTGCCTTGCTCAATGAGCTGGGAATTTTTGCGGGCACGGAAACTGTAAAATCCCGTCAGAAGCCAGATGCTTTCTATTATATTTGTTTTACCCTGACCGTTTTCGCCGTAGATAACGTTCATTTCGGGATGCGGATTGAATTCGATTGACTGCAGATTACGGAAATTCTTTGCGGAATGGTATTTAATTATCAACTTTTACCGACCCTTTCCGAAATCATTCAGACGGCGGGAGCAAGCCCCCGCCCTACATTTATTCTACAATATAAATAACATTCTCAAACTCCGCCTTATCGCCTGTGCGGAGTTTTTTTCCTCTCTGGGTGCAGATTTCGCCGTTGACCCTTACTTCGCCTTCCTGAATAACGATTTTTGCGTGACCGCCCGTCTGCACGGCATCGTTCATCTTAAGAAAAGCATCGAGTCTGATAAAATCGGTATCGATTTTCTTTGAAACCTGTCTTTTTTCTGCAACTTTAACTTTAATCTTCATTTTTCAGCCTCACGGGAAGAATTAAGAATATATAGCTGTCGCCCTCGTTGGGTACGATAAGAATGGGTGCAAGAGGTCCGTTGAGAAGAATTCTGACCTCATCGTCATCGCAAGCTTTGAGTGCCTCGAGCATATACTTATTATTAAAGCCGACCGTGCATTCTTCACCCTCGATTTTTGCAAAAATTCTGTCGTTTGCAGTGCCGAGTGAAGTAATGCTCGACATTTTAATCATATCACTGCCGATAACGCACTTGACGGGACTCTTGATTTTGTCGGTGATGATAAGAGAAGTTCTGTCGATACTTTCAACGATTCTTCTTGTGTCAACATTAACGGTTGTTTTGACCGCCGAAGGAATAGCGGCTTTATAATTAAGGAATTCGCCGTCAAGAAGACGTGAAATAATCTGATAATTGTTGATTTCAAAAATTATATGGCGTTTGCCTACTCCGATTATAACATCGCTGTCCTCTTCCGTAGAAAGTTTCACAACCTCGGAAAGAGTTTTTGCAGGAACAACGAATGAAAGAGGTTCGCCTGAGTAGTTTATATATTCGTTTCTGATTGCAAGGCGTACACCGTCAACCGCGATAAGACGGAGATGGTTTTCCTCAGCTTCGAATTTGATACCTGTGTGGACAATTTTGCTGTCTTTGATTGCGGCAGAGAAAATTGTTTTTCTTATCATATCCTTGAGTATCAACTGATTGACGGTTACGGGATATCCGCCCGAAACCGAAGGAAGGTCGGGATAATCATCGGCTGAAATACCTATAAGATTTGACTGGAAATCTCCGCTTGAAATAGTTGCGATTTTCTTTTCATCGCTGTAGATTTCAACGGATTCGCCGGGAAGCTTTCTGAGAGTCTCGCTGAACATATGGGCATTGAGAACAAGCTCGCCTTCCTCTTCTATTCTTGCGGCGATGGTTGTGGTGATACCCATTTCAAGGTCATAGCCGGTAAGAGTCAGGGAGTTACCGCTTGCAACGATGAGAATACCCTCAATTGAAGGGATAGCGGTTTTGGTTGAAGCAGCTCTCTGCACATTCTGGCAGGCGTATGAGAGATCAAGTGTGTTACAGGTAAATTTCATCGGATTATACCTCCTGTGGTAAGATTCTGAGTTATCCACTTTTCAACAGCCTTATCGGAACAAAAAGCGGAGCTTTTTTAAAAATTACGTTTTCCGTTCTCTATATGTAATGTTATATGATGTTATATTTTAGTAGTAGAAGTAGAGGGTGTTGAAATATGGTAAAACTCTAAAAAACATTGATAAATATGGAAATTCGCTGAAAATTAATAAACTTTTTTTGGTGGATAAACAAGGGTTATCCACTTCCCGTTTTTTGGGAATGTTAAGATGTGGAAAACCGTGTGTGGAAAAGTATAAAAATGAGGTAAAACTTTTTGAAAATTCGTAATGCTTAATTCGCAATTCGCAATTAAGGGTCGCTGCGCTCCGATTGTATATTGCTCCGAAAAACTGACTGTTAACGGATACATATAAAATGGGTACGGGTGAAACCCGTCATTAATTACGCATTACGCATTTCGAATTACGAATTGAATCAAAGCTCTTTTCTTCCTTCCAGAGCACGGATAAGAGTGAATTCATCGGCATATTCAAGGTCAGCGCCGACGGGTACGCCGTAAGCGAGCCTGCTCACGTTGACACCCATGGGTTTTATCAGCCTTGAAATATACATCGATGTTGCCTCTCCTTCAACCGTCGGATTGGTTGCCATGATGACCTCTTTAACAGTGTCATCGGCAAGTCGGTAGAGAAGCTCTTTGATTTTGATATCTTCGGGATTTATGTCGTTCATGGGCGAGATAACGCCGTGAAGAACATGATAAAGTCCGTTATATTCGTGAGTACGCTCGATTGCGATAACGTCACGGGGATCCTCAACAACGCAGATAACGGATTTATCTCTCGATTGCGATGAACATACTGTGCAGATACTGTCGTCAGTAAGATTGCAGCAGATTTCGCACTGCTTGATTGCCGTGCGTGCGTTCAATATCGAATCGGTAAATTTTTTTGCATCAGAATCGCTCATTGAAAGAATGTGGAATGCAAGTCTCTGGGCACTTTTGCGGCCGATTGACGGAAGTCTTGCAAACTGGTCAATAAGCGTTTCAAGAGAAGGAGTAAAACCGCCCATTAAAACAGACCGGGGATTGAAAGTCCGCCCTTAGCCTTTTCCATGCCCTGTTCCATGGCATCGTTTGCCTTGCGGATGCTCTCATTGAAAGCGGAAATGATAAGGTCCTGAAGCATTTCAACATCTTCGGGGTCAACAACTTCGGGTTTAAGGTTAACAGCGGTAACCTCGTGAGCACCGTTGACAACAACCTCAACAGCACCGCCGCCTACGGTTGAAGAAAACTCTGTTGCTTCAACTTCCTGCTGAATTCTTGTCATATTTTCCTGCATTTCCTGAATTTTTTTCATCATGTTGCCGCCCTGAGGAGCGCCGGGAATTCTTGCTTTCATTATATATTCCTCCGTAAATTAATTGTTATTGAACTTATTTATCTTATTTTTAAGGTTTTCAAGCGGACTTTGTGCCGCAGATTTATTTTTTTCGGGATTTGAAACCGCAATCTTCATTTTTCTGCCCAGAACCTCATAAACAGCTCTTGAAAGCTCTCTTGAATGGGTATCGGTGCAGATGAAATCAAAGAGTGTGGGATTATCCGAGCTGATGACCACTCTGCCGCTTTTGATGACTGCCGTTGAATCCGTAAGAATGCCGAAAAGGGGAATATCGTATTTCATAACCTTTTCAAGCACATCCGACCAGTTGAGGAACGGACCGTCGGCGATGGATGAATCGTCTTCGGGTGCGTTCGGCAGAGGTGGTTTTTCCTCGGGTTCTTCCGCTTTTGGAGCAGGTTTTTCTTCGGGCATCGGAGCAGGCTCCGGTTTCGGTTCGGGTTTCGACACAGGTGCCGGAGCAGGAGCCTGAACTGGTGCAGAAACCGCAGGTGCAGGGTTCACGGAAAGCTTTTCAAGCTTTTCTTCTATAGCTGAAATTCTGTCTTCAAGTGCAGATGATATTCCGTCTGTGCCTGCCGAAGAGGGTGCACACATCTTGATTACTGCCGCTTCAAGCTGAATTTTTTTGTTGGCGGCGTTCTTGATTGCCTTTGCGGTCTGTTCAAGAACCGAGATGCACGAAAGAATTTTTGACAGCTTCAGCTCCCCTGCTCTCTGCTTGATTTTGAGAAGCTCGTCCTTTGAGCAGACTATCAGACCTTCGCAGTCGGCAACGGTTTTGGCAACCATGAGATTGCGGAAATGAAGAGTCAGCTCCGTGCACAGACTGTCTATATCGCAGCTTTCGCTGTGGAGCTTTGATACAAGCTTCAGAGCACTTGTGAAATCTCCCGTTGCAACGTATTCCGAGAACGAGAAAAGATGAATAGTGCCTGCAATGCCTGCGGCATCGCTGACTGCGGCTTCATCGATATCAGTACCCATTGCAAAGCATCTGTCGAGCAGTGACAGTGCGTCACGCATACCGCCGTCTGCGATTCGTGCAATGAGACTTGCGGCATTGGGAGTGAGATTGACGTTTTCCTGCTCCGAAACATACATAAGCCTTGCCGTGATATCTTCCGGAGCGATTCGCTTGAAGTCAAAACGCTGGCATCTTGAAAGAATTGTTGAGGGAAGCTTATGAATTTCTGTTGTTGCAAGGATAAAAATAACGTGTGAGGGAGGCTCTTCAAGTGTTTTCAGCAGGGCGTTGAACGCACCGATTGAAAGCATATGAACCTCGTCGATGATGTAGACTCTGTATTTCGTGTTTGCGGGAGTGAAGTTTGCTTCTTCACGCAAATCACGGATATTGTCAACACCGTTGTTACTTGCGGCGTCGATTTCGATAACGTCGAGGATAGCACCGCTGTCGATACCCTTGCAGATTTCGCATTCGTTGCAGGGATTTCCGTCAATCGGAGAAAGACAGTTGACAGCTTTGGAGAGGATTTTTGCACAGGTTGTTTTACCCGTACCTCGGGAGCCGGTGAAAAGATAGGCATGGGAGATTCTTCCGCTTTCGAGCTGACTGCGGAGAGTTTTGGTAACATGAGGCTGACCGTAGACATCGGTGAAGGTACGGGGACGCCATTTTCTGTATAATGCCTGATACATTTTTTCACTCCCTTTTTTAGTTATAAAAAAACTTTCCCTTAGTCACATGGCGGCAGGCAGACTGTGGCGCACAAGACTGTCCGCTTAATGCTGCTCGGTTCACCCGCCTGACATGGTTCACGGCGCCCTGTCGCACAGGACCCACCGCCACATGACTAAAGGAAAGCTCCGTTCATCGATATATTATATAATATATTTATAATAATATCAAGGGTAATTTTTAATTTTAAAGGGATATTTTAAAAAATATGGCTCAAAATTCCGTTATTTTTTCACAAAATCAGATGAAAATGAATATTGTGTTGTAGATACACAATTTTAAGTGCAAAGAGCAAAGTTCAAAGTGCAAAGTTAATGACGGGTTTTACCCGTATCCTTTATAAATTAAACCATTAGCAATCAGTTTTTGCAGAGCAATATATAATCGGAGCGAAGCGACCCTTCACTTTGCACTTACCACTTTGAACTTTGCACTCAACAAATTACATTCCGCAAGGAATACATTTGGAGGCATATATATGAACGAATCGTATTTTCTCGGTTCAAGCGGTAAAAACGGTTTTTTCTCATGTTTTTCACAGCTTACGCCGAAAATCGAAGGACAGTATACCTACATCATCAAGGGTGGACCGGGTACGGGAAAATCCTCTCTGATGCGAAGGATAGCCGATGAAATGGAGAAAAAGGACATAAACTGCGAACGGATTTGCTGTTCATCTGACCCCGAATCCCTTGACGGAGTTATTTTTCCGTCACTGAGGGTCAGTATATGCGACGGCACATCGCCTCATACCCTCGACCCCGAATATCCGGGTGCAACGGGTGAGATAGTCAACCTCGGAGAGTGCTGGGATAAGAAAAAACTTTTTGACAATAAAGAAAAAATAATCGAACTGACAGATAAAAACAAAGCCTGCCACAAACGCAGCAGGAGGTTTATAGAATCTGCATTTTCGGTTTTCGGAGACGGAGAAAAAATCTGCCGTGAGTGCCTTGACGAAGCACGGCTTATCCGTTATGCATCAAGGGTTTCCGCCCGTCACATAAAGAAACCGTCGGGGAAAATCGGTCTTGAAAAAATCCGTCTGTTGGATGCGATAACTCCGAAGGGATACTGGTTTCTTTCGGAAACGGCGGAGTCTCTCTGCAATGAAAAAATTGTTTTTGAGGATGATTTCGGCGTTGCGGCGGCAAAAATCATCGGCGAAATCCGTGCCTATGCACTCGCATCGGGATTTTCGGTTATTTCGAGTCCGAGCATCCGCAATGAAAAGGAAATCCGCCATATTATCATAAAAGAATTATCACTCGGCTTTTTTACCGCCGACAAGCTCTGCAGTCTCGGTATTATCCCCACAAAGACCGTTTCTCTGAGAAGATTTTATGATACCGTCACAATTTCGTCACACAAGGCAAGGCTTGCATTCTCACGCAAGGCGGCAAAAGAGCTGCTCGATGAAGCGGTGTGTGCACTGAAAATCGCAAAATCCGTTCACGATGAGCTTGAAAGGTGCTACATTAGTGCCATGGATTACGGAAAAATCTCAGAAACAGGAAAATCGCTCTCCCGAAGAATATGGGAAAGCGATTGGTATGTTAACGAATAGCGTTTAAATACTCACTGACCAACTCATTCTTAACAATTCCCTTGAGCAGGTTGAGAGAAAGGATTTTTGACGCCTTGAAGGTGTCTGAGGACATGAAGTCGCCTGCAATGATGTTGACCTTGCGGAGCATTTCGGGGTCTTTGGCGATATCCGAAACAATCTGCGGAATGAACGGTCTGACCATTCTGTCGAGGTCATCGGGGAATTTCGTCATGCCGTTATCCGTGCCGAAGTTGGGAGTCTGCTGAATCTGGAACCAGAAAAATCCGTTTTCATAGTCGTTATTGAAATAATCAAGAATTTTCTTTGCGAATTTATCCGTTCTCAGACCGTAAACCGAAGGCTCCCACGGGCCGTAAAACGGACAGTCACAGCTGTAATCGTATTCCTTGTTTTCGTTGATAATTATATACTTTTTGCCTGATTTTCTGATTTCGCCCAAGGTGACATCGGCAATGTTTTCAAAGTCGGTGAAAGCATATTTTTCGGGTAAGAGATATTCGTTGATGAGACGGCTTGTTTCGTCGGAATTGCTTTTGTATCTGAGGGTAATCGGACCGACTCCCTGATTCATGTATTTTCTCAGGCTGATAACGAAAAATTCGTCTGATTCGGTAAAAATCGCCCTGAGATTTCTGAACGCACTTTCGGCATCCATGCCGTTTGCAAGCCCGTGAGCAACAATAAGCCTGCCGTTCTTATCCGTTTTAAGTCTGATATCGAAAAAACGAACGCCGCATTTATACTGTTCATAGAATGAGCCGCTCTGACACTCGGCAAAACGAATCATGCCCATTGTGCCCGAATTATGCGAGCCGGGCATTGCAACCTTGGTGATTTTCGCATCGTCTTTGATATATGACATCCAGTTTTCATAAAACATAATTTATACCACCTGAAAAATATAAAATTTAAGATAATCGGTTTCGGGCACATTCCATAGAATCGGATGGTCACGGCACTGCTGACGCACCTCGATTTGCTTGAGCTGCACGCCTGCATCTGCGGCGGCTGAATGGAGCATCTTCACAAAAAGCTCGTTATTCATGAAGTGAGAGCAGGAGCAGGTTGCGAGATATCCGCCTCTGGGAAGAAGCTTCATTGCCCTGTAGTTGATTTCCTTATATCCCCTTTCCGCACCCTTGACGGTTTTGCGGCTTTTGGTGAATGCAGGGGGGTCAAGAATTATGAAATCATAGGGTTTTCCGCCCTTTGCTTCAAGCTCGGGAAGAAGGTCAAAAACATCGGCGGCAAGGAAATCCATTCTGCCGTCAAGACCGTTACGCACTGCGTTTTCCCTCGCCATTTCAACCGCTGTTTTTGAAATATCAACGGCGGTTACCCTTTCCGCACCGCCCATTGCGGCATTGAGCGCAAATGAGCCTGTATGTGTGAAGCAGTCGAGCACTTTTTTGCCCTTTGCGAGCTGTGTCACGGTGAGGCGGTTATATTTCTGGTCAAGGAAGAAGCCTGTTTTCTGACCGTTTTCAACATCAACAAAATATTTTATTCCGTTTTCGGTGATTTCGGTAACGGTTGAGTCGGGATGCGGAATCGGTTCATACCAGCCCTTGTATTCCTCAAGACCCTCAAGCTTGCGGATTGCAACATCGTTACGCTCGTAAAGACCGTTGATTTCCTGCCCGTCACCGCGGAGAATTTTCACGATTGAAGTGTAAATCAGGTCCTTGATTTTATCCATGCCGTAGGAAAGCACCTGAGTGACGATGATATCGGAAAAACGGTCAACGGTCAGACCGGGGAGACCGTCAGCCTCGCCGAAAACGAGCCTGCAGCATGAAAAATCATCGCCCATAACGGTTTTGCGGTAGTCGATTGCGTATTTTATGCGTCTTTCCCAGAAAGCGGGAGAGAAGCTGTCATTTGCGTTGGTTGAGAGCACACGGATACGGATTTTACTGTTTTCGCTGAGAAAGCCCGTGCCGAGATATGAGCCTTTTTGTGACAGAACGTCAACAAGACAACCGTTTTCCATGTTGCCGAAGGACTCTGTTATTTCTGCATCGTAGACCCAGGGATGACCCTTTTTAAGAGCAGCCTCAGCCTTTTTTGTGACGGTCACAATGGGATAATTACGTTTTGATTTCATGATTTTACCACTTTCGGATTAAATTATATTGATTATAATAACACGATTTGAATGCCGTTGTCAAATTTCAATAATTACGAAAAAAAGCACCTCCGCAGAGGTGCTCTCAGCTTGCCGAAAAACAAGCTTTTCGGCAAGCTGCGGCTTTTGAGAAAGGAAGCTGAATGGCGTTTTCTTCGACCGATGGCGTACAAAGGTACGTCGATGGGAGAAAAAACGTCAAATAAACGAAACAAGTTGATTTTTCGGGACATCGGGTCGAAGTCCCCTGCAAATTAATCGGCGGGATGCGGTCATCCCGCCCT
>JAZQLN010000015.1:0-82040 GCA_045542715.1 Acutalibacteraceae bacterium
AAAATCAACTTGTTTCGTTTATTTGACGTTTTTTCTCCCATCGACGTACCTTTGTACGCCATCGGTCGAAGAAAACGCCATTCAGCTTCCTTTCTCAACAGCCGCACCTTGCCGAAAAACAAGTTTTTCGACAAGCTGAAACGGGAGTACCGATTCGGTACTCCCGTTTTTTTGTTACTGTATATTCTCTGCGTATGCAAGTGCTTCATCGATGTTTGCAAGGAAATGTTCTTCGCCGACCTTGTCAATGAAGCCTGCCTTTTTCATAACCGAAAGCGGCTGTTCATTTGTATGGGAAAGAAGAAGAATTCTGTCTGAATGCTTGCAGATTGAATAGATTTCATTAAGTGAACGCATAGCCGTTGCGTCAAGCATGGGAACGTTTCTCATTCTCAGAATAATAACTTTAATATCTTCACCCATGGGAATTTTGCTGAATTTTTCTGCCGATGCAAAGAACATCGCACCTTCAAACTCAACAACCTCCGTGTGTGCGGGGATTTCCTTGAGTCTTTCGCTGTCATTTTCATGAGGCTTTTCGCTCCATGTTCTGATTCTTGCAACGTCAGCCATTCGTTTCATGAACAGAATAACCGCAATAAGCATACCGACTTCAATTGCAACAACAAGGTCAAAAACAACGGTGAGAACAAAGGTTACAACAAGCACAAGAATATCGCTTTTGGGTGCGGTTTTGCAGATTTTAACAAAATGACGCCATTCGCACATATTATATGCAACCATGAAGAGAATTGCGGCAATTATGGGCATCGGAATCCATGCGGCATAGGGCATGAGAACAACGAGAACAAGAAGAAGTACGAGTGCATGAACCATGCCTGAAACGGGTGTTCTGCCGCCGTTTTTAACGTTTGCGGCTGTTCTTGCGATTGCTCCTGTTGCGGGAATACCGCCGAAAAGACCTGAGCAGATATTGCCGACACCCTGAGCGATAAGCTCTGTGTTGGAATTATGGCGGTCATTTATCATGCCGTCGGAAACAACGCATGAAAGCAGGGATTCTATGCCTGCGAGAATGGCAATTGTGAATGCGCTGGGGATAAGCTGTCTGATTGTTTCAAAGCTGAATTCGGGCATTGAGAAAGAGGGGAGATCCCTTGAAATTGTGTAAAGGTCGCCGACGGTGTTTACGTCCATTTTGAAAACCTTGACAATAATAACGCCGACAACAACTGCAATAAGCGAGCCGGGAATTTTTTTGCTTATCTTGGGCCAGACAATAAGGATAGCCATGCCGATTGCACCGACGAGAAGCGCCTGAGGATTAAATGTTGCAATGGATTTTGCAATAGCTTCAACCTTTTCCGCAGTTTCAACGGTGGGCATACCTTCCGGGAAGGTAAGACCGAGAAAATCCTTTATCTGACCGATAACTATCGTCAGAGCGATACCCGATGTAAAGCCTGTGGTTATCGTGTAAGGAATGTATTTGATAAGCGAACCGAATTTCAGCAGACCCATGATTATCAGAATAAGACCTGCCATGATAGTTGCAACAACAAGACCGCTTGTGCCGAATTGGGCAACTATGCCTGCAACGATTGTTGCGAATGCGGCGGTGGGACCCGAAATGTTGACGTTGCTGCCGCCGAGGAATGCGATAACAAAACCTGCGACGATAGCGGTGTAAAGACCTTTTTCGGGAGAAACGCCTGATGCAATTGCAAGGGCGATTGAAAGGGGGAGTGCGATGATCGCAACGATTACGCCTGCGATGAGGTCATTGACAACCTGTTTTTTACTGTAGCTTTTAAGTGATGTGAAAAGCTTCGGCTGAAAAAGTTTCATAACAATTCTCCGTGATTTTTATTTTTTACCGAGAAACATTATACTCCTTTTTTCTCCGTTTTCAATAAAAAAACAACAGCTTTTTTATTTTCGGAAATTCGCACCATAACAATTGATTTTACGGAAAAAAAGTGGATAAATTGAACATTGCAAAACAAAAAGCACACCGAAAAAATCGATGTGCTTTGAATGTTTTTCTTATGCGGGATCTTTAAGCTCTCTTTCAAGCCAGATGCAGCCGATATCCATTGCGTTATAAAGACCTCTGCGTTCAGCCTTCTTAACGATTTTATCCTTCATGCGGACATCGGGGTCGGTGTTGACGAGCTGAACAACAACTCTGTCCGCAACCTCAACGCCTTTAACTTCGCGTGTGCTTGTTATCTGCATTATAACAACATAAGGATCGGTCATAAAACCGTAATAGATTGTTTTGCCGCTTCTGACAAGAGGTCTGCCCTTATACATAAGGAACTTTTTCTTTGCCATACCGTTACTCCTCCAAGTTTATTTGATTCCGAGATAGCACTTTACCATTGCTTGAAGAAGTTCGTCTCTGTCGAGCCTTCTGACAAGACTGCGTGCGTTATTGTGGGTAGTAATATAGGTCGGGTCCTCTGAGAGGATATAGCCTACAATCTGGCTGATTGAATTGTATCCCTTTTCGTTAAGAGCTTCGTAGACGGCGAGAAGATTTTTCTTCATCTCCACCTCGTTTTCGTCCTTAATTGAAAATTTGATTGTTTTATCAGTCATTTCGGTCACCTCCGTACCATGTTATTATATAACACCTTTAGAAATAAAACAAGGTTTTTTTGAAAATTATAACTATTTCTTAATAATTATGCTCTCAGAGTAACGCCGATTTTGCCGAGATTTGCGATAATTGTATCAATCCATCCCTGAACTTCTTCCATTTCAAGAGTTCTGTCCATGGCAGAGAATACAAGGCGGACTGCGATACTCTTCATGCCGTCTTTTTCGTAGGTATCAACAACCTTTGCACTTTCAAGCTCTGCAAGGTCGAGTGATTCCCAACAAGCTGCAAGGTCCGAATACTTGGTTTCCGCACCGAGAACAAGTGAGAGGTCGTACCATGTTGACTGCTGCGTGCTGGGCTCACGGAAGCTGATTGAGTTTGCGTCGAGTGAGCTGAAGATATCCATATCGATTTCAAAGCATACAGCGGCGGCAGTCTTATCAAGCTTTGCACGGTTTGCGGGATGCATTGCACAGAGAGTACCTACCTTTACTCCGCCGATGAGGATTGCGGCTGTGTTCTTGGGATGCTGCCATGCGTGTTCGGGAGCAATTTTATTGTAGCCTGCCTTCTTCTGCTTTATCTGACCGATGATGCAGTTGATGATTTCAACAGCCTTGAGATATGCAGCCTTTTCGTTACCGCTTTTATCGTAGATAACTGCTCCGAGATGCTTTCTCTCGTTGCAAAGACCGTTTTCGTCTGTGCCGTCAACAACTCTGCCGATTTCAAAGATTGAATATTTATCAGCGAAATCCTTGTTTTCCTGAGCCATAACAAGAAGAGTGGGGAGCATTGAGTTGCGGAGAACGCCGTTATCGGAGTTTTCAATGTTGAGAACCTTAACGTTATCTTCAACTTCAATGCCGAGCTTCTTGAACTTTCTGCCGTCACACCATACATATGAATGAACTTCGTGGAAGCCGTATTTTTTAACGAGAATATCCTTGATTTCGTTGTCTTCCATTCGTGCATAGTCAACTGCAACGGGCTTGAGAGGACTGCTTGTTGTTGTGATTTCAAAGTTATCATATCCGTAAATTCTTGTGATTTCCTCAATGATATCCGCCTTGATTGTAACATCCTTTGTTGCACGCCATGAGGGAACCTTTACGGTATATTCGCCGTCTGTGTTTTCAACGGCAAAGCCGAGAGCTGTGAGAGTTTTTTCAATCTGTTCGTCGCTGATATCGATACCTGTATATTTATCAACATATTTTTTGTCGAACGAAAGAGTGATTTCGGGATATTTTCTTACATATTCATCGGTAACCTTTGAAACAACCTTTGCACCGCTGTCGATATCCTGAACAAGCTTAACAAATCTGCCTACAGCGTCCATTGTGAGTTCGGGATCGAGCATTTTTTCGTATCTTGCGCTTGCATCTGTTCTGTGGCCGAGTCTTGAAGATGACTTTCTGATGCTTACACCGTCAAAGTTAGCTGATTCAAGCACAACGGAGCCTGTATCTTCAACAATTTCGGATTCAAGTCCGCCCATGATGCCTGCAATGCCGACGGGTGTTTCACCGTTGCAGATCATAAGAGTGTCTTCGTCGATATCTCTTTCAACGCCGTCAAGAGTTGTGAACTTGATTTTTTCATCGGGAGTTGTAACAACAATCTTGTCAATTGAATTGCCGGCGAATGCGTGAGTGGGCTGACCGATTTCAAGCATAATGTAGTTTGTAATGTCGGCAAGAAGGTTGATGCCTCTCATACCGCAATAGTAAAGACGGATTCTCATATCAAGAGGGCTCTTGTTCTTTGTTATGTTATCCATCTTGATGCATGAATATCTGTAAACAAGGTCTTTTCTGCCGATTTCAACCTCAACCTTGTCGTCACCGTCATAGGAAAGGTCGCCCATTTCAAGAGGTTTAAGTTCTCTGCCTGAAAGAGCAGCAAGCTCTCTTGCGATGCCGTAGTGACCCCAGAGGTCGGGACGGTTGGTGAGTGACTTGTTGTCAACTTCGAAAATAATATCGTCAATGGGGAAGATATCCTTGATGTTTGTGCCGTTTTTGAGTGAGGGATCAAGCTCCATGATGCCCGAATGCTCGTCGCTGATGCCGAGTTCCTTTTCGGAGCAGCACATACCCTCGGATTCATAGCCTGCAACGGTAGCAACCTTGATTTCGCCGCCGCAAACTCTGCCGCCTGCAAGAGCAAGGGCAACCTTCTGACCTACTGCAACGTTGGGAGCACCGCAAACGATGTTGCAGACCTTTTCACCTGCATCAACCTTAAGAAGATGGAGCTTCTTTGAGTTGGGGTGATTTTCAACCGAAAGGATTTCGCCGACAACAACATTCTGAATATCGGCACCCTTTTCTATTATGTCTTCAACCTCTGCGGTTGAAAGAGTGAAGCTTTCGATAAGCTTTTTAATGTCAACACCTTCAAGGTCGACATAGTCTTTAATCCAGTTAATTGAAACAAACATTATTCTTATGCCTCCTTGCTTTCTTCGGGTCTTGTGAATGATTCTTCCGTGAACTGTGAAAGTGACTTGAGGTTACCGCTGTTGAACACACGGATATCCTTAACGCCGTAGGTCATCATTGCGAGTCTTGTCATGCCGAGACCGAAAGCAAAGCCTGTGTATTTTTCGGGGTCGATGCCTGCAGCGGTAAGAACATTGGGATGAATCATACCGCAGGGGCAGAGTTCAAGCCAGCCTGAATCCTTACATGAGGGACAACCCTTACCCTTACAGATTGTGCACTGAATATCAAGCTCAAAGCCGGGTTCAACGAAGGGGAAGAAACCGGGGCGGAGTCTTACCGTGATATCCTTCTGAAAAACTTCGGAGAGCATGGTTTTCATGAAGTAAATAAGGTTGGAAATTGAAATATCCTTGTCAACCATCATACCTTCCATCTGGAAGAATGTGTTTTCGTGGCAAGCATCGATTTTCTCGTTTCTGAAGCAACGGCCGGGGAAAATGGCTCTGATGGGGTTGCCGTTTTCAAGGTTAGCCGCATACTTGCGGAGAATTGTGTTCTGAGCCGCAGAAGTGTGAGTCTTAAGGAGCTGACCTGAGCTGAGATAGTAGGTGTCCTGCATATCTCTTGCGGGATGGTGCTTGGGAATGTTGAGAGCCTCAAAGCAGTTGTAGTCATCGGTGATTTCGGAGTAATCCTCAACCGAGAAGCCCATGCTAAGGAAAATGCTTTCAACCTGACGGCGTACAAGAGTGATGGGGTGGTATGAGCCGAGATCTGCATCTGTGGGCATGGATTCATCGTAGCTTTCTGCGCTGTCGATGAGTCTCTGTTCTTCAAGAGCCTTGAGTTCTTCAAGCTTTGATGCAATGGCGGCTTCAATAAACTGCTTTGTTTCGTTTATCTTCTGACCTGCATCCTTTTTCTGATCGTTGGGAACATTGCGAAGCTCCTGCATAAGACCTGCAACATAGCCTTTTTTGCCGAGGAACTCAATCCTGAGCTGTTCGATGTCGGCAACAACCTGAGCTTTTGCAGCTTTTTCTTCAAAAAGATTTTTGAGTTCTGCTGACTTCTGAATCATTTATATCATCCTTTCATTATTTACAAAATAAAAATCCCTCATCAAACGATGAGGGACGAATAAAATCCGCGGTACCACCCTGATTCACTGAATATACAGTGCTCTTAGAAATCCGTAACGGGGACTGCCGTTGAAGCCTACTGATATTTCAGCCTCACCGCTAACGGGTGAACTTCGGCAAATCCTCCGCACAGTCCGCTTCCAGCCGCCGACGGACATTCTCTGAGTGATTGGAAATGCTTACTCTCCCGATCTCTGCGTTTACATATCTTTGGTAGTATATCACATTGTTTTTATTTTTTCAAGAGTTATTTTTAAGATAAAGCAAATATTCGTTTTCGGACATAAGCTGAGCCGTGAAAGAAACATCCGTCATTTCGCAAAGGGGAATTTCAAGAGGGCTTTCACGCAATGGAGACGGATTATCAAGGATTTCCTCGTTAACCCGGACCACTCTGCCGCTGACCGGAGAAATGATATCAAAAAATTCGCACGAAATGATTTCTCCGATGCTTTCGCCGCTGCGGATTATATCGCCTTCATCGCACAGGAAAAGCTCAAAGTTATCACAGATTCTGTTTGCGGCAAACTCGGTTATGCCGATTAAAACACTGCTTTCTTTCTTCCTTATCCAACAATGCTTTTTTGAAAATCTCATTTTATCATCTCGTTGAATTCGTCTTCGTTAATGATTGTAACTCCGAGCGATTGTGCCTTAACAAGCTTACTTCCCGCATCTTCGCCCGCAAGCACATAGCTTGTTTTCTTTGAAACGGAGGAAGCTGTCTTACCGCCGAATTTCTCGATAATTTCGCCGGCTTCGTTGCGTGAATAGGTCGGCAGTGTGCCTGTTAAAACAAAGGTTTTGCCTTCGAATCGGTTATCGATTTTTTCTTTGAGCGAATTCATGTTTACGCCGTATGATGCGAATGCTTCGATTTCATTTGCAGACTGCTCCAATGCAAAGAAATCGAGAACACTCTGTGCCATGATATCGCCGAAACCTTCGATGGATTTAAGTGCGGTCAAATCGGCATTCATGAGGTTTTCCATCGTGCCGAAATGTTCGGCAAGAATCTTGCCTGCTTTCTGACCAACATGACGGATGCCGAGTGCAAAAATAAACTTTGCAAGGTCATTTTTCTTGGAATTTTCAATCGCATCAACAAGATTCTGCGATGATTTATCCTTGAAGCCTTCAAGCGTCATAAAATCCTCTTTTCTGAGGGTATAAATGTCGCTTGCTTTGGTGAGAAGCCCGTTTGAAACAAGCTTTTCAAGCACGGCATCTCCCATTCCTTCGATATCCATTGCATCTCTTGAACAGAAATGGATAAGGTTTCTGAGAAGCTGTGCGGGACATTCGGGATTGACACATCTTACAGCTGCTTCGTCTGCCTCACGGATAACCGTTGCACCGCATGACGGGCAAACGGAAGGAAGTCTGAATTTTTCGCTGTTTTCGGCGTGGGAAACAACTCTGATTACTTCGGGAATAATGTCGCCTGCCTTGCGGATAACCACTCTGTCGCCGAGACGGATATCTTTTTCATCGATGAAATCCTGATTGTGAAGAGTGGCTCTTGAAACTGTTGAACCCGCAACAAGAACAGGCTCGAAAACCGCAGTCGGAGTTAAAACACCCGTTCTGCCGACGGCAACTTCGATGTCAACAACCGTTGTTTCTTTTTCTTCGGGAGGATACTTGAATGCAAGCGCCCATCGGGGGAATTTGGCAGTGCTTCCGATTTCTGCACGCTGTGCAAAAGAATCCGTTTTGATTACCGCACCGTCGATGTCAAAGGGCAGAGACGAACGGATTTCGCCGATTCTTTCAAGTTCATTCAGAACACCGGAAATACTGTTGAATTTATTATAGAATGGTATTGTTTTGAAACCGAGAGTTCTGAGAAAATCGATGGATTGCTTATGACCCGTAATATCCGTTCCTTCATATCTCTGAATGTTGAAAACAAAGATATCGAGGTTCCTTGATGCGGTTATCTTAGGATTCTTCTGACGGAGCGAACCTGCGGCGGCATTTCGGGGATTCTTGAATGTTTTCTCGCCGTTCTGTTCCTGCTCTTCAACAAGGTCGGCAAAAACCTTTTTGGGCATATAAACCTCGCCTCTGACCTCGATTGTCACATCTTTTTTCAGCCGGAGAGGAATTGAATTAACCGTTCGCAGATTTGCAGTGACATCTTCGCCGATATTGCCGTCTCCACGGGTTGAACCTCTCACAAAAACGCCGTTTTCATATTCGAGAGCAACGGAAAGACCGTCGATTTTCGGCTCGACAACATACTCTGCATCTGAAAATATGTCTTTGACTCTTTTGCTGAATGCTTCAACCTCGTCAAATCCGAAAGCATCCTGAAGGCTTTCAAGCGGTACGGCGTGAACAACAGGCTCAAACATTCCCTCGGCACTTCCGCCTACACGCTGAGTGGGGGAATCGGGAGTGATAAGTTCGGGGAATTCTTTTTCAATCTCCGCAAGCTCGCGCTGAAGCATATCGTATTCATAGTCGCCGATTTCGGGATTATCCTCAACATAATATTTGTGGCTGTGATAATTAAGCAGGTCGCGGAGCTCGGCGGCTCTTGCCTGTGCAACATCAAATTCCATAAGAAACTTCCTTTATAATTAATATTACTATTATAACAATTTTGCTCGGTAAAATCAACCGCAAAATATTTTGATTTCACTGTTGACAAAACCGTTCTAATGCGTTAGAATGGTGTTGTACTAATGCATTAGAATAAAACGAAAAGGGGATAAAATATGGCTACACCGAAAATATTTGAAAGTGAATACAGATTTTGTCTGATTCTCTGGGAGCATGAGCCGATTTCGAGCCGTGAGCTTTCCGAGTTATGCAAAGAAAAGCTCGGCTGGTCAAAAACAACAACCTATACCGTTATAAAGCGTCTTTCCGAGAGGGGCGTTGTCAAAAACGAAAACACGGTTGTGACCTCGGTTGTTTCAAAGGATGAAGCTGAGGTTTCGGAGATTGATGAGCTTATGGAAAAGAAGTTTGAAGGCTCGCTTCCGGCGTTTATTGCGGCTTTTGCACGCAGACAGAAGCTTTCCGACGAGGATATTGCCGAGATACGGCAGATAATCGAAGGGGGTAAGTGATATGGCAAATATTTTTGTGGATTTTCTGAATGTCAGCATAACCGCAAGCTACATAATTCTTGCCGTCATGCTGGTCAGACTGATTTTTAAGAAAATACCCAGAAAATTCATCTGTGCACTCTGGGCGATTGCAGGGATAAGACTTGTTCTGCCGTTTTCAATCGAGAGTGCAATGAGCCTTATTCCGAGTGCGGAAACAATCGCTCCTGTTTCGGGATTTGCTTACGGCTTCAGAGTTGATTCTGGAATAAATGCAATAGATAACAGAGTCAATGATTATATGATGAATTCCGAAATGGCTCAGGCAAACGGAATAACTCCTGCTTTCAAGGATGCCGTAACTTCCGTTGCGGCGATTATATGGCTTGCAGGCATTGCGGCTATTCTTGTTTACGGAATTATCAGCTATATCAGAGTCAGGAAAAGTGTTTCAACCGCAGTTATGCTTGACGGTAACGTGATGCAATGCGAAACGGTTAAATCGCCGTTTATTCTTGGAGTTTTCAGACCGAAAATCTATCTTCCGTTCGGCATGGATGATGATACCCGAAACAATGTTATCGCTCATGAAAATGCACATCTGAAACGCCGTGACCATTGGATAAAACCCTTGGGCTTCCTCATTCTTGCGGTCTATTGGTTTAATCCGCTGGTATGGATTGCGTATGTTCTTTTGTGCCGTGATATCGAGATGGCTTGCGATGAAAAGGTATGCTCCGCAATGGATGAAACGGAGCGTAAAAACTATGCAACCGCATTGCTTGAATGCTCCGTCAACCGCAGGAGAATTGCAGCCTGCCCTCTTGCCTTCGGTGAGGTCGGTCTTAAAGAGAGGGTCAAGGGTGTTATGAACTACAAAAAGCCTGCATTCTGGGTGATTGTTCTTGCTGTTATTGCCTGCATCGTTGCAGCAGTGTGCTTCCTGACCAATCCCGAAAAGGAATATGACGATTTGGGCTACAGACTTAAGATAACTCTTGAAACCTATGAGTTCACAACCTCGATGCCTGCCGAATCCGAAGTTGTGACTTATAGTGTAAACACGGGAGAAAAAGGAAAACTTCCCAACGGCACAAAATTTGAAATAACCGAAACAAATCTTCAGACGGGTGAACTGACAATTCAGTTAAGCGGTACGCCTCTTTATGAAAACATATTTGATGAACCGGTTGAAATGGCAGGCATAACGGTGATTATGAATTCAGAGGGGGTAACGCTTTCATCAAAAGAGGGTACCGATACAATTTATGTGAAGTTTGAATTCATTCAGAATCAGACCCTTGAAAGCGCAGTTTCGGATGCAATAACGGAGCATCACAGCGGTAAATATCTTAAGGGTACGGCTGCATTTGAAACGCATGAAATTGTTGAAACCGTGTCTGATAAGGTAAAATATAAGCAGGGAGAAAAAGGTACGGTAACGGCGTATATGTATGTGTCTTACGGGGAGTATGTTCTCGGAGAAAACGGAGTGTCAACCGTTGGCGGCAGCAGCACCGTTGCGGCACTGACGTTCAGCGTTGCCAATGATGTTTACACGCTTACGGAATATTGGGAAGCATCTGACGGAAGGTCATGGGGTGACTCAATTAAAAATAAAATGCCTCCCACGGTAGCGGCAAAGTTTATTTACGGCGATGAACCGAAGCTGCATGAAATGAACGACAAAAAAGCGGCTGAATATTTCAGAAACCTGACCTCCGATACCGTTGTTTTACCAAGCACAAAGGATATTGAAGCCTATATTCTCGAATCCTCGTTTGAAGGTGATAACCGTCAAGTGCGGATTGAATGGGTAAGCAGAAGCAACGAAAAAATCTATATTGATGACAGCTTTTTGCTTTATTATCTCAAAGACGGCTATTGGGAGCAGTGTGCGTCGGCTTCGGCTGAATATGACTCAAAAAAATTCGACCTTGTTTCTCCCCATAAAACAAATACTCTTGATTATTCCCTTGATGGCATTGTTATCCCGAAATCCGAATGCTACAGAATGGAATTCAGCTATATTTTCGGAGAAACCTTAAGCGGAAATGCTCAGAATATAAAGACGGTTTATGTTGATTTCTTTACAGATAAAACCGTGTTTGAAAAGATTGATACGACAACGGAAAATACAGAGGTTTATACAACTGTTGCAGTATCCGCATCAGAGCAGTCGACGGAAAAATTTCAAAAACCGACATTGCCTGTAACAACAAAACCCGAATTCACACGTCCCACATATCAGCCCGTTGATTTTGTGTCAACGGTAAGCTGGGCAGGATATAATGAGAACGGTGAAAAAATCCTTCTTGAAAACGCAGAGAAAAAATATTGGTCACCCTACAGTGCGACGAAATATCATTCGGTTGCGGGATTTGAAACTGCCGAAGGCTTTGAGAAATTTGTTAAGGCAACAGCTGATGATTTTCAGTTTGGCTCAACATGGGATGAATTACCGTCATTTGAGCAGGTGAGTAACACCTGTAATGAAAGCTTTTTTGAGAAAAATAATTTGTATATTATTTATGTTTCCGATGTTACAACATCTGTCAGATTTGAAGTTGACATGGTTGCAAAACAAGGCGATTCGCTGATTATTCTTGTTGATAAGCTTGTTCCGGAGGTAGGTGATACCGCAATGGGCGGATGGCTGATAACCGTTGAAGTGAGCAAGGAGGATGTGAACAGCCGGAACTCTGTTGATGCTTTGATTTCCGAAAAATTCGTGTTTTCACAGAGCAGCAGTATTTACACATACACCGACAGCAGTGAGGCAATCAAGCCTTATTTTGCATTGGAGGAAGGAAACGGATTTGTTTTTATGTATTCTCCGCTGAGCAGTTATTATGCGAAGGGTGAATATCATCTCGACGGCATGAATCTTGTTATGAAAACAGATGACGGCAAAAACACTTATGTTTTTAAGACTGACGGAGATAAATATGTGTTTGATGCCGCAAATTCAGCAAAAATGCCCGATTATAATGCAGTCGGTGTACCTGTGCCCGACGGTGCGGTGTTTGAGAAGAATTAAAAGAAAAAGGTGAATTGCACAGCCGTGTAATTCACCTTTCTGCTATTCAATTTCTATAACGGTCAGCTTATCTCCGTCAACGGTGAATCTGGCGTTGAAGCCTGCAAACTCAATGCCGTAAATTCTTTCGGGGATGTTCTGATAACCGGGTCGGGGGTCCTGTTTAAGAACAGCGATAAGAGCCGATTGTTTTCCGCAGGGAATTTTGTCAAGCAGACCTTCGGAGAATGTAACCGTCAGCCTGCCTTCCTTTTCGTTGAGGGCAAAGCCGTTTTTGGCATCGGGATGAGAGTCGACATAGGGGAGATAGGGCTTTATGTCATATATGGGAGTGCCGTCAAGCAAATCAGCACCCGCAACACGGAGAACAATACCGTGTTTATCGGTTTTCTCGACTCCCAGCAGCTTAACGCTTGAAAGACCGATGGGGTTGGGTCTGAAAGGGGAGCGTGTTGCGAAAACACCCATTCTCTTGTTGCCGCCGAGACGGGGCGGTCTGACAGTGGGAGTCCATTCCTTATCGGCACATTCCGAAAACTGCCATAAAAGCCATATGTGGGAATACTCTTCTATTCCGCGAAGTGCATCGGGATTGCGGTATTCAGGCTCAAAAATAATTGTTGCTTCAAGCTCATCAACAAGCCCGCTCTGACGGGGAATGCCGAATTTTGAGGTGAAATCGCTGTGAATGCGTGCTATTATTTTAAGTTCATTTTTCATTTCTTCACCTTTGGTTATTGTAATATAATGTAATTTAATCTTAATATTTCCGTAATACAATCAAACTTATAATATGGTACAATTATAACAAAGAAAGGAGTGGTAAAATGGTAAATAAAAAACATTCTGACACAAAACAGTTTTTTCTTGGTGCTGTAATAACGATTACAGTTTGGGCTTTAGGTGTTTTTGCAGCAGGCAGAATGCCTTTTTTGGTTGACTATGTGTATCTTCCGACCGAAAGCAGCGAAACGTTTAAACTTATGTATCCGTTTTTATTTCTTGCATATTCGGTTGTTTTTACTGTGATTTGCAAAAGAAAATCGAAAGACGCAATGTTCTTTGGCTCATATTTGTTTTTAATTGTTCCTTCGGTTACTTTTCTTTTTCTTTGGATAAATCAGTATTCAGGTCTCGGACTTGAGAATTATATTTCATTTTTCTTTTTGTTGCTTTTGATTCCTGCTATGCCTGTGTTATCTGTTTTCGATGCCTTTTTTAAAGCATACCATGGCAGTATAATACCTGTAGGTTTTTCCAAGGCGCATATAATTTTTGGTGTTATATTGATCACTGCTTCTGTTTTGCCACCTGTGATTTATAAATTTGTCAAATCAAAACAGCGAGCCGAATAATGATTATTTTATCATAGAATTAATGCGGTTGACAAGTATATACAATAAAAAAGCACTTGCCAAAGCAAGTGCTTTTTATGGAGCTGCTAGGCGGACTTGAACCGCCGACCTCATCCTTACCAAGGATGCGCTCTACCGCCTGAGCCATAGCAGCAAATTATGATATTTAATATTCCGTACGGAACGCAGATTATAATACCATAATGTTTTTGTTTTTGCAAGTGTTTTTTGAAATTTTCTTAAATTATTTTTTCGTTTACGGCTTTTTCAACAAGCTCTGCAAACAGAGCGCATGACCAGCTGAACCAGCTTCTTGTGAAAACATCGGGATTGTTTGCATCAAAGCCTTCGTGCATATATCCCGTGCCGCCGTCAGTTGTTTCAAGAGTGTGAAGAATCTCACGGATTTCATCGGGATTGCTGCTTGAAAGTCCCTGCATAGAAAGTGCGATATGCCATATATATCCCTCGGGAGTATGAGGACTGCCGACTCCTTTTGCAAACCTGCCTTCATAATAATAAGGATTATCTTTGCTTAAAATAAATCTGCGTGTGTTCATATAAATTTCGTCATCGTAATCGCAGAATCCGAGATAGGGTGCGGAAAGAAGGCTCGGTACATTTGCATCATCAAAGAGAAAATAATCACCCATACCGTTAACTTCGCAGGCATAAATTCTGCCGTATTTTTCATGGTCAACAACAGCAAAATCCGCAATGCCTTTTTCAATGTCTGCTTTAAGTGCATTGCATTCCGAGATGAGTTCTTTTTCTTCGGGGTATGCGCTTTCAAGCATCTCTGCAAGATATCCGAGAACAACAACCGCAAACATATTTGATGCAACAAGATATCCGTAACGGCAGGCGTCATCGCTGGGTCTGAAGCCCGACCATGTCATGCCCGTGTAATCAACGGGATTGCCCATGCCGTTATTGTGGATTGTGTCCTGTTCGGGACAGTTCTTTCTTGTGAAACGGTAGGGGGATTTTTCAAAATGATGCTGTTCTGTTCTCCAGAGATTAACGGTTGTTTTTGTGCTTTCAAGAAAATCCCCGCCGAGGATACTGCTGTCACCCGTTGCTTTCCAATAAAGATATGCAAGTCTTACGGGATAGCAGAGTGAATCTATCTCATATTTTCTTTCCCATACGATGGGATGGTTTTCGGGGTGATCATCAAACTCTTTGTGGCCGTCGGGCTCTTTTTTGTATGCGTTTGCATACGGTTCGAGGCTGATATACATTCGCTGCCTTTTGATAACACCCTTGATGATGTTTCTTATATCTTCGTTATCCGCAGCAAGAGGAATATAGTGAGAAACCTCTGCGGTTGAGTCTCTGAGCCACATTGCGGGGATATCGCCCGTGAGCACGAAAACAGAGCCGTCATCCATGATTTCGGTTGCGGTTTCAAGTGTGTTGGGATAGCAGTTACGGTAAAGCTGAGCAAGTCTTTTGCTGTGCTTTTCAATTTTTTTGCAGTATTCATCCATTCTTGCCTCTACGCATGAGGGAAGATTCATTTTAATCATCCTTTCGTTAGGGTGGCGAGAATAATCCGAATCCGTTTTTTTGCGGGGCGGATTTCCGCCATCTCATCGTTAAAATACTCGTAAATCCTGTCGCCTTTCAAATCCGAAACGCCGAAAAGCCGCAAAAATTCACGCTTTTGGGCGAGTTCGGATTATACTCGCCACCCTAAATCCGTTATGACATTATAATATAATCTGTAAAATTCTTTGTCAATAAAAATATGGGTTTGCATAATGAAATATTATATGATAGAATATCATTATATAGCAAGGAGGGAGTTTTTTGAACAAATACGGTCTTGTGCTTGCAGGGGGAGGCGCCAAGGGGGCTTATCAGCTCGGTGCATGGCAGGCAATGCGTGAACTCGGAATTGAATTTTCCGCTGTGGCAGGTGTTTCAATCGGATCAATCAACGGTGCACTTATTGCGTCGGATTGCTATGATGATGCTGTTAATCTCTGGAAAAACGCATCGGTTGACAGAGGCATAAACATAAACGAAGAGCTTCGCGATCCGGAAAATCTTTTCAGCATCAAAAACATTCCCGCTTTGTTTAAGGAGATAGTCAAAAACGGCGGAATAGATGCTTCTCCGACCAAGGAGTTGCTTGAAGAATTCATAGATGAAGATAAGGTCAGAAAATCGGATATTCCTTTCGGAATGGTGACGTTTCAGCTTTCCGAGTTTGCACCGCTTGAAATATTCATTGACGATATTCCCGAGGGTGAGCTTCACGATTATCTGCTTGCGTCTTCAAAGGTGCCCGGTGTCAATAAAATCGGTCCTGAGGGTGAAAGATACCTTGACGGCGGTGTTTATGACAATGCACCCATAGGCTTTTTGAGAAAATACGGCTATAACAGGCTGATTGTTGTTGATATTTCGTCGATGAAGGGGCTTGCTCACAGGAAGGATATGACCTGTGCCGAAACGGTTTACATAAGACCCTATGACCTCGACGATTTGGGTGCTGCGTTCGATTTCAGCGAAGAAATGCTTGAAAAAAGAATGAGGATGGGCTATCTTGACACGCGAAAGGCATTCGGCTTTCTTTCGGGCAGACGTTTTTATTTTGAACAGCCTGTTTTTCTTCAGATGGTCAAGGAATTCGGAGCAGATGCGGTTGAACAGCTTGAAGAGCTTGCTGCGGAGGCGGGGATTGACAAAATGCCGGTTTATGACCGCAACGGCTTCCTTTATGCGGTAAAAGAAAAAATAGAAGAATTCAGAAAAGAACAGCAGCAGAAGGAAGAAGAATCCGAACAGAGGTTTTATTCCGCTTTGCTGAAAAAACTGCCTAAATTCAATTCCGATAAAGAATTTTCAGAAGCTCTGGCAGTTCTTGATAATATAGTTGTATAAAATAAGCGGTGTACCCGAAAAGTACACCGCTTGCTTTTTATTCAACCGTAAGTTCGTGAGTTTCGCTGTCGTTTATTTCAAGTGATATTTCGAGAGTACCCTTAAATCTTTCGTTGAACGGTACTTCCTTGCCGTCAAGGCAGACTTTATAAGCTTTGTTTTCATCGTCATTCATTGTTGCAATGACGGTGATTTTTTTGTTGTTTCCGAAATGGGTAAGCTTTGCGTTCAGCTTCGTGTTACCGTCACTGAATTCGGAGAAGTCAACCCATGTGTCAAGACCTGTGTTGAAAGTTCCTGCTTTGAAATAAGCGTTTGCCCACATGGTTATGGGTGTTGAAAGACCGCCGAAGTTATGGAACCATCCGCCTCTGCCTGTAACAACGTTAACCATTTCGAATGTATAATATGAATAGTCAACTTCTCTTTTCCATATTTCAAGAGCAAGGTTTGCAATGGTATAAGCAAACTCGGTTTCGCCCATGTCAAGCATGGTTTTCCAGATGAACCACTGATGCGGGAACCACACATTGCCGTTCCAGTAGCCGTTGACAACGAAGTATCCTGCAGTCATATCAACGGCACTGATTCCGTAGGGGGAAAGCATCTCTTTCTCGTTTTTGAGATGGGCAAGGATAGCTTCTTTCTGCTCATCATTGCAGGCACCTGCGATAATCGGATAAATTCCGTCAAGACCCTTGTTGAGGTTTTCACCGTCTTCGGTAAGCATGAAGCCTGTGGGCTCATAGTTTTCGTCATGGAGAACGTAGCTGAAATATCCGCTGTCTTTATCCCATGAATATTTTGTGAGTGCATCGGTGAGTCTTTCTATATCGGATTCATAAACCGCAACATCATCGGCTTTGCCGAGCTTTGAGGCAACCATCTTAAGTATCTTTCCGCAACGGATAACCTGAGATGTTGAGATAACGGGTGCACTTGTGTCACGGATATTTCTGTTCATCATGGCAACCTGAGGAGGATAGTCATCCATGCCGCTTGATGAATAGAAATAATCATAGGTTGTTGTGAGTCCGCTTTTGAATTTTGCGGTTGTTGAACCTCTGACCTTGCCCGCAAGGAAATCATAATAGAGCTTTGCCCTGGGATACATTTCGTAGAGACTCGCTTTATCGTTTCTGCGTTTGAGCATTTCAAGATAGAGATACATCTGAACGGGAACGGGTGAACCGTGGTGAAGAAATGCGTAGTCGGGGTTGGATTCATCGCTGAGATAGGTGTCAAGAATATATTCCGCAAAACGCTCGGAATAATCGTTCATGCCGAGACCGATAAATCCCGAATCCCATGTATAAAGGCAGTCCCAACGCTTACCCGGTGTGTGGTGAATAATATATTCGCCGTGTTTATATATCGGATAAACCGTGTTGACCATAACGGTTGATTTGAGGATTTCATTGCTGAGCTCGTATTTTTTTCCGTCTCTGTTAAGACTTATTCTGTTGACCCCTGCAAGTCGGCTGTTATAGAGCTTTTCGTATTCTTCAACGGTTTTGTAATCGGTTTCACCCTTTGAGATAACCGCATATTCAACGTGACTGCAGCCGGGATTGATGAAGATGGTGTGAACTATCTGATTGCAGAAAAATCCGTCATCGCTGTGTTTTCGGCTGAATGCACCGGTAAAGCTTTCTGTAACATCGTCAAATGAGGGATCCTGGTTTGAGAGTCTTGCGGTCATGCAGTCCTCAAGAGCACCTGTTCCGATTTCACGGAAACGGGTGTTGTCGCTGAATGTTCTGATTCGGAAATCACCGTCAATATTCTTATATCTGCAGATTGTGAGATATCCGTTTTCGCATTTTGAGTTGCTGATTTCGGGTGTGAAATCATAGGGAGTCATAACGGCGTTGATTTTATCCGCATCTTCTTTCTCGCAGATGCAGAAGAAGTCAAATTCAATTCCGCCCTTGCCGAGGGCATCAAGCGAAATGGTGAAATCTCCTTTTTGAACCTTGCCTAAGTCAAAGTGTTTGATTGCAAGCTCGTCTGTGGGTTCAAAATCGAGCTGAATGCTTCCGTTCATGATGAACGATGCCGTTTCCGTTCCGGGAACAACATTGACACCAACCATTTTACCCTGAATATATTCAATTCCCGATGTTCTGTATCTGATTGCAAGAACTGCATTCTCATAACTATCTTTCACATCGATTGTAAGCGAAACGCTGTCACCCTTCTCGCAGCCGAAAGGAGGAAGATATTTGTGAGGCATATGCCATTTGCCTGCTCTGTCGCCGAGACCGAAGCCGTCAACAAATTTATGGTCGGCAAATTCACCTTTTTTGAAGCCGTCTGCATTTTCTTCGTCCCAGGGTCGGGTGACGGCATAGCTGTAACTGTCATAGTCAAGAGGATTCTTGTATTCGCATTTTTCGGGCAATGTGAGTTTGCAGTATGAGGGCGAGGGATATTCGACAGATTCAAAAAGGTTGATAACACAGTTCTGCATTATCTCAGAGTTGTTGACTGTTTCTGTTCTGACAAGAACGCTCTCATCATCTATGCGTACATAGGATACCTCCGCATAAACACGGTCTTTCCATTCAATATCGTAGCGGTAGGTGAAAAGGGAATAGTCGGCACTGCAGAGCCACGGATGGCATCCGCTTGGGAGAGTGGTGTTGGGAACTTTTATGTCACCGCCGAAAATTCCGGGTGCAACCGTAACATCAAAACGGACCCCTTTGGCAAAATCATGGTCGGCAATGCGTGAAATACCCATATATTTTTTGCCGTAGGGACCCCATGCGGGAAAACACTTTGAGTATATCATTTCAAATCATCCTTATCATTTTTCTTTGTATTCCGAGAAAACAGCATGAAGCTGTGCACCTTCAACCGAAAGTTCAAGGAATTCACCTGTTTCCGCGTTTCTTTTAACGGTATATATTCCTCTTTCTCCGTTTCCTTTGTAGGTCACTACACCGTCGGAAATCATGGTTTCAACATCGATTCCATGTTCGATATCCGAAAGTGCGTTTGTGAGCAGTCCGCCGAATTCCGTCTGCGGAAAACGGTTGAGGTCTGTCTCGAATTTCAGTCCGTCATAAGTAACTTCACAGCCTGAGCTTTTATAATTCAGCACAAGCGGTGAAAGAATTTCGGGAGTCAGCATTTTTACGGTATAATCATCCGCGGCGTTTTTTGTGAGTGCCGCCGTCATGACGATGTTGTTGAATTTAACATCGAGGTTTGCCGTGAATGCTGACGGAAACGGGGGAGGAGTCTGAGGCTTTGCCTGCTTTTCACATCCTGCCGCAAACAGAATAATGAATGCGGCAAAAAGAGAAAAAGCCTTTTTCAAATAATCACCTGCTATTCAAATTTTGAGAAAAGCTCGGGCAGGTAATTGAGCACATCGGTTGGGAGCATACCTCTCATTGAGGTTTTCTCCGCAACGGCATCCGCACACAACCCGTGAAGATATACCGCACAGACCGCCGCATCAAAGGGAGTCATGCTCTGAGCAAGGAATGAAACCATCATGCCTGCAAGCAAATCTCCGCTTCCGCCTCTTGCAAGACCTGCATTGCCCGTTGAATTGACATAGATTCTTTTGCCGTCGCATACAACGGTGTTTGCGGTTTTCAGAACAACCGTAACGCCGTATTCCTTGGCGAATGAATGAGCAATTCCGATGGGGTTTGCAATGATTTCCGCAACGGTTTTTCCGCAAAGGCGGCTCATCTCTCCGGGATGAGGGGTGAGAATAACCGGAGCCTGAGCTTCTTTCAGTATATCTATATTTGTTGAAACTGCGTTTATGCCGTCTGCGTCGATAATTACAGGCTTTTTCAGTTCTTTTATAAGGTTTGTTACCATTCTTACGGTGTCTTTGTTGAAACCGATACCGCAACCCAGAAGCACTGCCGTTGCTCTTGCAGACGCTTCCATAACTCCTGCCATGGCGTTGAATGCGAATGTACCCTCAAAATTCGATTCGAGAGGGAGAAGAAGAGGCTCTGTGAATTTAGGTGCAATCGCCGCATATGCGCTCTGCGGGAAAGCGGCTGTAACAAGACCGGCACCGCATCTGAGTGCGCCCGTAACCGCAAGATAAGCCGCCCCCGTCATTCTCATGCTTCCGCAAACACAGAGAGCGTGACCGTATGTGCCCTTGTTTGAAACAGGCTTCCTTTTCGGGAGCATCTTTTTTATATCCTGTGCGTTGAGCGTGAAACAGGTAACGCTGTCGATGTTTCTGTAGTCATCATCGGTTATTCCTATATCCGCAATAACCGTTCTTCCGCAATATTTGCTGCACGGTTTCATGATATGTATAGGCTTGTATGCGGAAATGGCAATTGTCATATCAGCCTTGAAAACCGTACCCTGTACCGTCGCGTTATCACAGTCTGCACCTGCAGGCACGTCGATTGAAACTATTCTTGCCTCTGCGGCATTAGCTGCCTGAGCAAGCACGCTTAACGAATGGTTGAGAGTGCCTGTGAATCCCGTTCCGAAAATGGCTTCAACGATTATGTCTGCGTTATCGAAATAAGGTTTCAGCAGAGTGAGGTTGTTGTCGTATCGTATAACATTTATGCCTGCCGCCTCGACCAATGAAAACATCTCGACGGAATCGTGTGCTTTGGGTTCACCGCAGGCAAGAAGAACAGTAACATCACAGCCGTATTCCCACATTTTTCTGGCAATAACGAAGCCGTCACCGCCGTTTTTACCTTTTCCGCAAAGAATAAGAATGTTTCGCGGATTCTGCTTGCTTATACAAAAATGTTTTTTTATGGCAGCGGCGCATGCCTGACCGGCGTTTTCCATAAGCTGAGGAAAAGTGAAGCCCCTCTTAACGGCATTGCATTCCGCCTGATACATCTGATTGCTTGTAACAACGAACATATAATCCCTCCAAAACGGATTTATACATATAAATTCTAACATAAATCCGCATTTATTTAAAGAGAAATTTATAAAATATTATTTTTTTCTTTCAAATTTATTGCATTGACAAAAAAATAGTGATATATTTAAAATGATAAACTTTAGGAAGTGATAAAATGACAGGTTACGAATACTGGCTTACCTTTGACGAGGCAACCAAAGCAGAACTTGAAAGCATTACAGACAAAGCAGAGCTTGAGGACAGATTTTATAAAGACCTCGAGTTCGGAACGGGCGGACTGCGCGGTATCATGGGTGCCGGTGCAAACAGAATGAACAGATATACGGTATCAAAGGCAACAAAGGGTCTTGCGGATTACCTCAACGAATGCTTTGACGGTGAAAAATCCGTTGCAATTGCATACGATTCACGCAACAACTCAAAATCCTTTGCCGAAACTGCGGCAGGCGTTCTTGCGGCTCAGGGAATAAAGGTTTTCCTTTTTGAAACCCTTATGCCCACTCCCGTTCTTTCCTTTGCGGTAAGATATCACAACTGCACTGCAGGCATCGTTATCACCGCAAGCCATAATCCCAAGGAATACAACGGTTATAAAGTATATGACAGCAAGGGATGTCAGCTTGTTCCTCAGTATGCGGATAAGGTTATCGCATATGTAAATGCAGTTGAGGATATCAAAAACATTCCCTGTCTTGCTCTTGATGAAGCAAAAGAAAGCGGTAAACTTGTTATGATCGGCGATGAAACCCTTGATGCATTCCTTGCCGAGGTTAAAACCCAGAGCCTTTATAACGAGCCTACCGAACTTAAAATTGTTTATACTCCTCTTCACGGAACAGGTAACATTCCCGTTCGCAAGATTCTTGAAGGAAGAAATGTTTCAATCGTTAAGGAACAGGAACTTCCCGACGGTGATTTCTCAACAGTACGTTCACCCAATCCCGAAGAGAAAGACGCTCTCAATCTTGCTCTTAAGCAGGCAGAAGCAGAGGGTGCTGATATCGTTATCGGTACCGACCCCGACTGCGACCGTGTTGGTGTAGGCGTTCGTCATAACGGCAACTACGTTCTTCTTACGGGTAATCAGACAGGTGCACTCCTTGTTGATTTCGTTCTTAAATTCAGAAAAGATTCCATGCCCGCAAATGCGGCTGTCGTCAAAACAATAGTAACAAGCGGTCTCGGTGCTGCAATTGCTGAAAAATACGGTGCAAAGTCAGTTCAGACTCTCACGGGCTTCAAGTATATCGGCGAAAAAATCTGCCTTTGGGAAGAAAACGGTGAAAACACCTTTGTTTTCGGCTACGAAGAAAGCTACGGCTATCTTGCAGGCACTCATGCAAGAGATAAGGATGCGGTTTCCGCATCAATGCTCATTGCGGAAATGGCTGCATACCACAAGAATAACGGCAGAACTCTCGTTGATGCTCTTGACGAAGTTTATGCGGAATACGGATACTATTTTGACTGCCTTGAAACCTACGTTCTCAAGGGTAAGGAAGGTGCGGAAAAGATTCAGTCTGCCATGAAGGCAATGCGTGAAAGCGGTGAAACACTCTTCGATGACCTTGACGTACTTCTTGACTATTCAAAGGGTATTGACGGTCTTCCCAAGGAAAATGTTCTCCGTTTCGATTTTAAAGACGGTTCATGGGCAGCCGCAAGACCTTCGGGTACAGAACCCAAACTCAAGCTTTATTTCTCCGTTAAGGGAGAAAACCGCGAATCAGCCGAAAAGAGAAAGAACGATATCCAGGCAGTTCTTGCTCAGAAAATATACGGATAAAATCGGAGGTAAGTTAAAATGAAAAAGTTAACAGCACTTCTTCTTGCGTTGATAATGGCGTTTTCAACATTTGCAATGCTCGGTTATGCCGACGGAAATCTCGTTGAAGCGTATATTGCACAGTATGACCTTACTGAGGATGATGTTGACAGAGTTATCAATTGGTATGAAGTAAACGGCAAATACTATTTCTTTATCCCCGCATCAATCGATTATGAAGAAGCAAAGCTCTGTATTCCCTGTTCGTATACCGTTGACGGTACGGAATATAAGGAAGCTGAAACACTTGCAACCGTTTTCGGTGACAAAACCGAAGTTAAAATCGGAGCTGACGGCTATACATACGATGTTGTGATTTTCAGAGAATCAAAGACCGCTTCAATGTTCATCACAACAGAATCAGGCTCACTTGATGCTATCCATGCAGACAAGAGCCATAAGGAAAAGGGCTTCGTCGAAATTGTCAATGCAGACGGTGATGTTGAATATGACGGCGTTCTTGATCAGATCAAAGGCCGCGGCAACTCAACATGGGAAATGGAAAAGAAACCCTATAATATTAAGCTCGATGAAAAAGCAAACCTCTTCGGCATGGGTAAGAGCAAGAAGTGGAGCCTTATCGCAAACCACGGCGATGCTTCTCTTATCAGAAACGTTCTTGCTTATGAAGCAGCCAAGAGAGCAGGCATGGATTATACTCCTCTCTTCACTCCCGTTGATCTTTATATCAACGGCAACTATGAGGGTGCATATCTTCTCACAACAAGAATCGAAGTTGACAAGACAAGAATCAACATTCAGAATCTTGAAGATGCAAACGAAGAAGCAAATCCCGATGTCGATATTGAAGCACTTCCCAGAGGCGGTGCATACGGCAAGTATGCAGGTCTTCTTGAAAACACGATGAAGTGGATTGAAATCCCCAATGACCCCGAGGATATCACAGGCGGCTACGTTATCGAAATGGAGCTTGCAAACAGATATGCGGATGAAGTCAGCGGCTTTGTTACAAGCAGAAGCCAGCCCTTTACCATGAAATCCCCCGAATATGCATCAAAGGCACAGATGGAATATATCAGCAGCTATTATCAGAAGGTTGAAGATGCAATCTTTGACAGCGTTGATATGAGCGAGCTTGACGAAATCCTTGATGTTGAATCTATGTCTCAGATGTATCTCATCAACGAGTGGTGTTCAAACATGGACGCATCTCTCACAAGCACATATTTCTATAAGCCTGTCGGTGAGCCTCTTCATGCAGGTCCCGTATGGGATTTCGATATCGCATTCGGCAACAACGATGCAGGCCGTTTCGGCAATGACTATACTGACCCCACAAAGTGGACTGTATGCTACAACAGAATGTACAGAAACACTGTTTTCGGCAAGTATGATATTGAAGAAAAGCCTACTGTATATAATGTAATTTGTAAGAATGACGATTTCATTGACAAAACAGAAAAAGTTTGGTTTGACTATATGCAGGCCGCAGTGCGTGAAACCGTTTCTTATGTTGACAGCGAATATGTTGACATGATAACAGGCTCGGCAGTTGCAAACGCAATCCGCTGGAATATTTTCGGCACAACCGATATCAGTGAAATCAAGGCAAAGTTTGCATCGGAGACATCATCCGTAATATACTTTGCAACACTCAAGTCAGAAACCATCGACCGTGGTATCGGCATGGTTCAGACTTCAGCTCCCCAGACCAATTCTGTTCTTAAGGCTCTCAAGGGTGTACTTGTGAGCGTTAATGACCTTTTCGAAAAGGCAATCGTTCTTTTCGGTCTTGAAAACGTAGGTTAATTGAATCTGCCCCGCATCTACGGATGTGGGGCTTTCAGAATTTAAACGGAGGTATAATTATGAAAAAAATAATTGCTCTTGTTCTTGCGTTGATTTTAAGCTTTTCGGTGCTTTCGGTTTCGTCTTTTGCTGCCGAAACAAACGGAATATCTTCTTTTTCGGTAAAGGTTGTAACCGATGCAGAGGATGATGCAGACCTTTCCGTTAAATGGTTTGCAAGCGGATCAAAATATTATCTTTTTGTTCCCGCATCAATAGACCTTGAAAAAGCGGTGATTGATTTTACCGCATCGGCAGATGTTTACTGCGGTGAAACAAAGCTTGCAGCCGGAGATTCCGCATCGTTCATGAATGATAAGCAGCAGGTGAATTTAACCTGCGGCGGTGCAAGCTACGATGTTGTTGTATTTGAAGAATCAAAGGTTGCTTCTGTATTCATCGAAACGGAAAGCGGCAATCTCGATGCTGTTCATGCCGATAAAGAATATAAGGAAAAAGGCAACATAACAATTATAAATGCTGACGGCGAACCCGAATATGCGGGCATCCTTGATTATATCAAGGGCAGAGGCAACTCAACATGGGGAATGCCCAAAAAGCCCTATAACATCAAGCTTGAAGATAAGGCTGATCTTTTCGGCATGGGCAAAAGCAAGAAATGGAGTCTCATAGCAAACTATGCCGATACATCTCTTCTGAGAAACAGCCTTGCTTACTTTGCAGCCGAAAAAGCGGGCGTACCCTACACACCCAAGTTTACACCAGTTGATGTATATGTTAACGGCGAATATCTGGGTGCATATATTCTCACAACAAGAGTTGAGGTTGACAAAACAAGAGTCAATATCCAGAATCTTGAGGATGCAAACGAAGAGGCAAACGACGGTATCGATATCGAAGCACTTCCCAGAGGCGGTGTTTACGGCTCAGTCAGCGGATATCTTGAAAACACCCAGAAATGGATCGAAATTCCCAATAATCCCGAAGATATAACAGGCGGCTACATTCTTGAAACAGAGCTTCCCTCAAGATATGCCGATGAGGTCTGCGGTTTTGTAACGGCAAACAGCCAGTCGGTTATTTTCAAATCTCCCGAATTCGCATCAAAAGAACAGGTTGAATATGCAAGCAGCTGGTATCAGAATTTTGAAAATGCGGTATTCGGAAACAAGGGTCTTGACGAAATTGCAAAATACTGCAACATCGATTCGCTTGTAGACTTGTATCTTCTCAATGAATGGTATGCAAACCACGATGCTGCTCTTACAAGCACATATTTCTATAAACCCGTCGGAGACACCCTCTATGCAGGTCCCGTATGGGATTTTGACAGAGCTTTCGGCAACTGTGACAGAATAAGATTCGGCATTGACTACAATCAGCCTGAGCAGTGGACCGTTTGCCACAGCAGACTTTATGCCGTAACTATTATGGGTGCGGGTGACACAACGGATATCCCCACATTCTATAATAATCTCACCAAAAATCAGCAGTTTGTTGATTTGTGCAAGGAAAAGTGGAACAGCGTTATCAAATCCGCAAGCGAAGAAGCAACGGAATATATTACAACCGAATATGCAGAAAGCATTGAAGGCTCCGCAGTTGCAAATGCGATTATCTGGAACACCTACGGCACAACCGATATTGAAACAATAAAAGCAAAATTTGCTGCCGATGTTAACAAGGTTGCGGATTTCGCAAATAAGAAAGCGGATTATATTTCAGCAAATATCGGCGTTATTGAAGTAAGAGAAGTTGAAACGGATTTTGAAGATAAGTTCAATATTTTTTTCAGTGATGTTCTTGAAAAACTCGTCAGATTTTTCAGACTTGAAAATATTATTTAAAAAATTTCCAAAAATTATAGACCAAGTGTATTTTTGTTTCGTCTTATAGGTGAATGGGCAAAAACAACCTAAAAGGAGGAATAAAAATGACTTGTCCAAAATGCAATTCGGATGTTCTGAATGATGCGAAGGTCTGCAAATTCTGCGGTGCGGATTTATCGGCACAAAAAGCGGAAATCGGGCAGCAGACAGCTCCGAATGTTCCTGAGATTGCATACGAAATGAAATGGTTCAAATTTCTGATTTATTTTCTTTTGTTTGCTGATGCCGCACTGAGAACAATTAACGGAATAATGATGATTACGGGCGGTGTTTCCCGAGGCGGAATGTATGAAGCCTACGCGTTCCTTCAGCCTGTTGACATCGTTTTCGGTATAATAGTATTCGGACTTGCCGCACTTTGTGTTTACACAAGATTTCAGCTTTCGGGCTTCAGAAAGAATTCTCCGAAGTTATTCTATGCTCTCAACGCATTGATGACGTTTTTTTCAGTGGCATACGATATAATTTATCTTGTTGTTGTTTCTCTTGAAGCAAATAAAATTTTTGTTTCTGATATAGTGGATATAGGCGTAACCCTGATTTCAACGGCTGTTTATATTTTCCTTAATGCAATTTATTTTGACAGACGTAAGCATTTGTTTGAGGGGGAAGGCGAACAATGAAAAAGAAAAATATTATTTGTGCTGTTCTCGCGTTACTGATTTCGCTTTACTTTGTGAACACATGTTTTGCCTTTGAAAATGTTGATGAAAAGATAGCAGATGAATTTTCACGTTACAGCAGAAGTTTTGATGATTTTGCTCTTGATATAGTCAACAGGGATTATGACATTGACCGTGTCATAAAAGAAGTTGCAGTATATTCGGCTTCGGAATTCCCGACTGCGGCAATTCTTTATGATTCCGAAGGAAACATAGTTTCAAAATCGGGTGTGTATCTGGAATTTATCGTGGATGGAGAATACGTTCTCTGCAGGTTGGATGATTATCTTACTCCGGAAATCAAAGAACAGATTTTGGAATTCAAAGAAGAACACGGTATGTCCGTTGAGCGTTTTGATTATAATATCAAAGACGGTGAAATTGTTCCCGTCGGAATGCGGATGTCACAAACCGGTTCATGGAAAGATGTTA
Organism: Acutalibacteraceae bacterium; assembly: GCA_045542715.1. GTDB lineage: Bacteria > Bacillota > Clostridia > Oscillospirales > Acutalibacteraceae > CAG-177. Next base: position 27,977 of record JAZQLN010000015.1, read on the forward strand.
AAGAAGAAGTAGTGTTTATTGATTCGGAAGCGGAGTATTCCGTTGAAGGCGGCATTAACGAATATTTTTCATATTCCGAGGACTGGCTTCTCGATGAAAATAGTTATAACAGCAAGCTTTATCAGTCGGTTTGTGAAAAAGCTTTCGGTGACGATGTGCGTAAAAGTATTTCCGAAAAAATTATTGACCGGAAAGATGAAGCCATAGAGAAAATCGATTCCGAAACACGGTCGGACAGTTTTTGCGATACACGTTATTATAATATCGGCGGAGAAAATTACGCTCTGCACATCCGTTCCGAATATAACCGCATAACAGAAACTGTTTGTTCATCGGATTTTATCGGACAGCAGATTAATCTCACCCTTATCTATCTTGTTATCGGTGCGGTTGTCTTGATCGCAGTTAACAAAAAGTGCAAAAAATACGGTATTTCATAAAATACCGCAGATAAAAAGAATGTTGCTCAATGACCCTGTGCCGTCAATAAGGTGCAGGGTCATTTTTATGAAAAAAACTATTGACAAATTGTTTTTTCGGTGATATTATATCACACATAAAAGCTATGACGAAGAAGGCTGAATTGCAAAGTTTTCAGAGAGGCGGCGTCTGGTGCGAGCCGTCAGCGGAACAGTTCAAAGCTATCCCTTCCGAGCAGGAGCTCCGAAAGTCGGTGAGATGAGTAGACAGCTTCCGTAGACGCTGCGTTAAAGCGTAGGGCTTGTTGGAGTCCGTTGAGCGGCACGAACAGTGCAATTTGAGTGGTACCGCGGGTTAGATTTTACTCGTCTCAAAGCAATAAAAATTGCTTTGGGGCGTTTTTTTGTTTTCCTCAAAGCAAATCCGACGAAAGGAGCAAAAACTATGGACTACAATTTGAAAGAGGTTGCGGGCAGAATCAAAGATCTGCGCGAAGCAACAGGCTATTCGCAGGAAGAACTTGCAAAGCTTACAGGAGTTTCTGTTGAGGATTATAAAACTCTTGAACAGGGCGAAACCGATTTCAGCTTCACATTTATTTATAAATGTGCAAAGGCTTGCGGCGTTGAAGTTGTTGACCTTCTTGAAGGCAGAAGCTCAACTCTTACATCGTTTGCTATAACAAGAAAAGGCGAAGGTGCAAAGATCATTAAGAAAAAAGGCTATGTTTATAATAACCTTGCACCCAAATTCAAGGATAAGCTTGCAGAGCCCTTCCTTGTAAAATTCCCTTATCTTGAAGAAGAACAGAATGCTCCCATAAAGCTCAGCTCCCACAACGGTCAGGAGTTTGACGTTATCGTAAAGGGTTCGCTTAAGGTGCAGGTAGGTAATCACGTTGATATCCTTAACGAAGGCGATTCGATTTTCTATAACAGCCTTATTCCTCACGGCATGATTGCCGTAAGCGAAGGCGGATGCGAATTCCATGCTGTTGTTCTCAATCCTCAGGACGGACAGGTCAGCGAGGAGTATCCCGAAACACCCTATGCTTCACATAAAACACACGTTTCGGAAAAGAAATCGGCAACAACTGTTGCGGATAATTTCATAGAGTCATTTTATGATGAAGACGGTGTGTTCAGCGGAATTTCATTCAAGAATGAAGATAAATTCAACTTTGCATTTGACTGCGTAGACGAAATTGCGGCAAAGAATCCCGATAAGCTTGCAATGATGTGGGTCGGCAATGATAAATCCGAACGCAGATTCACATTCAGCGATATGAAGAAGTATTCTGCAAAAACAGCAAACTACTTTGAATCGCTCGGCATCAAAAAAGGCGATACTGTTATGCTCGTGCTCAAGCGTCATTATCAGTTCTGGTTCTGTATGCTTGCTCTTCATAAAATCGGAGCAATCGCAATTCCCGCAACAAATCAGCTTGTTGAACACGATTTCACATACAGATATAAGGCTGCAGGCGTAAAAGCAATAGTTTGTACTGCAGACGGAGAAGTTTCCGCTGAAGCAGAAAAAGCTGCGGCTGAATTTCCCGGCATGATCAAAGTTCTTGTCGGCGGCAAAAAAGACGGCTGGAACGATTTCAATGTTGAAATGGAACGCTTCAGCACTCATTTCTTCCGTAACGAAAACACTCCCTGCGGCGATGACCCCATGCTCATGCTCTTCACATCGGGCACAACGGGTTATCCCCGTATTGCAACCCATTCATATAAATATGCTCTCGGTCATTATCCTACTGCAAAGCATTGGCATAATGTCAATCCCGACGGACTTCATTTCACAATTTCAGATACAGGTTGGGGTAAGGCTCTCTGGGGTAAGCTTTACGGACAGTGGCTCTGCGAAGCAGGTATCTTCACTTATGACTTTGACAGATTCCATTCCGACGACATTCTTCCTCTTTTCAAGAAGTATAATATAACCACCTTCTGCGCGCCTCCCACCATGTACAGATTCTTCATCAAAGAAGATTTGTCGAAATATGACCTTTCATCAATCGAATATGCAACAACAGCAGGTGAAGCGCTCAATCCCGAAGTGTTCAACCAGTTCAAGAAGGCAACGGGTCTCACCATCATGGAAGGCTTCGGTCAGACCGAAACAACCCTTTCAATCGCAAACTTTGTCGGCTCAACTCCCAAAATCGGTTCGATGGGTAAACCCAGCCCTCTTTATGATGTTGTTGTGCTTGATCCCGACGGCAATGAGTGCAAAACAGGCGACACGGGCGAAATCTGCATCCGCACAAAAGACGGTGCACCCTGCGGTCTTTTCATCGGCTACTATCTCGATGAAGAAAAAACCAAGGATGTATGGTATGACGGTTATTATCATACAGGCGACACCGCAACAATGGATGAGGACGGTTATCTCTGGTATGTAGGAAGAATTGACGATGTTATCAAATCATCGGGTTACAGAATCGGACCCTTTGAGATTGAAAGCGTTATCATGGAGCTTCCCTATGTTCTTGAATGTGCAATCACTCCCGTGCCCGATGAAGTAAGAGGTCAGATTGTTAAGGCTACAATCGTTCTTACCAAAGGAACAGAAGGCACAGATGCACTCAAAAAAGAAATTCAGGAATACGTCAAAACACATACGGCACCTTACAAGTATCCCAGAATAGTTGAATTTGTTGATGAACTTCCCAAAACAATCAGCGGTAAGGTAAGACGTGTTGAGATCCGTAAGAAGGACCTTGAAAAATTGAATAAGTAAAATTATGAGACAGAGCGTAAAAACTCTGTCTCTTTTTTGTAGAAAATCTCTCTGAAAAATTTTTTGAAAAATTTCAAAAACAGCAAACCTTTTTCTGAGTTGATGCGTCTTATAGGTGTAAGCGGGAAGACGTTCACGCTGAGAAGAAAAAGAATTCTTAAATCTTAATTCATTAAAACGGAGAGATAAGAAATGAAAACAAATATTATTAAGAAAATTACCGCAACGGTTCTTTCTGCAGCAACATTATTTTCCGCAGCCTGCATTTCATACGGTGCATATGCATCCGACAGCCTTGAAGAAACCGTTATAACGGTTGAGTCTTTCGGTGAAAGCGGTTATGAAAACATAAGATATGTCGATGAAAACGGCAATGAAATTGCCGAAGAACCCGTTATCTCAACTCAGAGCACCGCAAGCTTACCCGAAACCTACGATTCAAGAGAAAAAGGCATCATTACTTCTGTTAAAGATCAGGGCAGATCGGGTAACTGCTGGGCATTTGCTTCAACGGCACTCATGGAAACGGGAGCAGTCATTGAGGGTATTGATACACTTGAGACAGCCGATTATTCCGAAGCACATCTTGTGTGGTTCACTCATAGAAGACGTGTGGAAGACACAGCGGATCCTACTCACGGTGACGGACTCAACGAAGGAAACAATCCTTATCTTACAGGAGGCAACACGAGAAAAGCGGCGGCAACCCTTGCAAGATGGTCAGGAACGGCAAACGAAGAAAGCTATCCGTTTTACGGCAAAGATCTTGCGGCTATGGGTAACTACGGTGAAAGCGAAAGATATACAACCGAGGGCGGAGCAATCCTCAGATCATGGGAGACTCTTACCTGCGAAGCCGATATAAAAGAGTGGGTTATGGAAAACGGTGCAATCTCCGCTTCATACTACCACAGCGACGATTATTATAACAAAGAAAACTATTCTTATTTTTATCCCGAAGCATCATCAACCAACCATGCGATTGTAATAGTCGGCTGGGATGATAATTACTCCGCATCAAATTTTGTGGCTGCACCTGACGGTGACGGTGCATGGCTCTGCAAAAACAGCTGGGGAACTCATTGGGGCGATGAAGGATACTTCTGGATTTCCTATTATGATGCATCAATCGCTTATTTTGAAGGATACACGGTTATGGCGGCAGAAGATTATCTCAATAATTACACCTATAACGGTGCACCATGGCCCAGTGCATACGGTGTATCAGGTGCTATTCAGTGTGCGAATGTTTTCACCGCAGAGGGTAAAGAAATTCTTTCGGCAATTTCAACCATTACAAGAGACCCCGGAACAAGCGTTAAAGTGAGCATCTATAAAAATCTTCCCGAAAACTATACGAATCCTACAGAAGGTACATTGGCATCATACACAGAAACGGTTATTGATAATGAAGGTTATCATACCATTGAGCTTGAAACGGAATTGACTCTTGAAGAGGGCGAGATATTCTCTGTTGTTCTTGAAGAAAAGAGCAGCAAGTCAATTACATTCATTCCCATTGAAAAAGGTGAAAACTATACAAGTCTTAAGGGTCAGAGCTTCACAAACACAAAACCGGGCAAAAATAACTGGAAAGATACATACGGCACAAATTACGGCAATGTATATATTCAGGCAATAACCAGGTGTGCCCATGGCGAATATGAAACCGTTACCGTTGAATCAACCTGTGCTGAAACAGGCAGCGAAAAAACCGTTTGCACAAAATGCGGCAAAGTTGAGAGTGAAACAGTTCTTCCCGTAAAGCAGCATGTTTACGGCGAATGGAGCGAATATACACATACTGAAGACGGAAGAACGGTTGCTACCCGTTCATGCACGGGCTGCGGAAAAATTCAGCAGAATTCATATACGGAAGGCAATGTTGTCAGCCTGAGCACTTTCCTTGAAATGCTTTTTGCAAGAATATTTGAAATTTTTACAGGCTCATTTGCATCTGCGAAATGATTGAGCAGTAACAGAACGATATACAAAACGGAAAGATACGTTACGTTTTGATGAATAAATAAAGGAATTCAGTCGGCAGTCTGACGGAATGGCAATATAAAACGAAACGGGTTACAGAGGAAAAACCTTTGTAATCCGTTGTTCTTTTTGCTTGGTTTTTCTGCTTAGGGTTTCGGTAAAGGTCAGAGCCGAAAAATCTTCCGGAAGCAGCTCAAATCCGCCGCAAATCATTATTAATGTTTTTTGCGGTGCATTAAAATATATTATATGTTGAATTTTTGCTTTTTTTATATTATAATAGTCATGTATAATTTCTTCGGAGGTAATAAGCATGAACAAATTATTCAAAAAATCCCTTGCCGTTATTATTTCGCTGATAATGGTTTTTTCGGCTTTGCCTTTCTCGGGTATTGATTTTTCCGATTTCAGCGTGTGGGCGGCTGAGTACATAACAGGGGAAGTGTTCACCCTCGGCTCATATCCTCAGAGCAGGGTGACGGATGAAAACCTGATTTATGAGCTTGATAATTACAGCTTGACATGGGAGGATGCAGGCAGTTTCAGCGGTGACGGCAGCATCGGCTCCATGAGCAGTGACGGCTCGGTAAAATATTCCGATATTGAACATAACGGTGAAAAATACAGGGCAGTAACATTTTCGGAATACCGTCCTGAGCTTACATACCGTCAGCAGACAGAAAAGAATTCGTATCAGGATGATAACGGATATAACACAAACACGGTTTATTGGTTTAAATACGAACCCCTTAAATGGCGTGTTATCGGCAGCGAGGGTATAGCGGTTTGTGAAACTCTTGTTGATGCTCAGGCGTATGCAAACAGTGTTTATAAAGCAGCTAACGATACTCCTGCTTCAGACGATGATTATTATTCGGATCAGACTGCAACCGTACCTGCAAACAGTTATGCGGATTCAACCGTAAGCGGTTGGCTTAACGGCGGATTTATCGATGCTGCGTTTACCGATGCGGAAAAAGAACAGCTTGTTTATTCCAAGCTCGGTGAAGGCGATTATGATAAAGTGTTCCTTCCCTCATATGATGAAATTTCTGCTCTGACAGAGTCACAGAGAGCTGCATCGGGCAGCGATTATGCCAAGGCAATGGGTCTCTATACCGTTGAAGGCAATTCGTTCTGGTGGCTCAGAGATGCAGGTGCATACAGCTATTATGCACTCAGAGTGAACGATAAGGGCGTTGCAGACACAAACGGCAACAGCGTTGATTTTGCAAGCTTCGGTGTCCGTCCCGCAATCAGAGTGGGCAACGGAATCGGCGGTGCATATAAAGCAACATTTGATTATGAAAACGGTAACACTGAAACAGTATGGTTTGTTGCGGGTGAATCCGTTTCAGCTCCCGAATCGCCCGAAAAAGAGGGTTATGAGTTTGCGGGCTGGGTCAATGCCGTAACAGGCGAAGCAATGCCCGAAATAATGCCTGCAGGCAATGTTACCTATATTCCCAACTGGAAAGGTGCAGACGGTGTAGCGTACACGGTTTATACATACCTTATGAGCACTGACGGCTCTGTTTATGACGATACAGCTGCAGTGAAATACGGAACAACAGGTGAAATTGTTACCGTTGAAGCATCGGAATTGGAGGGCTTTACCTTTGTTCCCGATATCAGCATTGCTTCAGCCGAGATTCTTGCAGACGGTTCAACGGAATTACATATTTTCTACAGCAGAAATCAGTATACAGTAACGGTTAACGGCATTTCGGGCGAATATTATTTCGGCAGTGAAATAACACTTGTAACACCCGAAATTCCCGAAGGATATTCATTCTCACACTGGGAAAATCAGAACGGCGAAACCGTTATCTCACCCTTCACCGTTCCTGCCGAAGAGACTGTTATTACACCTGTATTTTCAGTTCTTGACTTTGAAGTTACCTTTGTTTCCGACGGGAAAATCCATGATACATATAACCTTGAATTCGGAGCAGAAATCATTGCCCCCGATGTTCCTTCAAAAGAGGGCCATGAGTTCCTCGGCTGGTCGCTTGACGGCGTGAATGTTTCCGAAAATCTCGGAACAGTTCCCGCGGGCGGAGTGGTTTTCACCGCGTTATACAGTGTTAACAGCTACACGGTCAATTATTATGTCCAGAAGCTTTATTCCGAGGAGTCGGCACTTGTTGATTCGGTTGATGCCGAATACGGAAGCGAGGTCCGTGCTTATATTGACGGCTATGACGCTCCCTTCGGTTATTCGGTTTCCGATGAAGCATATACAGACAGCGGATTTGTCAATGAGCTTGAACACGGCGCAACAGTTCCCGAAAACGGAATTGACCTTTATTTCAGACTTGTTCCCAATGTATATGATGCCGAATTTGATGCAAACGGCGGTGTGTTCAGCGACGGATCGGACATCATGACAGTTCCTGCTGCGTATGAGTCTGAAATTATCGCTCCGGAAGCTCCCGTAATGGAAGGCTATGAGTTTGACGGCTGGGATCCTGCGGTTTCAACCATGGACGAAGAGGGCAAATATTTTGTTGCAACATGGACTCCTGCCGAATACTGTGCAACCTATTATTGGTTTGATGAGATTTACGAAGAGTTTTTCATGTATTACGGCGATGAATTTGATGTTCCCGCAGATCCCTATATCAACGGTTATGAATTCATCGGTTGGTCAGAGACAGACGGCTCGGATGAACTTGCGGAGCTTCCCGAATATATGCCCGCATATGACCTTGTATATTATGCTGTTTTTGAGAAAACAGGACATTCAACCTATTGGGTAGTTGACGGTGAAACAACAGAGCTTGTTTTCGATTACGGTCAGGAAATTGAAGCTCCCGAAGATCCCGCAAAATTCGGCTATACCTTTGCAGGCTGGGATCCCATGATTCCTGCGGCAATGCCCGAAGAGGAAATAACCTTCACGGCAAAATGGACAAAAAATAACGATAACAACCTTATTTTCAAAACAGAGCTTCTCAAGCAGAATTCTGAAGGCGAGTGGGAAGTGACGGATACCGTTAACCCCGGCGATGAAGTAAAAGCAAGGCTTCATATCGACACAAGCTATTACACCAACGCAGGCACATTCATGCTGTTCTATGACAACCGATTCTTTGAAGACAGCTACACTTCACTCACGAAGCTTGAAATGACAACAAACAGTGAAGCAATGGGTAATAAGAAAATCAGCGTTGACGGCTTGGCGGTAAAGCATCCGTCGACCAATAACAGCCTTGTAACCATGGTTAATTTAGGCTACATTTCACAGGAGTTTGTTGACACCCATCAGGTTTTTGTTTGTCAGTATACACTTAATCCCTCAAACAGCTTCATGTTTAACGGTGACTGCTGGTTTGCGGAATTTGATTTTAAAGTCAGAGAAGATGCAAGCGGTTCGGGTGAATTCCTTGTTGCAGACGGTACGGTTCAGAACACATCGAGAACCAAGGCATACACCAATATTCCCCTTAACAAGGAAAACGGAAATACTTCAAATTCAACCGCACTTTATAATCTTGATGTCAATATCGTAACAATCAAGAGACCCGTTTACCTTGAGAATGCTCAGAGTGTTTCAACAAACGGCGTTTCTGTTCACTATGCAAATTACGCAACTCAGGCAGCGGCAAGCAAGCTTGCTCTTTCATCTGCAAATACAGAGCTTGAATACGACTGGGTATACTTCGAAAACAAGACCTATACACCCACCGTATATCTCACATATGATAACGAGCCTTTTGATGCTCAGAAAGAGCTTGCAATCACTTATAAAAACAACAGCAAACCCGGCAGAGCAACCGTTGTACTTCTCGGCGAAAACAGATTTACCGGCTCATCGGAGCTCAGCTTTGTTATCAGCAACGAGCAGATTCCCGGACAGATTAAAAACTTTACCGTTATAGGCGGCCTCAATAAGATTGAGCTTTCATGGTCATCATCCGCATCCAAGTTCAACATTTACCGTAAAATCGAGGGCGGAACATATGCTCTTCTTGCAGTAGTCACATCAAAATCATACACTGATACTATTGTTCAGCCCGGAGTTAATTACTATTATCAGGTAGCGGGTGTGGGAGCATTTGATGTTGAAGGCGAGAAATCGGTAGAGGCATTGGCTGTTGCATATTCCGATACTCAGGCACCGACGGGAGTGACAATGAATTCATCAAGCGGTTCAACTCTCAGCGGCACTGCAACATTCACAGCCTCCGCAACCGATAATGACAGACCTGCAAAGGCGGTTTATTCATATTCAACCGACGGCGGAGCAACATGGATTCCCATGGGCGAGGCAACAGACAGCAATTTCACCGCAACTCTTGATACAACCGCAATCAGTGCAACAAAAATCAAGGTTAAGGTTGTGTTTGAGGATGCCGCAGGCAATAAGAGCAATCCTTACATTGCGGAATACACAATCAGCAATGCACCTGCATTCACAATGGAAATCAGAGTTCCTTCAAGAACGGAAATCAAATACGGGGATGCGATTTATCTCCATGCTGATGTAACGGGCACTCTTCCTGCAGGCGCAAAGATTATGTGGGTTGCAAGCAACGCTAATTTCAATATAGAAGTTTCGGAAGATACTCTCAGCTGCAAGATTTCGCCCAACAAGAGTGGTGTTACAACCTTCAGCGCGGTTGTTGTTGATGAAAACGATAACCCGATTTCACCTGTTGATACTCAGGATATGAATTCAAAGGCAGGTATTTTCCAGAAGATCGGTGCATTCTTCAAGAAGCTCTTCGGTCTCACAAAAGTTTATCCCCAGAACCTGTTTTAATCTGAAAAGGTGGGCAGAAATTTCTGCTCACCTTTATTTGAAAGGAATGTGAATATGAAATTAAGAGCACCCTGCGTACCTCTTATTACGATTGACCCTTATTTTTCGGTCTGGTCGTCGGACTGCAATCTGAACTATTCAAACACCGAGCATTGGACAGGTAAGAGCAATTCCGTTATTGGTACTGCCGTTGTTGACGGTGAAAAATATCTTTTCCTCGGATATCACCGTGATATCCGTAAAATGAAGCAGATTTCCCTTGATATCGATGCACTTTCAACCTCGGCTGTTTTTGAAAACGGTAAAATAAGAATAAATCTTGTTATGACGTCTCCCGTAATTGCCGATGATTACACTCTTCTGACAAGACCCGTTTCCTACATGGAGCTTTCATGGGAATCCGTTGACGGAAAAGAACACGAAGTTTCAATCAATGTTGCCGCAAACGAAGAGCTGTGCCTTAACGAAGCAGACCAGAGTCCCATCGAAACAGAAAAGGTTTTTGCGGGCAAAACAGTCGGCATGAAGATGGGCAACACCGTGCAGAAGCCTCTTAACCGCAGCGGCGATGATGTGAGAATCGACTGGGGTTATTTTTACCTTATGACCGATGCCGAAAATGCCGAAACATCCGTCGGAAAGATATGGAGCGATGACCATATCCATGTCGGTGCAAAGCTCGTAGAAGGCAAAAGGATGATGTATTATTTTGCTTACGATGATATTGTGAGCATCGAATATTTCGGGAAGCATCTTAAATCATATTGGAACAAAGACGGCAAAACAATTCTTGAAGCAATAGCCGAGGCTGCGGAAGAATACGATGAAATCAGGCTCCGCTGCAAGGAGTTTTCGGATAAGCTTTATGCGGATGCTTTTGAAGCGGGCGGAGAAAAATATGCCGAGCTTCTTTCACTTGCTTACCGTCAGGTTATTGCTGCCCATAAGCTTGTGCTTGATGAAAACGGAGAAATTCTCTATATCTCAAAGGAATGTTTCTCAAACGGCTGTGCCGCAACGGTTGACGTTTCTTATCCGTCAATCCCGATGTTCCTTCTTTATAATCCCGAGCTTGTTAAGGGCATGATGCGACCCGTTATCCGCTATGCAAAGAGCGATGCGTGGATATTCGATTTTGCTCCTCATGATGTGGGTCAGTATCCTCTTGTCAACGGTCAGGTTTACGGCTCCAATGCCCTCAAATACCAGATGCCTGTTGAGGAATGCGGCAATATGCTTGTTATGGATGCCAATGTTGCAATCGCAACGGGAAATGCAGATTTTGCAAAAGAGCATCTTGATTTGCTTGAAAAATGGTGCAGCTATCTTATCGAATACGGTGCTGACCCCGGCAATCAGCTTTGCACGGATGACTTCGCAGGCCACCTTGCTCATAACTGCAATCTTTCGCTTAAGGCTGTTATGGGACTTCAGGGTATGTCTGTTATCATGAAGATGCTCGGCAAACAGAAAAAAGCATCTTACTACCGCAGAGAAGCAAAGAAAATGGCGGAAAACTGGATGAATACCGCACTCAATGATGACGGTACATCGAACCTTGCTTTTGATCAGCCAAACACATATTCAATGAAATACAATATGGTATGGGACCGAGTATGGAAGACGAAGCTTTTTTCGCAGAAGTTTATGGATGCCGAAATTGCCGATAACAAAAAGCATTTCAACGAATACGGAATGCCTCTTGACAGCCGTGCGGACTATACCAAATCCGACTGGCTTGTGTGGACGGCATCGATGGCATCGAGCAAAAAAGTTTTTGCCGATTATATAGCTCCTCTGTGGAAAGCGTATAATGAAAGCTCCAGCAGAGTGCCCATGACAGACTGGTATGACACAGTCAGCGGCAAGTGGGTATCCTTCCGCCACCGTACGGTGCAGGGCGGACTGTTCATGAGAGTGCTCATGAATAAATGGAGAAGCAGATAAAACGAAATCACCTGTAACCTTTGGGGCTGCAGGTGATTTTTGCTTATATCATATCTGTTTCTGTGAGTGTTTCGTTTGAGCAGAGGAATGTTTTGACCTCGTATGCACCGAAATCAATTCCAAACTCAGTATTCCGGATTGTAAGCTTAGCCGACGAGCTGTTTTCCGATGAATTGAAAAGCCGGATTTTTATGCCGTCATCTGTTTTTTCGTATCTTGAAAGAATGATTTCGGGATTATCAATCTCAACCTTTGTGTTTTCCTTTTCGCCCAGACCCGACGGGAAGAACGAAAGAGCAATGCAGGGCTGATTGAAAATCTCAGCCTGCTTATCAAGATGCGAGGTGTCGGCTGTCAATCTGAACTCAAAGTCACGCTCGCCGATGTCGATTCTGTCATGCGAACGGTCAGAATCCGCAAGAGGTCTGCTGCCTATGGGATGAGCCGAATAAACGGGAGTTCTGAGCAGGGAAAGGTTGAAGATGTTTCCGTCAACGCTTCCGCCGTAGGTGCCTTTGTTGAGAACGGCAAGAGCTTTTCCGTTTTCGAAAACTCCGCACCATTTCTGGAATACCGCCTCATTGCCGTCTGCACGGTGCTTTTCTTTTCCGAAAGCGGTCTGACCGATGAAATCGGGATTTGAGAATGATGTATCAAAAGTGAGCTTATAAAATCTGCTTGAGTTGTTTGAAAGCATACGGATTTTTATGTCAATATAATCGCCGTTTTTAGGCAGAGTATAGGTAACAACCGCAAATGAATCGCAGTATCCGAAAACAGCCTGGATTTTAAGTCTGACATCACCGTTTTCAATAACTCTGACATTGCCCATGGCTTCTTCGGGATATCCGTTGAATTCATTGGCTTTTTTGCTGCTAAGAAGTGTGAATTCGCCGATGCGTTCGTTGAATCCGTCAACCGTCATACCCCATGGGTCTTCGTTGTCCCTGAACGCTGTTATTTTTGCACTTTCGGGATTCAGCATATCAATGCCGTTGACGCAGTATTTATCAATAAGACCTGTTTTTTTGCTGATAAGCACCTGCATTCTGCCGTTGTCAAAGGTGAAATGTTCATCTGTTTCGGTACAGGCTTCAATTTTGCGTTTGGGCATATTTTCAACATGAAGCTTACAGTCAAAACGGTTGATGCTCATAGGCTCAAGCTCTGCTCTGAAACAAACCCGCTTACGCCAGTCAAGGCTGAATGTGCAAGCTTCTTTTTCGTTCTGAGAGGGGAGATGATTGCCCTTGCCGTCACGTACGGTTACGATTGTGACCTCGTTTTCGTTCCAGTTCTGGTCCTGAAGCTGGAATTCAACCTCGATATCCTGCGTGATTCTGTAGGGATGGGGGTTGAAAACGAGAACGGGTATTTCGCCGTCTTTTGCTTTGGGCTGTCCCTGACAAAGTCTGAAGAATGCCTTTGTTTTATATTTATCTGCAATCTCGTTTCCGTAAGCGAAAAGACGCAGACAGTCATCCTCTGCCGCTTTGATGCTTGAGCCGGGAAGAATATCGTGGAATTCGCAGAAAAGCAGTGCCTTAACGGCTTTTTCAAGCTCGGATTTATCGTATGAAACATCGCTTAATGCGAGCATTTTTTCGCAGAGTGCAAGGTCGTTTTCAAGCCGTCTGTGAGATTGCTTTATGCGTACCATTGATGTGTAGCAACCGACCATGGTGTAGTTCAGAGATTCATCAAATATTTTGAGCTTTGATTTGTCTATGCGGTCAAAATATCTTTCGCACCATGAATGAGTAAGTCCTTTTTCGGGGTTGTTATTCATGAAATCTGCAATGGTAACAAGGTCTTCTCTTGAAGGTCCGCCGCCGTGATTGCCGATGCCCCAGAACATCATATTTATTCCGTCTCCGTATTCTCTTTCAAGAACACGCTGAAGCTTTTCGGCAATCCTGCCCTTGCCCGAATTATATCCGCAGTTTATTTTGTGGGCAATGATTTCACTGCCGTCAAAACCTTTCCAGATAAAATCACGCTCGGTTTCAAGCCATGACGGACGCATGAAAACATAGGATTCATAGCCGCACTTTTTCAAAATCTGAACAAGACCTCTTGTGTGACCGAACGGGTCGAAGTTAATGGCGGTAAGAGGTCTGACACCGAATTTGTCAATAAAATATTTTGTGCCCGTCTCAATCTGACGGATGAAGCTTTCTCCGCAGGGCATAACGCAGTCAGGCTGAAGATACCAGCCGCCCATGATATGCCATTTGCCTTCCTTGACAAGCCTCTGAATTCTTTCAAAAAGCTCAGGCTCGTTTTCTTCAACCCACTCATAAAGAACGGATTCGTTGTGATTGAAAACAAAGCCGTCAAATTCCTCGCAGAAATCCGCAGCTACACGGAATGTTGAAATTGCTTCTGCAATGCCTTCGGGCTTCTGCCATAACCATACAGGGTCGAGATGAGCATTGCAAATCATGTGTAATTCTTTCATTTTATCACCATGTTAATTATTAATTGTGTATTCCTCTGAATCAATCAGCAAGCAGTTTTCGTTTTTCCAGGTTATCTGCATGGTTTCGTATTCTCTCCAATCGCCGAGATAAACACGCTGAGGAGTTTTGTTTACTGTCATAAAAAACAAATCGAGCTTGTTGTTTTTATAAACATAAACAACCGTGTCACCGCCCAATGCTCCCTGATCGCTGTCAACAATTTCAGCATAATATGTTTTTTCAGGGGAGTAGATTCTGTCAACAATCGTATTTACGCCGATATTTCCGAGAAACACGACTGCAAATGAAACAATAAGAATCGGAAGAGATAAAACCATTGAGGTTAATACGGAAGCGATTTTATGATTACAGATTCTTTCTGCAACAACAGCAGAGCAGATAAAACAGATAATCATGCATATAACAACCGCAACGGATTTGGATTTATAAATGTAAATAAGTGCGTTGATAAGTGAAAACAGGGGAAGAAGAGAGATTAAAATTCTCAATGTTTTGTTCGGATTCAATTTCCCGGCTTTGGAAATCACATATGCAGAAACAACGAAAACCAAAGCCGAAACAACGGAAAAAGCGGTATAGCTTATGAGTGTAACAGTATATCCGAAGCAGTAAAGAATCAGGCTGATAACCGGCAGAAACATGCTCATAAAAAGCAATACCGATATAAGAATGTTGTTCTTTTCTTTCATTTTATCACCTTTTAATCTGTCTGATATGCGCCTCTGGCGTAGAGAATCCATTTTGAACGGTCAAGGGGATTAACGCCTCTGCGGGGGTTGATGTGCTCAAGACCGTCACGGCATTCGCGATAACCGTAAAATGACTGATTGAGCACCGCCTTGCCCGAAGAAATAACCGCAAGCTTTGTCGGAAAATCCATTGAGGTTGCAACGGGCACAACCGCTTCAAGAATAACATTGTCCGAACGGATAACGGGTGAATCATATTCGCCGCCCATCTTGACGATTTCGGAAAGCAGTTTGCCCGAAAGGTCGGCAGGTGCGGAAACCCTGATTTTTAAAAGAGGTTCAAGAATTGTTGAGCCGTTTTCGTTGAGACCGTTCATGAATGCCATGGGAGTGCAGACGAAAAAATCCAGCGGATGAGTGTGGATTGTATGGTGCTCACCGCCCACAAGCGTACATTTGAAGTCGGTCACTTCCCAGCCGTAAAGACCTTGTTCAAGACAGCTGTTGAACGATGTTCTGATGTGTGACTGATATCTGTAAAAGCATTGGTTTGAGGGCAGTCTGCCGTGGTATGAAACGCCGTAGCCTCTTGGCATGGGTTCAAAAATAAATTCCACCACAGCCCAGCAGGGTTTGGGCATGGTGTAGCTTGCCCGTGCATAGCCTTTTGCAGACGGAGTTTCTTTATAGATAACCGTAGGCGGAGAGAATGCCGCCGAAAGATTATAGCGTTCTTTCAGTAAGGTGTCGATAACTTCAAGCTGAATTTTTCCCGTTGTGCTGATTGTGATTTCTTTCTGACCGTTTTCCCATTTTGCATCGATATAGGGTTCTTCATCGGAAAGCTCACCCAATGCCGCAGCAAGTGACGGGAGTTTCAGTTGGTCGCCGTCGGAGGGAGTTACCCTTACTCTGAGAAACGGATTGACGAGCTTTGCGGATTCACTGACGGCAAGAGAACCGATGAAATGACCCGTTTTTGCCGACGGTAAGCCGCTGACAGCCGCAATGTCACCGCTTTTAACGAATCCCGAATCCGTGAGTTTTGCACCCGAAAAGCTTTTTATCTGAGCAACTTTTTCTTTTGCGGGAGGTTTTGCTTCGATTTCAACGGCATCGGACTCTGCGGTAAGAAGAGATGCGGGAGGTATTATTTCAACCTCGTCACGGTTTGAAATTTCGCCGCCGAAAAGTCTTATGTGGGAAATCTTGCCTGAGCTTTTGTTGTGTTCGATTTTGAAGATGATTCCGCATAGTTCATCCGTTGCCCGCCTTTCTGCGGAGGGCATGAAGTCTGCAAGGGTGTCGGCAAGCTCTTTTATTCCGATTGAAAGCTTTGCACTTCCGCACAATACGGGAGTCAGCCTGCAATCGGAAATTTCTTTTCTGATAAGCTCGGCTGCTCTTTCTTCGGTTAATGCTTCATCACAGAGGAATAAGTCTGCCGCTTCGTCGCAGATATCCGCAAGAGCTTCGGTTGCGGAAAGAGCAAAATCCATGCCTTTTTTTATGCTGATTTTCGGATTTTCAAGACCTTCATTTTCTGTTTCGGAAAGCAAAAGATATGACTGTGATGAAACGCTTTTTAATTCCGATATAACCGATGTGGAATCAGCGCCTGCTCTGTCGATTTTGTTTATGAAAACAAGTCTCGGCAGCTTTGCGGCATCAAGGGATTTGAGTATGTTTTCGGTATGTGCACGCACACCTTCAACGGCGGAAACAATAACAACCGCATAATCGAGAGCAGAGAGTGCTCTTTCCACTTCTCCCGCAAAGTCAACGTGACCGGGAGTGTCGATTATGTTTATGGTGATATCTTTCCATTGCGTTGATGCCGTTGCCGTGCGTACGGAGATACCTCTTTGCTTTTCGATTGAAAGGCTGTCTGTTGCGGCAGTGCCCGAATCAACACTGCCTGCCTGACGGATTGCCCCCGTAAGATAAAGCAGCTGCTCTGTCAGAGTTGTTTTACCCGAGTCAACATGAGCCATAATGCCTATATTATGAAATTTTGAGGACATTCCGTCACCGCCTTTGAAGAGATATCCGTGTAATTATATCACAGTTAAAACCAAATAACAACAAAACAGTTGAATATAATTATAAATTGATATATAATAAACCATATCGGATAGGAGGAGAAGAATATGACATCGATAATTTTGACAATAAAAAATGTTTTCCACGGCATTGTTGCGGCAATGATGCTTATTCCGATATTGATTACAATGGGTGATGCAGGCGATCCGAATACACCTGTTGAGATCTATCCCGAAGCAACCAATCCCTACATAACCGAATATAAGAATCCCGATATAGCGGCTCACCGTTCGGGTGCGGGCCTTGCACCCCAGAATACACTTATGGCATTTGAAAATATCATTGAGCAGAATGATGTTCTCGGTGTTGATACCTTTGAATTTGATGTTCAGATAACCAAAGACGGCGAGCTTGTTCTCCTTCATAATCTTACTTATGACGATACCTCAAACGCCGTTGAAGCTTTCGGCAGAAAGAATGTCTATGTTTCATCAGTCACTCTTGAAGAAACACAGGTGCTCAACCTCGGCGAAAATTTCAAGGGCAACGGAGATTATCCCTACAGGGGTCTGAGAGGCGACGATATCCCCTATAATCTCAGGGTTGTTACCTGCGATGAAATTATTGATTACATTGAAGCAAACAGCAACGGAACGGAATATAAATACTGCATTGAAATCAAGAGCATCGGTCTGAACGGCAGAAAAGCGGTTGATAAGCTTTATTCAATCATAACCGAAAGAGGTCTTCAGAGCAGAGCAATCTGGTCAACCTTTGCGCCCGATGTTTCGGCATATATGAAGTCCGAATACCCCGGAATTTCACGCACAGCCGATGCGATTGAAGCTGTTCAGTTTTATTTTTATTTCAGAATGAACTGGAATCTTCAGGATGTAAGCCCATCGTATGTTGCATTGCAGATTCCCTACGGTTCAAGTGCGTTTGATAACATAATCAACCTTGGCACAAGAGAAATGCTTAACTATGCTCATAAAAACAATATAGCCGTTCAGTATTGGACAATAAATAACGAAGAAGAAGTCAGAGTTCTTGCGGAAAACGGTGCGGACTGCATAATGACCGATTATCCGCAGATGGCTTATGAAACAGTAAAAGGACTGATGTAACATGAAAAAACTTTTATCGGCATCTCTTATGTGTGCTGACCTTATGCATCTGGAAAAATCCGTGTCAGAGCTTGAAAATGCAGGCATTGACCTTATTCATCTTGATATAATGGACGGCAGCTTTGTTCCCAATATAACTCTCGGCTTTGATATTGTGAATGCCGTCAAATCAATAACCGATATTCCGCTTGATGTTCACATGATGGTTAATCAGCCTTCAAGATTTATTGATATGCTTAAACTTGATAAAAACGACTATCTCTGCGTTCATTATGAATCGGATATCCATATCCACCGCACTCTTGAGCAGATTCGCAACAAGGGAATAAAAACGGGTCTGGCACTCAATCCTCAGACACCGCTTGAAGCAATGGAATATCTGACGGATTATATGGATATGGCTCTTATCATGACAGTGAGTCCCGGATTTGCGGGTCAGAAGCTTTTTTCGGGTGCGGAAAGAAAAACAAAGCAGGCGAGAGAATTTCTCGATAACCTCGGATGCTCTCACATTCCTATTGAGGTTGACGGCAATATCAGTCCCGAAAACGGCAGAAAGCTCAGCGTGTGCGGTGCGGATATATTTGTGCTCGGCACAAGCAGTCTGTTTATTAAGGATAAGGATATGAAAAAATCTGCCGAAGAATTCAGAGCAATCGTATAGGAGCTTATTATGTTTAAAAACATTCGTGCTGCCGTTATGGGCAGCATAAACACGGATATTATTCTGAATATGAAAAAAGTTCCCGAAGTCGGTGAAAACGTTTTGGGAACAAGCTACGGCTATGCAAACGGCGGAAAAGGAGCAAACCAGGCAATCGGACTTGCCCGTCTCGGTGCAAAAACCAAAATGATAGGCAGGGTTGCCGATGACACAAACGGACATAAGCTTATTGAAAATCTCAATAGCAATTCTGTTGACACATCGTCTGTTTCGCTCAAAGGGTCGCAGACGGGACTTGCCGCAATTATAATTGACGGTGAGGGCAGAAACCGTATTGTTGTTTATGAGGGGGCAAATGCCGAAATAGATCCCGATGAGGCGGCTGACTGCATAACGGATACAGACCTTCTTCTTGTTCAGTTTGAAACCAATGAAGATGCGGTTGTGAAATGTGTTAACCGTGCGATTGAAAGCGGAATAACAACCGTTATCGATTGCGGACCTGCAAAGAATTTTGCTCTTGAAAGAATGCAGGGTGCAACGATAATTTCACCCAATGAAAGTGAAACAAAAGCTCTCACGGGTATTTATCCGGAAGATGAAAACTCAATTCTTGAAGCCTCTGAAATTCTTTTTGAGAGAAGCAAAGCAAGGTTTGTTGTGCTTAAACTCGGCGAAAGAGGATGCTCTGTATGGGACGGCAGAAATCTCCGCATAATGCCGTCATATCCGAGCAATGTTGTTGATACCACCGCCGCAGGGGACAGCTTTACGGCTGCGATGGCTCTTGAATTTATCCGCAGCGGAGATATTTACAAGGCTTGCGATATGGGTAACAGGGCAGGCGGTATAGCTGTCAGCCGCATGGGTGCGGAAAGCTCGATGCCCACAGCCGAAGAATTATTCGATATGAAATAAACAGGGAGGTAAATTATGTCGGTCATTTCAATTATTGTCAGTATTTTTACTCTTTTTGCATCGCTTATCACGCCTGATTTTACGGCACCCGTACCCGAAATAATACAGGACGATTTTATTCCCGTTATGCGATTTGTTGCAACGAGTGATTTGCATATCAAAACTCTCGGCGACAAGCAGAGTCAGAGACTTTCAAAAACTCTTAAATCCGCATATGCCATAGCGGATGCCGATAAGGATTACCAAAAACTTGATGCCGTTGTTTTTTCGGGAGACATAACCGACAACGGATGGTTTGATTCCTTTGCGGCATTCACTGCAATAACCGATGCTGAGCTTCGTGAGGGCACGGAAAGACTTGCCGTTGTTGCGAAATCCCATGACAGCTCAACCTTCGGAGAGCATTCACTTAAGATTTACAAAGCAATGACAAATCAGGAACCTGATTTTCATAAGGTTATCAACGGCTTCCATTTTATCGGTGTTTCGAGATCGGATTCTTTAAAACAATATACCGAAGAGCAGGTGAAATGGCTTGATGAAAACATTGCTCAGGCAGTGAAAGACAGTCCCGGGAAACCCGTTTTTGTTTTCCAGCACGAGCATGTTCTTGATACGGTTTACGGCAGCAGCGAAACTGACGGCTGGGGACTCGATACATTTACCGCAGTGCTTGAAAAATATCCTCAGGTAATTCATATTTCGGGTCATTCCCATTTCCCCGCAAACGACCCCAGAGGCATATGGCAGAACGGCTTTACCGCAATCAACGACGGCGGTCTTGCGTATTTTGAGCTTGCCGTTGACGGAAAAAACGGGCAGTTCCCCGAAGGCTACGAAAATCAGACTCAGGCTCTCGTTGTTGAGGTTGATGCAGATAACAGAGTGCTTGTCAGAGTTCTTGATGTTGAAGCGGGAAGGTTTGTAAAAGAATTCCTCGTTGATAATGTTACCGAGGCAAAGAAAACAAAATACAATCCCGAGTTCAGAACGAAAAATTCTTCCGCACCTGTTTTTTATAAGAGTGCGGAGCTTACCGTTGAAAAAGATATTGACGGATATACCGTAACCGTTCCTCAGGCAACCGTTCAGGGAGATAACGAAGTGTTCGTATACAGACTCACCGTAACGGATTCCGACGGAAAACAGCTTTACAGTGCTTGGGAATTTTCGGGATACTATTTTGCGGAAAAGCCCGAAACAGTAACCTTTGACAGCTTTTTTGTGCTGAAAAATGATTTCACAATCAGCGTGGCTGCCGAGGATGTATGGGGTAATCTCAGCATACCTTTAACAGAAAAAATCACAAAATAAAATGAAATCGGCTTGAGTCGGATAATTAATTAACCGTCTCAAGCCGTGTTTTTATTTCTTGATGTTGAATTCTGTTTTTTTGCCGAGAATTTTATTGTACGGCATCAGCATTCCTTCGTTCATCATGTTGCCCATTTTGGATTTCATTTTTGGAGAGGAAACCATTGCACCCACAAGGTACATAAGAAGCATTTTGCCTCTGTTTTTCTGCGGGAAATCATACTGACCGTGAGCTTTGTAGAATTTGTGGTCAGCCTTCATCATGCCCTGCATAAGCCAGATTAGGTCACGGAAAATCTTTGTGCCGCCCACTCCGTAGAAATTCTGAGGGGGAACATAGTTTGCTTTGATTGCGTAGTCAAGCGATGCGGCAAGCTTGTCGATTTCGCCGTTAGGGTCTTTTTCATCCGTTGCAACGCCTGCAAGGAAGTTTCCGCCTACCTGTGCACGGCCCTCAACAATCATCTGAACATTGAATTCATCTTCATAGTTGCCGCTGATAAGATAACCCATAGGCATTCCCATTGTGACGGCACGGTGACCGTTGCAGAACTGTCTGTCATCATAAAGCTTGAAGGATGCACCCATTGAGTGATCCTTGATTGAGAATGCAATAACTATCGCTTCTGCGGTCTGGATGGTGTTTCTGAGAAAATCGTCAAAGCCGTCTTTGTATACGCATTTACCCGAAACCGCACAGTTCAGACAACCGAGACATCCGCCCTTGAACGGATATTCGCCGATGTTGACAACTCTTGTTTTTTTGGGCATTACAGCCTGAAAACGGGAAATCATGCTCTGAAGCTGAGAATCGTTTTCTTCGCAGTTTGTGAGAACAACGATATCTCCCGATTTCTCGGCTTTGCTTTCGGGAATGTCAACGCTGATGTGCCCGGGTTCCGAAACTCTGACTGAGCTTTTTTCATAAATATTATTCTTTACGCAGAATGAAACGTATTCAAAGAAATCTTTTGCCTGCTTCTGACCTTTTTCCGTCAGGAGGTCATCCATATCAGCCGAAAGACCTTTGATGTATTTCATGCCCATATCACAGCAGTTATCCTGAATATATCTGTGTGCGGTAACGTCATAGAAATGCTTTGATGTTGAAATCTGAGTTGCGAATTTACCGCTTAAATCAATGTCTTTTTCCTTTGTCAGTTCAATGAAACGGTGGAGCTGATAGGGGGCAATGAATGTATAAACGGGATAAGAAAACAGAATGATTTCAGCTTTTCCGAGAGCTTCCGCGGGCACCGAAAAATCTCTTTCAAAAGCTTTTATTCTCTGACCGACATCAAGAACTTCAAAGCTTGAGTCGGGATACTGCTGCATAAGATAGTTGACGGTCTGGAGCGTTATGCTGTATTTACCTTTAGGACTGCCGTTCAAAACCAGAATATTCATAATTTTCCTCGCATATAAAAATGTTTATACATACAATTTAGCACAAATCAACTTGTTTTTCAACAATTTCATACATATTGTAAAGAAAATATTTACAAACAAAATGCAGTGCCCGAAATTCCTGATTTCAGAGCACTGCGTTTGATTATTTAATCCATTTTCCGGCGGATGCTTCAACGAGTGAAACAACCTTGTCAACAACAGCTTCGTCGCTGTCCTCAAGATTGAGAAGAGGAGCTCTTACTCCGCCGAGGTCAAGACCTGAAAGCTTTCTGAGAGCAGCCTTTGCCGCTGCGTACATATTGCCCTTGGTTGAGCACATTGTATAGATAACTTCATTGATTTCGTTCTGAAGCTCACGGGCATCTGCAAAATTGCCTTCTTCAAGAAGCTGATTGAGCTTGACAAAAAGCTGAGGCATAACGCCGTATGTGCCGCCGATGCCGCCGTCTGCGCCGATAAGTCTGCCGCCTACAAACTGCTCATCGGGACCGTTGAAAACAACAACCTCTTTGTTATTGAGCTTAGCCTGTCTTTTGAACATCTGAATATCCTGAATGGGCATTGATGAATTCTTGACACCGATAACTCTGGGATTCTTGAGCATTTCGTCAAACAGACTCAGTGTAAGAGCAACGCCGGCAAGCTGAGGAATGTTGTAGATAACAAAATCCGTGTGGGGAGCAGCGTCAGAAATATCGTTCCAGTATTTTGCGATAGCTTTTTCGGGAAGTCTGAAATAGATGGGAGGGATAGCTGCGATGGCATCAACGCCGAGAGATTCTGCGTGGCTTGCAAGCTCACAGCTGTCTTTTGTGTTGTTGCATGCAACATGGGCGATAATCGCAATTCTGCCCTTTGCAACTTCCATGACTGCTTCAAGAGTTCTTTTTCTTTCCTCAACTCCGAGATAAATGCATTCACCCGATGAACCGCCTACATAAAGACCGTTAACGCCTTTTTCTATAAGATATTCCACGTATTTTTTTGTTGCTTCGGCGGAGACGTTTCCGTTGCTGTCATAGCAAGCATAGAATGCAGGGAAAACACCTTTGTATTTGTTAAGACTCATTGTTATAACCTCCGATATCTGTTAAATCGTCTTTGAAATTATACTATGCTGATGCTTGGTATGTCAATGGTTTACAGTTCAATTTTTTCTTTGCCCGCAAGGTCGTTTCCGGGTATTTTTCTGCCGTTGACGGTTACGTCTGCATTTTCGGGGATATAAAGCGATGCTTTGCATTTTTCGGGATATTCAATATCAATGACGGCTTTTCCGTCTGATGCAGCATAATTGAATTTGATATATCCTTTAACGGTAAGCACGCTGCATGAAATACTGTCATGAAGCTTATATTGCGGATTGATTTCGATTGCTTCATATCCTGCGGAAAGAGGCTTGATTCCTGCGATATGCTTGCTCATAATTACAAGCGGACCGCCCGACCATGCATGGTTTGAAGTGCCGTCTTTCTTTATCCAGTTTTCCCAGAGAGTTGAATAATCCTCTTCAATCATCTCGCTGTAGCGTTCACACATTCTTTGTTCTGCAAGAGAATATTCATGAATTTTGCACAATGATTCGAGAACATAATATTCCATATACGGACTTGCATTGCGGATTGAGAAAAGAATATTTTTTATCTGAGCATAGTTTTCTTCGGGACAGAGACCTGAAAGCACCGCAACCGCATTCCCTCTGTCATCATATTCCTTGTTATCCTTGCTTCTGTAGCCTTCGCCTGCCCAGAGAGACTGATAGCCTTTATAAAGGGCAGCCATTCTGTTGCTGAATTCGTCTGCGGACTCCTTATCCCCGAGGATTTCAGCCATGGTTTTTATGCATGACAAAGCATAGAAATACCATGCGTTTTCAAGGGGCTCAACATCAATTTTATTCCCCCAATCCTGCCAATCCCATGAGCCTCCTCTGTGCTCAACGAGTCCGTTATTCTGTATGTTCCAGAGATTGACATAATCCACGGCTGCAGGGTAAACCGTTTTTATGAATTCTTTGTCACCGGTGTAGTTATAGTATGTAAGAAAACCGCATACACCCGCAAGCTGCTGGCAGGGAAGCTCAAAGTAATCGTTCTTTATGGGAACAACGGTCTGGAGCACCTTGGTTTCCGGGTCAATGTATGAAAGCATTGTTTTAACGCCCTTGAGATAAAGCTGATAGGATGACGGTGCGAGGCAATACATTGTCATCATCATTTCGTTTGTGACGTCGCCCCACCACTGTGCTCTTTCTCTGTCCGGGCAGTCCATGAAGTTGTCTCTCATGGTAACATAGAGAGTGCGGAGAGATTTCTGCCACAGTGTGTTCATGCCGCTGTTTTCGCAGTCAAAACTTCCGCAGAATTCGGTGTTGTAGCCGCTTTCTCTGTATTTAAGCGAAATTATTTTAACGCCTGAGGGAATATCATATGTTATCTGTTCACCGTTGAACCATGCGGGAGATTCAAAAACCTGAACGCCGTCTTTGGTTACATATGTGCTGTGGATTGAGCCTGTGCAGGTGTTTTCGGTAGTGATAACAATTTTTTTGCCGGCTTTTGCATCAACCTCAAGATACGGCGTTGACTGAGCGTTGTAAGGGATTTTCAGAGTGATTTTCTTCTTTGTGATGAAGCTTTTGTTTATGTATTCACAGCTGTTTTCGTAATCTTTCAGTCCGAAATCCTTGAGCATCGGAATTTCTCTGAGAACCGTTTCACCCCAGCAGCCTTCACCGCCGACTGCATATTCGGCTGCATTTTCCCAGCCGGAAAAATCATAACCGATTTTGAACCAATCCGAGATTTCCTTACGTGCATCGTAATATATATTGCTTTCGGGAAGTCTGTAGTTAGGCTGCAGCTTTCCTTTATCCTCAAGGAATGCGGGGTGTTTGAGAGCTTTCCAGCTGCTGTCGGAAATAACGGAAACATCTTCATTTTCCGCTTCAAAAAGCAGACCGCCCTGACCTGCGTCGGAGCTTGAATAGCTCGCTTTGTTGCCCCAATACCAGACAAGGACCGAGATGAGATTTTTGCCCTTGACAAGATAGGGTGCGATGTCAACTTCGTCGTAATAGCCTCCCGTCGGAGACGGACCTCTTTTGAGTCCTCCTTCTCTGACGGCACATTCTCCGTTGATATAAAGCCAATATTTGTTTTCAGCGGCGATTGCAGCGATAAGCTTTTCGGGGACATCCGAAATGTTTATGCTTTTGTTGAAGCAAACCCATGCGTTTTTGCTTGTTTTTTCTTTATCATGCCATATCCATTTTGCTTTCCAATCCGTTTTTATTGTTCTTTTCATGCTTTTCACCTGCTGTCGGTTGATTTGGATAAATTATATCACACAAATTTTTACACTTCAACCGTTTAAATTGTTGCTCACATAAAAAATCTGTGTTATAATTTATATGTATTTTTAATATTGGAGTGGTTTTGTGAACTCTGTTCTTGATTTTTCGGTTGAATTAAATGATAAAACAATAAAAAACAGAATAGTTTTTCAGCCCATGGAAGGCTGTGACGGTACTGCTGACGGTGCAATCGGCGAGCTTACACGCAGAAGATATATGCGTTTTGCCGAAAGCGGAGCAGGCATAATATGGTTTGAGGCAACTGCCGTAACAAACGAGGGCAGAGCCAATCCGAGACAGCTTTTTCTCAATGAGAACACCAAAGAGTCTTTCAGAGCACTCGTGAAGGATATCAAAGAAAAATCGTTAAAATCAAACGGATTTGAGCCTTTGATAATCGTTCAGCTTACCCACAGCGGAAGATTCAGCAAACCGAACGGAACACCCGAGCCGATTGTTGCATACCGCAATCCTCATTGGGAAACCGGCAAGGAAAATCAGCCTTATGTTATTGCTTCCGATGACTACTGCAAAACCATACCCGAAAAATATTATGCTGCCGCAAAACTTGCCGAGGAGGCCGGCTTTGACGGAATAGACATAAAATGCTGCCACGGATATCTTTTTAATGAGTTCCTGAGTGCAAAAGAACGCAGCGGAAATTACGGCGGAAGTCTTGAAAACAGAACAAGGCTTTATTATGAGTGCATAGATGCCGTTAAGGATGCGGTAAGTGACGGCGTTTTGGTGACAACAAGGCTTAATGCCTGCGACTGTTTTCCTTATCCCTACGGATACGGTGTTGACGAAAACAATAACATCGATTTATCCGAAACAAAGGAGATTATAAAAGCTCTCCGGTGCAAAGGTATAAAACTGATAAATCTGACTTTGGGCAATCCCTACCTGATTCCTCATATCAACCGTCCGTGTTTGAATGCACCCGAAAACGGCGAAACGGGTCTCAGAAGAATTTATGATGTCACCAAAGAGCTTAAGGATGAATTTGAAGATATTTATTTTATTGCATCGGGTCTCACATATCCCGGAGAAAACGCAATGGAATATGCCGAAAAAATAATCACGGACGGAGTTGCGGATTTTGCGGGCTTCGGCAGACTAACTTTTGCATATCCGGATTTTTATAAAGACTATCTCAGAAACGGCGTACTCGATAAAAACAAGCTTTGTCTTAAGTGCAGCAAGTGCTCACAGCTGATGCGTGCAGGCACCGTTGCAGGGTGTCCGATAAGGGATTCCGAAGTGTATATGCCGTATTATAAGAAATATGTTGCGGGGGAGAAATAAAATGAATGCCGTAATAACAGGTTCAAGCAGGGGAATAGGTCTCGGCATTGCCGAAAAGCTTCTTGAAAAAGGGTTCAACGTTATTCTTTCCGCAAGAAAAGAAAGTTCGGAAACACGGAAAATAATGAGTGAATATAAAGACAGAGTGTTTTTTATTCCCTGTGATATATCGGATATTAACAGTGTCGGTAATCTTGTTTCCGAGACACGGGAAAGATTCGGAGGCATTGATTTGCTTGTCAACAATGCAGGCGTTGCACCGAAAGAACGTAAGGACATATTGGAAATTTCTCCGGAGGAATTCGATTATGTTCTTGATATAAACTTAAAAGGAACATTTTTCGTAACTCAGAAATTCGTTCCGTTACTCAAGGGAAACGGAAGAATAGTCAATATTTCTTCAATGTCTGCATATACGGCATCTCTTAACAGAGGAGAATACTGCATTTCAAAAGCCGGAATATCAATGATAACAAAGCTTTTTGCCGCCCGTCTTGCGGAATACGGCATAAGTGTTTTCGAAGTCAGACCGGGCATAATCGAAACGGACATGACATCAAAAGTAAAAGAAAAATACGAAAAAATGATAGCGGAGGGTCTGACTCCGATTAAAAGAATGGGTAAACCCGAGGATATCGGAAAATGCGTTTCGTCAATAGCTGAAGGCAATTTTGACTTCTGTACGGGAACGGTTATTGACTGCGACGGCGGATTCAATGTGAGATGCTTATGAGAAAAATATACGATGCAATAATAATCGGCAGCGGTGCTGCGGCATACAGTGCCGCCGACTGGCTTTTCAAAGAAAACATAACCGATATTGCGGTTTTAACCGAAAACAGGTTGGGCGGAACATCACGCAATACGGGAAGCGATAAGCAGACATATTATAAGCTTTCCATGGACGGAACGACCTCCGACAGTCCGTATAAAATGGCACGGGATATTTTTGAATCGGGATGCTGTGACGGCGAGAAGATGTATCTTCAGTCGGTCAACAGCATGAAGTGTTTTCTCAGACTTTGCGATTACGGTGTGGGATTTCCTCAGGATAAATTCGGCGGATTTCCGGGATATAAAACAGACCACGACAACACGGTGAGAGCAACATCAATCGGTCCGATGACTTCAAAGGTCATGACCGAAAAACTTGAAGAAAAGGTTCTTAACGGCAACAAAACTCCGCTTTTTGACCGCCGTCAGGTTGTTGAGATTCTCAAAGACGGAAACAGAGTGTCGGGTGTTGTTGCGTTAAATAAAAATACGGATGAATTCGAAACGTATTTTGCACGCAATGTTGTTTGTGCAACGGGTGCGCCTGCCTGCGTTTATGAAAACTCGGTTTATCCCGAATCACAGCACGGTATGACAGGCGTTCTTATTGAAGCGGGGGCAAGGCTATGCAACTATTCGCAATGGCAATACGGAATGGCTTCCGTTGATTTCCGCTGGAATGTTTCGGGCAGTTTCATGCAGGTTGTTCCTCGGTTTGTGAGTATCGATAAAGACGGAAAAGAATATGATTTTCTGAATGACTGCTTTGAAACATCGGAAGAAATGTGCAATAACATTTTTCTTAAAGGCTACCAGTGGCCGTTCAGCTTCGGGAGAATTGAAGAATCCTCAGCGGTTGATATTGCGGTGCACAGTGAGCTGAAAAAGGG
This sequence comes from Acutalibacteraceae bacterium, assembly GCA_045542715.1. Classification (GTDB taxonomy): domain Bacteria; phylum Bacillota; class Clostridia; order Oscillospirales; family Acutalibacteraceae; genus CAG-177. Next base: position 56,821 of record JAZQLN010000015.1, read on the forward strand.
GAGAAAGGTTTATCTTGACTATACGGTTAATCCCGCAGGCTTTTGCTTTGATAAGCTGAGCGAAGAAGCGAAAACTTATCTTGAGAAAAACGGCGTGACGGGTGTAACTCCCATTGAAAGATTAAGACAGCTGAATCCCAAGGCGATTGAGGTTTATGCAAATCACAATATCGACATTTCAAAAGAAAAGCTGAGGATTGCGGTTTGTGCCCAACATAACAACGGCGGTATTTATACGGATAATAACTGCGAAACGGATATTGAGGGTCTTTATGTTATCGGCGAGGCGGCAGGCACCTTCGGTCTTGCACGTCCCGGCGGCACGGCACTCAACGATACTCAGGTCAGCGGTCTGCTTTGTGCAAAGAATATCAAAGAAAAATCGGCAAAGCTCACCGAAGCGGATTATTCTGATGCGGATTTGGAAAAATACAATGGTTTTACGGTTGATAACGGTGTTGATTATTCGTATGTCAGGGCAGGAATGAGCAGGTCTGCGGCGTTTTTAAGGAACCGTCAGGAATGCACGGAACTGCTCGGAGAGGTGAGCAGATTACTTTCGGATTATCCGATGAAGCATAAGTCCCTGAGCGATTATTTTTACGATAAGGATATGCTTGTCAGTGCAAAAGCTCTTCTTGAAACCATACTCGGAGAGATGCCTCTGACGGGAAGCAGGGGAGGAGCCGTGTTCACGGATAACGGAGAAATCACGGCTGAAAATACGGAATACAGGAATTATCTTACGGTAACCGAAAACGGAAAGGTATCTTTTGTTAAGGCTAAACCTGTTCCCGAAACGGATGAACCGTTTGAGTCATACTTGAATAATATTTGACTTTATGCAGACGGAGTGCGGATTGATGAATAAAATTAAAACAGGCGTTGCGAGTGTTACCTTCAGAAACAAAACTGTTTCCGAAGTTGTTGAAATTGCAAAGAAAGCAGGTGTTGAATATATCGAATGGGGCGGTGATGTTCATGTCAGAACTCCCGAAGATGCCGTTGAGGCTAAAAGAATCTGCGATGAAAACGGCATAAAAATATGTTCTTACGGCAGTTATTACCGTGTGGGTTGCCGTGATGAAAAAAAGTGGAAAGAAATTTGCATCATTGCAAGCGTGTTGGGTGCATCATCCGTCAGAGTATGGCTCGGAAGCAAAAACAGCGAAGATACGTCTGAAGATGAATACTCTGTTCTTCTTGATGATTTGAAGAGTATGTGTGCCGCTGCGGAAAAATACAGTCTCCTTGTGTGTCCCGAATGTCATGACAATACTTTCAACAACAATACCGATGCATTCCTGAAAATCCGCAATGAGCTGAATGCGGATAACTTCAGAACATATTTCCAGTCAAGGTATTTCAGGTTTGATTACGATATTGACAGAATTGAAAGAACCTATGATTATATTGAAAATGTTCATGTCAGCTACCGTGACCTTATCAAAGAACAGAGATTCAGAAAAAAGGATAAAAGATATCTTGATAAGCTTATCCGTAAGTTTGCGGAAAAGGATTTCGGCGGTGTTGTTCTCGTTGAATTTACTAAAGGCTCAAAGGAAAAGAATTTTATAAGAGATACGAAAAAAATAAGAAAGTGTGCAGGAGGAAACGGAAATGAATTTTAATCAGGCGATTGAAATATACAGAAAAAATACCGTCAGTAAAACTCTTGATGACGTTACGGAGAAGCTTCTCAATGAAATGACGCTGAAAGAAAAGGTACGCATGATGCAGGGTCACGCAATGGGTGTGACGATAAAAAACACTCTTACCAAGGGCAGATATTATAACGGAGAGGCTTATCCTGCGGGCGGATGCAAAAGGCTCGGAATTCCTCCCGTGCTTTTCACTGACGGACCGAGGGGCATAGTTATGGGCAAATGTACCTGCTTCCCCGTTTCCATGCTACGCGGTGCAACGTTTGATGATGAGCTGGAATATGAAGTCGGCAAGGTTTTTGCTAAGGAAGCAAGTGCACTCGGAGCAAATCTGTATGCAGGTGTGTGCATAAATCTTCTGCGTAATCCCATGTGGGGAAGAGCACAGGAAACATACGGCGAAGACCCGTTTCTGCTCGGTAAAATGGGTGCGGCGCTGACAAAGGCAATGCAGGAAAACGGCATTATTGCCTGCCCTAAACACTATGCACTCAACAGCATTGAGGACCTGCGTTTCAAGGTTGATGCGAAAGCTGATGAAAGAACACTTCATGAGGTATATCTTCCTCATTTCAAGAAGTGTATCGATGCGGGTGCGATGTCGGTAATGGGAGCTTATAACAAGGTCAACGGCACCTATGCATGCGAAAACAAAGAACTTCTCACCGATATTTTAAGAGATAAATGGGGCTTTGAAGGCTTTACTCTTTCCGACTTTTTCTACGGAATTTATGATGCCGTCAGAAGCGTCAAAGCGGGCATGGATATGGAAATGCCCTATTTCTTCCGCTATGCGGTGCTTAATTATAAACTGAAAAAAGGCGAGCTTGCCGAAGATGATATAAATCTCTGTGCAGGAAGAATTCTCAGAGCGTTGATAAAAACCCTGCCTGCATATAAGACTCAGCCGAAGTCTGTTATTATGTCGAAGGAGCATACGGCACTTGCAAGAAAGGTTGCGGCAAAGGGCACTGTTCTGCTCAAAAATGAGGGCAGAGTATTACCTGTTGCAGACGGCGGAAAAATTGCGGTTGTGGGCAGATATGCCAATAAGGTGAATGTCGGCGACCACGGCAGCAGCAATGTTTACAGTCCATATGTTGTTACGGCTTATGAGGGACTCAGAAACCGTTTCGGAGAAGAAAATGTATGTGTATATAACGGCTGTGACCCCGAAAAAGCGGTTGAAGCTGTAAAGAATGCGGAATACATCGTTGTCTGTGTCGGCAGCGACTGGCTTCAGGAGGGTGAATTCCTTGTCAACCTCGGCAACATAAAGAAGAAACCGAAAGGCTCGGGCGGTGACAGAGCTGATTTACGCATCCCTGCAGAGGATGTCAGTCTGATAAAGGCGTTGTCGGAAACAGGCAAGAAGCTTATTGTCAATATCATGGGCGGCAGTGCCTATGTAATCAAGGAATGGACCGATATGGCGGATGCTGTTCTGTTCTCGTTTTACAGCGGTCTTGAGGGCGGAAATGCCCTTGCCGATGTGATAAGCGGAGATGCAAATCCGGGAGGCAAGCTGCCGTTTACCATAGCCTGCAGCGATTCGGATTATCCGCCGTTTTTACATATTTCAGACAACAGACGTGAAATCGATTACGGCTATTATCACGGCTACACTCTTTTTGATAAAAAGAATATTGAGCCTCACTATCCCTTCGGTTTCGGACTTTCATACACGGATTTTGAGCTTTCCGATTGCTCGGTTAAGCAGGAAAAAGATAAGCTTTCCGTAACAGTATCGGTTAATAATACGGGAAGCGTCAGCGGTGATGAGGTTGTGCAGGTTTATGTTTCAAGCACAAACACTTCCGAAGACCGACCCGTAAAGCTTCTCAAGGGTTTCAGGAGAGTGTCTGTTGATGCGGGTGAAACCGTAACTGCGGAAATTGAAATTCCCGTTGAGGATATCATGTTTTACAATCCGGAAAAAGGCTCATGGTCGGCAGACTGTGAATACGATATTCTTGTCGGCACAAACAGCAGAAATGCCGTTTCGGCAGGCAAAATAAAATTCTGATTCAGGAGTTGGGTTATGAAAACAAGCCGATATTCTCCCGATAAATTCATGGAGGAGCTTTATAATAAAAAATTCACGGATCCGTATTCCAACGCAACCGATGCACGGACTGCTCTGGACATCGGAAATGATATAAAAGAAAAGACCCGTGCTGTGCTCGGAATTGACAGAATACCTGATAAAATAACGGATTATATAATTATCCCCGAAGGAAAAGCCTTGGATTATCCCGGATATACCCTTCAAAGGTATTCAGCCGAGATATGCAAGGGTCTGAATATGCTTTTTTATGTTCTTATTCCGAAAAACATAAACGGCTCCGCATCGGGAGTGGTGGCTCTTTGCGGCCACGGCTACGGAGTCAGACACATACTTGGCATTTCAAAAAAAGGCGGCAAGAAGCGATTCAATTATATCGATAATTATCAGAAGAATTTTGCCGTTGAGCTTGCAAAACGGGGATGCGTTGTGATAGCTCCGGAATTATTCGGATTCGGTGAAGCAAGGCTGAACAAGGATCTTATAAAGCCGTTTTACATAAGCTCATGCGACGAGCTTTCCCATCATCTCCTTCCTTACGGACTGACGGTTGCCTCGATGCGGGTTTATCAGGCGGTTGTCTGTGCAAAAATACTTTCGGGTTTTGAAAATGTTGACAGCCGCAAAATCTCATGCATGGGTATTTCGGGCGGAGGACTGACAGCACTGTATGCCTCTGTTATTGAAGAAAGCTTCAGAAAAACCGTTATAAGCGGATATGTGAATACATTCAGAGACAGCATTCTTTCCCGATGGCATTGTCCCGATAACTATATTCCGGAGATTATGGAAATCGGCGAAATTTATGATTTTGCGTCGTCACTTGCACCCAGAGAGTTGCTGATAGAATCGGGCACAAAAGACAAGCTCTTTCCGATTGAAGCGAGCAAAACCGCACATGAAAACATAAGAAAGATTTATTCCCTTGTCGGTGCGGAGGATAAGCTTCATATTGATGTTTTTAACGGCAAGCATTCGGTAAGCGGAAGAGAATCGTTTGATTTTTTAAGCAAATAACAAAAGTCTCAATAAGATTGATTTTTCATCATCTTATTGAGACTTCTTTTTTTATTTAACAGGTTCAAATCTGACTGCTATGGTTGCTGTTTTGGCATCTTCAATATAAACGGTAAGCTTATTTATATCGGTATAATCGGCATCATATTCATATTTGCCTTTAAGAGCTTGAGCTTTCATAACAGAAAATTCTCCGTCGGCACCAAGCGTTGCTTTCATCTTTTTGTTGTTTATTGTGAGAATTGCGGTTTTTCCGCCGTCGGTGATTTCGATATCCGCCTTGGTGTGCATAAACCAATAAATCTCGCTCGGTACGATGCATTTGACGTTATCTGTGATTTTCAAGCCTGAATTATCATAAAATTCAAACTCTCTTGTAACCTTTGACGCACCGTTCATACGGTAAGCATCGGTCATATCAAGAACGGCTTTACCGCCGTTTTCGGTTTCCTCGAAAAGAGTGAAATCGCATTCCGCAAGAACATATTGATCATCCAACGCCGCATCGGGATTGATAACAAGAGTGTTCTGACCTTCTGCACGCTTGCTGTAATTCTTCCATCTGCCGCCTGCGGGAGTGTTGAGAAAATAATCGGGTGCATCGTATCTTCCGGGGCCGAGCTCTTCCGCCCATCTTTCGCCGAGAGCATCAAAAACAAAAGTGCCTATGTCAAGATCACCGTGATTTGTGAAATTATATCCACCCTTGATGCCTGCAAATGCGGCGTCTTCATCAAGATATGCACTTCTCATGAGCACAAGAGGCTGACCGACATCGGATTTCAGATAACGGCACAACGGCTCACTGCCGAAATCGGTCTGAGCTTCCGAAAACTCTCTGTTATACCAAAGGGATGAAAGTGCATTTTCTTTTCCCGAACCGTTTCTTTCGGTGTTTTCGGATGTGTTGACCGTGAATTCATCGGGAGCATCGTTCATCTGATATGCACTCAGAAGGGGAGCGTTGTATTCGGATGCATACCAATGAAGAACGGGTGTGAAGCATTTTTCCGCCTTGTTGTCACCGAAGTTGAACATGCCCGTCGGAGTGGTTATGTAAACGGGGAAATATCCCAATTCTTTAAAGCCTGAAATTTCCGACATTCCGAAATCGGAACCGAATCGGTTTCTTGACGATGAAACAAAATAAACAATTGAATTCATGCCGGACTGACAGTATCCCGGACCTTCGGCGTATATGCCGTCGGGAGTGAAGTTTTCGAATGCTATGGGCATATTTTCGTAACACATAGCAAGAAACTCGGCGGCTTTTTCGGGGTGTTCATCCGCAAAAACCATGCAAGCAATGCCTATTCCGCTGTAGCAAATGCTGTTCCAGTTGTTTTTTGACCATGTGAACCAATGATTGTCATTGAGTGCAGGCTCGATTGCATAATTCCATGTTGTTTCGGAAAGAAGCGATTTCTGTTCATCTGTCAGATAATCAAAAAACCAGTCGTATCCGATTGATACGGCAAGTGCCGTTTCCGCGGTTGCGAGAAAATGGGATGTGCACCAATCGTCATAACCGCAAACATTTTCAAGCTCTTTCCATGCTCTGTCGGCATATTTCTTTTCCCCTGTTGTCTGATAGGCATAACCGAGAATAATCATTCTGTTGATGACTTCTCTTGAAACAGGCAGAATGCTGTCTTCTTCGTCAAGAACATAATCAAGAACGGGATAAATTTCCGTATCAAGCAGTGCGTCGGCATTGGCGATTGACGATGTATAAAGAGCTTTTGTGTAATCCGTGAAACTGCCGTTTCTTATTTCGGCGGAGACCGTTTCAAACCGTTCTTTGCCGGCTAAAACGAACGGATGTGCCGTTTTGCCGTTTGATTCGTTAATCAGGTTTATAAGCTCCGATTCCGAAACGGCATTTTTGTTTTTCTTAAGTGAAATATAGTCAACTCCGACCTTTACCATATCGGGTATAACGGCAAAATGAGGAATTATATCGGTTATTCCCAGAATTACAACCAGAACAACAGAAATTATTGTTCCTGCAAACACCTTGTTTCTTTTCTTCATAAAAACACCGCCGTCTGATATTTTTTGAGATATGAAAATTATAACATTTATATATGTAAAAGTCTACACGATATTTTGGTATTAAATTTATATATCCGCTTGTTAAAATCAGATTCATGTGATATAATCAATTATTATAATGGCAGAGTATGGGTCCCGACTGATGATGCGGAAACCGTGCTGACTGCCGAAATTGTTGATATACAAGCAATTCAAAGGAGAATGAATAAATATGAAACTCGGTATCGTAGGCTTGCCCAATGTCGGCAAGAGCACGCTTTTTAATGCGATAACCAATGCTGGTGCACAGTCCGCAAACTACGCATTCTGTACAATCGAGCCTAACGTAGGCGTTGTTAATGTTCCCGATGAGAGACTCGATAAGCTTGCAGAGCTTTATAATCCCGTTAAGATTACTCCCGCATTCATTGAATTTGTTGATATTGCAGGTCTTGTAAGGGGTGCATCGAAGGGTGAAGGTCTCGGCAACAAGTTCCTTTCGCATATCCGTGAGGTTGATGCGGTTATCCATGTTGTGCGTTGCTTTGAGGATGACGACATCGTTCACGTTGATGCAACAATCAACCCCGAAAGAGATATCGAAACAATCAATCTTGAACTCATTCTTTCCGATATCGAAATGGTTGAAAGAAGGATTGACCGCGTTACAAAAGCTCTCAAGGGTGACAAAACTCTTGCATCCGAGCTTGAATTCCTCAAAAAGCTTCAGCAGAGCCTTGAGGATAACATTCCTGCAAGAAACATCGAATGCGACGATAACGAAAAAGCATGGCTTTCCGAAATTGCACTTCTTACAGCAAAACCCGTTATTTATGCATGTAACATGAGTGAAGACGATTTTGCAGGCGGTCTCAACAATAATAACCACTATAAAAAGGTTTGTGAAATTGCAGAGGCTGAGGGCAGCGAAGTGCTTCCCATCTGTGCAGAGCTTGAAGCTCAGATCGCTTCTCTTGAAAAGGAAGAAAAAGAAATGTTCCTTGAAGAGCTTGGCGTTGAGTCAGGCGGTCTTGACCTTCTTGTGAAAAAGAGCTATGCACTCCTCGGTCTTATTTCATATCTTACAGCAGGTCAGCCTGAAGTAAGAGCATGGACAATCACCAAGGGCACAAAAGCTCCTCAGGCAGCAGGCAAGATTCACAGCGACTTCGAAAGAGGCTTTATCAGAGCTGAGGTTATCTCTTACGAAGACCTTATTGAGCTTGGTTCTCTTGCAGCCGCAAAGGAAAAGGGACTTGTAAGAAGCGAAGGCAAAGAGTATGTTATGAAAGACGGAGACGTTGTTCTTTTCCGCTTCAATGTTTGATATGAAAACAACCGATAAAAAGATTGTCGGTCATATACTTGCTTTAATAACAATAATCGTATGGGGCAGCACCTTCATTTCAACGAAGATGCTGCTTTCCGAGTTTTCGCCCGTACAGATTATGCTGTGCAGATTTGCGATAGCATATGTTGTTTTATGGCTGATAAGACCGAAGCTCGATAAAACAAATATAAAAGATGAGCTTTTGTTTCTGCTGATGGGAATTTTCGGCTGTACAGTTTATTTTATAACCGAAAACACGGCTCTTAAATATACCCTTGCATCCAATGTAAGCATTATTGTTGCAAGTGCACCGATATTAACAGCGATTCTTGCTCATTTTTTCGTGAAAGGCGAAAGGCTGAATAAGAATATCGGCATAGGATTTGTTGTTGCGTTCACGGGCGTTGCGTTGGTTGTGTTTAACGGTCAGTTTGTTCTTAAACTCAATCCGGCAGGTGATCTGCTTTCGCTGGCAGCGGCACTTTCATGGGCGGTATATTCCGTTATACTCCGCACCTGCGTTGATAAATATAACAGCGTTATGCTTACGAGAAAGCTCATGTTTTACGGCTTTGTTACAGCATTGCCCATAGCCGCAATTGAGGGTGAACCATTCCCGTCAGAAGCGTTCAGAATTCCCGAAATGCTTTTCTGCATCCTTTTTCTCGGCGTAATCGGCAGCGGTATATGCTATGTTTTGTGGAACAAGGCAATCTCAAAGCTCGGTGTTGTCATAACCAACAATTATATTTATATCAATCCGTTTGTGACGCTTGTAACAGGCGGAATAATACTCAGAGAGCCTATAACGGTTATGGGTGTTACGGGAGCGATTCTGATAATTTCCGGAGTTGTTCTCTCGTCAAAAAAGAGCATAAAAAAGGTTTAATCATGCACTCTCACGGTAAAAATACCGTGGGAGTGATTTTTTTGCAGAGAAGAGCAGTAACGGTGTTTCTGATTATGACTGCCGTGTTTTGCGGTCTGGGGCTGAGGATAAACAGCCTGACTTCACGAAGTGAGCAGGCGGCGGTTACTCAATCGGCGATGACGGTTGAGCTTGATACGCTTTACGGAACAATTTATGATTGCAATCTTGAGCCGCTTACAAATGCTGAAAGTGAAATCTATGCCGCCGCAAAGCCGACAAATCAGGCTCTGGCAGAGCTTAAGAAAATACTTTTGCCCGATGTTTTTGACTCGGTTATGGAAAGGATGTCAAACGGAAAACCCGTTACCGTCAAGGTTGATTCCATAGGCATATGCACTGATATAAGGGCGGTTGCCGTTCCGAAAAGATATGAGAAGATTCTTGCCTGCCATGTGATCGGCTACAGGAATTCCGAGGGCGGAGTAAGCGGAATTGAGAAGGCGTATAACAGCCTTATTGAAAGGGAAACGGATACGGTGAGAGTGCGTTTTTCATCGAATGCAAAGGGCAGAGTCATGATTGGGGAAGATATTGAGGTTTACGGAAACGGTGTTCCGAAAACGGGTGTTGTACTCACGCTTGACAAAAGAATTCAGCAGATAACCGAGGATGCGCTTGATAATTCGGGAACGGTGTGCGGCGCGGCGGTGGTGATTGATATTGAAAGCGGAGCGATAAGAGCGTGTGCTTCAAGACCCGCGTTCAACAGAGATAATATTTCCGAAAGTCTCAATGATAAAAACTCTCCGCTTATCAACAGAGCGTTTTTGCCGTTCAGCGTAGGTTCGGTTTTTAAACCCGTTATTGCCGCGGCGGCACTGGAGAACGGAATAAATGAATATGAATATAACTGTACGGGCAGTGTCGCCCTTAACGGAGTAACGTTTAACTGCCATAAACACGACGGTCACGGAGTTCTTGATATCAGGCAGGCCGTTGCTGTTTCGTGCAACACGTTTTTTATATCGCTTGCAAATGAGATCGGAGCAGAAAACCTTACGGCAACGGCAGAGAAATTCGGCTTTGGCAAGGAAATATTATTTGCAGACGGAATGAAGGCTTCTGCAGGATATTTACCGGGAACGGATGAACTCGATTCCGGGGCGGCGATTGCAAATTTTTCTTTCGGTCAGGGCAGCCTGCTTGCAACACCCGTGCAGGTTTGTGCCATGATGTCGGCAATTGCAAACGGGGGAGTGTATAATGAACCTTATCTTATAGAAGGTGAAACGGATTCCGACGGAAGAGAAACAAAAATAAAAGCCTACGCAGAACGCAGGCAGATCATTTCTTATGAAACTTCGGAGATGCTGAAAGAATATCTTGAAGCGGTTGTAACCGAGGGAAGCGGAAAGAGAGCATCAAGCGAATTTGTTTCCGTTGCGGGGAAAACAGCTACCGCACAGACGGGAAAATCCGAAAACGGTGAAGAAATTTACAATGCATGGTTTGCGGGATATTTTCCTGCTGATAATCCGAAATATGCGGTTGCGATTCTGAAAGAAAACGGCGGTGAAGGAGCGATAAGCTGTGCACCCGTGTTCAAAGAAATTGCAGAAAAAATAAATGGTCGTCCTTAAGGATGACCATTTACAGAGGAATGCCGACATGATTGCCGTTTTGCTGTTAAGAACTGCATTCTTCGGTTTCTTCGGGGATTTCTTCCGCCTTTGCTGCTTCTTCCTTGGCAGCGAGGCTGTTTTTGATGAGTTTATAAACAGTTGCGGCGATGGGTACGCTGATGAGAATTCCCGTGATACCCATAACACCTCCGCCGACGGTGATCGCGGCAAGCACCCATATACCCGGCAGACCCATTGATGAGCCGACTACTCTGGGATAAATAAGATTTCCTTCAACCTGCTGAAGAATAACGATGAAAACAAGGAAAACCAATGCTTTGACGGGAGACTGCATGAGAATGAGGAATGCACCCACACCTGCACCGATGAAAGCACCGACAATTGGTATAAGTGCCGTGAAAGCGACCAAAGCACCTATCATCGCGGCATAGGGGAGCTTAAGAATAAGCATTCCTATTGCGCAGAGCGAGCCAAGAATAACCGCTTCCGTGCACTGACCGACGATGAAACGGCGGAAGCAATCGTTTGCGACAGAAAGAATATATGTGATTTTATTGTGGATTTTTTCGGGAACGGTATTTGAGAAAAGACGCTTTAACTGAGAGGATATTTTATCTTTGCTGAGAAGTGCATACATGGCAAAAATAAAGCCGATAAGTGCGGTTGAAAGAACGGAGAATACCGATGAAACCGCAGTGAATGCAACATCCATAACGCTGCCGAGACCCGATGTGAGCGTTTCGGCAATGTCGCCGATTTTTGATTTCCAGTCAATTGATTTGAGGGTGTTGATGACTTCATCGGAAATAAAGCTGAACTGTTCGAGCTTTGCAATAACCATTTTCATTGCACCGGGAATATAGTCGACAACCATCTTCACGCAGGCAACAAGCTGAGGTGCAACAAGACCTACAATAAGAGCTGTGATTGCAAGAAGAGTTATGATTGCACCAATAAGGCAGACAGGTCTGCGGCTTCTGACCACGGCTTTTTTGGTTGATTTCGGGAAGAAATGTTTTTCATAGAAGCTCATGAGGATATTAACCGGATATGCGATTATAATTCCTGCAATAAGAGGAGATGCGGCGGAAACCGCAGTGCCGAGAGTGCCCGAAATATTGGGCCAGTAATGTATTCCGAGATAGAGCAGAAAAACGCTGATTCCCACCCTGATACAGGTTTTCCAATCAATTTTCATTTGCGGACTCCTTTGATAAATCTTGACTATGATATTATATTATATGGTTTATGTTTGGCTATGTCAACAACAGCAATCTTATATTTACTCTTTCAGTATAACATATTTTACATTATTTTTCCTGAAATAACAATATTTTATTTGCCGGAAAAAGAAAAAATCTTGACAAACTCATTCAGCGGTGATAAAATACGAAGTAATTTAATATAAACCGTTGAGGCGGAAGTAAAGGTGATTATGCTTCCACAGAGAGTCCGCGTCGCTGAGAGTCGGGCGAAAAACAAATCATCAAATGGGCCGCTGAGGGTGCAGTCAAATGAGCTTTGCTCAGAGTATTCTGCAACGTGTGGACATACGTCAGTTGTCGGGAATATGCTTGTATTCCGCAAAGAGCACGGATTTTCCGTGAATCAAGGTGGTACCGCGAATAAGAATTTATTCGTCCTTGACAGATTATTCTGTCGGGGATTTTTTATTTTACAGGAGGTTTTTTATGAAACTCAATAATGTTGACTTCGAAACTTATTTTAACAATTATCCCGATAAAAACGGTTATTTCGGAAAATACGGCGGAGTTTATATCGACGATAAACTCAAGGCTGCAATGGCTGAAATAACAGAAGCATATTATTCTATCTGCCAGTCCAGAAAATTCATCGCTGAGCTTCGCAGAATCAGAAAAGAATTCCAGGGCAGACCCACTCCCGTTTCGCATCTTGAAAGACTTTCCGATGCACTCGGCGGCAAGGTGCAGCTTTACGCAAAGCGTGAAGACCTCAATCATTCGGGTGCTCATAAGCTCAACCACTGCATGGGTGAAGCTCTTCTTGCAAAATATATGGGCAAGAAAAAGGTTATTGCTGAAACAGGTGCAGGCCAGCACGGTGTCGCTCTTGCGACTGCTGCCGCATATTTCGGCCTTGAATGCGATATTTACATGGGCTCAGTTGATATTAAGAAGCAGGCTCCCAACGTTGCAAGAATGAAGATTCTCGGTGCAAACGTTGTTGAAGTAACTCACGGTCTCCAGACTCTCAAAGAGGCTGTTGACGCCGCTTTTGATGCATACAGCAAGGAATATAACGATGCCATTTACTGCATCGGTTCGGTTCTCGGCCCTCATCCCTTCCCCATGATGGTACGCGATTTCCAGAGTATCGTAGGTATTGAAGCCAGAGATCAGTTTATCGATATGACGGGTCATCTTCCCAGTGCAATCGTAGCCTGTGTGGGCGGCGGTTCAAATGCGGCAGGTCTTTTTGCAGGCTTCCTCAATGACCCTGTTGACATCTACGGTATTGAACCTCTCGGCAGAGGACCCAAGCTCGGCGATCACGCAGCAAGCCTCAAGTACGGTACGGAAGGCATCATGCACGGCTTCAACAGCATTATGCTCAAGGATGAAAACGGTGAACCTGCCCCCGTATATTCCGTTGCAAGCGGTCTTGACTATCCTTCATCGGGTCCCGAACACGCATTTCTTCAGGAAATCGGCAGAGTCAAGTATGATGTTATCGATGACGAAGAGACAATCGATGCATTCTTCAAGCTTTCACGTCTTGAAGGCATCATTCCCGCAATCGAAAGCTCACACGCTGTTGCTTACGGCATGAAGCTTGCAAAAACAATGGACCACGGCTCAATTCTTATCAATCTCTCGGGCAGAGGTGACAAGGATATGGACTACGTCATCGAGAACTACGGCATCAGATAAAATACAAATCCCCTTGATAGATTTCAAGGGGATTTTTTGTTGACAATTCACGGGATTTGTTTTAATCTTAAACTAACAAATCAAAAGGAATGTTGATATGAAGGATTTTTTTGATATATTTTATCAGCAGGGGAATAACCCGGTTTTTTGCTACAGAACAGGTAAAACCGTCTATGAAGAATCGCTTTTCAACGGCGGACTTATATCCTGCGGTTGGAACGGTGCGGGATATCCGCTGAATGTGCTCACAAACTGCCCTTCAAGGCTTGACAAAAGACGTTTCGCAGAGCCGTTTGCGTTCAATGTTGAACTTGACGGTCAGAGTGTCGATTTCGGATTGGAATTTGTTGACTTCATAACCGAAAAAACACATGAGAATATCAAGTCCGTTCTTATTCTCAAAAGCAAAATAAAACCCGTACAGATTAAAGTTCATACTCTTCTTGACGGTACGGCAATGTTTACCCGTTATCTTGAAATTGAAAATCTTTCCGATAGCTGCATGAATCTCAGCAGACTTTCGCTTATAAGCGGAGGAATGGAAATCTGTGAAACCGATAATTATACTCAGTCAAAACAGCATGATGAGTTTTATTCAATCGGTTATTTCAGCGATGACAGTTGGGGACGTGAGGGTGAGTTCATCTGGCGTAAGCTTATGCCCGAGGTGACTTCAATCGATACCCGTTTTAACCGTGACAGATTCCGTCATCCGCTGCTCTTTATCCGTAATAATCTCACGGGTGCGATGTGGTTTATGCAGACGGGTTGGAGCGGAGGCTGCAGATTTACTGTCGATTATAACGCACAGCCCGACAGGGACTCAACACGTCTTTCGTTCAAAGCAGAGATAGTGTCCCATAACCCCATGCTTGTGCTTAAGCCTCACGAGGTCTTTGTTACACCCGAAATCCATATCGGTTACGGCTTCGGCGATGTTGATTTTGCCGTTAACGAAATGCACAGTCACATAAGAAAATCAGTTCTGAATATGCCTGAGGCAGACGGCTCGCAGGCTCTCATAAACTGCGGTATGGGTGCGGAACATGATATGAGCGTTGAGACGAGTAAGGCTTTTATCCGTCAGTTTGCGGAGATGGGCGGTGAAATATTCACCGTTGACGCCGGATGGGAATGTCCTCCGACAAAGGAGATGCAGTGGTCTGATTACAACGGCATAAACCGTCCGGATTACGAAAGATATCCCGACGGAATATCCGTGCTTTCTGATTATGCTCACGAATGCGGACTGAAATTCGGTCTGTGGGTGGATATTGAAACGGCAGGAAAATTCTGTAAGCTTCATGAAACTCATCCTGAATGGTTTTCGGTTAATCCTTTCGGAGAAGCAAGTCCGAAATATCTTGATATGTCAGTCCCCGAGGCTGCGGAATGGGCGGAAAATGAGCTTGCACGCATTATAACCGATTATAAGCTTGACCTTCTTCGTGTTGACCATAATGTTGATTACACCGAGTATTTCGGAATGAGAAATAATGAATTCGGCATTTCCGAATGCGTTTCAATCCGACATATAAAAGCGGTTTACAGGATGTACGAAAACCTCAAAAAGAGATTTCCTGATGTGATATTCGAAAACTGTGCAGGCGGAGGCGGACGAACCGATCTCGGTATGATGAAAAACTTCAATCATACATGGGTATCGGATTGGCAGTGTGCACCGTATTCCGTACGAATCACAAACGGCATGACCATGGCACTTCCTCCCGAAAGAGTTGACAGACTTTTTGCGGGCATGGGATGCCACCGTTACGGTTCGTTTGATGCTCATATCAGAAACTGTATGCTCGGACATATATCGCTCAATGTGATTTCACCCGCCGCAGCAGAGATAAATACAGAGCAGATGGAGTTTGTCAAGCACAGTGTCGAGGTCTATAAGAGCTTTATCAGACCTTTTCTTGCAGGCTCAAAGATTTATCATCATACTCCCGATGTGAAAAATAACAGTTTTTCGGTTCTTGAAATATCATCTGACGATAAAACAAAAGGAGCGATAACCGTATTCGCACTTTCGGGAGCAAAAGGCAAAATCGATGTTTGTGCCAAGGGTGCGGACCAATCAAAGAACTACAAAATCACTCTTGACAACAGCGGAGAAAGTTTTGTTGTTTCGGGCAGAGAACTGAAACAGAAGGGGATAACGGTTGATATTCCGTCGTCAATGAGCTCGGAACTTATTCTGTGTGAAGCAGTGTAAAAGCAGGGTGTACCGTTAAATTGCGGTACACCTTTTTGATTAAAAAGAACAATAAACAATGCCGAAAAAATAATAAAAATTTTTTGTGAAAAATTTTAAAAAAACTCTTGACAACGGCGGTTGTCTTTGCTATAATAGGCAACGTTCCGAGCGGACAGAAAGATATGCGAGAGTGGCGGAATAGGCAGACGCGCACGTTTGAGGGGCGTGTGGTAATCCCGTACGGGTTCAAGTCCCGTCTCTCGCACCAGAGAGGATTCCTTCAGAGGAATCCTCTTTTTACTAGCAGAAAAAGCGTAAGCTCTGCCTCGGTGGCTTGCACCGTGTAAAAATCAATAAGCAGCGTATAAAGCTGAATAAGTAAGTTTGTAACTGAAGAGTAAGCTTCGCCTCGGCACCCCGACCGTGTAAAATTTACGGGGAACAAATATATGCGGATATGGCGGAATTGGCAGACGCGTTAGATTCAGGTTCTAATGGGCGCAAGTTCGTGCAGGTTCAAGTCCTGTTATCCGCACCATTGAGGACACTCGCTGTTTGGCGGGTGTTCTTTTTTTGAAAAATCCTCTTGCATTTTTAAAATCAAAGTGATATAATGTGCAAAATTGAAAAATTTTATGGATGAAGTTTGCAGAAGAAGCATACGCTGCCGAAGGAGTAACGCTCTCAGGCTTCCCGCAAGGGAAAGGGACTGCAAACGGACATAACTTTGGAGAATCCCATTAAATTGGGTGCCGAAGGGGCAAGGTGAAAGCTAATCTCTCAGGCAAAAGGACAAAGTTTTAAATACCGTTTTTTACGGTATTAATTTGTACTTTTGTCGGATTACGCCCTGTAATCCGACTTTTTTATTTGTAGGAGGAATTTTAAAATGGAAGCTTTTTTTGAAAAAGTGGCAGAGATAAACGGCTCTGTCAACGGTGTAGTGTGGGGTACATTCGGTCTTGCTTTGCTCATCGGTACGGGCATCCTTATGACTGTTGTCACAAAGGTGTTCCAGGTATCGCACATCAGGCTTTGGTGGAAAAACACAATCGGAAGCCTTTTCACTAAAAACGTTATCGGTCATTCAAAGGAAGAAGGCTCAATCTCACCTTTTCAGGCTCTTTGCACGGCTCTTGCCGCAACAGTCGGCACAGGTAACATTGCAGGTGTTGCCGCCGCTATATGCATCGGCGGTGCAGGTGCGGTTTTCTGGATGTGGGTTGCAGCATTCTTCGGCATGATGACAAACTTCTCCGAAAACGCTCTCGGTATCTATTATCGCCGCCGTAATATCAAAGGCGAATGGTCGGGCGGTGCGATGTATTATCTTCGTGACGGTCTCGGAAGCAAAAAAGGCTGCAAAACACTCGGTAAAGTTCTTGCTGTTCTTTTCTGCATTTTCACAATGCTTGCTTCTTTCGGTATCGGCAGCATGGGTCAGGTAAACAAGATTGTTGCAAATGTTGCAACAGCATTCGACGTTCAGGCGCTTTCATCCGTTCAGGTTCTCGGTGGAGTATCGCTTTATAACGTTGTTCTCGGCGTTATCATTATGGTGCTTGTTGCCCTTATCACCCTTGGCGGTCTTAAGAGAATTGCAAGCGTTGCGGAGAAAATTGTTCCCTTTATGATTGTTCTCTTTATCGCAGGCAGTATTATTATCATCGGTAAGAACTATGATATGATTATCCCTGCTTTCAAAACGATTTTTGTTAACGCATTCAAGCCGGAGGCATTTGTCGGCGGTACACTTGGTGCAGCTATAAGTGCGGCTGTTACACAGGGCTTCAAGCGCGGTGTTTTCTCGAACGAAGCAGGTCTCGGTTCATCGGTTATGGTGCACTCAAACTCCAACATCAAAGAACCTGTAAAACAGGGTATGTGGGGTATCTTTGAGGTTTTTGCCGACACAATGATTGTTTGCACAATGACTGCTCTTGTTGTTCTTACATCAGGTGTGTTTGATGCAAAAACAGGTGAAATCGCAGAAGGTCTTACCGATGCAACACTTGTTGCGGGTGCATTTAACAGCGTTTTCTCATGGGGCGATATCGGTCAGAAATTCGTTGCAATCGCAATGTTCCTTTTTGCATTCACAACTGTTCTCGGCTGGTCACATTACGGTTCAAAGGCATGGGAATATCTCTTTGGTGCAAAGAGTACAATTGTTTTCAAAATCATTCACGTTATAACCGTTATCTTCGGTGCGGTTATGACATCAACACTCGCTTGGGATATATCCGACACATTCAACGGTCTTATGATGATTCCCAACCTTATCGGCGTTGTTGTTCTCTTCCCGCTTGTTATGAAAATCACCAAAAACTACGTTGACCGAAAGGTTAAGAACAAGGATGTTAAGCCCATTCTTTCTTATGACCCCGAGCTTCAGAAGGAAGCTGAAGAAAATCTTGATGATTAAAAAATCAGCCGTAACTGTTACGTCATGTGCAGTTGCGGCTGTTGTTCTTAATAACTTTCATCGGTAACAAAGCTGTGCTTTTGAGGAAGTGCGTTACAGCACCGAGATGTTCCTTTTGACCGATGAGATACGATAAATGACCGATTAGATAAAAAACGGCATTTTCTCTTTTTTGATTTGCTATGATGGTTTTGCAAATTAAAAGGAGGACAACACAAATGCAAGAAATAAAGACTACAGATCTTGTCAAAAAATATAAAAATCTGACTGCTGTGGATAAGCTCAGCTTAGAAATTTATCATGGCGAATTGTTTTCTTTGTTAGGAGTTAACGGTGCAGGGAAAACCACAACGATCAAGATGCTGACCTGCATAACAAAGCCTACGCATGGAGATGCTTTTGCAGGCGGATACAGCATCGTTAATGAGCCTGAAAAGGTTAAGAGGTTGATTGGAGTATCTCCGCAGGAAACCGCAGTAGCATCAAACCTTACCGTCAAAGAAAACCTTGAACTGATATGCGGTGTTCACGGCTTACCCAAAGAAAAAACAAAAGCAAGGGTCAAAGAGCTTTCGGAACAATTTGCATTGGAATCTGTTTTGAAAAGAAAAGCCGGCAAGTTATCGGGCGGCTATAAGCGTCGTGTCAGCATTGCCATGGCTCTTATAAGCGAACCCGAAATTCTGTTTTTGGATGAACCTACCCTCGGTCTGGATGTGATTGCACGGCATGAGCTTTGGGATATGATCAGCTCATTGAAGGGGAAGGTAACCGTTATTCTTACGACACATTATATGGAGGAAGCCGAAGCTCTTTCCGACAGGATAGGTATCATGAAAGACGGCAGGCTTCTTGCATCGGGAACCGCAGAAGAATTGAAAGAAAAAACAGGAACAACTGATTTTGAATCAGCATTCCTTTCTGTTGTTAAGGAGGGCGCAAAATGAGAATGTTAACCTTTGCAAAAAGGAATATAAAAGAGATACTGCGTGACCCTGTCAATCTTGTGTTCGGATTGGGATTTCCCTTGGCTTTACTGCTTCTGTTAAGTGCCATACAGGCAAATGTACCGGCAAATCTTTTTGAAATCAATACACTTACTCCGGGAATCACCGTGTTTGGCTTGTCGTTTGTTACACTTTTTTCTGCAACGCTTGTTGCAAAAGACCGTGAAAGTGCCTTGCTGCAGAGATTATACACAACTCCGCTTACAGGCTTGGACTTTATACTCGGCTATATGCTGCCGCTTTTGCCCGTTGCCCTCGGACAGACGGTTATATGCTATCTTTTTGCGATACCTTTAGGGCTTACCGTAAGCATAAATATTATCTATGCCGTAATAGGGATAATACCTATGGCTGTTTTCAATATTGCGTTGGGTCTTTTGTGCGGCAGTGTGTTAGGCGTCAAGCAAGTTGGCGGTATCTGCGGTGCACTGCTTACCAATCTTTCCGCATGGCTTTCGGGTGTGTGGTTTGATTTGAAGCTTGTGGGAGGTCCCTTTGAAAAAGCGGCAGGAGTATTGCCGTTTGTCCATGCGGCTGAATTTGAAAAAGCCTTGTTCAGCGGGAACTGCGGACTTGCTTTCACCCATATCCTGCCTGTTCTTTTCTACGGCGTATTTATTACTGTTGCAAGTGTGTTCTGCTTCATCAGGCAAATGAAAAAACAATAAGAGTTTGATTTGACATAGCGTTGTTATACCGTAATGCAAGGTTGCCGGAATTTCCGCAAAGCAAAGATAAGACGAACCGATTTTCAAATAAAATAAAATTATCGCAGTGAGTGTTCATAAAAATAATTATGAGCACTCATTTTTTTAAAAAAAAACATAGACCGAATGACAGCTTGAAGCGTCTTATAGGTGAAGGACAAAATGCGGATTTTAATATACGGAAAGGGGAGTGATATTCTTATGGAAGACAAAGCGGTTCGCTCAACCGTTAATCTTGACGGATATCATTCCCTTGATATCACCGTTTATGAAGAACGCCGAACGGTGATAACCGAGCTTGTTGTTCCCGATGAACAACCTGTTTTGATTTACGCCGAACGGTTTAACGAACCTGTTGATTATCTTAAACGCGGAATAAAAGCGGGGATAGACTATGTGTGTTTTGAAGAGAAGCCCCCGATTCTGCAGAAAAAAAGAAACGGAAAACGACGGTTCGAAGAAACTCTCAAAAAAATAAAAGAAAAAAGTTCAATCTGATTTTTCTCATTTTTCTTCCTTGTCACTCTGAGCTGCCGCTTTTTACAGCGGCAGTAAAAGAGTGGAAAAACCAAACTCAACAATCAGGTTATTGACATCGTTATTTTTCTATGACATAATTATTATTTAAGAAAATATCTTTAATAAAAGGTAATGGGGAACAGATATGGAAGCAGGAACCGAAAGAATAGCTCAACTTGTCACAGAGATGCAGAACGGAAATAACAAAGCCTTTGACGAGCTTTATAAGCTCACAAGCTCAAGGGCTTATTTCGTTGCGCTCCAGATAACCAAAAATGAACAGGATGCAGAGGATGTTTTGCAGGAAAGCTATGTTAATGCAATCGCAAAGATAAATTCTCTTGAAAAGCCCGAAAGCTTTGTAAGCTGGTTTCATCATATAGTTGCAAACAAAAGCAAGGATTCGCTCAAAAAGAAAAAACCGACTCTTTTTGAAGGCGGTGAAGACGAAGCCTTTGAGGTTATTCCCGATGAGGACACGTCGTTCAGCCCCGAAGATAACCTTAATCAGGCGGAGCTTCAGAAAGCGGTAATGGAGGTTATCGGTGAGCTTACCGAAGAAAAACGTGCTTGCGTGCTGATGATGTACTTTGAGGAGATGAGCGTTAATGAAATTGCCGAAGCCCTGGAAGTTCCTGTCAGTACGGTAAAAAACAGATTGTTTACCGCCCGTAAAGACCTCAAAGCAAAGTTTGAAAAGAGAGGTATTACCTGTGTTTACAGTGCGGCACCCATCGGTGTTATTATCTGGGCACTTTCGGGAATGGCGGATGCCGTTTCAAAAACATTTACGGGAAGTGCGGCATCTGCAAGCGTGTTTGCCAAAATTACGGCGGCAAGCTCGGCAACAGCGGCAACAACAGCGGCAGCCGCAACTGCAACGGGAGGCACAGCTGCGGCGTCTGCGGCAGCATCGGCAGGCACGGGAGTTGCAGCCAAGGTTGCGGCACTTACAGTAGCTCAGAAGGTTGTTGCGGGCGTTGCAATAACGGGAATCGTAACCGCATCCGCAGCGGGGGTTGCAACGGTTGTCAACAATTCCGTTGAGGAGGAAACAACAACTTCAACAACCGCGTATACCGAAGAGATAACAACTCTTCCCACAACGGTTCTGACAACAGCCGTAATGGCGATAATTGAAAGCACAACGGAAACAACAACCGAGCCGGAAACAACCGTATCAACAACGAAAAGAACAACCACCGAAAGAACAACGGAAAAAACAACGGAAAGCACCACCGTAAAAGCAACCGTATCAACAACCGCCAAAACCGAACCCACGGCAACTACGTCAGTGCCTGCAACAACCGCTGCTGCAACAAAACCGAAAACAACAAGAAAAACGACAACAAGGCGTGATTATTCGCTTTATACTTCGGCAACAACAGCCACAACAGCGGCACCTACAACAACAGTTGAAGAAACAACAACCCGAAGACAAAGAACCACTACCACAACCACCGAGCCCGAAACAACAAAGAGAACCACCGCAACCGAACCTGAAACAGAGGAAAGAACAACAAAGACCACAACAACTACCACAACAACCACCAAAGCAGCTCCCGCAACGGTTGTTTTGAAAGTTTACGATATGGATGACAATGTTGTTGACACAATCACAACAACCATTGAAGCGGGAGAGTCGATTTCGGGAGAGTTCCTCGACAATATGGCTAACGATGCGGGTTACAGTCCTTACGGAATATATACAGAAATGGGCGAATCACATTCTGTCGGCGTTACTGCGGAATCCGGCGAGACCTACGGATTCAGAGCGGAATTATAAAAAACCGGAATTTCTTTAGACCAAGCCGCGATTAACATCGTCTTACAGGTGTAAAGGCAAAAAAGAAATTTTCAGGAGGTTATCAAAATGAAAAAAGCATTTACAAAGATTTTATCGGTTATCCTTGCCGCAGCCGTCATTTTCGGCATCGGTGCAGTCGGAATCGGCACATTCAAAGCCAAAGCGGCGGAAGACGTTTTTCTGTCGGGTAAAGAAGGAATGTTTTATTATTTGGTAAAAAATGGCAAAGCAACTGTTGACGGTATTGATGAAACAATGCTTACACCGGTAATTGATATTCCCGATACGCTTGGAGGATATCCTGTTACTGCTATTGAATCGCTTTATCATTTTACGGATACGGTTATAGAGGAAATTATTATTCCCGAAACAGTTGAAGAATTTGAATATCTGACAGATACCAAAAGAATAACCGTTGACTCGAATAACAAGTTTTTCTCAACAGACGAATACGGTGTACTTTTTGATAAGGATAAAACAAAGCTTATTGAATATCCTTGCTTGAGTGAGATGACTTCCTACAGCGTTCCTGCAGGTGTAAAAACGATTTGCTCCGATTCAATCGACTATTGTTCAAATTTAAAGAGTCTTGTTATTTCCGAAGGTGTAACAACCTTAGAGTGGGGCGCAATAGGATATTGCGAGAATCTTGAAAGTGTTGAATTGCCTGACACTATAACCGAATTCAGCAGTTCCAATTTCGTAGATACAAAAATTTATGGCGAAGAATACCGTGACAACGGTGTTCTTTACATCGACGGATACCTTGTTGATGTTTTTGAAGGTGTTGCACCTGAAAAGGTTGTTATCAAAGAAGATACAATTCTTATTGCTCAACACGCATTCAATAATTCGGGTGTAAAAGAAATTGTAATTCCTGACGGCGTGACAAAAATCGATCAATGTGCATTTGCTGCTTGTCTGACCCTTGAAAAAATAAATATTCCCGAAACGGTAACAACAATCGGTTACAGTGCGTTCTTACAGTGCTATTCATTGGAAAAGCTTGTCGTTCCTGCATCCGTAGAAAAAATCGGTGCGGGAGCTTTTGCCGGCTGCACTTCAATGGAGTATATTACGGTTGATTCCGAAAATAAGAATTATTATGCGGATAAATACGGCGTTCTTTATACAAAAGACGGAAAAACTCTTGTTCAGTATCCGAGCGGAAACAAGAGAAATTACTATGAGGTTCCCGATTCTGTAGAAAAAATAGAAGAAGGAGCATTTATTTACAATAATTACATCAGAGAAGTTAAGTTGAATGATGGCTTGAAATCGATTGGTACGTTTGCTTTTGCTTCTTGTTGGGATCTTGAAAAAATAAACATTCCCGAAAAGATTACAAAAATTGAGGAAGGAACTTTTTATGAATGTCGCTCTCTTACAGAAGTAACCTTACCCGATACATTATCTGTTATCGGTGAACAAGCTTTTGCATATTGCACAAATCTTGAGGAGATTAATTTTCCCAAGGGGTTGAAGACAATCGAGGCAGGTGCTTTCGATGAGTGCCGCAGCCTCAGAGGTGCTGTTATTCCTTACGGAACAAAAGAAATTGGTAACGGAACTTTTTCGGATTGCAAAAGCCTGGATAAAATTGAAATCCCCGATACAGTAACACGCATAGGCTCAAATGCGTTTTCAAGAAGCGGACTTAGCAAGATTACAATTCCCTCAAGCGTTAAGGTCATCGAATGGAATGCGTTCAGTCGTTGTGAAAGACTTGAAAAGGTGAATTTATCCGAGGGTCTGTTATATATCGGTGAATCGGCTTTTACAGGCTGTGACAGACTTGAAGCAATAAACATTCCTTCGACTGTAAGCGATATTTATATATCTCAACAGTATATTACTAATCCGTTTGGCTATTGTTATAGTCTCGAAGAAATAAATGTTGCCGAAGACAACAAATATTATTCAAGCGAAGACGGTGTTTTGTTCAACAAAGATAAAACCGTTCTCTATAAATATCCTTCAAAGGCAGAGAGAAAAGTATATGAAATTCCTGATACAGTAATAGAGATTGATACGGAAGCATTTCAGAACATCCATAACACATTGAGCGTTGTTGTTCCTACATCCGTAAAAATCATAGGTGAATACAATTTCACCGAAACAAATGTCATGGATGATTATATGGGTTCTGACAGAAGCATTTTTGATGTTTATTACCGCGGAACAGAGGAAGAATGGGACGCTATGGTAGCCCATCATTATGTAGTGGAAAACCAATATCAGCAACCCCGTATAGGCAATATCACGGTTCACGGTAATCACAAAGACGGTGACCATATTCATGAATATAACATAACGGTTACCGATGAACCGCTTTGCTGTATGAGCGGATGGCTTGATATTTCATGTGATTGCGGATTTTATTACGACGAACTTCCTGCAAACTTTGTCTTGAATGTTTATGATGAACTTGTGTGGACTGAATATCAGGCTCCCACCTGTTCGGAATATGGCATTGAGGGAATTAATTGTAAGACTTGTGGTGATAATGATGAGTTTGCAACTCGACCAACTCCCAAACTCCCTCACGAAACAACATTTGCGGTTTCTCCTGCATCCGATAATGTGGAAGGTACAATAACATACAGCTGTACAAATTGTGATTATACATATTCCGAAAGAATCCCTGCAGGTGCAAAGTATGTTCTTTTTGATAATCAGGGTGAGAAAACAGCGGCGGTCTATTTTCCCGGTGAGGCTGTGAAGCTTCCCGAAACTCCCGTGAAAGACGGCGTTGACTTCCTCGGCTGGGTTGACGAAAACGGCACAGTGATTGACATTAGCGTGATGCCTGATGAAAACCTTGAATTATCAGCATCCTTCGGAAAGGTTATTGCCAATGCTACCCCCGACATATCCGCAACCTTTGACGAGGACTGCTTCAAAAACGGTTCGGATATGAGCAAGGTTCAGCTTGTGGTCAAGGATCTCGGCAAGGATAACAGTATTGTTTCGGGCGGAGAATTCATAATAAAGGATGAAAATGGCAAATCATACG
>JAZQLN010000016.1:0-104418 GCA_045542715.1 Acutalibacteraceae bacterium
AAAATCAACTTGTTTCGTTTATTTGACGTTTTTTCTCCCATCGACGTACCTTTGTACGCCATCGGTCGAAGAAAACGCCATTCAGCTTCCTTTCTCAACAGCCGCACCTTGCCGAAAAACAAGTTTTTCGACAAGCTGAAAGGCTGTCTCGCGAAGAGACAGCCTTTTGACTGTTTAATTGAACAATTCATTGAATGCGTTTGTGATTCCGCCGAAGATGAGATTGAAGGTGATGGGAAGCATTTCGGAATAACCTGCTGTGCCGTACTTATCGTAAAGCCAGAGACTCATTTCGGTGAACTTTCCTGTTTCTTCTTCGGTTTCGGGGTCTCTTGCGCCGACCTTTACAAGGATAGCCTTAAGTCTTGCTTCGACTTCCTGCTGCTGACCCTGATAGCTGACAGTGCTGTTTACAAATGCTTCTGCTTCTGCGGTAGCCTCTGCAAGCTCTTTTGCATCTTCTGCGCTGAGCTTTGAGGTGTCAACTGCCTTTGCGGTGGGGATAAGAGTATTCTTAAGACCTCTGGGGTCTCTCTTTGCATTGAACTGGGGGAATGCTTCGGATGAATAAACGTTCTTGATGTTGTCGGTTGCAAGGAGCTCTGTTGCGAGCTTGATGATAACATCGTTTCTTGCGGTCTGCTCATGATTCTGACCGTCGAAATAGAAGGTTGTATCGGGGAGGAGACCTGTTGATGCGTCAACAACATTGTCGGGAGAGATGTGGTTGTGAGTGGGGTCTGAGCAGTTTTTGCTTGTGTTAGCCTGCTTATAGCCGTCGCCGAGAGTTTCGCCTACGATAGCTGAATGAACGCCCATTGCGGTTGATGAAAGATGGATAACGCCGTCAGCGTTGTCATCATTCCATGATGTACCTATCTGATAAAGGGGTGCATCGTAGTCAACGATGTTGAAAACCTCAACACCCTTATCAACCAACTTCTGGATGTTGGGAAGCGAGTTCTTCTGAGCCTGATAGTATCTGTCAGTCTGCTTTTTAAGCTCGGGTTTGCTAACGAGAAGTCTTGCCGAAGCTGAGGGATAGTCCTCCTTGGGGCAGAGTCCCCAAAGGCTTGTGATGTTAGCCGCAACCTCTTCGATAAGGCAGTCCGCAACGTTGTTGAGCACGCCGAGAAGAACTTCATCGGGAAGAATTCTTGCGATAACCTCAATCATTCTTGCATCTTCTTCGTCCATAAGTGTTTCAAGGAAGCCGTTATAGAGGAAGTCCTTGTTAAGGAATGCAAGCTTCTTGTTGTAAAGGTCGCCGACGATTGTTGAGCCGTTGAGTGCGGGAACGATGTAAACAACCTTGTTGAGCTTATCCATAACATCGGGATAATAGTCAAGAAGACCGTTTGCAACAGAACCGCCCATGCTGATGGGAACGATGTTTACCTTGTCATGACCTGTTTCTTCGATAACCATGTTGATGAAATCATAAAGACCGTCAATGGTTTCGCCGATGTTGGTGAATGAGTTGTAAGCGTAGTAGTAAAGGTGGTCTTCACCTGCGGATTTTGCAAAATCCTGAAGGGGAATGTTGCCGTAAATCTGGCTCTTTTCGTATTCACTGCATTCGGCAACGGAATAGGGATATCTTTCAACCTCAAAGTTGCCTGTGTTCTTGCCGTTATCGTCGCACATATTTACTGCGAATGCATCACGGACAACGTCGCAGAGAGCGTCGGAAAGACCGATATCATGCTGTGTGATGAGGGTAAGGAGTGCGGGAACGAGAACCTTTTTAACGATTGATGCAACGTCGAAAATTGCGGGGAAAGCCATGATTTTTTCGCCGTCGTCATCGAGGAGATAATTGCCGTCTTCGTCGAGTGCCCAGACATTGGACTGACCGATACCGGGAACAACGATTGAGGGGCAGGTGTCGCAATTGCCGCCGCATGATGTTTTAACTTCGGAAGCGGATGCAAAAAGAGCAGCGCCCGACATGATGATTGAGACGGCAAGGAGAACGGAAATAAATTTTTTCATAATTACTTTCATCCTTTACTGTGTTTTTTTATTTGAAAAGATTTTTAATATCTTCAAATATGCTCTTTAAAGCAAGACCGGGAAGCTCGAAGAAGCCGTTTGAGCCGGTGTATTCATAAAGGAAGTCGCTGAGGTTTGTGAAGAAACCGTCTTCCTGTGCGGGATAGGGAGGACACTGGATGAACTGAGGATATGCGGGGTCTGAATAAACATCGGTTATCTTGTTTTCGATGATTCTGAGAGCGAGAGTGAGAACCGTGTTGTTCAATGCGGTCTGCTCATGCTTCTGACCTTCGAAATAGAAGGTTGTGTCGGGAAGAAGACCTGTTGATGCGTCAACAACTCTGTCATGCGAAATGTGGTTGTGAGTGGGGTCTGAGCAGTTCTTGCTTGTGTTAGCCTGCTTGTAGTCCTCGGGAAGAGTTTCGCCTACGTTTGCGGCATATGTACCCATTGATGTTGATGCAAGAGGAATCATGCCGTCTGCATTTTCATCGGTGAATGAATATCCGATGCCGTACATCTGAATATCGTATTCGGCAACGGTGAGAACCTCAACGCCCTTGTCAACAAGCTTCTGGATATTCTTTTTGGAATTTAGCTGAGCCTGATAATATTTATCGGTCTGCTTTTTGAGTTCGGGTCTGTCTTTAAGATATTTTTCTGCAGCTTCGGGATAGCTTGCGGAGTCACACATCGCCCACATACTTGTGCTCATTGTCATAACATCTCTGACGAGCACCTCAACACCCTTCTCAAGTCCTGCGATAAGAACTTCGTCGGGAAGAATTCTGACAAGAGTTTCAATCATTGATGCGGTTTCAACATCAAAGAAGGTTGAAAGGAGACCGTTGTAAAGAGCATCGGGATCGGTAAGTCTGATTTTGCCTGTGAAAACGTCGCCGATGAGTGTTGTGCCGTCAAGGCAGGGAACGATGTAAAGAACCTTTGCGATGCAGTCCATGATATCGGGATGATATTCAAAAAGAGCATTTGAAATTGTTCCGCCCTGGCTGATGGGGGAGATGATAACCTTATCGTGACCCGTCTGCTCCATAACCATGTGGATATAGTCATAAAGCTCCTTGGTTATGTCGATATGGTTGCCGAATGAGTTATATGAGAAATAATAGAGATGGTCTTCGGGGAAGCAGCTTTCATGAAGATTGAGGGGAACATGATGATAGGGTGATACTTTTTCTTCCTCTGTGCAGTCAGCAAGAGAATACGGATATTTTTCGGTTACAACATTTTTTGATGTCCGGCCGTATTCGTCGCACTTGTTGATGCCGAAAATGGAGTCTATGATTTCGGCAACTGCATCGGAGAAGCCCTTGTCACTCTGGGTAACAACCGAGAGAAGGAGGGGAGCGATAGCTGTTTTGATGATTGAGCCAAGGTCAACAATACCGGGGAATACGCCTGTTTTGTTGCCCTCGTCGTCAAGAACGAATTCGCCGTTATCATCAACAAGCCATACATTTGACTGACCGAGACCGGGAATGATGATTGTGGGATAATATTCACAGTCGCCGTTATTACATTCGCCGCCTGCGGTAAATGCCGATGTGCTCACTGCAAACATTGAGAATACCATTGCAATGCAAAGGAAAACCGATACTATTTTTTTCATTATAAATTCTCCTTATATAAAGGTGAACGGAAATCGGTCCGTTCGCCCCTGTAATCATTTATTAACCGAAAACGCTGTTGATAAGCTTGCGTGCGGGTGAAAGAATCCAGTCTACGAGGCTTCCGCCGCCGAGCCAGTCAACAAGACCCTTGCTTGCACCTTCAAGAGCTTCTTCAAAGAAGATGTCTGTTGCTGTAGGCTCTTCGTCGTATGTAAAGCCTGTGAATTCTGTATATTTGAAGAGAATTGCATTGAGTCTGTCCTCTGCAGCCTGAGTTGCTTCTGCATCGGCGATTGTTGCGCTGATTACAGCTTCGCCCTGTGCAATTGCGGCAACAAGCTCTTCTCTGTCACCCTCTGCAAGAGTAACTTCGCCCTTATCTGCAGCTTCAAGAAGGTCTTTTGCTTCGGGAAGTCTCCAGCGGCGGATATATTTGGTGTTGCAGCTGCCGTTGAACTGGGGATATGTTTCGGGGTCGTCATTGACGCTTGTTACTTCGCCTGTGAGAATTGCCTTAACAAGATTGAGAACAACGTCATTGTTGCCGACTTCGTGATGCTGGTCAAGGAAAATCCATGTGTTTTCGGGAAGGATTGAGGTTGAAACATCAACCTTGTTATCGGGTGAAATGTGGTTATGGTCGGGATTTGTGCAGTAAGTATTCTTTTCGTAGCCGATATCGTCAAGAGTTTTGCCTGCAGGTGCACCCGTTGCACCGAGAGTGGTTGAAGCAAGGTTGATGATACCGTCGGAGTTATATTTATGAGCAGAATCAACGATGCCGAAGAAGGTGTAATCCTGCTCGCCGAACGAAAGGTTTGCACCTGCGATTGTGTTAACCTTAACGCCGTCTTCAACAGCAGCAAGAATATTCTTCTTGAGGTTGAGTCTTGCGGTCTGGAAAAGGTCTGTCTTTATTCTGAGCTCTGCCTTTGCGGGGTCGTTGAGATATCTTTCGGCAAGTGCATCGTATCTGTAAGAGGGAATCATTGCCCATATCTGAGGACAGTTAATCATCATCTTGTCGAGAACGGCACTTACTGCACCGGTGAGGATTGCGTCAACACCCGAACGGGGAAGAATATGAAGAACGCAGTTGATGAGATAGCCGAGAGCTGCATCGTCACCGAGGATAGGGGGAATGAACTCATGGTAGAGATAATCGTCTGCAAGGTTCCATTTTCTGTCAAGCATATCAGCAACGATGTCGGTGCCGTCAAGGCAGGCAACCGCGTTAACGATTTCATCAATCTTTTCATGGCCGTACTTATCAAGATATGCGGTAAGGATTGTGCCGCCGAGAGAAACGGGAAGAAGAGTAACCTTATCGTGGCCGGTCTGCTTTTTGACCATTTCGATGTAAGCGTCAAGCTCCTCAGCACTCTTCATGGGGTCGCCTACAAGGTTGAAGGTGAAAAGATATATGTGGTCGCCGCCGATTTCTTTTTCAACCGCCTGGAGAGGAATCATTCTGTAGAGCCAGTCTTTATCGTCCGGAGTCATTTCGGAAATGGGGTGGTTCCATCTCTGAGTCTGAAGGTTGTTGATGTGGTTGCCGTTGTTGTCGCATTCCTGAACCCAGAAAGCGGCGGAAGCAGCCTTGTATGCAGCCTGCTCAAGACCGACGCTGTGCTGAAGTCCGATTGTGGCAAGAAGGCTTATAACAAGACCGGGAAGAGTGCCCCAGAGCTTGCTGAGCTCGAGAATGAGGAGGGTGCCGCCGACATGGTTGCCGTCAGCATCGAGATAGGGTGTGTTATCTTCATTGTAAAGATATGTGGGTGAATGGTTGATGCCGGGAAGGATAATAACAGGCGAACGGTCACAGTTGCCGCCGCAGTCTGTTTTGAGGTCTGTTGAGGCATATGCACCTGCAGCACCGCAGGAAACAAGAATTGCCGCACACAGAACAACAGAAACAATTCTTTTGATTGTGTTTTTCATTTGCGAAACACTCTCCTTGTCAGATATATAGGTAAATATTAACATAATATTAATATAATTTCAATAATGTTTATTAAAAATATATTAATATTACAACAAAAAAGAAAATGTGTATGAAATGACGGCTTTTTCTTGACGGACACGGTTTTTCGGTGGTATTATTTAAAAGAACGGACAGGAGAGAGAATAATGATAAAAAACATAATCTTTGATATGGGCGGAGTGCTGATTGACTATAATCCCGAAAAGGCACTCTACGGAATATTTGACAGAGAAACCGCCGATATCCTGCTCAGGGAGATTTTCAGAAATCAGCTCTGGGCGGATAAAGACAGGGGCATAATCGCTCCCGAGGAAATAATGAAAATAAAGAAGGATGCCATCCCCGAAGCCGTTTATGAAAAGGTCTGCGAAATGGTTGATAATTTTTATCCGTATATGCCCGTTTTTGAGCAGATGTATGATTTTGTTAAGTTGCTCAGAGAAAACGGCTACGGAATTTATCTTCTTTCAAACGCATCGGCGGATTTTCATATCCGCAGAGAGGGCATTCCCGCACTTTCGCTGTTTGACGGAGTTCTGATTTCTGCAGACTATAAGCTCCTTAAACCCGAAAAAGAAATATATGAGGCACTCTATAAGGAATTTGATTTGAAGCCCGAGGAATGCTTTTTCATTGACGATGTGCAGAAAAACATCGACGGTGCAAGGGCAACGGGTATGGACGGTCATTGCTATTACCACGGCGACCTTGAAATTCTTAAGAAAGATTTGATATCAAAAGGCGTAAAAATATAAAAGGACAGCCGAAGCTGTCCTCTTATCAGAATGTTTTGTTGTATGAAGTCAATCTGAAATCCTTGATATCAACGGTGCAGTCGTAGTTTCCGTGGATTTCAAAGCCGATGTTTGTTCCGCCGATATAAAAATCTTCTTTTGAAACTGCGGTGCCGAAGGTGTTTGAGGCGGTTGCTTCTTTCAGAGCTTTTTCGATATGGGGTGTGAGGTCGACCTCAATATGCACCCATTCGTCGGAAACATAAGGTTTACCGTTTCTGAAAAGCGACCTGCCCTCAAAGCCGTAGGTGTCTTCGGTTGAAAGGCAGTAAATCATTTGGTTGCTTGCTTTGTCAAGCGACCAGTAAGTGTCCTGATACCCTCTGTTATCAAAGAGATTTACTCCGAACCATATGAATTTCTGATGGTCTGTACCGCAAAGATAGAAATAGGCAAGATACTGTGCCGCATTGATGCCCTCATTGTTGACGGTGTCAACGAAATCCGAAAGTCGGATATCAAGCGAGAGAACCGCTCTGTCTGCAGAGCAGTTATAAAAGCTTTTTTCGGAATCGGAAAGTGCGTTATAATCAATAATGGGCGACTGTTCAAGCAGCAGATGAGGCCAATTTTCATCGCCTGCGGGTTGACCGTTATAAATATTTGCAGCATTCAGCCGCATAGAAACTGATTTGTCGTCAGGATTGTACTTAACCATTTTTGAAACACCGTCGGTTATGGTATAAGGGTCGCTTTCGGCTCTGTCTGCCCACAAACATTTTCCGCTGTTCCACTGGGCAATTGACCAGCAAGGAATTTCATCGGAGGAGCCGTAAGTGAAATTGCCGAGCTTAACACCGTTTCCGTTTTCGGTCTGCTGCGAAACAACGGAAAAACCCTTTGAAAAATCGGGGTCATTAAAAAGCTGTTTCGAGTCATAGCCTCTTATGGGCAGACCCAGTGCAGAGGAAATTGTTATATAAACAATAAAAAACAGCGATAATATTTTACTGAACATAGAATTCACCTCAACGGGATTATATCATCAAAACAAACAAATTACAATCTTTTCCAAGGAAAAAACAGATATGAACTGCTACACCGAAATTGCAAAAAACACAACCGAATTTCTGGCGCTTGCCAACGTTATCCGAAAAAACCGTTTGCCTGCGGGCGTAACGGGGCTTTCGCATATCCATAAGGCTCACGTTATCGCATCGATGTGTATGTGCCTTATGCGGAAAGCTCTTGTCATAACTCCCGACGAAGCTCAGGCAACGAGGCTGCGTCAGGACATGGAAGGCTTCGGAATCAAGGCTTTGCTTTATCCTGCAAGAGATTTTTCGTTCCGTACTCTCGAAACCGTTTCAAGAGAATATGAGCATGCACGGCTCAGGGTGCTCGACAAAATGCTTTCGGGCGACTATGATGCCGTTGTTCTTTCCGCTGAGGCGGCAACCCAGCTGACAGTACCTCCCGCAATGCTGATGAACAACAGCTTTTCCGTTGAGTCGGGCGAGGATTATGACAGCGGGGAGCTTATAACGAGGCTTATCCGCTGCGGATATACCAGAAGCGAGCAGGTTGACGGACCGGGTCAGTTTGCACTGAGGGGCGGAATTCTCGACTTTTTCCCTCCCGATTCGCAGAATCCGTGCCGGGTTGAATTCTGGGGAGATACCGTTGACAGCATTTCATTCTTCGATCTTGAAACGCAGAGAAGAACGGATATGGCGGATGAAATCCGCATAACTCCCGCAAGGGAAATTCTCTGCACCGACGAAATGCTTCTTGCACTTCTTGAAAGGCACGTTTCCGAAAACAGGTTAAAGGGCGATGCTCTTAAAAACATCAACGATGACATCGGCAGGCTGAGGGATGGGGTAAGGCTTTCCTCGGCCGATAAGTATTTACCCCTGATTTATCCCGACAGTGCAAGCATTTTCGATTATGCACGGAACGCAATGATTTTTGTCTGCGAAAGCTTCAATGTCAAGGACAAATTCAGCGCATCGTGCCAGCTTACAAACGAAACAATAAAAGGACTCTTTCAGGACGGTACGCTCTGCAAGGGTCTTGACCGCTATATAATTCAGCTTCCCGAACTCTTTGTGAAATACGAGAAAATGGGTGCGGTTTATCTCGACAACCTTCCCCGCGGAAGCTTTGATACTCCCGTAAAGGAACTTATCACATTCAGCGCAAAGCAGATAAGTCCGTGGAACGGCACGCTTACCGCACTCGTTGACGACCTTGATGCAATCCGTGAACGCAAGGGATGGACTGTTGCCGTGCTTGCAGGTACGGACAAGGCGGCAAAAACTCTTGCCGATGACCTTGAAAATGAGGATATCTCTGCTCTTTTCTGCCCCGTACCGCCTGCCGAGTTTCCGCAGAGAACGGTCTGCGTGCTTCCGGGCAGTCTTTCCGCAGGCTTTGAATATCCTGCGTCAAAATTCACTCTTCTGACTTACCGTGCAAGACCTGCAGGCAAGAAAAACAGAGTTGTATCAACCAAAAGAGGCAAGAATGCCTTCAATAATCTCGATGAACTCCACAGAGGAGAATATGTTGTTCATGCAACCCACGGTATCGGTATCTTTGAGGGAATCCAGACCCTTGAAGCATCGGGAAATACCAAGGATTACATCAAAATTCAGTATGACAAGGGCGATAATCTTTATGTGCCCGTAACCCAGCTTGATCAGGTTTCGAAATACATCGGACCAAAGAGCGACGATAAGCCGTTGAAGCTGAGCAAGCTCGGCGGAAAAGACTGGCAGAAAACCCGTTCAAGGGTCAAGAGTGCCGTCAAGGATATGGCGAAGGAGCTTATCGACCTTTATTCAAAACGAATAAAGATAAAGGGTCATTCATTCTCACCCGATATCGATATGCAGAACGATTTTGAACGCAGATTTGAGTTTGTTGAAACAGATGACCAGCTCCGCTGTATTCACGAAATCAAAAAGGATATGGAAAAACCCTATCCCATGGACAGACTTCTCTGCGGTGACGTAGGCTTCGGCAAAACCGAGGTTGCTCTGCGTGCGGTGTTCAAGTGCGTTGCAGACGGAAAGCAGTGTGCAATCCTTGTTCCCACAACAATCCTTGCACTTCAGCACTATCAGACCATATTGAGACGTTTCGAGGGCTTCCCCATCGAGGCAGGAATGCTTTCAAGATTCTGCACAAGAAAAGAAATTTCAAAAACCCTTGACGGTCTCCGCCGCGGCTCGGTTGACATCGTTGTGGGCACACACCGTCTTATATCAAAGGATGTTCAGTTCCGTGACCTCGGACTTATCATAGTTGACGAGGAGCAGCGTTTCGGCGTTGCTCAGAAAGAAAAGCTGAAAAGCCTTTTCCCTGCCGTCGATGTTCTGACCCTCACCGCAACCCCCATTCCCAGAACTCTGAATATGGCGATGACGGGAATCCGCGATATGTCGGTGCTCGAAGAAGCTCCGCAGGACAGACAGCCGGTTCAGACCTATGTTATCGAGCACAATATGCCCGTTCTTGTTCAGGCAATGGAGCAGGAGCTTCGCAGGGGCGGTCAGGTCTATTATCTCTATAACCGGGTTGAGGATATTGAGAAAAAAGCCGCCGAAATCAGGGCGATGCTCCCCGATGCGAATATCGGAATCGGCCACGGAAAAATGACCGAGGACGAGCTGAGCGAAGTATGGCGAAAGCTTCTTGAGGGTGAAATCGATATTCTTGTCTGCACAACGATTATCGAAACGGGCGTTGACGTACCCAATGCAAATACGCTGATTATAGAAAACGCCGACAGAATGGGTCTTGCACAGCTTCATCAGATAAGAGGACGTGTGGGCCGTTCTTCACGCCGTGCGAGTGCGTATTTTACGTTCACACGCGGAAAACAGCTCAGCGAAATCGCAACACGGCGACTTGATTCCATAAGAGAATTCACCGAATTCGGTTCGGGATTCCATATTGCCATGCGTGACCTTGAGCTGAGAGGTGCGGGCAGTGTTCTCGGTGCAAATCAGCACGGGCACATGGAATCCGTCGGTTATGAGATGTATGTCAAGCTTCTTGAGCAGGCAATCAGCGAGGAGAAGGGCGAAAAATCCGATGTGCCCGAAAAAGACTGCGTTATCGATCTGCCGATTGATGCACACATCCCCGACGGCTACATTGAAAGCGTACCCCAGAGGCTTCAGATTTACCGCCGCATTGCCGATATAAAAACAAACGAGGATGCTTCGGATGTTATCGATGAGCTTTGCGACCGCTTCGGAGATCCGCCCGAAAGCGTTGAGGGACTTATAAAAATCGCCCTGCTCAGAGGCAAGGCGGCAAGGCATGATATCTATGAAATCACCATGCAGAGCGACAGAATTATTTTCAGGATAAATCTGCTCGACATGGAGAAAATTGCGATGTGTTCGTCTCATTTCAAGGGCAGATTTGTTGTCAGTGCAGGCAACGGAAAGCCCCATATTGCGGTGCGTCTGCTCAAAGGCGAGAGCCGATTGGGGCTCATTGAAAGAGTGCTTGATTTTATGGATGAAAAACCTGACGGCGAGAGGTGATTCTTTGGTTGCGAAGGATGTAAAGCTTATTGAATATTCAAAGGCTGTTGACAGATGGAATTGCATAACCCATGCCGTCGGTGCGGTGTTTTCCGTTTTCGCAACGGTGTTTCTTCTTGCACAAGCGGATAATACGAGAAAATTTGTGTCGGGACTGATATACGGATTGTCGATGCTTGCGGTTTATACCGTTTCGTCGGTATATCACGGCTTGCCGATGGGCGAAACAAAACGCAGAGCAAGGCTTGCTGACCATTCCGCAATTCCGATTCTTATTGCAGGCACTTCTACTCCGTGTGCGCTGATAACCTTGCATGAAGTCAGCGTTGCCCACGGCATTGCGGTGTTCGCCATTGCATGGTTTTGTGCCGTATTCGGAGTAGTCTCAAAAGTTTTCTTTTTTGAGAAACTGAAAGCAGTGACAATGGCAGTTTATATAATTTCCTGCGTTGCGATGCTCGGATGTGCCGTGCCGTTGCTCGGTGAAATCGATGTCGGAGCATTTCTCGGTTTGCTTGCAGGCTGTATTGTTTATGTTGTCGGAGCAGTTTTCTGTTATCTCGGAATAAAACGTCCCGCATTACACATTGTGTTTCACATTTTTGTTTTTGCAGCAACCGTAACACACTATGCGGTTATTTATAATAACATTTACGGATAAACAAAAAGGCTTGAGAAGGATTTTTCCTCTCAAGCCGATTTTTTTATGCCGAAACAACTCCGCTTCCGCCGCAACGGCTGCAGGTTACATCTCCCGTGCCGTCGCATCGGTCACACTGACCGCCGTCCATGTAATCGTATCCCGATCCTCCGCAACTCGGACAGTCCATTTCACCGCTTCCGTTGCATTTGGGACAGTTTTTGATATAGTTTACATCGTTACCCATGATAACTCTCCTTATTTTTTGCTTTTTAAAATCAGATAGCATTTGGGGCAGACGGTCAGACCGCCGTGCTTTTTCTTGTGTGCGGGGCAGACCCATTTATCACAGTAAGCACAGGAATCCAATTGACCGATATAAAACTTTTTTCTGCAGGTGCCGCAGAGTCCGTAACCGTTCTGGTCGAGAGTGGTGGTGTTTGTTCCCATTATTTTTTCCTCTTTTCTTCGTTCTCTTTGTAGGTTTCATAAGCAGCTTTTCTTTCGGATAAAGTTCTGGACTGGTCTTTTGCCATGTCTTTTAAATCCTGCTGACTCTTGTATCTGCTTATTTTAGCTTTTTCAGCTTCAACTCTTGATGAAAACTCATTAACTGCAGCCTTCTTTTCGGCACGTGTTGAGTTGCCATTGTAAACATCCGAGAGCTGTTTGTCCGTTTTCGTTGCCATTTTTGCTTCTGCTCTGTCCTGTTCTTTTTGGATGCGTTCCGTTTCTTTGACGGCAAAATCCATTGTTTTGGAAAGAACATCTGAAAGAAAATCAAAGAATCCCATTTTTGTTACCTCGCTTTTTTATTTTTTGGCTATTTCCCTGATATGACGCTCGGAATAGCCATATTTTTTTGCTAATTCCTTGCCGTTACTTCCGTCGTATTCTTCACGGATTTTCTCGGCAATGTATTTTTTATCAAAAAGATACATCGGAAATGTTATCTGTTGTCCTTTGAACATAGAATAAAACTGCAGGGTGATTTCGATTCCAAATGCATTTTTTATTTCATCGTATATTCCGTTCAGATTCTCAAAATCACGCTCAGACATAAACATCTCCACTCTTTTCCGATATTTCGTGACAATTATAATCCATCCACATGGACAAATCATTGGAAAATGCTCTTGTAAATTTCCCGAAAACATAAAAAAATCCCGTACACCGAAGTGTACGGGAAAAGGATAATTCAATTAAAGAGCAGCGACGATTTCGCAGTAGATTGTGTAGATCTTTGTGCCCTTGAGGAAGTTGATGAGTTCATCAATGAAGCTCTTTTCTTCAGGCTCAAACTTTTCGGGAGCAGTGCCGTCATCAATAACAAATGCCTGGCTTGCGCAAAGTCCGCCTTCACCGAAAAGCTCAACTCTTACATAGGTGAAGTTTTCTGCATTTTTAACGGTGTCGAGGTCAAGAGTGAAATCAAAGTCTGCGTTTTTGTTGTCGGCAACATCGTATTCCTTGATGATTTCACCGTCTGCAATCCACTGAATTCTGTTTGTTTCCTTAACGGAAGCGTTGATCTTGTGGCCGTCAACGGTAAGAGATGTGAACATGGGGATGGGGAATTCGGTGTTTGCAACATCTATTTCAGCCTTGGGGCCGATTGTGTTGTTGGGACGGAGCTTTCTTGTGATTGCAAAGAATGCGCCTGTCTGCATTGTTTCTTTGATGTTATCAACATCGTTATTCTTCATCATGAAGATGCTGTAGGATGTGTCAACGGTACCTGTGTGATGAGCGTCGGTGTTGCTGTAGCCGATAACATTCTTGCCGTAGGGAAGGCAGTACATAAGAAGGTTATCCCAGAGAATTCTGTCATAACCTGTTGTGCCGTTTCTCTCGTTGAGGATTTCAATGCCGAGACAGCTTTTATATTTAAGAAGAAGGTCGCCGAAGAACTTTATGCTTTCGGGGTCATTGACAACATCGGAGTTCTGGTTTGATTTGAGCCAGTCGCCGGGATGGTTGATGTGTGAAAGACCGTTGTTTTCGTCGATATACTTGATAGCCTGTTCAAAGCCGTATTCATTTTCCATACCCATGAAGCCGTTTCCTTTGTCTGCATCAAGGAAGAAGCCGTTAACATGGTTCTTTGAAAGTGAAAGGTTGTTGAATTCGTTTGCACCGAGAACGGGCACCATGATTTTGCCTCTGTCATTATATGTACCGTTCTTGATAGCTTCGTATTCCTCTGTTGAGAGATGCTCAAAGGGGTTGTCGATGAGAAGCTGATAGGTGTAAAGAAGCTGGAATGCGGGAGCCTTATCCCAGTCAACGCCTGTTATGCCGTGGTCAGAGATTGCAAGGAAATCGTAATCCTGCTTATAAGCTTCCTTGACCATGACGGGAAGAGTGTCATCGGCATCGCTGTAGGTTGTGTGTGAATGGAGAGAGCCTTTGTATGCACCCCATGCATGTTCGCCCTCCCAGATAACATCCTTATAGGGAGAAACGATAGTGTAATCGTTTGCGGCGGATGCGGTTATGCACATAATTCCCATCTGCATAATCATAAGCATGCTGAGAACAACGCAGAATAATTTTTTCATTTTTTTACCTCCAATGATATTATTTCATTCTACATTTAACCAAAAAATCGGGCAAATGTCAATAGTTAAAAAAACCGGAGCAAAAAAAATATGTTGATTATTACCAAATAATATGGTAGAATAACATTGCTATCCGATTCTGAAAGGAGATTTATTTATGATAGGTTTAGGCAAATGGGCTTGTACGGTTAACACAATGTTCTTCTCGGGTGAAGTTAAAATAAAGGTTTTTGATAATAACGGACAGTACGGTTTTGAGCTTGATATGCCCGATATTCAGACTCCCGATATTGATATCAAAAGCATAGAAGAAGACGGGGATTCAATCACCGCCGTTGTGCAGACAAGTCTGCTTCCCGGCAAGGACATCGATTTTTATATTGAGTTTGACGGCGATGAATTCGACGGCTTCATCAAAATACCTTTCCTCGGCAAGGTTAAATTCAAGGACGGCCACAGAATAGAGGAATAACCATGCAATTTTGCCGGCGGAAACCCGTCGGCTTTGTTTATTCCAGGGTGGCGAGTATAATCCGAACTCGCCCAAAAGCGTGAATTATTGCGACCTTTGCGGCGTATTTAGTTAGAATGCAGTCACTCTAAGGAGGAAATATTATGAAAAAAATTACTGCAATCCTGCTCAGCATTCTGCTTGTTTTTCAGCTGAGCGTTGTTTCGTTTGCGGCATATGCACCGAAACTTTCAAGGGCCGAATGGGATGAGCTTTATGCTTCCCTCAAGGACGAAAACACTCTGCCCATGCTCTGCGTAGGCTCGGACCAGACGGAAATCCGTCTTGTATGGCACGCAGACAAGGATGATGCAAAGCCCGAAGTTAAAATCGGCAAGGGTGAAGCCATGGCAGATGCCAAAACCTTCAACGGTGAAACCACCGAAGCCGAAAACGAAGAGCAGGTTGTCTGCCGTGTAACGGTTACGGGTCTTGAAGAAAACACAACCTATTATTATCAGTGGAACATCGGCGGAAAGTGGAGCGAGAAGTGTGAATACAAAACAAAATCCTTCACAAGCCATAAGGCAATGGTTATCGGCGATATCCAGATAGGCGGTCAGACCGATGAAGCAACAAAGCAGTCCGATGACGGCTACACATGGAACAATGTTCTTGCCGAAGCACTTGAAAAGAATCCCGATATCAGCTATCTTGTTTCTCCCGGCGACAACACTTCAACCGGCAAGGGTGCGGGCGAATGGCAGACTCTTCTCATGCCTGAAAATGTCAGAAGCATTCCCATGGCACTTGCAATCGGCAATCATGATAAAAAGGGTATGATGTATAACTATTACACAAGCATGCCCAACGAATATTTTGGCAAATATTTTGAAGGTCTTGACCGTGATTTCTGGTTCAGATACGGCGATGTGCTTTATCTTATGTTTGACGCAACATCGGCAAGTGCCGCAGACCACATGGCAATGGCAAAGGAAGCAGTTGAAAAGAATCCCGATGCAAAGTGGCGTATCGGTGTTATGCATCAGGCACTTTTCGGACCGGGCTACAGCATTCTTGACCCCGAAACAACAATTCTTCTCAACGCTGTTTTCGCTCCGATTTTCGACACCTATGACCTTGACCTTGTTCTTACGGGACACAGCCATCTTCAGGGCCGTTCGCATTTTATGGTTGAAAGCTCAATTGTCGGACTTGCAAAAAGCGGTAAGACATATAAGAATCCCAACGGTATCATTTATCTGAACACAAACGCAATCTGTGACCAGGGTGCATTTGACCTCAATTTCCCCCACAGTGCATACAGCTTCAATCAGAACGATGTCACAACCTATACAACCCTTGAGTTTGAGGGTGACACAATGAAGATTGAAACCAAAAGAGGCGATAACAGCGAGCTTCTTGACAGCATCACTATCGAAAAAACACGCAAGCATTATGACGAAACACCGCTTAAGTGGATTCAGAGAGCACTTTACAAAGTGGTAGAACTTCTCGGACTTGTTTATCTCAAGGGTGACAATATCACGGTTGCCATCCGAGGCGGACATTTTTAAATAACGGATAAAGGGCGTATCTGGCGGCATTCCCAAGAAAGATAAGGTTTTCATCGGCTTAATGATTTACGAAAAATCCCGTAATACACAGGTATTGCGGGATTTTGTCATTTCGTCTGAACAAAAAACAGAGTCCGTACCAAAAGGCACGAACTCTGCTGTGGTGGACTCAAAGGGGCTCGAACCCTCGACCTTTCGGATGCGAACCGAACGCTCTCCCATTCGGTAAGGTTATAGCCCCTACTAAAATAAAAATAAAATGTTGTTAAAAATAACTATTTGTCATTTTATGTCTTATTTGGTCCACTAGATTTCTTGTATTATATCATTATATGAAACACATATTCAAGTGAAAAATTAAAAATCGTATTATAAAGTATTGTGTTTTTGTGATTTTGTTCGCATATCCTTAATTTATTTAAAGAATGTAAATGAAAAGAGGTAGTAGCTTATTGTTAAGCTATTACCTCTTCTTATTTAAGAGTAAACATAAAATTATATTTCACAATAAATTCATAATTAAATAAATTGGACTTATTTGATTATGAATTACTAGATTCTTTCTCTTTAGCAAAATGACAATAAATTAAGCATATTATTGTTTCTGCAAAAAGAATCAAAATGCATAGCGTTTTTGAAAGTGAATCTCCATCAGTTGCTTTTTCAAGAAGTGTAGGGTTATCTTTAACAAGGATAATTACAAAATTCGCTATGTTAATGAATAAATTATTGAAAACCACTAAGATATGTTTAACATTTAGTATAAATATAATTGCTGCACCCAAAAAAGTAAGTAATAAATTAAGTGATTGATATGGTGCTAACGGGTTAAGGTTTAACTTTAAAAAAATAGAGTCAATTAGATCGAGGATCGTCTTTTTCTTTGCCATTTTTCTTTTTCCATTCCTTTAACGCTATTTTGTTCGTATAGTATAATGATGCGCAACAAAAACTCCACATTATGTAAGGTGAGCAATTAAGATTCGTTATTCCAAAACCAAAATCTAAAATACCAGCCAAAACACCCAACAAACCTAAGGCAAAAGTGATAATACCTGTATTTCTATAGAAACGTGGAATTTCCATGATTTCTTGTGCTGACTTTCTTATAAAAGAAACAAGAGGTATTAAATCTTCTTTGTTTGGTTGATCGAAATCAATTGCAAAATCTTCTTCAATCAGAAAGGATTGTATTATTGCTCGTTTAGATTTGCTTTTCACGATATTGTTCGACATTATATATCTCCTAGAATATTATATAATTTTTTTGCATAAATCAAGTTTTATTTTTGCAAGTTCTTCTGTAACTTTAAAATGTTCTGCAATTTGTCTAGTTGTGATATTGTTATCACTTTTTATGAAAGATAAAAACATATCCGTTGGTATAAGCAACTCAGCAGCAAATTTGTCTGCTGCAAACTCTTTTTGAGCTTTTTTATTTACAAATTTAAATAGGGAAATGAAATTATTTTTAAACAAAAAATAGTAGTCTTTTTTCGTCTTCATTTCAACATGAAACGCAGTGGTTATAGGCAAATGTAAGCAGCAATGTCCTAATTCATGACCTAAAACATAATTCTTTTCATTTTCATCAAGAGAATCAGAATATAATATTTTTAAATCGTCACCCTGTGAATATGCAAGCCCTAATATTGTGTCATTTTTTAGGCGTAACCTTTGCTCTAATTTTTTTAGATTAGCTGGTTTGTATGTTATTTCCATTCTATCTAAAAGTTCTGTAATCGAATCGCAATAAAACCCCGGCACATTACAGTCTTGACAATATTTCTCGCGCAAGTCTTTGGGGTGTAAACCGTTAATTTCTTGTAATTTCTGGCACATTATATTTCCTCCAAACATTTTAAACATCGTAGACACTTCCTTCTAGTAAAAATATTAAAAATAATTTAACACATACTCAAGAAAGAAAAATGTCAAAATAAAGAAAAGAATGAAATGTTTTGCAAATCCTTACTATATATGTAATATTAGCACAAATTTTGTCGAATATTATTACAACAAAGAAAATAAACGATAAAATAATTCTCAATGCGAATAATAGACACATTTCCTCTATGTTCTTATATATATATATGACAAAAATCGTGAAATGTTACGCAAAAATTTTTATTTTTTTCTACTTTCTACATTTTGCACAAATTCTCGACATAATACCTGTGCAAAAACACAATAATTTTATACAAGTTTTAGAATCCAAATATATTTTTATTAAGCAAAGAAACAAAAGGAGATTTAATGGTATATAAAAATTGCACAAAAGAAGAAATACTATATTTACCTGTATCAGAAATTCGTCCATTCCTAGACCACCCATTTGAAGTCCGTGATGATGATGCAATGAAAGATACTGTTCAGAGTGTAAGAGACTACGGAGTTATTATGCCGGTAATTGTTCGGCAGACTGATGAAGGAGGTTATGAAATGATAAGCGGACACAGACGAATGCGAGCTTGTGAGCTTGCCGGTATTGATACCATTCCTGCAATTGTCAGAGATGTTGACAGAGATACTGCAATCATAATGATGGTTGACAGCAATTTACAACGAGAGAATATTTTGCCGAGCGAAAAAGCAAAAGCATATAAGATGAAGCTTGATGCGATAAAAAGGCAGGGTCATCGAACTGATTTAACTTCAGCCCAAGTTGGGCCGAAGTTAGCAGAAACTAACAACAGCGCTTCATCTATTGCAAAGGAAACTGGTGAAAGCAGAACTCAAATCCAACGATATATTCGACTAAACGAATTGTCCCCGCCCCTTCAAAAATTGGTTGATGAGCAAAAAATGGGTCTTACTCCGGCGGTAGAAATATCATATCTTAAACCCGAAGAACAAGCTCTGCTCGTTGAAACGATAGAAAGTGAACAAGCTACTCCGTCACTTTCACAAGCAAAACGAATGCGTGATTTGAGTAAACTCGGAAAATTAAATGATGATAGGATGCTTGATATAATGATGGAACAAAAGAAACCACCGACACGAAATGTCGTACTTAATGCAGAGAAACTGAATAAATACTTTCCGAAGTCATATACAAACGAGCAGATTGAAGTGACAATTTTCAGATTGCTCGATGCATGGCAAAAACATAAACAACAGAATCAGAACAGATAAATCAGACGAACTTTTAATGCAAATTAAGGTTCGTCTTTTTTTATACCCAAAATCAATTTGAAAGGAGAAATTCGATGTAATGCTTAACACTAACAACAGGTACTTTCAGGAAGATAATGAACTTTTGGGAGTTTTTATCACCCGAAAGAAACACAGTTACACAAGATACAAGGAGAATGTTGAAGCGGCTCTTGGATTTTTTGAGAACGACAAAATACAGAACCGCATTAAATATATGATTCGCACTTTCCCTGCATCATTATGGAATTCTGAAAAACACCGCAGAAATATGAGTGAGCTTGATTACCTTCTCGGTTTTCATCTTAGCAGAAACACTCGCCATTATTATGCTGCGATGTACCTGATGACGGTCAATGATGACCTTATTGAAAGAACTGCATATTGCTTT
The DNA here is from genome assembly GCA_045542715.1 of Acutalibacteraceae bacterium. Classification (GTDB taxonomy): domain Bacteria; phylum Bacillota; class Clostridia; order Oscillospirales; family Acutalibacteraceae; genus CAG-177. Next base: position 19,689 of record JAZQLN010000016.1, read on the forward strand.
AACCGTGACGGAATTGATTTTTCAAAAGCTCATTTGAAAGGAATATCAGTTCAGAACTATGACTTGCTTATGGCAGCAAGGCAGATTTACACTGGGAAAAGATATATTTTCCAAAACGATTTGGGAAACCCCGAAATCATTGATGATGATGTATTCAGATTGATTATGAATGCCCACCTCATTATGCGAATGGGCATAAAAGTATTTGAAAAGTAAGGAGTTGAAAATGTTGAGTGAAAAACGAATTGTTGAGGGTTATGAAATAACCCAAACATTTGAAATAGGTAAAACCGAGATTATACTCGGCGAAAAACCAAACGCACCCGACAATATGAATTATCTTGTTGCAAACTGTGAAAACAACGGGTTTTTCAAAAGATACAACGATGTTCTCATCGGTGATGATTTCGCCGAACTTGCAAAGATTTTTGCAGAAAGAATTGCAGCAGAAGCCGACAGAGTTATGGAAGAAAACGCAAAGATTTCCGTTGATAAAACACCGCTTACCGCCAAAGATTGCGAGCTCGTTGATTACAGTCAGTCAATCAAAGATAAAGTTGTGGTAATTAACGCAGATGTATTCAAACCCGAATACAGAATGTCTGTTAATCAGATATATCTCTGTACGGGTGGTTTCGGTTCATCCGAAAATTCAAGAGGTACTGCTTGTTTCTGCACAAATCTTTATACCGGAGAATCCGCACAGTTCAAACGTCAGGATGTTATCGGTACTCTTGAAAAGGACAAGCTCTCTGATTGGGCAAAAGTAGGTCTTGAAAAGATACAGAAAGAGCGAATCAACAAAAGCAAAGATAGGAATGCACGATAAAAGATTCCAATAAGGAGGATCGCAAATGGGCTTCGTCAGAATTGTAAAAAGCGGAAATTATACTACTATTGCAAACCATTGTTTGCAAAATCAAAATCTGTCCAACAAAGCAAGGGGACTTCTGTGTACTATGCTTTCGCTTCATCCCAAATGGGATTTCTCAGTTGAAGGATTAGCGAGAATTTGTAAAGACGGCAAAGACGGTATAAAAACTCAACTTGATGAATTGGAAAAATGTAAGTATCTTCGCAGAGGCGGCAGGATAAGAAATGAAAAAGGTCAGCTAAAAGAGGCTGAATTTACAATTTATGAAGTTCCTTATGACGAATTACCTAAGACGGATACGCCTATGCAGGAATTTCCTCCATTGGGTTTTCCTATGTTGGGTTTTCCTGCACAGGAAAGTCCAACACAATTAAATACTTATATATCAAATACTAACGAATTAAATACTAACTCTATTAATTCCTCATCATTAAGCTATTCGCAAATGCTGGAAGAGAGAAGAAGATGGAAAGAGTTGATTGAAGAACGCCTTGAATACGACTTGTTAAGAAATCAAAAAGGAATGGAACTACTCGATGTTGCCATTAATGCAATGGTTTCAGTGATTTGTTCAAAATCCCCCAAAATCAAAATAAGGGGTGATGAATATGAACAAGCGTATGTAAAAGAGAAGTTTTTAACTCTTGATGAATATCACGTTGCATATGCACTTGATGTTTATGATGACAATAAAGCACACGTTAAATGTTCGAGTGCTTATTTAATTCCACTTCTTTTTGAGGCTCCAGAGAAAGCAGATGATTATTATGCAGCTCTATATAATAGAGACCATAGTTAAGGAGGTGAGAAAATGATTCACGGAATTATTGCTGTCGGCGGTCTTTACCTTATGCTCGGCATTGAAGTGGTAATGGGCGTAGCCGAAAGAGTTATCAGCCTCTTTTAAGCTGATGGAAAGGAGTAACAAATGAATAAACACGGAATCAAGCTCTTTCGTTTGGTGATTCCGCCTTAGTGTGCCTGCGGTTTTCGCAAGGCATTTTTTAATACAAAGGAGGTAAACCAAAATGAAAAACATTTACTCAAGCAGTAAATCAAAGAAGAAGTCAGATGAAAGCAAAAAGAAAACAGCGACCCGCATTGCGATTGCAGTATTAGCGGCATTGCTCTTATTTCTTCTCGTCTTTCTCGGCTTTAAAGGATGTTCCGATAATCCCGCAAATCCCGCTGACAGAGGTCTTGTCTATGACAGCGAAGCCGTAAGCGGCGGATGGGATGAAGCTGACATCGAAAAAATCAAAGAAGGTCTTAACGAAAAGGTGCAGGCAGGAATGATAAACATATCAATGAACACCGCACCGAAGTTTGAAAACGGCTCTGCCGAAGGCAATCTTATGATAGTCAATGAAACAATCAACAATTATCCGCAGATAGTTATTATCACCCGAAATGATACCGGTGAAACGATTTACGAATCTGACGGAATTGCCGTGGGAAGTAAAATCGAAAAAGCAAAGCTCGATGTTGTTCTTCCCGCAGGTACTTATGAATGCACCGCTATGTTCCACAACGTTGACCCCGAAACGGGTGCTTCACTCGGTTGTGCAGGTGCAGAAATTGAAATTACGGTTCTTAACTGATGAACCGAACACAAATAAAAACAAAACAATATTTTTTAAACAAAAAGGAGAAATTTTACTATGAAAAAGACTATTACCAAAATCCTCGCAGTAGGTCTCGCACTCTCAATGGCATTCTGTATGGCAATCCCCTCATTCGCAGCTGAAATCACTTCCAACGGCGGTAACGGTTCAACTCCCGTAAACCTTTCTTCAACCGATGACGGTACACTCGGCGGCGATCCCGCAGCAACAGCTCTTTCCGTAACAGTTCCCACCGCACTTCCCATGGCAGTCGGTACAGACGGCACAGTTACCACAGCTGACAACTGCAAAATCACAAACAACTCATTCGGCGCAGTAAGAGTTAAGACTGCTACAATCAACGGCGAAAACGGCTGGACACTCACAGCATTCGGTGCAAAGGAAACACTTGCTTCAGAAAAAGTTGACAGCGATCAGCTCGGCTTTGCAATGACAATCGGTAACGGCTCTCAGGTTGCAACAGATAAATCAAACGTAAACACACAGACTCTCATTTCTGCTCCCGTTGAAGGTTGCTATATGACCGGTGTCGGCGACACAGCAAACAACAGCGTTGCAGTAAACTACGATGCAATCGTTACTCCTCTCTCAGTTGCTGCTACTGAAGCAACAATCGCAAGCGTTGTATTCGTTGTTGAATGGGATACAGCTGCTTAATTAAAGCAAAACCAATAAACAAAGCGGCGACCAACAAATGGTTGCCGCTTTACTATTAAGAAAGGCAGGATAATCAATGAAACATAAGAAAATAACGGCAATTATTCTTGCCCTCGCTCTCGTTTTCTCACTCACATCTGTAAATGCTTTTGCGGCATCTTACGCAAAGGCTTCAGTACCCGTCAAGCTGACGGTATCAAATGAATACAGAGCCGTGAGTGTTACTGTTCCCGCTTCATTTCCGATTGAAATTGTGAACGGAACGGTTATTACAGCCGATAATGCGAAAATAACCAACAACGCAAAATACGGAAGTATTAAAGTAACCGATGTAACAGTTACAGATGGTTCATACAAAATCGGCAATTACGAAAACTTTTCGGGCAAGAAAACAGTTGCCCTCAAAATCAATGGTATTCCTACAAAGGGAGCAGGCTCAATGTCTATCAGCTCGACGGCATTTCCTGTTATCGCTCCGCAGGAAAGTCTGAAACTCAAATATTTCGCCAAAGTATCGAAAGACGCATCAACGGAAAAGGATGCTGAAATCGCAAAGGTGGTATTTACTATTGCAATCGCAGATTAAGGAGGTATCAATGTGAAAACAAGAAAATTCACAAAGGTAGTTTCTTTTATTCTTGCTTTGACTATTCTTGCAACCACTCTACTTGTTAATTCATTTAAAGTAAGTGCTGCTGTTACCCCGGTTGAAACTCAATGTATCAGATGTGATGCAACGCTTGGGTGGTCGGGACCTTATCTTGGTTCTGTACCCATACCAAATGACAGCACATTTGGTGGTGCATATGTAGTTGACTCTGACCGTGATGAATGGCACTACTACATCATAAAATGTCCCGATTTCAAAAACACTTTGCTTGGAAAAAAGCACGACAATTATCCGGCTGTTGAAAGGCACAACTACACTTCAACCTATACGCAATATGATTCATCAAGGCATACAAGAACCTATACTTGTACGAAAAATAATGCCGCATACAATATTGTCGGTACAGAAGGTTGCGGTTATAGCAAGGATGTTCTTGAGGTTCATACCGTTTCTTGGCAAAGACATTCCCATGCAGAAGATGATTATCATCTGTTGCAGAGTATGTGTATTTGCGGATATGTTGTATCGGAAGTAAAAGAGCCTCATACCTTTGAACCTGAAAAAACATATAACTACAGTATGACACAGCATCATAAGACCAAATTCTGCACGGTATGTCAGGATACTATTCATGTTTACGAAAATCATAATCTTGATATTGTCGGTGAATGGGAACCCTTCGGAAATACTGAATGTAAAAGGATACTGACTTGTTCTGACTGTAATTATCAGCAGGAAGAAATCAAAAGCCATAATCTTTCTACGGAATGGAGCTTTACAAGTGCAACGGAATGTAAGAAACGCACAACTTGTTCCGACTGCGGATACTCTTCCGAAGAAATCAAGGCACATAAATTCACTTATAGTGAATGGGAAAGCAAATCAAGTTCTGAACATACAAGAACAGCAACTTGCTCTGAATGTGGTTATTCTGCAACGGAAACCGTGAACCATAATAACGTACCAGGCGAATGGTTTAAATATGGTTCAGAAAATCCTTATGACAAAGAGTTCTACCATACTGAATATCACCAAAGAAATATCGTGTGTTCTGATTGCGGAAATGTTGTAAGTGAACACGCAAAACACGATTGGTATTGGGTGAATGAGATATGGGAGTATAAAAACGAGGAACGTCACACCCGTACAAAAAGGTGTAAGGATTGCGATTATGGTTGGATATATACAGATTATCACCATTTCAAAACTGAACCGTACTATAAGCCACTTTCAAAAAATGAACACACAAAGATAAACCCTTGTGATGAATGTAATTATGAAAAAGAAACATTAGAAGCACACAGTTTCACGGCTTCAACTGTTTATACGCAGTTTTCAGAATCACAGCATCAGGTAACACAAAGCTGTATATGTGGAGAAAAACATATCTCTTATGCAGACCACGTTGACCAAAACTCGGATTGTTATTGTGACAAGTGCGGTTATCTTATGACTAAATTCTCTGTAACTGTTCCGACAACAATGGTTCTCACAATGGGAACTGACGGTGAAGTTTATGCCCCTTCAGATGTTGTAATTATCAATAATTCAACAGCGGCAGTATCAGTAAAGAAAGCTGATATAAATTCCCGAAACGGTTGGAATATCGTGCCTTATTCTACGAATATGGCAAAGGAAAAAGTCGATTCTAAAAAGATCGGCTTTAAAATGAACGGTATTCAGACAGATAGCTCCGGAACAACGGACAGTCTTTCATACGATAACAGTTGGATAATCGAAAAAGATAAGTCATCTGCGGTTGTTTATGATGCGGTTGTTTCCGCTACATCTACTCCCATTGACGAGCAAGTAATTGAAATCGTCTATATTGTTGACTGGAAGGAGTGATAACCTTTGCAGGAAGAAGTTGAAAGCAAAATGGTCACACTATCCGTTAATACAACAAAGCTCACAGCAAGAACACTCAAGCAGGCGTTGGAGAAGTTCCTTGCTCATCAGAGAAACAAAGCGGCTCAGCATAATCAAAACAAAGATGTTATTCCTCACGGAAAGCAGACCGTAAAACAGCTTGCAGCACAAAATCAGGGTTTGACAAATATCGAAATCACCGATAAAAACATCAAGGACTTTGACCGTGTTGCAAGAAAATACGGTGTTGACTATGCCGTAAAAAAGGACAAAACAGTTAGTCCTCCGAAATATCTTGTTTTTTTAAAAGCAAGAGATGCTGATGCCTTAACTGCGGCATTCAAGGAATACACCGCAAATACAGTTAAAAAGAAAAACAAAGAACCCATTGCAGTAAAAATAAAGAACATAGCGGAAAAGATTAAATCACTTCCCACCAAAATCAAAAACAAGGAACGTGGTGAATGTTGAGAAATATAAATCTCAAAAAAATCATCGTTCCCAACATTCCGTATGTTGTAATCGGAATTATGGCAACAAAAATAGGTCAGGCTGTCCGCCTTGCGCCGGGCAGCGGATTTGAAGGCAAAGCTCTCCATATAATGGAGGGCTTAACTCTTGCCTTCGAGGATATTATACCGAGCTTTCATATCTTCGATATTATTGTAGGAGCAACGATTGCCGCAGGCATAAGGCTTGCAGTTTATGTTAAGAGTAAAAACGCAAAAAAATATCGAAAGAATGAAGAATACGGCTCTGCCCGTTGGGGAACTCACGATGATATTGCACCGTTTCAAGACCCCGTATTTCAAAACAATGTAATCCTCACTCAAACAGAAAGTCTGATGATGAGCAACAGACCGAAAGAACCGAAAAATGCAAGAAACAAGAATGTTTTAATTGTAGGCGGTTCAGGTTCGGGTAAAACCCGCTTTTGGATTAAACCGAACCTTATGCAATGCCATTCATCGTATGTTGTAACCGACCCGAAAGGTACGGTTGCGATTGAGTGCGGAAAGATGCTTGAAAAGGAAGGCTACAAAATCAAGATTTTCAATACAATCAATTTCAAAAAGTCTTTCCACTATAACCCCTTTTCATATATCCATTCTGAAAAGGATATATTGAAACTCGTTACCACCCTTATCGCCAACACCAAAGGCGAAGGAAAAGCAGGTGATGATTTTTGGGTTAAAGCAGAAACATTGCTCTACTGTGCCTTAATCGGTTACTTGTGGTATGAAGGTCTTGATGAAGAAAAGAACTTTGCAACGCTTATTTCTATGATTAACGCAATGGAAGTCAGAGAAGATGACGAAAGTTTCAAAAATCCCGTTGATTATCTGTTTGACGAACTTGAAGCAAAAGACCCCGAACATTTCGCTGTAAGGCAATACAAGAAATACAAACTTGCCGCAGGCAAAACGGCTAAATCAGTTCTGATTTCTTGTGCCGCCCGCCTTGCTCCCTTCGATATTGCAGAAGTAAGAGAAATTACTATGTATGACGAATTGGAGCTTGATATGACGGGTGACAGAAAAACGGCTCTTTTCCTCATAATGTCAGATACGGATGCAACCTTTAATTTCCTCATCTCAATGATTTATACTCAGCTTTTTAATCTGCTTTGCGAAAAGGCTGACGATGTTTACGGCGGAAGATTGCCTATACACGTCAGATGTCTTATCGACGAAGCGGCGAATATCGGTCAGATACCGAATCTTGAAAAACTTATGGCTACAATCCGAAGCCGTGAGATTTCAGCTTGCCTTGTTTTGCAGGCACAGTCACAGCTCAAAGCCTTGTATAAGGATAATGCCGATACAATCATCGGTAACTGTGACAGCAGAATATTCCTCGGTGGTTCAGAGCCGACAACATTGAAAGAACTTTCAACAGCTCTCGGTAAAGAAACCATTGATACATTTAACACGGGCGAAAGCAGAGGCAGAGAAACCTCGCACAGCCTTAACTATCAGAAACTCGGAAAAGAACTTGCATCGGTTGATGAACTCGCAGTCTTGGATGGCTCAAAATGTATTCTTCAGCTTCGTGGTGTCCGTCCGTTTATGTCAAACAAATATGACATAACAAAACACCCGAAATACAAGCAGCTTTCCGACTATGATAAGAAAAATGAGTTTGACATTGAAAAATTCGTGTCAACAAAACTCAAAACAAAGCCGGATGATGTCTATGAAGTTTATGAAATAGATGTATCCGACGAACAACAGCAGTCACCGTAATAACGGTGGCTTTTATATATATCAAGACAAAATGTTCGTATCAACAAAAAATTATAAAAATTGAAAGGAGAAACGTTATGTAGCGAACTAAAGACACGTAAAATCTATACGTATTTTTTTAATGGCATTTTTCAACTCAGCAGTAGATGTACTGCAGACACTCGTTATTGCACTCGGTGCAGGTCTTGGCATCTGGGGTGCAATCAACCTCCTCGAAGGTTACGGCAACGATAACCCCGGTGCAAAGTCGCAGGGTATGAAGCAGCTTATGGCTGGCGGCGGCGTTGCACTCATCGGCATCACTCTTGTACCCCTTCTTTCGGGTCTGTTCGGTTAATAAAAAGACGGACAGAATTTGATTGAGTAATATCAAGCGGCTCTCGTGTTTCGGCACGGGAGCCAACCGAAAGGAGTGACTTGAGCTATGGATACGATTATTCAGGCTATTGAGGATTGGTTTCGGGAAATATTAACCGAAGGAATTACAACCAACCTTACAGGCTTGTTCGACCAAGTTAATGAAAAGGTCGGCGAAATAGCAGGACAAGTCGGCTCTACCCCGCAGAATTGGAATACTGCAATATTCAATATGGTTCACAATCTTTCGGAAAACGTAATGGTTCCGATTGCAGGTGTAATTCTCGCTATTGTTATGACCCTCGAACTGATACAGATGATTGTGGATAGAAATAACTTTCACAACGATGTTGACACATTTCAGTTCTTCAAATGGGCATTTAAAACGGCGGGAGCTGTTCTCATAGTGACAAACACTTGGGATATTGTAATGGCGGTATTTGACCTCGGACACGAAATCATAGTGGAATCTGCGGGAGTGGTAATCGGTGATACTTCAATAGATATGACCGATTTCATAACCGATCTCGAAGGTAAACTCGAAGCTATGAGCATAGGCGCACTTATCGGACTGTGGATGCAGTCAGGTATCGTGAAAATCTGTATGGGCATACTCCAAATCTGTATTTTGGTAGTTGTGTTCGGAAGAATGATAGAAATATATCTCGTTACTTCTGTTGCTCCCATTCCTATGGCAACAATGATGAACAAAGAAAGCGGACAGATGGGACAGAATTATCTGCGAAATCTGTTTGCACTTGCGTTCCAAGCATTTCTTATCATCGTTTGTGTTGCGATTTATGCGGCACTTGTTGAAAACATCACGGTTACAGATGATATTTCCTATGCAATATGGACTTGTATGGGTTACACCGTTCTTCTCTGTTTCAGCCTTTTCAAAACCGGGTCACTTGCAAAATCTATCTTTAACGCTCATTAACGGAAAGGAGAGATTTCGTGGCTTACGTTCCCGTACCCAAAGATTTAAACGCAGTCAAAACAAAGGCAATGTTCAATCTTACAAAGCGACAGCTTATCTGTTTTGGCAGCGGTGCTGTAATCGCTATACCCCTTTTCTTTCTTTTGAAATCATTTCTCAATGTCAGTGCGGCAGCTATCGTAATGATATTGGTTATGGTTCCGTTTGTTCTTCTCGGAATGTATGAAAAGAACGGACAGCCTTTTGAAAAGGTAGTTAAGAATATGGCGGAGGTTTTGTTTATAAAACCGAAACAGCGACCTTATATGACTAACAACTATTATGCCGTTCTTGAAAGGCAGGATAAGTTAGATAAGGAGGTTGAAGCGATTGTCGGCAAACAGAAAAATGACTAAAGAACAGCAGAAACAGATTGATGCTGCTGTTGCAAAAGCAAAAGGCAAAGATAAAAAGCAGATGTCAGCTCAGGACAGTATTCCGTTTCAGCGAATGTTCAAAGACGGCATCTGCCGTGTAACAGATAACTATTACACAAAAACGGTTAAGTTTCTTGATATAAACTATCAGCTTAACAACAATGAGGACAAAAACGCCATCTTCGATTCTTGGTGTGATTTCCTTAACTATTTTGATTCATCGGTTAAATTTCAGCTTTCATTCATCAATCTTACGGGGGCAAAAGAAGTTTATTCCGATAACATCACAATTCCCGTTCGTGGAGATATGTTTGACGGTATCGCCGTTGAATATCAGAATTTCCTCCGTGAACAGCTTGCAAAGGGTAACAACGGTATTGTAAAGACAAAATATCTTTCTTTCGGTATCGAAGCTCCGTCAATAAAGCAGGCAAAACCCCGTCTTGAGCGACTTGAAGCAGATATTATCACCAACTTTAAAAAGTTAGGTGTTATTGCTACTCCCGTAAACGGAAGGGAAAGACTTAAAATTATGCACGGTATGTTCCATACCGACGAAAAGATACCCTTCAATTTCTCTTGGGATTGGCTTGCTTCTTCCGGACTTTCCGTAAAAGACTTTATCGCTCCCAGCTCGTTTGAGTTTGCAAACGGCAAAACATTCGGTATCGGCAAGAAAGTCGGTGCCGCTTCATTTCTGCAAATTCTCGCACCCGAAATCAATGACCGAATGCTTGCGGATTTTCTCGATATGGAATCGAATGTCGTAGTATCAATGCACGTTCAGTCTGTTGACCAAGTAAATGCGATTAAGACGGTAAAGAGAAAAATTACCGACCTTCAGAAAATGAAGATTGAAGAACAGAAAAAGGCAGTTCGTGCGGGTTACGATATGGATATTATTCCGTCTGACCTTGCAACATACAACAATGAAGCAACAAAGCTCCTTCAGGACTTGCAGAGCAGAAATGAGCGAATGTTCCTGCTCACCTTTATCGTTCTCAATGTTGCAGACAACAAACAGAAGCTCGATAACAATGTTTTTCAGGCAAGTTCGATTGCTCAAAAATACAACTGTCAGCTTGTAAGACTTGATTTCCGACAGGAACAAGGACTTATGAGCAGTTTACCCCTTGCGTACAACCAAATAGAAATTCAGCGAGGCTTGACCACATCAAGCGTCGCTATTTTTATACCCTTCACAACGCAGGAACTTTTCCAGACGAGTAAGGAAGCTCTTTATTGCGGTCTTAACGCATTGTCAAACAATCTGATAATGGTTGACCGTAAGCTGCTTAAAAACCCCAACGGTCTTATTCTCGGTACTCCCGGTTCGGGTAAATCTTTCTCGGCAAAGAGAGAGATTTCAAATGTTTTCTTCGTAACAGATGACGACATTATTATATGCGACCCTGAATCAGAGTACGGTGCATTGGTTGAAAGGCTTGACGGTCAGGTTATTAAGATTTCACCCACTTCCGAGGACTTTATAAATCCTATGGATTTGAACCTTAACTATTCTGATGACGAAAATCCGCTGACCCTTAAATCCGATTTCATTCTTTCTCTGTGCGAACTTATCGTTGCAGGCAAAGACGGATTACAGCCTGTTGAAAAAACAATCATTGACCGTTGTGTACGCCGTGTATATACGGAGTATCTTGCAAATCCCGTTCCCGAAAATATGCCCATTCTTGAAGATTTGTATAACGAACTGCGAAAGCAGGAAGAAAAAGAAGCGCAGTATATCGCTACTGCTCTTGAAATCTATGTTACGGGTTCACTCAATGTTTTCAATCACCGCACGAATGTAGATATTCGCAGCCGTGTTGTCAGCTATGACATTAAAGAACTCGGAAAACAGCTCAAAAAAATCGGTATGCTTATCGTTCAGGATCAGGTATGGAATCGTGTTACCGTAAACCGTGAAGCCCACAGAGCTACCCGTTATTACATTGACGAAATGCACCTTCTGCTCAAAGAAGAACAGACGGCTGCATACACGGTTGAGATATGGAAACGATTCCGAAAATGGGGCGGCATACCCACGGGCATAACGCAGAATGTCAAAGATTTGCTCTCGTCGAGAGAAATCGAAAATATCTTTGAAAACTCCGACTACATATATATGCTCAATCAGGCTTCGGGCGACAGACAGATTCTTGCAAAGCAGCTCAATATTTCCCCTCATCAGCTTTCTTATGTAACTCAGTCAGGCGAAGGTGAAGGACTTATCTTCTACGGCAGTACCATTTTGCCGTTTACAGACCGTTTCCCGAAGGATACGGAACTGTATTCGATTATGACAACCAAACCGCAGGAAAAAGCGGACTGATACTTTACTATAAGGAGTTAAAAATTATGAACAACGGAAATATTATCAGATGCACATTTGAATCAAAGAACTTCGGCGATATTCGTGTCATTTATGACAACAACGAGGTTTATTTCAGCGCCAGAGATGTTGGCTCTGCTTTCGGTTTCAGAGAACCCACCAAATGCGTAAGTAAGTATTGCAACGCAATTCACCGTTACCGTCACGAAACATCAGGCGGTATGCAGACACTCAATTTCATCGACTATATGGATGTCATTCATCTGTATAAGTATTCAAAGGAAGAAAACGCAAACGACCTTCTTGCATATCTCGCAAGAATTTGTATCGCTCTTAAAGAAGCGGATATGACAGTTCCCGAGTTGCTTCCCGAAGAAAGCGGGTACATCAACGAAGATGACGGCTACGATGAAAGCGACGATTACGATTACTGTGATGACTGTGATTGTTATGATGACTGTTATTGCGACGGCGACTGTGACAGTTGTGACGAGTGCTTCGACTGCGATGAAGCCGAAGAATATGATGCCCCCGTTTTTGATGTCGAAAAGGTTATCGAAGAAATCGGCGATATGGTTCGCTCGTTTGAAGAAAAATACGGCATCCTTATTGCGGTTGAAGGTATATACAGCGAATATCCCAGCGGTGAAAGACACAGAGTTGCTTGACCCGATAAAGGGGGCATTTTATGAGTAAACGAGTACCAAGACTGCAATTTACCGATGAAGAACTGAAAGCTCCCAAAGTAAAGAAAGCTGCCAAGAAAGCCGATAAAGCGGTGGATAAACTTGAAAAAGCAGAAAAGAAAATTCCCAAAAAGATATTCCACGAAGATGTGGATAAACCGAAACCCTCATCGAAGCTGACAAGCGAAGTCAAAAAAGCTCCCATAAATGTTGCATCGGCGACGGTTCATAAAAAAGTATCCGAAACGGAAGATGAAAATGTAGGTGTAGAGAGCGTTCACAAGATTGAGCAAGGTGTTGAAGGTGCGGTCAGAACGGAAAACCGAATTGAAAGAAGCCGTAAACTGAAACCGTACCGTGAAACAGCAAGAGCCGAGAAAAAGGCTGACAAAGCCAATGTGGATGCTCTCTTTAAACAGTCACAGGAACAGAATCCGCAGTTTTCATCAAATCCCTATTCGAGATGGCAACAGAAACGGGCAATAAAGAAAGAGTATGCAGCTATGAAAACGGCACATAAGGGTGCGACAGCTTCACAGTCTGCATCAGCATCCGCTAAAACTGCTCAAAAAAGCAAGGAAGCGGCAAAGAAAGTAAAAGACTTTGTTGTTAAGCATAAGAAAGGTGTACTCATAGCAGGCGGCGTAGTTCTCGCCGTCCTGCTTATTTTTTCAATGTTTTCGTCAGCTACCGTTTTCGTTCAATCAGGTGTAGGCGGAATGGGTCTTACAAGTTATCCGAGTACCGATGAAGCTATGAAACAAGCTGAAGAACAGTATTCGGCGCTTGAAAACACTATTAAATACACCATTGATAATTACGAAAGTACACACGGGTATCACGAATATCATTTCACGGTTGATGAAATCTATCACGACCCGTATGTTCTTTTATCGGCTCTAACAGCTTTACATCAAGGTGAATGGACAATCGACCAAGTTGAGGGAGATATTCAGACACTTTTTGATAAACAATACACCCTTACCGAGCAAGTCATAACCGAAGTCAGATACCGTGAAGAAACACGATACAGAATTGAATGGTATGTAGATGACGAAGGAAATCTCATTCCGCAGATTGTTTCATATACTGTTCAAGTGCCGTACAACTATTATATTTGTTACGTCACTCTGAAAAATAACAACCTTTCACACGTTCCTTCGCAGATTATGTCCGAAGAAGAACTTGAACTGTATTCGGTATATATGGCAACTCTCGGCAACCGTCCCGACCTTTATCCCGATTCCGAATATGTTGACAGATACTATAACACGGAATATGAGGACTATGAAATCCCTGCATCAGCTCTGACCGATGAACGGTTTGCGGCTATCATAGCCGAAGCCGAAAAATATCTCGGTTATCCGTATGTTTTTGGCGGAAGTTCTCCGAGCACATCATTTGACTGTTCAGGCTTTGTATCGTGGGTATATAACCATTGCGGTTGGAGTGTCGGCAGACCGACAGCGCAAGGTTTATATGACCTTTGCACTCCCGTTTCTTCCGTTAATGTCAAACCCGGTGATTTGGTGTTCTTCAAAAACACTTACGATGCGGGCAGAACCGTTACACACGTCGGCATTTATGTCGGCAACAATATGATGCTCCATTGCGGAGATCCGATACAGTATGAATCGCTTACAAAATCATATTGGCAGGAACACTTTTACGCATACGGCAGACTGCCATAAGAAAGGCGGTATTATGAATCCCAAAATCCAAAAACTCAAAGATGAGAAATCAAAAAACAACGAAAAAATTGATAAACTCAAACAGCGTAATTCGGCTATTGATGACGAGATTGAAAAACTCGAAAACATCGAAATCGTAGGTATGGTAAGAGCTATAAATATCGACATCAGCGAATTACCCGAACTCTTAAAGAGAATAAAAGAAAGGAGTGCTGCGAGTGAAGAAAAGTAAACTCAAAGCAATTTTCAGCATTGTAGCCGTTATGCTTGTCATAATGGCATTTTCTATACCCGCTTTTGCTGCTGAAAGCTATTATGCTTCCGATGAAAGCGGTAACACTTCTATTCCTTCTTCCATTGACAGTATTACAATCTCAAAAGCAGATGTCGATATTCCCCACACGGGTGATAATTCATCAAACGAACTCACACCCAACGGCAATATGTCACTCATTGACGATTTTTTGCAGATGGGCGGATATATCACATCAGGCAAAGAGGATGAAGAAATCAAGAGCAAACAGTTTTTGACCGTCACAAGTAAAAGCGGTAACACATTCTACATTGTAATTGACCGTGACGGCGATAAAGAGAACGTGTACTTGCTCAATTTGGTTGATGAAGCCGACCTTATGGCTCTTATCAATGACGGCGAAGTAGAGGTTGCAACTTGTTCCTGCAAGGATAAGTGCAAAGACGGCAAGGTTAATACCGAATGTGAACTCTGCAAGGTAAATCTTGCTCAGTGTGCAGTAGCCGAACAGACAACCGAACCGACCACAGAAGATACAACAAGTACCGAAGAAGAACCCGATGAAAAGGAATCAAAGGGTAAAAACGGTATTATTCTTCTTGTAGTTGTCGCACTTGCAGGCGGCGGTTTTGCACTCTATTACTTCAAGTTTAAGAAGGGCGGTAAACCTGCTCCCACCGTTTCAGAACCCGATGCAGATGACGATTTTGACGGCGGTTATGAAGAAGAATACGAAATTGATGAAGCCGATGACGATGAAACGGAGGCTTGATAATCTTGAAACAGCTCATTATCACCGAAAAGCCTTCTGTTGCTCTCAACATCGCAAACGCACTCGGCGTTAAAAACAGAAAAGACGGTTATATCGAAAATGATAAATATATCATTTCTTGGTGTTACGGCCATCTTGACACTCTCGCAAATGCCGACAGTTATGACGGCAAATATGCGATATGGAGAAAGGAAGATTTACCCATTCTTCCTGCTCCGTGGAGATTGAAGATAGCCGATAAAATCAAATATGACCACTTCAAAATCCTTAAATCCCTTATGTATCGCAGAGATGTAACCGAAATCATAAACGCCTGCGATGCGGGCCGTGAAGGTGAACTCATATTCAGAAATATGTTTAAACTTTCCGAATGCAGAAAACCCGTAAAAAGACTTTGGATTTCATCAATGGAAGATGAAGCCATAATTGAAGGCTTCAAGCATCTCAAGCCTTCAAAGTTTTACGATAATCTGTACTTCGCCGCCGATTGCAGAGCAAAGGCTGACTGGCTTGTAGGCATAAATCTTACCCGATTCTTTTCGGTTATTTATCATCGCACCCTTAATGTCGGCAGAGTGGTAACACCCACTCTTGCCCTCATCATTTCCCGTCAGGCGGAAATTGATGCTTTTGAGCCGACACCGTATTACAACATTGAGCTTGAAAGCGGTAACTTTAAGGCGAAAACAGATAAAATTGAAAGCAAGGAAAAAGCCGAAAATATCCTTGCAGAGTGCAAAAACTATGATTTCGCAACTTGTTACAGAGTTGCTTGTCAGGCAAAGGAAGAAAAAGCACCTTTACTTTATGACTTGACCTCACTCCAGAGAGATGCGAACAAGAAACTCGGATATACGGCACAGCAGACTTTGAATCTTGTTCAGTCGCTTTATGAAAAGAAGCTCTGCACTTACCCCCGTACAGATGCCCGATACCTCACAAGCGATATGGAGAAATCCATTCCCGATCTTATCAATGCTTCTGCAAATCTGATAAACAGAACAATAACCGAATATGACGAGCTGAAGGTTATTAACAACAAGAAAGTAACCGACCATCACGCCATCATTCCCACAAAGAATGTTGCAAATCTTGACCTTGCTTCACTTGATGCAGGTGAGATTAACATTCTCACAATGATTGCAACAAGGCTTTTATGTGCAGTTTCCGAACCCTTCTACTATTTCCTCGAAAAAGCATTTATCCGTTGCGGAGATACGGAATTCACCTTTACTTACCGTAATGTCGAAAGTTACGGTTGGAAAACCTTTATCGAAGCAGAAAGCGAAGATTCCGAAGAACCCGAAATGCAGTTTGACATTGAGGAAGGTGACGTTTTTGAAATCAACAGTATTGATTTGAAAGAAAGTTTCACGAAACCAAAGCCGAATTATACGGAAGATACTTTGCTTTCAGCTATGGAAAATGCAGGAGCAAAAGAAACTCCCGAAGATGCTGAAAGAAAAGGTCTCGGAACTCCCGCAACAAGAGCTGCAATGATTGAAAAACTCATTGCAGCGGGATTTGTTCAGCGAAAAAACAACAAAAAGATCGTTTCTCTTGTTCCTACATTTACGGGCAAGTCACTAATCACGGTTCTTCCCGAACAAATCCAATCTCCGCTTCTTACGGCTGAATGGGAACATAAACTCAAACTTATCGAAAAGGGTGAAATGGAACCCGAAGATTTTATGAGTGAAATCAGCAAAATGATAATTGAAATCATTGATGAATATGCTCCCGTTCACGATGTCGATGTCTTATTCCCCTCCGGCAGAGAAATTGTCGGCAAATGTCCCCGTTGCGGTGGTAATGTTACCGAAGGCAAAAACGGTTTTCATTGTGAAAAGAACGGTTGCAAATTCGCTTTTTGGAAAGACAACACTTTTTTGCAGTCGCAGGGTTTTTCAATCACCAAGAAAATGGCGGTTGATTTGCTTTCCAAAGGATATACGGAAATAAAGAATACTGATACCAACAAGACAGTTACTTTATCATTTACCGATAACGGCGAAAAGGTCAGGTACAGACTGAAAAATGAATAAGCCTTTACCAAGACTTACCGAAAAGCAAAGAATAAGTGTAAATACTCTCGTTAAAAATGAGTGTTGCAATTATGACGAAGGAAACTGTCTGCTTCTCGATGACGGTGAAACTCATTGCTGTCCGCAGTTAATTACTTATTCGTTATTGTGTCAGTATTTCCGCAGAGCCGTTCTGCCGTTGCGTTCTGATTTGGAAGATGAAATATTAAACCAAAAGCAAAAAGGGTTATGCAAAGATTGCAATAACCCCTTTATAAAAAAGCATCATAATCAGCTCTATTGCATAAGCTGTGCAAGAATCAGAATAAGGCGACAAAAAGCATTGTATATGCAAAGAAAAAGAAACTGAAAAGTGGAAAAAGTAGCACTCTGAAACCCTTATATATCAACGGATTCAGGGTGCGGTAATCAAGGGGTAAAGGTAGTTTGACCTTTACCCCTGTTTTTGAGGTACTTTTTCCACTATTCCAAGACAAAGGAGTACAACTTTGAACAAGAAATATACCCCATATCTTATCGGACTCGGGATATTCACTTTATTGTTTGGTATATTCGTTGAACTTGCAGTACACGAAATAAATCCCGAAGATTTTCCAGTTCCGTATTATGCAAGTATCGAAACAACTGAAATAACAACAGTTAAACCAACCGAAACAACAACCGTTACCGTACCCGAAACAAGCACAGAGATAACTACCGAGAGAATTACAGAAAAAACCAAACCCGAAAAACCTTCAAGCCGTTCTGTCAGTAAAAAGACAAACGGCAAGAATTTCAGAATAACCGTATATACTCCGTCAAGTGACAGCGGTAAATGGGGTTATGCAACATCTACGGGTGCAACATCTGAACATCTCAAAACTTGTGCCGTTGACCCCGATGTAATTCCTCTCGGAAGCATAATCGAAGTGAACGGAATACGGCTCAAAGCCGTTGATACGGGTAGTGAAGTGAACGGAAATGTTGTTGACATCTTTTATGACGGTTCTTCAAAAGAAGCTCGAGAGTGGATAAACGGGTTCGGTGAGTATCACGAAGTAACCATTATAGAATAGGAGGAATATTATGGCTGACAATACAAAAGGTGCTTTCAAAAGTGATAAAGAAAAGCTGAAAGATATTACCGACAGTATCGAAAAAGGCATAAAAGAGTTGTTTGCCTCAGATAAATACAGACAGTATTTGCAGACAATGAGCCGCTTTCACAGATACAGCGTAAACAATCAAATGCTTATCTTTATGCAAAAGCCGGATGCTTCGCTTGTTGCAGGATTTAACAAGTGGAAGGATTCATTCGGCAGAAATGTCAAACGTGGTGAAAAAGGTATAAAGATTATTGCTCCCGCACCGTACAAAAAGAAAATCGAAAAGGAAAAACTCGACCCCGATACAAAACTCCCTATGCTCGATGAAAACGGACAGCCGATAAAGGAAGTTGCAGAGGTCAGCACATCAACATTCAAGGTTGTTTCTGTTTTTGATGTTTCGCAAACCGAAGGTAAACCCTTGCCCGAACTTTCATCTGATTTAACCGGAAGTGTGGAACACTATGATGCTTTTATGGAAGCTGTCAAAAGAAGTTCTCCCGTACCCATTGATTTTAAGCCTATTGAAAACGGTGCTGACGGCTTTTTCAGTTACGATAATCAGAGTATTACTCTGCGAGAAGGAATGAGCGAAACACAGACGGTCTGTGCTGCAATTCACGAAATGGCACACGCAACACTTCACAATTATTCAAGAAGGAATAAGGATGAAACCGATGTTGAAAGAAAAGACCGTCACACAGAGGAAGTTGAAGCGGAAAGTATCGCCTATGCCGTATGTGCATATTACGGCATTGAAACGGGCGAAAACTCATTTGGCTATCTCGCTTCCTGGTCGAGCGATAAAGAGCTGAAGGAACTGAAAGCAAGTCTTGAAACGATAAATAAGACTTCATCGGAACTCATTACTGCGATAGACCGTAATTTCAAAGAGGTCTGCAAAGAACAAGGCATTGACCTTTCTGCAAAAGCAGACCCCATAACGGCACTCGCAACCGATCTTGACCGTTTTGCCTATGACTACGATACATACGATTACAATGACCGTGTAAGTGACCCACAGGGTAACATTAGTGACCTTATGAGTGATATTTCAAGCGGTAATTGTTCGGGTATCGCCGATTGGCTTCGTGGTGTTATCAATGACAATACAGAATACAGCCAAACAGCACAGTCACTTTTGGACAGACTCACTCCGTATGTAAAAGACGAGCCTATTGCCGAACAGCAGGATACGGCAGAAATACCCGGCATTGAAGAAAACTCAATGTCAGAGCTTCCCGACCCGACAATAACGGTTCAGATGATGGAAAACTACGGTTACACAGACAGCAATATGCTCCCGCTTTCAAAAGACAGAGCGAGAGAACTGATGGACAGAGATGTAACAGTTTACTGTCTGCATACCGATAATACCGAAGCAATGGTTGTAAGCGAAAGCGATATAATTGACCATTACGGTATTTTCGGCATTGAAGTTACTGACTGGGAACGAATAAAAGCAGATGTTCCCGCCCGTGATATTGAAAAGAGATTTAACGAAAATCCCAACAATGCCATTCTTATCTATCAGATTCCGAATGATGACCCGAAAAATCTTATGTTTATGAGATATGACAGCCTTTCCGAAGCACCGAGCCGTGAGAACTATGATGCTGTTTACACAGCAACAATCGAGCCGAAAGAAACGGTATCAGCAACACTTGAAGCGGCTTATCAGAAATATAACGTTGACAGACCGCTTGATTTCACGGGTCACAGTTTATCGGTCAGCGACATCCTTGCCATAAAACAGAATGGTGAGGTATCATATCATTACTGCGACAGCGTAGGTTTCAGAGAGCTTCCCGATTTCAACAAAAGCAACTATCTTAAAAATGCTGAAATATCAACCGAAGATGATTACGGAATGATTGACGGCATATTGAATAACGGTGATAAAAAGCCGACAGTTGCAGAGCTTGAAGCACAGGTCAAAGCCGGCAAGAGTATTTCACTCTCAGACCTTGCGAATGCTGTTAATGATGAAAAAGCGGAACGCAAACCGATAGCTGAAAAGCTCAAGCAGAAAACACCTGAACAGAAAAGGCAAAGAACAGCACCAAAGAAAAAGACAGAAAGGGGCATTTAGTATGACCGCAGTAACCTATGATGAGCAGCAACTTATCGCAATCCACAATGCAGGAACAAGAACGGACACAATCTCCGCACTCAAAGAAATGAGAGAATACATTTCTGCGGAAGAAACCGAACTCAAAGCTATTACCGATTCGGCAATTTCCCGTCTTGAAGAAATGACCGATGAAGAATACGAACAGCTCGACCTGATACCCGATTTTTTTGATTAAGACAAAGGAGAATTGAATTATGAAAAACAACATTAAGAAAGCAATCGCCCTCATTTTAACCATCGTCACCGTGTTTACGGTATGTGCAACAACCGCATTTGCAACGGAAGAAGATATTTCTTTCCGTATGACCAACCGCTATATGACTATCTATTACGGATACTCCGATGAACTCACAATTTATACAAATTCAGATGATGTATATTTCACTTCATCGAATGAAAAAGTCGCAACCGTTGATGAGAACGGTGTTGTCACATCAAAAGGTATCGGTGAATGTGTTATAACCGCAGGTGTCGAAGGAACTGACCTCAAAGAAGAATGTACGGTAAAGGTAGAGCTTTTATGGTGGAAGTTTTTCGATAATCTCATAGCCTTTATCCGAAATCTTCTTATGGATTTATCCATAGTATAATAACAAAGTCGGGGGTGTTCTTTTGAACACTCCCGTCATTTATTTTTAGGAGGTAAAAATATGGAAAATGAAAATATATCAAAAGTCCAGCAAATTGCTCTCCTTGCAGAAGAAACAGAAAGAAATCTGACCCGTTCAAGGCAGAATTGGACTGCGTTCCTTACAACTGCCGCACGGCTCTATAAATATCCGTTCAATGAACAGTTGCTTATTTTCGCCCAACGGCCCGAAGCGACAGCTTGCGCCGATTATGATATATGGAATCAGCAGATGAACAGATATATCCGCAGAGGTTCAAAAGGTATTGCACTCATTGATACTGATACAGAACCGAGAACACTTAAATATGTTTTTGATGTTTCCGATACGGGTAAAACGGAACGCTCAAAGACTCCGTTTTTATGGGAATACAGAGATGAACACGAAAACACGGTTACATCAGCTCTTGAAAGCAAATATGACGTTTCAGCAAAAAACGGTATTGCAAATCAGCTTGAAAGTATAGCTGCACAGCTTGTCGATGAATATTGGGGAAACTACAAACGGGATATTTTTGACATCGTTGACGATTCGTTCCTTGAGGGTTATGATGAAGATAACATCGGTATGGCATTCAGAAATGCGGCGGTTGTCAGCACAACCTATACTCTCCTGTCCCGTTTCGGAATAAACGCTGATGAATACTTTGAAGATGAAGATTTTTTAAGTATCTTCGATTTCAACACTTCCGATACTGTTAATTTCCTTGCAACTGCGGTCAGCGAAACAAGTGAGCAGGTGTTAAGGCAGATAGAAATATCGGTTAAAAATTATGAACGTGAAAGGAGCAAAAACAATGAGCAACATCACTTACAGTCAGAACGGAGATTATCTGATTCCGAACTTAACTCTCGTACAGACCGAGAAGAAACCCCTCGGGAAATACGGCAGAATGAGGAAGGAATATCTCAAGAATCATCGTCCGGCTCTTTGGAACAGAATGGTATTGAGGGACACTCTTTACAGCCATCTGTTGGAGATAGACGAAGCAGCGAACAATCGCTTGGAGCAGATGATGCCCGAACTGATGAAATCAGCGGGAGTGACGGAAGAACTGAAAGCGAGCGACCCGATGAAGTGGGTCGGTCTGATGAACAATCTTCAAGCTCAGGCAGAGGAGATAATTCTGACGGAACTGATTTACAGTTAAGCAATCACGATTTCGATGCCCGATGGAACGGTATCGAATATTTCCACCAAGACAAAGAAAAAAACGAGCTGATTAAAACATTTTTGGCTCCGCATAAAGAAGAAATCGCTATGTTCTATGAAAGTCATTCTGACAGAGATGAACGTAGCGATTTTATTATGTCTTTCTTTAACTCAATACCGTATGAAATGACACTCTCCAACGGTGTAAATGCAGGCTTTGAAGCCTATTCCGATGCCATCAGGTTATGGCGTAATGACGGAACAGAACTCCGTGAAGCGTGGCAAAAATGGTTTCAGATTGAACGAAGCGTTTTCGGTCTTATGCTTATGGAGGAATGGACAGAGCCGCAGGCTTCGCTTTTGTCCGATGCCGAAAAACAAATGGAACTTATCGGTACAGCAGTGAAAAATGAAGCTCCTTTGTATCTGCCGCAATCTGCTGTTGATTATGTGCTTTGCGGAGGAAGCGATTTCAGCGAAGGCAAAATGCGTATTTACAGACAGTTTACCGAAAGTCTTTCAAAGGAAGAAAACATAAAATTCCTTAAAAACGAATACGGAACAGGCGGACATTCAGATGCAATCCCTTCAAGTGGATTTTGGGAAGGTCACGATGCCAAAGGCATTGAAATATCCGACCATTACAGTGTTCCACAGAGAAGAGTTTTATTAACGTGGAATTATATCGAAAGCCGTCTTTCAGAACTTATAAAAGCGGACAGATACTTAAATCCCAAAGAAACAGAAATGTATCCGCAGTGGCTTGAAAACAGATTGTTAAAAGAAGCTGAATGGAAAAAAGAACGTGAAATAAGTGATATTCTTCGTAATTCCGCAAAAGAAAAAGAAACACCCAAAGAATACCGATATGAATATAACGTCGGTGATACTGTAAAACTCGGTACAGATGAATACACTATTCTTTCACTTGAAGAACCCGTTGTTCTCAGTAACATTCAATTTCCTTTGTTTACCGAAGAATTTTCAAAAGATGAATTTGAGAAAAAGGTTAAGGAAAACCCTGCGAACAATCATTTGAGAGTAGAAGTTGAGGTTGAAAGACCAGCGGTTAATACAGAAATTGAAACAGATATTGACGATAGTAATAAACCCGATTTCTTACTTCAATATGAGCAAGTGAAAAATGATAACCCCGACAGTATAGTTCTTATGCACGTCGGAGGCTTTTATTATGCCTTTGGCAAGGATGCTGAAATTGTTTCAACACACACAAACTATACTGCGGAGGGGAAAAATCTTTACAGTAATGTTTTCACACCTTTTTGTCAGGTGCTTGATTTTAACCTTAGCTATGTAACAAAAAGTCTTAATGAAAACAACATTGAAACTGTTGTTATGGCATTGGATAAAGGCGTTATGGACAGATATACTCCGCCTTCATTGTCTGAACCGAAAACAACCGTTGAATCCCGAAACAGCATTATCGCTGATGAATATAACGGTCTGAAAGAGCATAATCCCGACAGTATCATTCTATATCAGGTCGGAGATTTCTTTGAAATGTTCGGTGAAGATGCGATAAAAGTATCAAAACAGCTTGATTTGGTATTAACAAGCAGAGAGTTTCCGAATATCGGCAGAGTTGAAATGTGCGGATTCCCAAGACACAGACTTGAAGCATACCTCGAAAAAATCCGTGAAGAAAACAGCGTAGTAATTTCTGCTGTTCCCGACGGCAAAACCGAAAGGGAAACATTTCAGATGCTCCGAATTGGTGAGAACAGCGAACTTGAAAAGGCAAAAGAATTGATTAACAAGTTTTGTCTTGATGAATACGGTGAAGATGCTGATTTCAGCGATATGAAAAACATTGATATTGCTTACACAACATTAACCGATGCGGAAATTCCCGTTCAGGTTTCTGTAAATCTTGTTGATTTCAGAATTGACCGATTTATCGACAATAATCATTATGACAGCCGAAGCTATGACAGTCTTGAAGCATTGATTAACGGTGAGCTTTACAGTTTGGATTTCGATGATTTGGTGTATATTCCCGATGAGGCTCTTGAATCACGAACATATCCCGATACGGCTACGGAAATTGACACTTTTGCCGATGTTGATCCGTCTGCCATTCGTGAAAACCTTGCGGAACACGGCATTGTAAACGGCGAAGTGGTTAACCCCGAAGCATTGGGAAATTCTCCGTTCATTCAGCAAGTGATGAATGATACAGAGCCTTCAAGCAGATTTGAAGTCCGTCAGCTCTCTGTTCCCTTTGAAGGTGAGAAATATGCCGTCTATGACAATGAAACAGACGATTTCTATGTTACAGAAGATAATCTCACACATTGGTTCGATACCGAAGAAGACGCTCTTGCAGATTTAGCAAACATTTCTGCTCAGAACGATGTTGTTGCCGAAATCAGAGAACCCGAAATCCCTTACAATGTCGGTGATGTTATTTATCTTGAAAATGACACACCCTATGTCATTGAAGATATAGGAAGTCACGATGTTCGTATAAGAGATACAACACTTCTCTATCCCATCAGCCGTGTCGAAAACAGAGCGAATTTTCTGAAACTGCTTGACCGGTATCCGCAGGAGGAACATTCAAAGTTTACCGCAAAAACCGTTGAAGAATTCAAAGCGGAAGATTACGGACTTCCTTACGATATTACAATTCAGACTATTCGCACCGATGAACCCGAATTACCAAAGCCTGAAAACTTTCACATTACCGACTATAACCTCGGTGTCGGCGGTGCAAAAGAAAAGTTCAGAAATAACATTACAGCGATAAATCTTTTGCACGATCTTGAATTTGAAGGCAGACAAGCGACACCCGAAGAACAAGAGATATTATCCCGTTATGTCGGTTGGGGCGGTCTTGCAGATGCTTTTGATGATACCAATGAAAAATGGGCAGATGAATACAAAGAACTTTATGTAACTCTTTCGCCCGATGAATACAGGGCAGCAAAATCATCTGTTCTTGATGCTCACTATACAAGTCCGACAATCATAAATGCTATGTATGAAGCAATCGGCAATATGGGATTTACAGAAGGTAACATTCTTGAGCCGTCAATGGGTATCGGTAATTTTTTCGGTATGCTCCCCGATGAAATGTCAACGTCAAGGCTCTGCGGTGTAGAAATTGACAGTATTTCGGGCAGAATTGCAAAACAGCTTTATCCGAATGCCGATATAACCATATCAGGCTTTGAAAAAACAAGTCGCAGAGATTTCTATGATATTGCAATAGGTAACGTTCCTTTCGGTCAGACCAAAGTAAATGACCGTGAATACAATAAACTCGGTTTTTCCATTCATAACTATTTCTTTGCGAAGGCTCTCGACCAAGTTCGTCCCGGCGGTATTGTAGCATTTGTAACATCACATCACACGATGGATGCGAAAACACCCGAAGTCCGTAAATATCTTGCTCAAAGAGCCGACCTGCTCGGCGCTGTCCGTTTGCCGAATAATGCTTTCAAAGCTAATGCGGGAACTGATGTTGTATCGGATATTATCTTCTTGCAGAAAAGAGAAGAACCGATGGAAATTGAACCCGATTGGGTTCATCTCGGAATGAGTGAAAACGGATTCCCGATTAACTCATATTTCGCCGAGCATCCCGAAATGATTTTAGGCGAACAATCATCAAAAAGCACACAGTACGGAGTAGATGCCTTTACCGTAAAACCCTTTGAGGGTGCAGATTTGGGTGAGCTTCTTCACGAAGCGATGAAGAATATTCAAGGCTCATACAAAGCTGCCGAACTTCCCACACTTGAAGAAAGTACGGAAGTTTCAAAGGTATCAATACCTGCTGACCCGAATGTTAAAAACTATTCCTATGCCGTAGTTGACGGTGATGTTTATTACCGTCAGAACAGTATTATGGTAAAAACAGAAGTCAATGCAACAGCCAAAGAACGCATAAAAGGTATGGTTGGTTTGCGTGACTGTGTAAATGAACTCATTGACTTACAGTTGGATGAGCTGACTACTGACAGCGAAATCAGCGAAAAACAAGCAGAACTCAATACTCTGTATGATAACTTTACGAAGAAATACGGTTTAATCAACGATAAAGTAAATAAAAGTGCTTTTTCAAACGATTCGTCATATTATCTTCTCTGCTCTCTTGAGATTCTTGATGAAGAAAAGAAACTCAAAAGAAAAGCAGATATGTTTACCAAACGGACAATCAAGCAACATTCTTCCGTAACGAAGGTTGATACCGCAGTAGAAGCTCTTGCTGTTTCAATCGGTGAACGAGCCTGCGTTGACCTTGGATTTATGGCTTCACTTATGGGTGAAGGAGCAACACCGCAGAAAATCGTTGAAGATTTGCAAGGCATTATTTTCAAAGACCCGAGAACGGGTCCTTTTGATTTGGAAAGCAATCCCGACAGAAGTTTTATAGGCTGGCAGACAGCCGATGAATACCTTTCGGGTAATGTCAGAGAGAAACTTGTCTATGCAGAGTACGAAGCCGAAAAAAATCCCTTTTTCAATGTTAATGTTGAGGCTCTGACAAAGGCTCAGCCGAAAGAACTCGATGCAAGTGAAATTGAAGTAAGGCTCGGTGCAACTTGGATAGACAAAGAGATTATCGAGCAGTTTATGTTTGAAACTTTCAAAACACCGAATTATGCACAGTTCAATATGAAAGTGAAATATTCGGAATATACCGCTGAATGGAGAATTGAAAACAAATCATTCATTTCTGGTAGTGACGTCAATGCTCACGTTACATACGGTACAACAAGAAAAAGTGCTTATGAAATTCTCGAAGATTCACTTAATCTCCGTGATGTAAGAGTTTATGATACCGTTATAGAAAACGGTAAGGACAAGAGAGTTCTCAACTCAAAGGAAACAACTCTTGCACAGCAAAAACAACAGGTTATAAAAGACGAGTTCAGAGATTGGATATTCCGTGACCCCGAAAGACGTAGCTATCTTGTTGAAAAATACAATGTATTGTTCAACTCTACAAAGCCGAGAGAATATGACGGAAGTCATATAGTTTTTTCGGGTATGAACCCCGAAATAAAACTGCGTGAACATCAGCTCAATGCGGTGGCTCACATTCTCTACGGCGGTAACACTCTGCTTGCTCACGAAGTCGGCGCAGGCAAAACATTTGAAATGGTAGCGGCGGCCATGGAGAGCAAAAGGCTCGGTCTTTGCCGAAAACCGTTGTTTGCTGTTCCCAATCATCTTACCGAACAATGGGCATCGGAGTTTCTTCGCCTTTATCCTTCTGCAAATATTCTTGTTACTACAAAGAAAGATTTTCAGCCTGAGAACAGAAAGAAATTCTGTGCGAGAATTGCTACGGGCGATTACGATGCTATTATTATCGGTCATTCACAGTTTGAGAAGATACCCGTTTCGCTCGAAAGACAAGAACGGCTCATACAACAGCAGATTGATGAAATAACCGAGAATATCGCTATGATGAAATATGACAGAGGCGAAAAGTTTACGGTTAAACAGCTTGAAAAGACACGCAGAAGTCTTGAAGCCAAACTTGAAAAATTGCAGTCAACAGAACGAAAAGATGATGTTGTAAATTTTGAACAGCTCGGTGTTGACCGTCTGTATGTTGACGAAGCTCACAATTACAAGAACCTGTTTCTTTATACGAAGATGAGAAACGTTGCAGGTCTTTCAACATCAGAAGCACAGAAATCTTCCGATATGTTTATGAAGTGCCGTTATCTTGATGAAGTCACGGGCAATAAAGGTGTTGTTTTCGCTACGGGAACTCCAGTTTCAAACTCAATGACAGAACTTTATACAATGATGCGTTATCTTCAATACGATATGCTTCAGAAAAAGAATCTGACCCACTTTGATGCTTGGGCATCAAACTTCGGCGAAACAACAACGGCTATTGAACTTGCACCCGAAGGAACGGGATACAGAGCAAGAACCCGTTTTGCAAAATTCTTTAATCTGCCCGAACTTATGAATATGTTTAAGGAAGCGGCAGATATAAAAACGGCAGATACTTTAAATCTGCCGAGACCCGAAGCTGAATATCACAATGTTGTTGCTCATCCGACAGAAACACAAAAAGGCTTGGTTAGTGAATTATCCGAAAGAGCTGCCGCCGTTCATTTAGGTAGTGTTGACCCATCGGAAGATAATATGCTGAAAATAACTTCTGACGGCAGAAAGCTCGGTCTTGACCAAAGAATAATCAATCCCGATTTCGCAGATGAAGAAGGTACAAAGGTAAATCTTTGTGTTGATAACATTGTCAGAATTTATGAAGAAGGAAATGCGGATAAACTGACACAGCTTGTGTTCTGTGATATATCCACTCCGAAAACCAAAACAGCGGCGAAAGCTGAACCGACACTTACAAATCTTGACCCTATCCCCGAAAAGTCTTTTACAGTTTATGAAGATATACGGGATAAGCTGATTGCAAGAGGTGTTAAACCCGAAGAAATCGCTTTTATTCACGATGCAAATACGGAAGAAAAGAAGAAAGATTTATTCGGAAAAGTGCGTTCCGGTAAAGTACGTGTTCTTATGGGCAGTACATCAAAAATGGGAGCCGGTACTAATGTTCAAGACAGACTTGTAGCTCTTCACGATTTGGATGCTCCGTGGCGTCCGGGTGATCTGGAACAGCGAAGCGGAAGAATTGTCCGTCAAGGTAATCAGAATGAGAAAGTACATATTTACCGATATGTAACCGAGTCAACATTTGATGCTTACCTTTGGCAGACACTTGAACAAAAGCAGAAGTTCATATCGCAGATTATGACCTCAAAATCTCCCGTGCGTTCCTGCGAGGATGTTGACGAAACTACTCTTTCCTTTGCAGAAATCAAAGCTCTTTGTGCGGGTGATGAACGCATTAAGGAGAAAATGGATTTGGATGTCGATGTAGCAAAACTGAAGCTTATGAAAGCGAGTTATCAGAATCAGCAATTCCGACTTGAAGATAATATTCTCAAAAACTTTCCGCAACAGATAAGGCAATACGAAGAATACATTAACGGATTCCAAACCGATATTCAGACAGCAAAAGACAATTCGCATCCGCCCGAAGGATTTGCCGGAATGACCATTCGGGGTGATTTCCTGACCGACAAAGAAAATGCGGGTGCAGCTCTGATTGATGCTATGAAAGATGCGAAATTCTTTATGGAAGCACCAATCGGCTCTTACAGAGGTTTTGATATGTCATTGTCGGTAGAAGATTTCGGCAAAAAGTATGTTCTTACTCTTAAAGGCAAAATGTCCCACAAAGTAGAACTTGGCAAAGATCCGAGAGGTAATCTTATTCGTATTGATAATGTGCTTGATTCCATAACAAAGAGATTGAATGATACTCAATTAAGACTTGATAACGTTAAAACTCAGATGGAAAATGCGAAAGCCGAACTCGGCAAACCTTTCCCGCAAGAGGAAGAACTGAAAATCAAGTCTGCAAGACTTACAGAGCTGAATATCGCTCTGAATATGGATAAGCCTGAAGCTCCATCAGCGGAAAATGCTATTGCCAAAAGCAGCAGACCGTCAATTATGGATAAGTTGCAGATGGCAAGTGCAAAAAGCAAAACTACTATCCCAAAAGCAACAGAAAAAAAGAAAACGGAGGAAGTGTTATAAATGAGCGAAGAATATTTTAGAAATCCCGAACTCTGTAAAAAGATGAAAGCAGAGCAAGAAAAATATAAGGCTTGGCTTATGGAACAGTCACCCGAAGAAATCTTGAATCACGCTTACGAGTATTCGGTACGCAACGACATTCTCAATCAAACACAGTATTCCGAATTGTCAGATGAGTTAATGACGGCATTATTAAATTCACCTTCTCCGTTAGATGATATTTATAAAAGGTTCGTGAAGATAGAAACGGATTATATTGACACTATTGATGGTTGTATTTATGAAACTGCATTTAAATCATTTGAAAGAGCTGAAGAAAAAAAGCTGACTTCGGCTCTTGACAATGACCACAGTAAAATACCGCTTTATGAAAAGTCATTTTCTGAAGCAATGGAAAACAATGAGGTTCCGGCATTCAGACTTTCTGCGAGAGCAGACAATATGTGTAAAACAGCTATTGAAGCACTTATCCACAGTAATTATTCAAACTATAAGCTCAATCCCGAAGGTGCAAGAAAGGTTGTTGAAATATACGGTCTTGACCGTGTAAAGAAAATTCTTGCTCTTACTGCTATTGTCAAAGACTATGACGGAAGAATATCTCCTGAGAATAAGGCTTGGGCAAAAACTGTTCGCCCGAATGATGTGAAAGATAAGATTGATTTATCACTTGTTGTTGACGGAGTAAAT
The DNA here is from genome assembly GCA_045542715.1 of Acutalibacteraceae bacterium. Taxonomy (GTDB): domain Bacteria; phylum Bacillota; class Clostridia; order Oscillospirales; family Acutalibacteraceae; genus CAG-177. The sequence goes on from JAZQLN010000016.1 coordinate 50,372, forward strand.
CCCGGTCTTACCGATATTTTTATACGTCAGGTTAAGAAAATCGAAGATGAACGTAAACCTTCTGTTCTCAAAAAACTTGAAACTGCAAAAGGAACTATTGCACCTGCTTCTGCTGTTCCAAAGAAGAAAGACCAGGTGCTTTGATTTGGGTGAACGTTACAGAAAAACTCCGATTTTGTTTTGGGTGACTGACGAAGAAAAGCAACAAATCGAAAGTCGGATGGAACTCATTGGTTCAAGTAATATGAGTGCTTATTTGCGAAAAATGGCACTTGACGGATATGTTATAAATCTCAATGTTCCTGAACTTGATGAAACAATATCATTGCTTCGGTACAGCAGTAATAACATAAATCAGATTGCAAAAAGAGTTAATGCAACAGGTGTGATTTTTAAGAATGAAGTTGATGAAATTCAGAAAAGTCAATCTGAACTTTGGTGTATGCTTGATAAGATTATTGCAAAGTTTTCAAAGATAAAATGACATCCTTGCAAAGTTCTTTGTTTTCACATATATTGAAAATGAAACGGAGGTTATATTATGAAAACAATTAAAATATTACTTACACCAATTCGCATATTTCTGACTGTTACAATATCAGTATTCAAATTTTTGTTGTCAATCTCATCAACCATATTAGCCATAATTGCATTTGTTGTATTTATGGTCAGTATTTTCTTATTTGTTGACGGAGAGAAAACAGATGGCATTTATGCTCTTGTTTTTGCTTGGATAATAAGTCCGTGGGGATTGCCGATGATTGCGACTTGGTTATTGTCAAGGCTCATTATTTTTCGTGATTGGTTAAAGTCTTAATTTTGAATTTTTTGTAAACTCTGAAAAAATTGCGTAACATTTCAGCTTTTTCGTCATATGTATATATATATGGATTTTAAATTGGGGATAAATATGACAGAGGTTGAAAAAAGGGCAAGAATTGAAATTTTGGAAATGTTAATTGAACACGAACTGAGTCTTGGCTATAATGATTTCGATGCGGATTTTGTAGCTGAGTGTGTTGAATTATGTCTTGCGCTTCAAGAAATAAAAATTGTACCCGAAGAAATTGAAAAAGGAAAGAACGAGTTGTTAAAACTAATGAGAGAAAAAAGTAAAGAGGTGAAAAACGGCAGTAACGAGAATACTTAAAATACATAACAGTCCAAGGCTCGGTTCGCTTGTAACATTGAAAGAACGAATTGAGTACGGATTAAACCCTATAAAGACCGATGAAACAAACCTTGTTTCAACTTATGGCTGTGATAAAAATACTGCTGCCTCTGAGTTTGCTTTTTCACAAGCAAAGTATTATTCACAAACAGGAAGAACACCAAAGAACACTGTTCTTGCTTATCAGATTCGTCAATCGTTTAAACCGGGAGAAGTAACTCCCGAAGAAGCCAATGTGATAGGTTATGAGTTGGCTGAAAGATATTTAAAAGGTAAGTTTGCCTTTGTTGTTGCAACTCATATTGATAAAGCTCACATTCATAATCACATTTATTTCAATTCGATTTCACTTGATTGCTCTCATAAGCATCGTGACCGTAAACGATCAGCAAAAGATGTTGCTCGATTAAGTGACTTGATTTGTATTGAACATCAGTTATCTACAATAACTAATCCGCAACATAGGAATACATCATATGCAAAATGGGAGGGATACACACCGTATCTCTCCCATCGTGATTTGTTGCGTAATGATATTGATGAAGTTATAAATATGTTGCCAAAGGATTTTGATGCTTTTCTTGCACTTATGAAAGAAAAAGATTATGAAATAAAGGTTGGCAAACATATTGCATTCAAAAAGAAAAATCAGAAAAAGTTTATCAGGCTTCGTTCTCTTGGTGAAGGTTATTCGGAAGATGAAATCCGATTAAGTATTTCAGAAAGAAAGGTTCGGAACTCAAAACCAAATCAAAAGCAAAATGACAAAACAAGTTTGCTTATTGATGTTCAAAAGAAACTTGATGAAGGTAAAGGACAAGGTTATGCTAATTGGGCAAAGGTATTTAATCTTAAACAAATGGCAAAGACTGTAATGTTTTTGCAGGAGAATGATTTTGAAAGTATCGAAAAACTCTTAGATGATATATCAGCTCTTTCTGCAGAAATCTCGGATATGAAAAGTGGAATAAAGAACTTGGAAACTCGACTGACAGAGCTTTCTACACTCAAAACTCAGATAATCAATTATGCGAAAACTCGTGAAGTTTTTGAACGATACAAGGCTTCAGGATATTCAAAAACTTTTCTCACAGAACACGAAGGTGAAATCATTTTGCATCGTGCAGCAAAGAAAACATTTGATGAACTCGGCATCAAAAAATTACCGTCAGTAAAGTCCATCAATAAAGAGTTTGATGAAGTATTAAAGAAAAAGAAAGTTCTGTATTCACAGTATCATTCATTAAAAGAAAAACACCGAGAAATGTTGAAGCACAGAGCAAACATTCAATCCATTCTCGGTGTTACTGTTTCTGAAAAAGAGAATAAAAAAGAGCAGGAACAATCGTATTAAAAATAACAGCCTCAAGGGCATAAAATCCTTGGGGCCGTCTTTTTTGTTTAGCTTCGTAGAAGCGTAGCTCGAAAAGAATTTGCAAAAATTACTTTTCGATTTTTAGGGGTTTGGGGAAGATGATTCACCAATAAGAAATCAAAAATCTTTTTGATTTGCGAGTGTGTATATACACTTGCCCTGCTTGCCAAAAGATAAATCACTTTTTCTTAATTAACTTTATAATGTGTTCGTTTTGAGTAACAAAATCTATAAAATCACAGAATGTTTGTGAAGCGTTATATATTGCTAATTTGTGATTTTTATCATCTTTAACACTATTTGCGTTATCAGATACACCTCTAAAAGTAAAGACACCATATTTAGTTTTGTTTCTTTCGTATTCGGCTGAATATAATCCCGCTGATTCCATTTCTATTCCATCTATTTTATCATTGTACGTCAATACAGATTTAAGAATCTCACTGTCATCACATGCATAAACGGTATTATCCGAAACGATTTGACTGTTAAATAATTTGAAGTTATATCCTTTTCGGTTTACATGTCTTACAAACGATTGGATTAAACCAATGTGATTGCCCGGAATACGATAAGAATGTCCTCTTAACTGGAACATATCATTTTTTTGTTTTTTTAATGTAGCATCAACTATTTCCGAAGGCAAGATAACGTCTCCCAAATTTATCTCTTGTGGATTACATGTACCAGCAATTCCCACAAAAAACACATAGTCTGGTTTGAAGTGAGCCAAACTAGAATATGCAGTAGCTGCTGATGTATTTCCTTGTTCACACTTAGTTACAATAACCGTATGGTTAAGTCCGCAATATTCAATGTCTCCAATGTCAAACAATCTGAAATTTTCATCTTTATCAATTTTTTCTTTTAACTCTGTGTTAAAGTTTCGTTTTATTGATTCCAAAATGCCATTTCGCTCATTTTCTTTTGCACAAACTACTCCGAATGTAAATCCTTTTGTTGCGACACGTGAAGTCTGTCCATTTTTTTCTTCTAAATACATAATTTTATACTCCTTTTCTGGAAAGCCTACATATGGCTGACTCTTAAATTTTTTTAGTATGAGTTGTTCTCTTAATGGTGATTTAATTGCTATGTCTGATTCTGATAAAACAACGAAATGACTATCTAAGGAGTCAATCTCCTTTTTTAGTGTATCATACCATTTTTTAAAAGTAATAATATTTGCAGATGCTACGCAAGACTTAAATCTGTATGGAGAGTAAGTACTGTTTAAATTAAGTATAACGTTTATATTTAATTCATTGTTATAATTTAGCATAGTTTCAAAATTACAAGCTAAATTAATCATTGAACCATCCGAATTGTAACCTCGTGCCATAATTATTAAATTACCATTATAATTTTGATAAATAAGTTCAGCATCTTTTTTTATTCTTTTCTGACGATTCTGTATTTCTTTAATGATATCACTAAATAACGTTTCGGTGTTTTTGCATTTTGTATTTGAACTAATGACAATTACATTTGGATATTCAACAGGAGCTTCAATTTCTCCTCTATTATTAATATATTTACACCCATCAACAATGAATTCCTCTGCTCGACTATTAATATATTCTAAATGTGAGAATATATTGTTGAGATCAATATTTTTTGAATCATTTAAAACTAAATATGCATAATCAATAGCTTGTTGATATTTTAAAAGATTTCCAGCAACTGAAAACTTTTTTAGGTAAGCAATATAATTTTTAATATCCTTTTTTAACTTAACGCCATTTGCAACATCTTCAATCAATTCATCATTTTTTATAGTACTACTATTCACTTCGAAATCAATTAATATAAAATAAGAGAAAATATTTGATTTACTTATAGTTTCATTATATGTTTTAATTGTATTAACTATTTCAGTACGATTTTGTGCTTGTTTTAAGTTGATTTCTTCTTTAAGTCTTTCGAAATAAGCCTTTACCCCTTTGTAGCCAATGTGTTTTTGGAATATAAGCAACTCTATTGTTCTGAAAAGCAACCCATATTGCAGTATAAACACAGAAGCCAAATTAATTATTCTCTCAATTTTTTCAGGGATTTCTTCTTTAACATTAGATAATTTTTCGTTCCAATAACGTTCAAACTCATCATAAAAATGTTCAGTTTCAAAATCTCCGGGATTACTGTTTTTGACTTTTTCAATAATGCTTTTAGGCTCTTGTGCAAAGTAGCTTTTCATTTTCAAGTAACCACTGTTTTGTGCATAGAAAAGACCGCTTTTTCTATGCGATACTATTGCATTCATTGAATGCCAATCTTCAAAGTTGCTTGTAACAACAAATTTAAAGTAGCTATAGGCATCTAGAATTACTCGAACTTCTGCCAAAAGGGCCGGAATAATTTGATCGTGCCCAAAAGATGCGTTTAATAAAACCAAGTCTGTTTCATTAATAATTTTTTTTGTATATAGATATCCAATAACACGTGCTATCCTTTTAGCGATTTTTCCTCGCTCCAATGATTTGTGTTCTTCCATCAGTTCGTTTGCAACAGATGGTTCGATATAATACGTCGAAAGTTCTTCTGTTTTTCCGACTTTTTCTTTAAGAAGTTTCTTGGAAACTAAAATATCTTTTAACCATCTTGATTTAGTGTCTGATGTAATTATTGGAGTACTGTTTGCGAGAGATTTACTGTCAGAAACTATAGCGGTTGTTCCATGAATGTAGTAAGCAATTTTAATGTAATCTCGTTCTTGAGAATGAATATTTTTATAATCGTATTTTTCAAATATACTATCATGTAATCCAAAACGTATAAATGTAGTAAGTAATTTTTCTAATAAAAGTGCCGGGATTTCGTTTCTCGAAGATATTTCCATAAAACTATTAAGCATATATATAAGTTGCTTTGCTTCAATATCGGTAAAGATTACATCTTCGCCATGCCTATAAGCACGAACTATTTTTTCGTCTTTGGAATATGTAATAGGAACAGCAATTCCTGTATCAATTGCAAAGTCAAGAAAAAGAGAAACAATAAAATCTCTTTCTGCGCAATCTTCAAGAAAGCCTACAAGATTTTGGAAGGTGTAGCCTTCTTCTAACCGCTTCATATCTTTTTGATATTGTGTTAGAGTAAATACATTTTTTCCATATTTTTTTGCTAATGTACGTGCTTTTAATTCTCTTTGAGTATATAACCCCATAAATTTGCTAGACAAAAGATCATATGTTGAAAGTGCATTTTTGTTACAAGAACATACAGCTTTTGTTTTGTCCTGCATATCTGAATAATAAGATTTAATTGATAATGTATTCGTATAAGTGAAATCTTTACTTATTAAATTATTTATCAATATTGCAATTTGGGGTGTAAAAATGTATTGAATTCTAATTGAGATAGGAGATGGTATGTTTTGATTGACAAAAGTGTTAGAACTTTCATTTTCCGGAAAGTCCATGTCTGAGAAAAAAATCTTCATTAGAAATGTAGCAACGATGAATTGTACCAATCTAAACTTGGCTTCATATGAGATCATCTCATCTTCAATTATTCTTTTTTGCTCTGTAGTTTGAAAAAAGTGGTTAATAATATCATCGATGTTTTCTTTTGAAATTTCGTTAAAAATTGCAAAAGGGAGAAAAGAAATGCTGTATTTATCTGTTTTTCGAATTCGTTTTCTAACATAAGTTCTTATTTTTAGAACACAAGAATTTTCGAAATTTATCCCTGTTAACATTAAAAGTTTATCTTTTATATTTTCTGGAGGAATAAAGGTTATTGATTCGTATTCACTTATGACACTTTTGGGTGCATTTTTTTTGCTTGCATAACTATTTGAAATGTGGGATGACGAAGTTACATTAAATGCCAACCAAGAGGAATTGAGCATTTCATTCAATTTTGATTCTTCTATTCCATATTCACCGTATAAAGGAAAATCTATATCATAAGGTTTCGGTATTGTAGAAAGAGCTTTTACAATATCATAACACATTTGCATACATTTATCATTTGTGTTGTAGTTCGTTGGTGCAGCAAGATATGATGTGTTGTTTGAATTTGTTAGCATATCAGGATTATACCAATCTTTATTAATTGATAAAACAAACACCTTTATGCTTTTAACACAAGAAGCCTCTAATTTATTGATTACTTTTTTTAGTGTTGTGCCAGAAACTAAAGCATCGTCAATAATGGTTACTGTTTTATCTCTTAACCATTCCGTGTTCATATCTAAAATTCTGTCAGAAACAACTAATCCGTTTAAACTGGCTAATTTAACTTCACATAAAAAATCAACAAAACAAATAGCTTTTCTTGCCATCACAAGAAAAACATCTGCCTCCAGGTCTTTAGAAGATATATTTTTTCCAAACTCAATTATGTGTTTTCGGGTTTCTTCATCAAAATTATTTAAAAAATCAATTGCTCTGTAATCCATAGACATGTTTAAATTCCTCCAATTCGGGTTATAATTATTGTGATTTATTAATATAGTTTAAATGTAATTTAACAATGGAGAAGATATATGTTCAATTTATCTTTTTATGAAACCGTAAAAAATCATAACAATAATATCAATACAATAAACCGGATCTTGCGTGAAATTGAAAAAGACATTGCAATTTGTATCGAAAATGATCCTGCAATTGTTTTGTATTCTTATGATCCTCTTCTCAAAGATGCAAACCACTTTTTTGAATTTGATTATCCTAACATCACTTTTTCACTTTTTCCTTTTAAGGCAGTTATATCATATAAGGAAATTATTGCATTATCAAAAGAAAAACTCAATAATTACTCCACAGTTGAACAAGTTGTAGAAAAATTAATTCTTGAAAACATTAATATAATGCCAAGAACTTGAAAATTTATAGCCAAACATAAAAATCCAAAATAATTCTTGTCACAATCACCGGAATATCTAGTTTTAAATCCTCCAATTCATAATATACTTTTCGCTTTTTATTTTACAATTCTGGCTTATATAAACAAAATACACTTCAATAAAATAATTAGGACAATAATTGGCTTTATTTATAATATAGTCTACTTTTATTATAAAAATACATTTTGGTTTTCATCGCCTAAACCTCTCTTTCGCTAAAGTACAATTTGAAGTTATCCTTGGTTTTTATTGGATATTGAGTTCCCCATACATATATACGTGATATGACTCAAAAAATGACATAATGTTCTTAAATATTTTTTGTCAAATGGTCTTCCATATTTTTTTAGTTGCTTCACATAAATTCATGTGAAAAATCATTCGATAAAAAGGCTATCATCATTATTTGATATATTACTCAATTCTTTTAGTTTGTTTAATATATCGGAATATTCTTTTTTAAGCATGAATTTGCCACTTGAACTGTCGAGTTTAAAGTATTTGAGCATAAATGCAGAGAAAACAATATGTATTTCTTCTCCTGTAAGTGATTTTCGTAGTGAGTCGATAAGTGACTCCAAATCACCGTATATGCTGTAAATAAGTTTAATATCGGTAGTTTTTAGAACATGACAGAGTTTTGCAACATTATGTATCCATTCCTTGTCTATTCGGACATTATATGCTTTTTGGAGCTTGGTATACCATTCGTATGGAGAACCTTCTTTGGAAGTGGATTGCGTTATCATAGCGTTAATATAGTTGGATTTTGTTTCATCAATAGCAAAACTAAAGTCATAGTAAACAATTGTAGCACTTTCTTTAGTTTCTTTTCGCTTTGAATCATTATCAAATTTCTTTTGTGTATAGATAGCACCTAAAATAGCTAAAAATGTTCCTAAAAACGTACCTGAAAGCGCACCTAATGTTTCTACATAGCTACTCTTGTAATCACTTGATTTTAAAGGAATTAATATATTAGAAAATAGTTTGTCCGCAAAATCAAATCGCAACAAAATTGGAGATAGGGCAAATAGGAATGTGAAAAGCAGAATTAAAACCATTGCAATAATACCGGCAATTTTCAGAGCCTTAAAAAGTTTTTTGGTTTTTTGTGTGTTTAATTTTTTCATGATATACCACCCTTATGATTAATTATATTTTTTGAACCTATATATATATGACGAAAAATGCGAAATGTTACGCTAAAATTTTACAAAATTTTCGTTTTCTCTGTTTTTCATAATTTTACACGCAAGATTTTGTGCGAAATCACAATGCTTTTTGCCAGATATAAAGGAAGAAGCTCTTGGACGAAAGATTTTTCTTGACATCATGTTTGATTCTGAATTAATCAAAATGTAACAAAGTAATAAACGAGCACCCCTCACTTTGAGTGTGAAGGATGCTCGTTTTCTTTGTTTTATACGAAGAATAACATCAAATAATTCTATATGTTTATCGTTCAAGGCTTTGGAAGGTTCCTGATGTTTTTTTATTATGAAGCGATATGAAGAATAACTGATGTTTTGAACTCTTTATTTTCTTCATCATATTGCCAGTCAAAATTACCGTTATATTTGTGTACTATTCGTTTGATGCTCTTTGTACCTATCCCGTGTGAGTTTGAATTTAATTTGCTTGTAACCAACTCACCATGTCTAGTACGAGGAGCATTATCACAACTGTTAGTTAAGGTTATAACTATATAGTCGGTAACTGTATAATTGTTTGATTTGCGATACATTGAAAAATTGAGTTTTTTGCCGGTAGATTTAGCAGCAGCTTCTATTGCGTTTTCAAATAAATTATCAAGCAATGCAATAGTATCTGTTTCGCTCATAAATTCAAGATTTGAGCCGCAAGAACCGATTTCAAGATTCAGTCCGTTTCTTTTGCAGTTTGTCATATGTCTGTTGAGAATAACATCAATCAGTTTGTTTCCGCTATATTGAATCTTTGCCTCCAAACCGAAATCTTCAGAAATTGATTTTATGTAGTCTGCTATTCCATGCAAATCGCCCTCTGAGGTCTTATTAGAGATATGTCTTAAATGATTTTTCATATCATGTTTTAAAATTCGGAAATTCTCAATCTCATTATATAACAAATCATAATGCTCGCTGCTTATTTCACTACGTTGTTTTTCAAGTTGAAGATGAGTGATTTCCAAATTCGTTTTTTGCACCATTTCATATATGTAAAAAACAAACAAATTGGCAAAGAGAAGAAGAATAGAACAAGCCGATAACGCTGCATTAAATGGTGATGTGTCAGAGGTTTTTACTCCCCAATAAAACATAATGACAAAGTTAACCATTGAAGTTAATGGAAGAATCCCAAGCAAAATTGTAAATTTATTTGCTGATTGTTTGGTTGCTTTGTTTTTTAAAATCTTGGAGAGAAAGAAAATGACCACAAAGAAAAGTAGCTTACTTGTTGATGATTGAAGAATCAGAGCCAACGTGTTGTCTTCCCAAGCAGACAGATAATAGATTTTAAAGAAAAAAGTTGAGGAATATATAACTATTAATTCAGTTATAAGCATAAAAAAAGACAACATTAATGTGGTAAAAACGCATGTTTTGATTTTTGACTCATAGCAAATTAATGCAGTAAAGAAATTGCAAACCACAAAAGAAATTAGGTTAATCAAGGGAATTGTAACAAAACTCATTCCATATTGTAACACAAATGCCAAGACATACATTATAAAGCAAATTATCCTATTGTTTTTTCTATGATAAAAATTTTCATAAAATACAAAGCATGCCAAAACCTCAAACAGATAAATAAAAGCATAACAAATTGTTTGTATCATTTTTATCCTCCTATAAAATCAAAATAAACTTTTCGGAAGGCGGCACTTTTTCGAGATGAAACATAAATATCAAATGTTTCTGTAGTGCCCTTAGCACAATTTATATATGACATTGTGGCAGTGGTTTTGGTGATACTTTTAACATAACGCATATTGACTATATAGCTTTGGTGAACTTGAAAAAACAGTTTATCTTTTAATTTTTCTTTCCAATAGTTAAAGGGCTCGTTTGCTTCAACACGAGTTTCCAATGTTTGAAGAAGAACTTTTCTTCGCTCAATGGCTGCATACACAATGTGGCTTTTCTTGATTTTTATAATTCCGTCATTTGTTCTTACAGCAATTTCTTCATCCTGATTGTTATATTCTTCTATCAATCCCGTTAAGACTTTAAAGAAACGTTCCTTTTCAACAGGCTTTTGAATAAAACCATAAGGAAGAAGTCGCAGAGCATCATCAATATAACTATCATGAGAAGTAATGAACACATCAATAGTATCCATATATCTGTCTTTGAGTTTCTTGTGAACTTTCAGACCATTTATACCTGGCATTTCTATATCAAGAAAAACTATGTCATATCGAATCTGTGCATCAAGCAATTCTTTGCCGGATTTAAAGGTGTAAATATTAGTTTCAATTACCCGTTCGGACATATACATATCAACGAGCTTCTTTATAGCACAAACAGCCGACCAATCATCATCACATATTGCAATGTTCATAAAGACACCTCACAAAATTGTTTGTTTAAGTTGTGTAACATATTACCATTTTATCTTTCTCAATGCAACTTTTTTTGTAAAAAAGTGATAAGCGGATACGGATTTACAAAATTTTGCGTCAGTTTTTCAAAATTCCACACAAACAAAAAATTATATGTTATTTTTTAGGTGTATTTTAAAACAAGGAGGTGAACCGATGAAAAAGTCAACAAAATTTCTTGCAAAAATTACTCCTGCAATCACAGCTTGTATGGCATTTGTTCTTACCATAAGTGCCAACTCTTCAACTTGTTTTGTTTTTCACCAGCCTAAAGCACCCAAGGGGCTTGATGATTTTAAGCACATAAAGTGATGGAGAGGATTTCAAAAAGATTTATCTCATACTTGTGCGAAAACGACATTGTGGAGGAAGAAAAAAGAGAGTTATATTCATATGCTTTAAATCTTCTTTTTTCAGGAATACTTCATTTCATAACAATACTTTTGTTAGGTTTTGTTTTAGGAATGATTAAAGAAAGTTTGCTCATGTTTATTGCTTTCTTTGTAGTGAGAAAATTTGCAGGAGGATACCACGCTTCTTCACCCACAAAATGTTACATCTTCTCAGTTGTAACGAATTTCTTAATGTTATTCTTGATTTCGGTTTTATCCAAATATCCTTGTGACATTGCTTTTTATGTTACTCTTGCTCTTTCTGAATTGTCAATAATTCTTATTCCGGTTTTGGAATCACCGGAGAAAGGGTTAAATTCAAAGGAAAAGAAAGTATATAAAGTTCTGTCGGTAACATTGAGCATCGTAATCACTACTCTTGCAGTTTTGATTTACAAATTCGTCGCTGTGAATTATGGTGTTGCACTTTGCTTTGGATTGACTTTAGTAGCAATAGTTCTGTACTTGGCTCTATTCTCTGCTAAATTCAAAAAAGAGGTTAAAGAAGACATCAGCCAAATTTAGTAAAGGAAAGGACAAAGGCTATGAAACGCATAATTTCTATTGTAATGATACTGGGACTTCTCACAATGGCTTTTTGCTCGTGTAAGTTATCAGGGCCTACGGTAATCAGTTCCGACGGTAATTCATACAATTTAGTGACCGACAAAGACGGCCAGCGTGTATCAGATGCCGACGGAAATTTGATTGTTGCCGAAACTGATGTTGACGGCAACAGCGTTACAAAAGTCCTTGAGGATAATTACCTTGTTGTTATTGATGATGAGGTAATAGCCCCCGCTTACGAGTTTGAAATTCCCGAAGATTTTGAAATCAAATCAAGTGGTATTGATCCTTTGTTAGAAAACAAGCAGGGAACAATTCAGCAAAACATTACGGATAAGACCCAGTTTGTAACCGATTTTGATGATTATGTTGATGACACTTTTGATGCTTACAAAAATGTCGGTGAAACATCAGAAGAAATCGAAACCGTTGAAATTAACGGATATGAGTTTAAGCGTTTTTCAATAAACATGCAGGATGATGAAGGTACTCCTATTACCGCTTACTGCTACTTTGTTAAAACAGAGAACGGAAAAACATTGCTTATCACGCTCACATCCAAAGACGGCGGTTTGAACTCTGTATCAGATGCAGATAACTATGTTGCAAACATAAATCTCAACTAAAAGACGTTATTCCAATGAGTTAAATTTAATCCCACCATCTTATGTTGTATTCAGTAATAGCTGAAACTTGGGTTTGGTTTTTGTCCGAATACTGTTTACATAATGTATATATTAAAACCCTTAAAAGAGAAAAGGCACAAACGATAATATAAATGATTAACAAATGCCCCAATAATTGGGGCGGAAAGGATAATATTATGGCAAAAACAAAGCGTTTGGCTGCTATTCTTCTTGCAGTTGTTATGATGATAAGTTCAATGTCCGTTGCCGCTTCGGCAGCGTACACCGCATATCTCGACAGTGCAATTACCGACCAGTACAACTCGATCGATAAAGTTGAACTGGAAAAAGCACAGAAGGCCTCGCTTCTTCTTGACGATCTTGACATTATGCTCGCCAAGGAAGAAATCGTCCTTGATATACCTCTTATCGGTACGATTGACCTTACCTCAACAGACGCTGCCCTCGATTCGATTTACGATTTGACAGGCAACTGGCTTTACGGCAGTCTGACAGTCGGCGATCTTGTTGTTCTTGAGAATAACAGAGGCGATATTGCTTCTGTTCGCAGAACAACAACAGACAAGACAGATGTTGATGTTATTGAAAGCCTCGTAACATATCTTGCTAACTGTGCACCCACTCTTGTTGAGATGATTGACCCCGATGCAGATTTTTCATGGGGAATCGTAAAGGGATTTCTTCCTCCCGAGTTCCGTATCATCATCGATGATTTCAATGCATGGCTCGATGAACTTCTTTGGGATCTTCTTCACCCCGTAAACGAAGAAGTAATGCCTGATGACCCCACTCTCGACTACTTCGTACAGTTCCTCTGCGATAATCAGCTTGGAATGGAAGAAGGCAGTGCAAGAGCACTTACAATGGGCTTTGAAGGCGTAATGCCCGGCTTCACTCTTGATATTGACGGAACAAATGCTAATGCTTACAGAGCTCTTGAAGAAGGTATCTATCAGGCCCTTAATGCATTTATTGTTCCTATTCTTAACAGCGGACTTAAAACAACAATCAGAAATGCCGTTGAATCAAATGCTGAAAACGGCGGAGATCTTCATGAGATTATCGATACCAACTATGTTGTTGAAAGCTATTCATTCGATAGAGAAAAGGGCCTTATGGAACAGCTTAACGATATGTTCGGCGAAGTTGTTGACATTATGCTTATTCCTAAGGCTGACAGACCCGCAGATACAACCTACACATTTGAATGGTCATATGATATTCCCGCAGGCGGAACTTATGTTGATCTTCTTGAAGCAAATCTTCACGGTGTTATGAGCATGATTATCAAAGCCGGCGGAGAAGATATGTCTGCTTTCAACCCCGATGGTAAATCACTTGAAGAAATCGGCGACTATATCGCTCGTATTGCTGTTGACGAATTTGTTAAGCACATGACAATTCCCGAAAATGCAACTATGGAACAGGTTGCTTATCTCGGTCTTCGTGAACTCTGTGCAAGCGTAATGCCCGAGAATTACTACGCACTTCTTCCCTCAACAACTAATGATGCAGGTTACCGTGCGGAAATTATTGAGATTGCAGCCGATCTCGGCACATATTACCTCAATAATAACATCGGCCTTGACTGTGATATGAGCACAACATCAGGCGAATTCCTTACAGCGTTTATTCTTTGGTGTGAAGACTACACAAATTGTCTTTTCGACAATACACAGTACAACACCGTTAAAACTCAGATTGCCAACGGTGAAACAGGCATTGACGGTTGGGATTTGATTGATACAATTCTTTGGCAGTTTATTCCCAAGGATTGGATTCCCTACGGTGAAATGTTCAATAACGGCGCAGGAACAGCTGCAGATCTTACCTTTGAATCGCTTCTCAACTATTTCCTCGATGTTATTTTTACATTTGATGTTGAAAAACTTGATATTTTCTTTAAGCACAACACAAACAGCCCTCTTTACACCAAGAATGTTCGTGTATTCTTTATTGATTGGATAAGCGATATTCTTAACGGTGCTTTCACACCTTCAGGTGTAACAAGCTGTGTTCCCACCGGAATCACCAGCTTTGAGGCATTTATCAATCCTGTAACTAATGCAACAGACACAATCTGCAATATTCTCAAGGCACTTAATGAAGATAAAGACCTTCAGACAACGGTTATCAACCTTGTAACAATGCTTATGGGTCTTGCAGATCCTCAGAGCCTCAGCGATGTTGATATTGATATCGACAGCAGAATTAACTGCACAGCAGGCTCAATCCCCGATGGAACAAAGATGCGTATTTCCAACTACTCCGACGGTGTTAACTCCGGTTGGCTTCCCGTTGGTGCAACAGCAATTGATCAGGATAAGATGTATGAAATCGAGCTGATTTCTCTTACCAACACAGCAGGTCTTACCGCTTCCGTAACAGAAGGCTATAAGATTGCTGCTAACGGCTATCTTGATGTTACTATTTCAGGTACTGTTGCCGCAACAACAGAAGCACGTTTTGACCTCACATATTATCTTCTTGATGAAGACGGTGCAAGAATTAACAACGGTACTCCGCTTGTTAAATCAGTTTACACACATCTTTACACAGCAACAGGTAATTACGATATTACAAGCGCTGAATCAACAGCAAACAATGTAACGTTCGAAGATTTCTCAACATACCTTTATACAACAGATGTTTACACTGCTTCACTTTTCTCAATTCTTGCAACAAATGAAAGCGGTCTTGTAACAAGCGCTGTTGATATCACAAAGGCTATTGTTACAGGCGCTCTGCCCACAGGCATCAGCGCCAATGTTCCCACCTCCGGCTCAATCGTATCAATCGATGATTCATCAGCAACAACCGATTCTTACGGTACGGTTAACCCCTATGTTTCAAATGTTGATCCCGATGCTGCTCAGCCTTACGGTATCTATGAAGTAACAATTCAGTTTGAAGTTCAGGGTAAGAACCTTTTCGGTCAGACAACAACAGGAACATCAGAAGCAAGAGCCCATAAGATTGTGGTTTATAACGATTTCGGTCTTCCCGGTCTTCTTAACGATGTTATGAGTACAAACCGTCAGAGAATCGACTTTGCAGCAGATGCTGATGCAGAATGGACT
This sequence comes from Acutalibacteraceae bacterium, assembly GCA_045542715.1. Taxonomy (GTDB): domain Bacteria; phylum Bacillota; class Clostridia; order Oscillospirales; family Acutalibacteraceae; genus CAG-177. The sequence continues at coordinate 66,042 of JAZQLN010000016.1, forward strand.
GCCTATCAGAATGCTGTTTCTGCCGGCTATGCTCTTATTCAGGGCAATCCCGACCACAGCAAGATGTTTGCAGATGTAACCAATCCTGACGGTTCAGCTAACGCATATTCCGCAGCAGTTACCACTATTGAAACTGCTCTTGCAGCTCTTGATGCAAAGGCTGTTACTGATGCAACAAAGCTTGCAGCTCTTGAAGCAGCAGTTGAAGCTTATGCAGACACAGACAGAGAAGATTATCTTCTTTATACCTATGACAGATTTAAGGATGCTTACAACCGTGCAAATGACCTTGTAAATTCACAGGTAGCTCCTGCGGGCGAAGAGGCAACATTTGTTGCTCCCGCTATTCCTGTATTTGACCTTGTTTATGCAAAGAATCAGCTTGATCTTTGGGGCGGCAGACTTATCACAAAGACTGTTGACACAAGATATCTTGCAGAAGAAGTTGCAAAGGCAAATGCTCTTACAGCAAGCACTTATGCTCCTGACACTTGGGCAGCTGTAAATACAGAACTTACTCTTGCAAACAGCTATATTACCACTCCTACATCAACAACACAGGGTAAAGTAAATGCAAACCGTGTTAATCTTATGGAAGCTATGCTTGCTCTTAAAACAAAGTATCTTGAAGCTGTTACAGATACAAACACTGTGATTAATTCATTTGATATGCTTATTTATGGTATTGAGGACACTTCGAGATATATTGATGATTTTGTTACAGCAGTTTCAGGTTATACTGTTGAGTGCGAAAGAAGCTCAACCTATATTGGTACAGGTTCAATTGTAACTGTATACAGTGCTTCTGATGAAGCGGTTGCTATATATACAGTTATTCTTTATGGTGATGTAAATGCTGACGGTAGAATTACTTCTGCAGATGCGGATGTTGTTACTGATCATGTAAATGGTGTTACAACACTTACCGATCCTATGCTTTTAAAAGCAGCGGATGTCAATTTTGATGGTGCTATTAATGCGGCGGACATCACAATAATTTCAGAAGGAACAGTAACACAGGTTCCCACAAACTAATTCAATAGCAAGAGAATTATCGTATTAACGACCATTCTCCACCGCAGGGTGTGTAAACAACACCCTGCGGTGTTAATCACAATCTGTTCTCATTATTGAAATGATTGGAAGCAACTTATGGAAAATGTCTTTCTGTCGAGAACAGGTAGATTATGCTTTGAAGATAAATTCAACTCATTTTGGAGGGATATAATAATGCAAACCCAAAAAAAGATATTAAATAAAGCTATATCTCTTTTCTTTACGCTTTTAATTGTTGTAATGTCTGCTCCTTTTGTATTTGCAATTGAACCCATAGCATTATCAGAAACAAATATCGTTGAATATCCCACCGCAAAAGGTGAGATATGGTTTGGTCAAAAAATAAGCGAGGGTATTACTCTTACCGGCGGTGTGGTGACAACCGATGGAACCACAACTGGTACTGTAGTGGAGGGTCATTTTGAATTTGTAAACCCTGATCTATATCCTGAAGATGCAAATGATGCAGAACGTGCAAGCATAAAATTTGTTCCCGATGACAGTCAGAATTATACTGGTTTCTCAATTAGCAGAAGCCGAAAAGTAACATTTCCAGTTAAAGCTGTTACGCCCGTTTTCGTTGATGAAAACAATCAGCCTGTAGCAAGTGAGGTGGAGGCTGGTGCTAAGCTTTCAACATCAACAATTACTGGCGGACAAATGAAAAATCCATATAACGAATCAGAGCCTAATATTGTTGAAGGTATTTGGGAATGGACCAGTAGGAGAACTGTAATAAATGAAAGCGGTTACCATGAAGCAGAATTTGTAGCTGTTGGCTATGAAATCATAACTGCAATGATTTATGTTCGTATTGCAGGAGAAATTCCTGAAACTTCCATTGAAATTAATCCTACCGCCAATATAACTTATGATCCCAATTTAAAATGGGGCGATGTTGTTCTTGAAGGTGGTAAAGCTGTGGTTAAAGGAACAACAATCGAAGTTCCCGGTACCTTTGCTGTAACGGATAAATGGAAAGATGTTACTCCTGCTACAACAAATACAAAAGTTGAAGTAACATTCACTCCTGATGACGAAACACAGGCTCTGCCTTATACTTTTGAAATTCCTGTAACCGTCAACAAAGCCGTTCCCACATTCAAAACTGATGACGAATCAGGCATCCCCACAATCACAATGCCCTACGGCACAAAGCTTGACAGCAGCCTTGATGCTGTAATCAAGCCTTTGGTTGATGTTGATGTTCCCGTTTACCTTGCATACAAGGATATGAACGGTGAAAATTTATCATACAGCGGTACTGCTCCTCTGGTTGGTACACACGAGATAGAGGTAAGAGTAAACATTGACGATTCAAATTATGAAACATTTACAATGCTTACCTTTAAGCTCGAAATCACAGGCTTCACAGCAAACTGCATCATGGAACCCGTAGGAAATCAGGGATATAAGATCCATGATACAAGCATTAAATATGACGGCACAAAGCCGAAAGGCACTTTCACAGTTTCATACACCGTTGACGGCATAAAGCAGCCTGATATTACTGTTAAATACGAGGAGCTTTTCCAGGTTGAAAAGAGCAAGAGCGGAAAGTACGAATTCAGTGTTAAATACAATGAAACCGAAAATGATCCGTTTGAAATCGCTGATATAACATATTCAACCGAAGAAAAGCTTGAAAGAAATGTTAAGATCGGCGACAGCAGCAAGAAATATACCTGCGGCGACAAAGTAACTCTTACAGCTCCTGCAACAGATCCCTCAATGCCCGATAAGCCTTATTACGGCTTCACAGGCTGGGAGGTAACAGGTAATATCGGTCTTTCAGATGAAGAGCTTGCAAATGCTGAAATCAGCTTTGTAATGCCTGATGAAGATGTTGAGATTAATGCTACCTATGAATTCTCACTTAAGCTTTTCTTTGAGTGGATTTGGCAGCAGATTGTTCAGTTCTTCACATTCATCATTAATGCTTGTAAAGACCTGTTTGAGCTTGCTGTGGCAGCCTAAGTAATTGAATAATTTGTACCCTCCATATATGCTTTGCGAGGCGGCTCGGGGTATCTTCCCGTGGACAGGAGATACCCCCGACTCCCTCCGTACATGGAGAGTGCGAAAATATACAATTATGATAATTTCATTCTATTTTTTCTTCCTTGTGCTTGGAGCGTTTGCAGCAATGTAAACGCTCCGACAGTACAAAATTAAAAAATAAATATGAATACAAATTTGTAATGGGTAATACCCAATAATGTGACATTTTCCATCTTGTTGCGGAATGGCGTTCACCTGTGTGAACGTCATTTTGTGTGTATGGTGAAACCCAAAATAAAAACTTGTCGGAAAATGATGTATTCATATTATATTTCATAATTAGCAACAACATTTTTTCTACAAAAAACAACAAAATATAGTTCCGCTTTTCGGCAGAACTGCTAACCCGACACGTCAGACCGTGTTGAATATCTGAGAATTGATTTATTCTCCCTTTACATATAAGAGGAGGATAAAACAATGTCAATTAAATTGAATTTCGCAAAAAAGGTTTATTACGGACGAAAGGCAAAAAAGCTTACCCAAGAAGAACTTGCAGAAAAGGTTTCTGTTACTCCGAGATGGCTGCAAAGAATTGAGAAAGGTGCTGTCCCAAGCGGAATAGTTACTCTCAAACTCATTAGCGCTTTGGATTTGGATTGCAGAAATATTGACAAGGAATAATCGGGTATGTTTATATATGAAACTTTCGTTGAAATTTTCAACAATCCGCATATCGGTGAATATACTGCCTATGGGGTAGTAGTTTACCAAGCGGTAGAAATGGAGAAAAAAGAAATATTTAAAATGTCGGATGTTTATACGGATGCAGAGGAAATAAAAAACCTTGTGCAATTATGTAATAAAGAACAACTCGACCCCATACACTTTATTGATATAGTTGAAGATATGCTTTACAGCTGATTTCAACGCATAAAAGTCAAAAACAAATTCTGAAATATTTTTGTGTTTTAAAATTTTTACCGCAAAATACGAAAAGTGGAAGTTAATCGAAAAGGGAGAATAAACCGTTTCATACAATTTTGTTGTTTTAACGAGGAGTATACTTGTATGATTAAAAAAAGGTTATTTTCTATTGTTTTGGCTGTGATAATGGGGTTAAGCTTTTCGGCTTTTACTCCTGCTTTTGCGGTCGAAAAAACATTTATTAAATCGGTTGTAAAGAACGAGGTTGTTCCCGACGGCTACACGGGAATTACGAGCGTTGAAGAATTAAACGCCGTTCGCAACAACCTTGAAGGTAAGTACATTTTGATGAACGATATTGATGTAGCTTCTGTTACAAGCTGGCAGCCTATCGGCGATGAAGAAGCACCTTTTAAAGGCGTTTTCAACGGTAATGGTTATTCGGTAAGTAACATAACAATTACGGATGCAAAAACAAGAAATGCAGGCTTGTTTGGCTGTGTTTCAAATGCAACCGTAGCAAATGTTAGTGTTGATAATTTCAAGGTAAACATTAACTATCCTTATCAGGTCACTTATTCTGTCGGTGCAGTTGCAGCAGTAAGCATTGCTTCAAATATCCTTAACTGCTCAGCAAGCGGCTCTGTAGAAATAACCGCAGGCGGTCATTTCTATATTGGCGGCATTGCAGGAGTTGTTTCGGGTGAAGGCGTCTCAAAAATAGCGAACTGCTTAAACAGAGCAGACTTTAAGGTTATCGGTAAAATAAGTGACGATGCACTTTCAAACGGAGCACTTGTTTATGCAAATGTCGGCGGTGTTGTCGGAGTTCTCAACTGCGGCAATTCAATTTCGAGAAGCATAAATGAAGGAAATATCGAAATTGCCCCTCTGAATGGCGTTTATGCAGGCGGTATCTGTGCTCAGGCATTGTATAATGCACCTATTTCCGATTGTGCAAATTCAGGTGATATTTATGTAAACAAAGCTGCAACAGCAGGCGGAATTTGCGGTCAGTCCCATTCGCTCGCAAATTGCTATAATACGGGCATAATTACACTTGAAAACGAATCAAAATCCAAGTTTGGCGGTATTGCCGGCACAACACAGTTCAATATGTCAAGAGCTATTGTTTCTCCGCTTCCCGATGGTACTGTACCTGCAACAGTATCAAACTGCTATTATATTGATGAATACGAAACGGCTATCAGTAATGCTGCTGACGGTGATATGTCATCGGTAAAGGCACTTTCAACTGAAGAATTTGCAAGTCAGGACTCGTTTGAAGGTTTTGATTTCGCAAAGATATGGACTATCCCTCAAAACGCTGCTCCTACTCTTAAATACAAGACAAGTGAAATGGGCTCAGCTATGAATATCAACGGTTGTGATGCAGGCTATACTTTTGAACTTTTTGGTTCAATAGTTTATGCTGCATCAAATAACGAAGAAATCGTTTCAATCGAATCCAATTCCCTTGTAAAATGCAATTCAAGCGGTACAACAAGCATTGACACAATCAATGCTGACGGCGATTTTGCTGTTATTGAAATTTCTGTTGTCTGTGAGAATGAAGAAGAACCAAAAGGAATTTTTGATAAGATTGCAGAGCTTTTTGCATCAATGCTTGCTTGGTTCATCGGCATTTTTAATTAAGGCAAAGGGAGCGTAAAAATTGAAGATAGTTAAAAAGATTATTTCGCTTTTGCTCTCCGTTTTGTTTATGTTTGGAAGCACAGCCGTAATATGTTTTGCTCTTGACGAGGACACAGAAACGGGAGCAGAAGCTGAAGCGGAAACCGTTTCTTCGGAAGATTTCTTTTTATCGCTCAGCGATTTAATTGTTGAATATGATTTGAATTCACTTGGGTCTTCCGTTGTAGGCGGCAGTTCCGCAACAAATCGTATTGTTGTTAAAACCGTCACAGATGAAGAATTAACCGATACTCAAGGTGCAAAAGCAGTCCTTGAGGGCTGGAATTCGGTACACATTTTACAGTATTCCACTACTGATAAAGCAAATGCAGCCTTGGAATTCTATAAGGCGCAGGATTATGTTTTGTATGCTGAAATGGATGTGTATTATACCTATTCATCAGGCACACAGGTCGGAAAATCAATAGAATATACAGAAACTGATGATAATACCTCTTGGGGTACATCAGCCGTTAATCTTGATTTTCTCAACGAACAGATTACAGCAAGTGGAAAACTCTCTGATGACGATGAGGTTGTAGTGGCCGTGTTTGATTCCGGTCTTTTAAAAGAACATGCTTTGTTCAAGGATAAGACAAGACTTCTCGACGGCTATAATGTATTTGAGGAAAATACCGACACATCCGAAGGAGATACGGGGATTGAAAGTATCGGTCACGGTACTCATGTTGCGGGAATTGTCTATGAAAACACTTTGCCCAATGTTAAAATCCGTCCTTACAGGGTAAATCTTGATCACGGACAAGATAGTTACAGCACAGCAATGACACTTCTTGGCACAGCAATATATACCGCTGTTGAACTTGGTGATGATGTTATCAATGTAAGTATGCGGTGGGGGGCATACGGAAACGAATACCTCACCGAAGCGATTGAATTTGCTTATGATAATAATGTACCGTTAATTGCTGCTGCGGATAATTATTCAATCGACGCAAGTTATACTTATCCGGCTAATCTTGAAAATGTAATAACCGTTTCGGCTGTTGATGAAAACTTTATCCCTGCCGATTTTTCAAATTACGGTTCTTGTGTAGATTTAGCTGCACCGGGTGTTGACATAGCGAGTGCTTGTAACAACATTTACATAATTCTTGATGCATCGGGAACATCAATGGCTGCTCCTTTTGTATCGGCAGCCGCAGCGACAATTAAACTTATATATCCTGATATTTCAAGCCTTGTTTTAACCGACTTGCTCAAATCTTCTGTTACTGTACCTACGGATTGGGATACAGACTATGGTGTTGGAGTTTTGAATTGCAAAAATCTTATGTCAGTCGGTAAAACATCCACTCCTAAAATTTCGTTTAACGAAGACGGAGAAGTTCAAATAAGCACAGCATCTTCAAATGCTGTTATTTATTACACAACAGACAAGACAAGCCCTGTTATTGGTAAATCCTCTATTTACAGTTCTCCTATAAGCACAAATGGAGTATCGACAATAAAAGCGATAGCTTATGAGGTCGGTAAACTTCCGAGTGTTCTTATTACATACGCTCTTAAATGGTCTGTTTCAGAAAATATGTACTATAAGGAAACAACAACATTTGATGATTTAAGAATTCCACCGGATGCAAAAATTATCTCTTGTTATTCATCAGACAAAGATGTTGTAACTGTAAACAAGGCAGAAAAGAAAATTTATGCCACCGGTGCAGGAGAAGCAAAAGTCTATATATATTTGGAAAACAATAGGAAGGTAACAGTCAATGTGGAAGTAGACTATAATATTTTCCAATGGTTTCTGATTATTGTTTGTTGGGGTTATTTTTGGTACATATAATACGCTAAAATAAAAAGAGAGCTGCTACTTTGGTAGTGGCTCTCGTGAAAATTTGAAAGTGGAGTAATAAAATGAAAAGATTTATAAGTTTGGCAATATCTTTTGTTATTATTTTAAGTATTACCGTAACAGCGTTTGCAAGTGAGGTCAGCACAATGAATGAAGTTGCACAGGCCGTTGCTCTCATTGAAGAAGAACTTGCAACGAACAATACAAGTGTTATTGAAGAGTTAAATGAAATGAAAGCTCGTTTGACAACAACAGAACAGATTAATCAGATCGATGAAATGATAACTGAATATGAAGCATATCAGAACGGTACTCTTGCTGTTCCATACGGCAGTTTTCATCTCATTTATTCTCCAGCCGTTTCTGCGGTTGTGGCTTACTTCAATCAGCAGGGTTATGTTCTTTCTGCAGAACTTCTTACTCATGCGAAGGACAACGATGTGCTGGATTCGGCTTATACGCCCTCAAATACGGCTTTGATGACACAGACAACAAAATATGCTGAACTCTGCTCAAACGGTCTTACAAGCGGCACAGCGAACTTTGTAAAGACAGGTGCAACAGTTGATGACGATTTCTATTATGCAATTCATGCTTGTTCTTATACAAAGGATACCGTAAATAATACTCTCACCGTCACAGATCGTTACGATTTCGCTCCCAACGATTGGAGTGATATTCAAGGCGTTGCAGTTGATACAATGTATAATGCACAAGAAGCTGGTGTTATTGTTCCGTTTCAAGTTACAATGACCGTTTCAATGTGAGTTTAAACTGTTTTGTTACACTCATATATTTCATCAAAGTAATGTATTAGTATCAATAAACGTAACCCGCCTGACTCAACAGGAGTTACAAAAAAAGCATTTGTATTTTTTGAAATATCTTGGAGCAATTCAAAACTCTTTTCCGTACAAAAATCCAAAAACGGAATATGAATTTCAATGTGTGACTCCCATCTAAAGTAATCGATTACTGCGTTAATTGTTCCTTGGCTGAGTTTGGTAAAATCGTCTAATTGAGGTACAAGTCTTTCAAATGTTATTGCATCTTTTGGAATGATAACTTTGGGGATTTTGTATAATGAGTCGCAAGCATCAATAATTCCGTCACCACACAGGTTATTGATGCTTGCGGCTCGACTTTTTTTATTTTCTATTATTTTTTCTTTGTTTTTGCTATTTCTGTAATCCCGATAAAACACATAGTTTTCATATAACGGGATGTTCAAATAATTTGTTTCAAAATTATTTTTGATTTCATCTGCAATGTTTATCAATAAAAGTTTTTTAGATATTGCGTAATTGACGGTATACGATGTCCCGCCCTTATAGTTTTTATAATAACAGATACAAACACTGCTATTTTCAACAAGATGTCTGTTTCGCCTAAATAAACAGTCATTCGTATAGTCTTTTGAAATATAAACAGATTTATTTGCGTTTTTCTTTATTTCGTCATATATTTTCTTATCATTATATTTCCATTTATCTGCTTGCGTTTCGCATGGCAACACAAGAATGAGGTTAATATGAGGATAAAGCGGTTTTAGTTTTAGAATGGTTTGGGCAGCAAGAGTGTCAAATCCCAAAGCTCCACCCGTTCCAAAATACATATAACCTAATTTGATTAGTTTGACAATCGTTTCTTCAAGTTTGTTTACAATCAAATCCCTTTCTTCTGGAGGTATCTTTCGATGACCTGTGAAACAAACTGTCTTAAATCTTTTTTGCATATATCCATACCTCCGTTTTTATTTACTTAATATTCTAATAATAATGAGCCCTGCTGATTTAACAGCAGAGCCCATAATGAAGGAGATTAATGAAAAAATTGTCTTAAACGAAAAGGGCATTAGAGAAATATTATTTTCTTGTAATGTATAAACAGTATTATTACAGACAAATTGAGCAAATGCCGTTTAAGTACAAAGTGTTACATCAAGCAGGGTTTCATTGCTTTTTTAGATATTGTACTTTCCAAAGAAAATTATGTTGATTCCCTATTCCTCAAACACTAAAAAGATAAGACGATAGGCCTATGTGATTTTTAGTCTTTATTTATTGTATAACAGTTGTTTGCTGACAATATTTTTAGAGAATTCCACTCGAAAGGGATTCTTTTTTTCTATATAACGGGAGCTACCTCACAAAGAGAAAAGGCTTAATAATGAAGTAGCCCCCGGAGAACGGAGTTGATGTTTTTTCGGTTTTTGTACTTGATAAAACCGCTGAACAAAGAATGTAATATTTCTTTTGGAATCAGTTCAGCATCAATCCGAGTTCTCGCAATTTGATTTTTGCGGTATTCCGCAATGGTGATTACTTGCTTCGGTTTCTAAAAAATTTGGCTGTATTCATAGAAACCGAAGCTTTCATCAAAAAATAAATATGAATGGTAGTGGTTTAAGATAAAGAAAGTGAAAACAATTAAAGAGTAATTCAAATGGTCATAAAAAACATTCTAAATATATATGTCAAAAAATCGAATTTGTTACGCCTGAATTTTAATTGTTTACAAAAAATTCACAATTTCAGTTGATGAAATACGATAGACCGTAAAGTCTGAAACATTCACTTTATCTTTAAAATATCTTTTTTTACTTTTAGATGTCAATTTAAAATACAAAAATGCACGTTTAGAATGCAAAAACGCATATTTTGACTATATAAATGAATAATCATCATATTACAACAAGGACCACCAATAAAGGCAGATATGTTCTGCTTTTTTAGTGGTCTTTATTTGATGTTTAATTTTGTCACTAAAAACAAATTGATTTTATTGCTTTACGAATGATTACTTGATTATTTGTGTAAAATACAGATGTTTTTCAGGTGCAAATAAAAATGAAATTTTTTTTACGTGTATAAAAGTTTAAATATTTGAAAAATGCTTTGTTAATATAACACAGAATCGGGCTTGCTGAATTGTGCAAAACATAGAAAAACTAAAAAACCGAAAAATTTTGTGTAACATTTTGCGATTTTCATCATATATATATAGGAATTCATTTCCGTATTTTTAAATTAGGAAGGTAATTTTATGGATTCGTTAGCATGTAATACGACGGAAAAGAAGACAACTAAAGCAAAACTGATTGAATTTATGGAGCAAAATGATATTGAATATAATCTGATTGATTGTTGCGAATGCGATAGGTTTTGTATAGATATTAACGGTGAAGAAAATCCCGGCAAAAAGCATAGCTGTAATTCCGGAATTATAATCCAAACCTGCAAAAAAGATGTTTGCAGAATTTATCCTTGTGAGATACTTTACATAGCAATTGAAGACAGAAAATCTGTTCTTTATCTCACCGATAGAAGAGTCGAAACAAACTATTTGTTAGATTATTGGAAGGGCATTCTTGACCTGAAAACTTTTGCACAACCGCACAACAGCTTTATCGTTAATCTCAACTATGTAGATGAGGTTACGAAAGAGTGGGTAAAGGTAAAATACGGCGATAAAGAATATTTGGTTTATACATCTCTTAGAAAAATCGGCTCATTCAAAAAAGCTTTTTTAAATTTTGGCAAACGATAATATAACAATTCCCGGATAGGTTGTAAATGTTTCATTTATCATATCTTAGACTCTGCGTTTTTGTAGAAAAACTTTGCGTTTTTGTATAAGTTATTGAAAGATTTCCCTTATATTCTAAAATAATATTGTATATGTATTAATTACTTTAAAAGGTACAGTATGTGCTTTTTAGGAAAGAAGGAGATTCCGATGGGTTTGTTATAATCTTCAAATCTATTTATCAATTTAGGAGGAATTTGGAATGAATTATAAAAGTATTTTATCTGTTTTTTTGATTCTTATTTTGACTTTTGGAATGTGTTCAACTGCTTTTGCGGTTGACGATGTTCCTGAGGGCTACGCACCCATTTATACTGCTGAAGATTTGAACAATATCCGCAACAATCTTTCAGGCAAGTATATTCTTATGAACGATATTGATTTGTCATCATATGAAAACTGGGTGCCTATTGGAACAGAAGAAACACCGTTCAGTGGGATAATGAATGGAAATAATCATGTTGTTAGCAAAATAATCATAAATAATGCAACAAACTATGTTGGGCTTTTTGGCTATATAAATTCTTCTGAAATTAGTAATCTGACAATTGAAAACGCAATTGTTAAAATTAATACAGATGAGAACATATATGTTGGATTAATAAGTGGTCAGGCTACTAATTCAGTTTTGTCAAACTGTAAAAGCAACGGAACAATAAGTGTTGATGCTAAAGGTAACTTTAGTGTTGGCGGAATTGTCGGAACAATTTGGAGCAACAGTAAAGCATCGGGTGATTGTTATGTGAGCAATTGTTCAAATGATACGGACATATCTGTGACCGGAAAAAGTAATGACAGCACTAAAACAAAAGATCTTCATATTGGCGGAATAGTAGGAAATTCAAATGCACCAATTTCACAGTGCAGCAACGAAGGAACCATTAATTTGTCCAATTTGGATTCAACTTCTATTTTTGCAGATGTTGTTGCAGGTGGAATCTGCGGTTATACAGAAGGTGATATTAAAGATTGTTACAACACCGGAGTAATAACAGTTGCCGGTATTGATTATGCTGTTGCTGGTGGCATTGTGGGTCATTGGGAATCAGATAAAAGCATTGAAAATCTATATAACATAGGAACCGTTGCTTCTGATTTATCGGTAGATGAAGGATTAACATTTATCGGTGCATTAATCGGATATGAAGAAGGAACTGTATCACCCGATAACGATTCTGCTGCGAATGAGGTTGTTTTATCGAACTGTTATTACATAAACAACGGATTGACCGCTAATGGTTTTTTAGGTTCATGCTCAAGTGTTAATGTAAAAATGCTTACTGAAGAAGAGTTTGGAAATAAAGACTCTTTTGTTGGCTTTGATTTTGAAAGTGTTTGGGAAATGGATGAGGAAAGCGGACGACCCATATTAAAAAGTAAAACTACAAACAGCTCGGATAACTGTAATTTCTTAAAAACACTTGAAATCATATGTGAGAAAATTTTGAAATTTTTTTATGATATTGTCAGTAAAATAAAATCTTTTGTTGGTTTTTGATTCCTTGTCTGAAAAGAAATGGAGGTAAAAAAACAAATGAATGTTAAAAAGATTATATCCGTGATTCTTTCTTTGATAATTGGATTATCAGTTTTTGTGGTTCCTTCTTTAGCAACTGAAACAGAACAAGAGCAATCTAATGATATTTCATTAGAAACCTTTTTAGCCAACAATTATAAATATGAAACCGGTGAAATTTCAAGTGAAATCGAAAATGGAGAAACCACCATAAGTACAAACAGGCTGATTGTATCTACTGTTTCTGACGAAGCAATAAGCGATTATTACGGAGCGGTTGATTCAATCGAACCATTCGATGATTGCTATGTTTTACAATATTCAAGTTCAGAAGATGCGCAATATGCATACAAAATGTATTCAAATAGCAATGAGGTTGAATATGTTGAATACGATGAAGTGTTTACAATAGAGGAGGTTTACGGCAACGAAACAACAGAATCCGAAATTCTAAACTCTTTCGATATAAGTTGGGGAGCATATACAGTTGAATCATACAATGCAAAAAGGCAATTGAATTCTACTCAAATTGTTCAAGAAGATGTTGTTGTTGCTGTAATTGACACCGGAGTTGAAGCAAGTCATACATTTTTTAAAGATAGTGCAGGCAAATCAAGAGTGTTATCAAGTGACAGAGTAATGGATAATGCTCCAACAGAAAACAGCCATGGAACACATGTTGCAGGCATAATTGTTGATAACACAAATGAAAATGTAAAAATAAGGTCATATAACTATTTTTGGTATAGAGAAGAAGAAAACACAGCTTCAACAACCACATTGATGGATGAAATTTATTCTGCAATAGAAGATGAAGTTGATGTCATTAATATGAGTTTAGGCGGAGAAGGAAGATCGTATAATGTTGAAAAAGCGGTGAAAGCAGCAATTGAAAAAGGAATAGTTGTTATAGTTGCTGCTGGTAACTATGCAGATGATGCCATTAATTATTATCCTGCGAATATATCTGAAATTATAGCTGTTGCCTCTACTAATTCGGATGACAAGCCAAGAGAGGCATCTAATTATGGTGCTTGTGTGGATATTGCAGCTCCCGGTGGAGAAATATTGAGTACTGTTATTGGTGGAAAATACGAATACAAAAGCGGAACATCAATGGCTTCTCCTTTTGTGGCAGCTTGTGCAGCGATGTTGAAATCAATTAATAAGCAATATACCCATTACGATATAGAAAGCATTATGGAAAGTACAGTGTATGTACCTGATGGATGGGATTTTGATTACGGAGTTGGAATAGTAAATTTCTCAAACTGTATATCTCAAATATCTGCATCCACACCCAAAATCTCCTTTAACAGCAATTATGATGCAGTCATAACATCATCTTCATCAAATTCAGTAATTTACTATACAACAGATGGTTCTGATCCTATTGTGGGAACATCCAAAATTTATGAAAGTCCTATAGATACATCAAGTGCCGTAAGAATAAAAGCCATTGCGTATGAAGATGGAAAGGTTCCAAGCGCAATTGCTACCTTGAAAATTAAATGGTCAGAAAATATGGATGTAAGGTATAAAGGAAGAGAATCTGTCAAAACAACTTACGATATAGTAAAATATACCTGCTCAAACGAAGAAATAGTATCTTTTGACGGGAAACAAATCAAGGGAGAATCTATAGGAGAGGCAACGGTTACAATATTTTACGAATCTGGACAAAGGGTAACTTACAAAGTAACAGTTGATTTTGCACCATTTCAATGGTTTCATGAAATAATTTACAAATTATTCGGCGTTCTTTTGTGGAGTTTATAGTTTAGAATATCCGGCTTACACATCTCTTAGGAAACTTGGCTCATTCAAAAAACTATATCCGAATCAATTGCAATTGTTATTCAAAAGAAGAAGTGATACCTGTTGACAAAGAAGGTCATATTACAGGCGTTTCTTTTGGAGAAGCAAAAGTAACTGTTTATATGGAATATAACCAGGTTTCAACTTACAGTGTAACGGTTGAGTATGAACCTTGGCAGTTATTTATTATCTATTTCCTTTTTGGATTTTTATGGCACTAGTTTATTGAAATAAAGTTTAAGTGATATATTAAGGGTAAGGGCGAGCACCGTGAAATGATGCTCGCCCAAGAAAACAAAATTTTTGCAAAAATTGTCGTATTATCTTTGAGATTATGAAAGTGATTATAATATCAAACATAATACGATAAAACATAATTGTTATCGACTGATAACTAATAATTATCCTATGTTATTTGATATTATGCGAAATTACTAAATGATTAAGGAGAAATACATGTATGTTAAATGAAATCAAAAAAATCAAAGAACGTGAAATTAAAGAAAGAGACAAATATCATATAATGCTCGTTGCAAATGTACGGGAAAAGACAACTGGATTTATCGACTATGACGGTACATCTGTAATTTCAGAATTTCTTACACTTAATCAATATGAATTAATAATTAAAACTTTGCGAAATTGTGGATATGAAGTAAGTAGTTACTTTGATGAAAACGATTTTCTCAAAGATTGTATAACAAATGATTTCTACAAAAGCAATAATAAACAAATTATAGTAATTAATACAGCACAAAAAGGAACTGCGATTGGAAGAAAATCTTTGATACCCTCTTTTTGCGATCAAAATGGTTTATGGCATACCAACAGTAATGCTTATATTGTTAGCTTAACTAGAAATAAATATCATTGTGACTCCATTCTTCAAGCAAATGGTTTTCCAGTTACTAAAGAATATTTATACTATCCTACTACTGGCTGGTTCCTTGACAAAAAGCCTTTAATAGGTGAGAAAGTGATTGCAAAATTAAATGGCGAAACAAGCAGTATTGGTTTAACTAATGAAAACATTTTTACTTACGAATCTGATAGAGACACGTTTATAAATAAACTATCAAATACTTATAATCAGCCAGTATTAGTACAATCTTTTGTTGAAGGTTATGAAGTTGAGGTGCCTGTAGTAATTGATGGAGATGCAATCGAAGTTGTACTTCCTGTCGGTATTTCTGTAAACAATGAAAAGCAACTTAATAGTACTATTTTAGATTATGAAACTAGAAAAAACCTTCGTTTTGACTTTTACAATTTTCAAAAACTCTTTCCAGAAATTTGTAAAAAATTGGAACAATGCACAATTGAGTGTGTAAAACTTCTAGGAATAGAAGGTTTTGGAAGAGTGGATTTTCGTATAGATTTAGATGGAAACTACTACATAACCGATGTCGCTGCAAATCCTCATTTAACTAAAGGTATGTCATTTAATTACGCATTTCAAGAAAATGATATGGGATACCAAGAAATGTTAGAAGTTCTATTGGCAACAACAATATCAAGATACAAACGAAGATTATCATAATCATTATTTCTTTGGATCAAAGTGAGGAAGAACCATACCATTCCCCATAATATTGTTGGGTCTTTTTATAAAACCAAAATTCTCATAAAATTCTTCTTTGCCTTTTTTAGACATTAAACCAATATATGCTTCTTTTGCGGCGACATTTTTTAAAAACTCAAATATATGATTCAAAATCAGGGTACCTATACCATGATTTTGATAAGTAGGTTTGACCATAATATCTTGAATATAAAAGCATAAACGACCGTCACCTACTATACGTCCCATACCAATAATCTCATATTCATAATATATGGATACGCAGTAGAGATTATTTGATAATGCAATTTTCGTGTCTGCCAAAGAATATGTATTCCAAGAAAGACTCTCCCTGAGATGAAGGTATTCTTCTGCTACTGGAGAATTTTCTACTATTCTTATCTTGTTCTTATCCATAATTAGATTCCCCAATCACATAATGCAGCAAATGCATATCCTTTTCCAAAGTATCTCCAAGCTTTGCCCTGAAAACGAGGACAACTTGATTCTACTGCAGACAGCCATGATTGTCCTGTGCCGATATATGATTCCTCCATAAGTTCTAAAATGATATCGTTCTTCTTTTTAAAATATGAACCGTTTATCAAGGTTAACAAACAGTCTTTTTGTTCTTTTAAAATGGTTATTGCCTCATCTTTATTTCCCAATAAATAATTATATATTGCACAGTTTGTATATACACGATATCTATAAATACCTTCCTTGTCAGATTTTACATCGTGAAACTTAACCTCATCCTGTAGTATTCGTAATGCAATATCTGGCTCGTTATTGAGTGCATACATAATGCTTAAATTTGAAGTATAAAAAAGTTTTTCAGCTAATATTCCATGTAAATTATCTAGTATGTTTTTATACATTTTTATTGCATCGGTTGGTTTAAATTTTTTACACAACACACCTGCTATAATACAATTGCTTCTTACAATTTGAGTTCGAGAAAATGTAATATCCAAGTTATCCTTTTCTAATGATAGTGCCTTTATAGCTTCGTTATAGGCATCAGAAAATTTGCCTTGTTTTATAAGCATTGCTGAATTATTAGTAAGTGAAGTGTAATATTGTTTTACATAAGTATATTCACCTTTGCAATCAGTTTCACTAAAAAAATTGGTTGCTTGCTGAACGAAAACAGCAGCCGTGTCAATTTCGTGAATTGCATTGGCATTACGCTTTATTGTATTAAGACGTAATTTTGCATTTTCGTCAGAATTTATACGATTAGACAAACTACTCAAAACAATTTCCTCTAAATCCTTAGCTATGTCTAATTCCCCTAAATGAGCATACGCAGTTATCAAAGCATGAACATATCGTTCATAAACATCTTTTTCACTGTTAAAACTTTTTAAATCACATTTGCTGTTTAGTTTGTTTATTTCTTCAGCAACTCTTTCAGAGGCTAGTTTTTTTGAGAAACAACGTAGTTTTAATATGTCACGTTCTGCTAACAATTCTTTAGGATGAAAACTTAATATTAAATCTAATTGCTTTAAAGCAAGCTCATAATTTTTGTCATTATATGCCGTGTAAGCTTCAATCATATAATGAATATATTCGTGTGAAGATTCTTGAAACAATTCTTTTGCGATATTTAAAACCGATTCAGATATGTTTCCATAAGTTCTTAATTGGGAAATCATTTCCAAACATAAAAGTGTTTCTGCAAGTTGATGGTTTTGTGCTAAAATCATATATTTCGCTCTTCGATAATATTGACTAGGACTTATTTCTTTTAAACATAATGACATGGAGCAATAATAATCCAAATGATATTCATCTACTCTAGTTTTGAAAATTTCTCTCACAATATCATGTGCAAATTTATATTCTCCAAATTTATCTCCATTCTCAGTAAGCTTTAAATTTGAAGCATCTTCTATTACTCTTTTCAATCTAGATTTTGTGTATTCTGTCAGTTGTTGAAGTTCAAAACTAGAAAAGGAAATACCAATAATTGATGCATATTCCAGAACTTCAGTTATCTGAGCTCCACTTGCGCCACATTCTTGAAGCCTTCTATTTAATAAATTGGTAAGATATTTTTTGTTATCTTCAAACTTAGCATCGAAGTCAAAAGAATTATTATTTATCTCACTTATAATTTCAAAATAGACTTTTAAGTGACCATCTGCTAATTCATACAACAATTGAATTTGAGAATCATTCAATTTGTTTTTTGCGTTTTTTTGAAGATGATTTTTGAATTCATCATATTCAAATTTAGGGAATTCAATTATATTTTTTTCTGCAAAACTTGAAATTTTCTCTAATAATGAGCCACTTTCTTGATTGGTCGTAATGGATATTATAAACTTAATATTATCAAACGAGTTATTAGAAGTAAGCAACTTTATTAAGAATTTTAATGATCTATGGTCCCACCAATGGACATTATCGCAAATAACACATGTTTTTTTATGAGAAGACATTTTCTTTAATCTATTCAAATAAACTTGTTCCTCATCATTAAAAAAAGTGTTATCATCATTCTTTATAGGATTAAGTAAACAACTAAAAAGAAAACTGACAGAATTGCCTACTAGTGGAGTATCTTTACTTACTTCAATTATTCCTTGCTTAAGATACTGTGTAGAAACTTTTTCACCTGAAAAAAAGATTTTTTTAAATGGTGCATAATCCTGGTCTTCGTCAAGAAAGTCACCATTTAACACAATTGCCTGTTCAAATCCATATTCTGTGATATTTTTCTGTACATATTGGAAAGAAAATGATTTACCACAACCAGATGCACCGGTTGTAATTATATATTGGTTATTTATTAGAGTACTAAAAATCTTCTCTACGAATAATTCTTGATGCAATAATAGACTACTCATTTTGAATCTTCCTATCTTTTTTAGCTCATAGTTTAAGATTTCTATTAAACAGCAAATTAATGATTAGAAACATAGGATAATTATTAGTTATCATTCAAAAGTTGGACAAGACAAAAAGCCTATGGATTGATTCCATAGGCTTAAAGAGGAATGCATTAGATTTTCTATTTGAAAGTCTTTATATAAATAAAAAACAAACGATAATATTTAATTATCTATAGAAAAAGATATCTTTTGCAGAGGAGAAAAACATGGAATTGTTTGATACAAAATCTACTAATAATACAGCGGCTTTTTTTCGTCTGGTCGATGCGATAAAACGTTCAAAAGAGAATAATCGACCTTTTTGTTTATTCATAGGAGCAGGTTGTTCACTTTCATCCTCACTTAATCGTTCTATTACAACTGAGCAAATAATCAAGGATTGTCTTATAAAGAACTCTCCTCCTGACTATCAAATACCCTCAACATGGGAAGAATTATATAAAGATTTTGTTAATAATGTGTGGCAGTGCCTTGCTCCGGGAGATAGGTTAGAAATGCTTCATAAATGCTTAAAAGATTTGACTCCTTCTGTAGGATACAAATGCATGAAGATTCTTGTGGAAAACGGTTATATACAAAACATAATAACTACAAATTTTGATATGCTTCTAGATACTATGCTTATCGATATTCCTCATAACGTTTATGTTTCGGAGCATCCTGTCAGAAGAGTTAAAGGTGGTTCAAATATTTCTTTACTAAAAGTTCACGGAGACATAGAAAGTGGAGAATTACGGTTTTCGCCTAGTGAACTCACAGCACTTCCTAACAACATTTCAAAGTTATTGTCCGAGAAGAGCGACTGCAATTGTTTAGTGTGTGGCTATAGAGGACAAGACTTGGGTGTTATGAAAAGTTTATCTCAAAGCAAGGATTATGCTTCGTTTTGGGCATCACCAACCCGCCCATCGGAATATGATTATTTTGAAACAAGCAATATATATTCATGGATGCAATTGCGAAACTCAAAAAGCAATTTCATTTATGGCGACATATTGGGTTCTTTTGATGATTTAATGAAACAATTAGTTGAGCAATTAATTGGAACGGAAACTGGCAGTTTTTTGCCGAATTTTTGGGAAAATAATATAATTGTTGATTCAATAAAAGTTAATGAAAAGACACTTTCTATTTTCTGTGATCTAATTAACTGCAGTGAAAAACTTTCACAGAATTATAAATGGCAAATAATATATCCGTTTTATGCTGAAAACTATCAAAATGTTTTAAATGCATATTTATTTTTCTATCAAAACCAAGTTCAAAATATTCCTGAAATTCTTAAAATTCCAGAAAACGAGGTGGAATCTTTATTAATCGGTATTGCAATTGAAATAGTTTCGAGGACCTCCGGAATATCAATAACAGCATTAGACTATGCTAAGAAAATAAAATGTTCTTATGAATCTGTTAATCATCATTTTTATCCAGACAATTCTTTTTGGGAGGCTTTATTTTTAATATTATCTTATTTGCAAAACGTGTTAGCTAAACCAATTTGGAAATCCATAGAAAACATAAAATTAAATATGAATAGTGGGGGGAGATTTTCCCTTAATGTAAAAAAACCTATGCTGAAAAAGATTGCTACTGCCTTAAGCTCTCTTAATTTATGTAGCATTTTATGCCCAACTAGTGAATACAAAGAAAACGATGACATTAAACTCCGTTACAAAAGAATATTGGAAAATAAGAGTCATCATATAGATGAAGAAAATAGCAAGCTGGTGTTGCATTTTGAAAATATAACACAACAAGAATTTGAAAACATTAATCAAATCTTTTTTAAAAATCATCAAGCGATCATAAATGGAAATGCCGTTGTGTCAATACCTATTTTTTCTAAAACTGTTCCTTCGGATAGGAAAGTTGATACTCAGAACTTGAGTGAGTTTTTGTTCGATAAATCAAGTTCTTTGACAAGTAATTTTTTGAAATTAAAAACTGCTTTTGATTTCGACACGGAAGAATATGTAAAAACACCAACAGAAGATGCAATAAACGATTTTTTATTATCCTCAAAAGCGGGTATGTTTTTAATTGGTAGTAGTGGTTCGGGAAAAACTAAGACCATTCAACATTTTTGTCAAAAAAATGTTGAAAATTACATTGTTGCTGCAACTGCTCCTAAATGTAACAATGGAAGTGAAGCTGCTAATGGAATCGGATTCTTTTTTGATGATTTGTCTTTTGCTTCTGAGTATTCCCAAGAAGAAATACTTGTAAAAATTAACACTTTACTTGAAGAATGTAACAGGAAGTTAGTTTTGATATATGACGGCTTAAATGAAATAAGTAGTAATACCGAAATGTGTGTAGCTTGCTATAAAAAACTCTTAGAAACAATTGAAATCATCTCAAAAAACAATCTTAAGAATTGCAAGTTAATTGTTTCTTGCAGGGATTTAGCATTCTTAGATTATTGTAATAATTGTGGACTATATCCTTCATCAGAAAACTGTTATTGCAATACAAACAATTTATCTGCTGTTCCATATTATCAAATACCGCCTTTGTCTTTAGAACTTCAGATTGATTTTTGCAAAACTTATATTAAAAATATAAATCTTCAAGAAGCATTTATAACGGATTTAAAAAACAATCGTTTTATTCGAAATAGTTTCACACATCCATATTTAATAGCTATTGCAGGAAGATGCTATAATAAAACATCAAATGACAACTCATTGCTTATCTCAAATGTCTTTGCTCAATTTACACAGCAAATGTTAAAAAGACTTACTTTTAGCGAAGACGAGATTTTAGCCAAAAATGTAATTGACACATATTGTTCTTTGCTTATTTCTTCTAAATCAAAGAACCCTAAAATTACAACCTTCTTACTCCTTAATTCAGAAAAGTTATGCAAAGAAAGAGTGATATATTCAAGAATTCTTAAAGAACTGCAAGACATTAACTTGTTTACAAAAGAAGAAACAACAGACCGAATTAGAATTTCTCATGACAGAATAGAGGAATATGTACTTTCGAATTTTCTTTACAACTCATTGGAACCGCAAAAGCATGTCAACCAAGTAGTTACACTTGCAACTACAGATTCTATATTTAGTTGTGCCTTACAATCATATTTTGATCGTTGTATAATTAACAACCAATATATCGATATTCTGGACAATCTAATTACATGGTATAACATAAACCCTCAACTCATACCAACCTCATTTGTGTGTTCTATAGGTCGTCTAAAACCACATGCTTTAAATAACTTCATAAATTATGCATTATACAATTCAAAAGAGCCCAATCAAATTATTGAGATAATTATTTTGGGATTGAAGCAAGCACTATCGTTCGGACAACTTGATTATCCATATAGTGTTTTTGATTCATTGGATGTGGTTTCAACAACAAATGTTTTTTTGCAAAAATATAGAGCACATTGGAAATATATTGCTTCTAAATATTATAGTGGCTTTCAAAAAGACCAAAAGAGGGCAATTGATTATTGTGAAGATGCACTTAACTTTTGTAAAAAGGACTCAGATATTTATCACATAATATCTCTTCAGCTTAATATTTTACAATGTAATTATAACGATGATTTGTCCGTTCTTAATACTTTTGAAAATTTGTATACTCATTTTAAAGAAAATAACGAAATGGAATTTGCAACGGAATGTGTTTTGAATTGGGGAAGTTATTTAAGAAAATGCTCGAAATTTGAGGAAGCTATAATTGTTTACAATCAAATTAACCCATTGGAAATTTCAAATTCCCCGCAACTTTGCTCATCATTACTAAGAAAAACAGGTACAGCTCATAAAAATATTGTGCAAAGAATTCTTCGTAAATACAAGGAATATAGTGAACTTACTACCGAAGAAAAAGAAGAGTTGACAATTCATTATAATTCTGCAATAGAAGCATTCCAAGCGGCAAAGCATTACCTGAAACATCGAATAAGTGTTGAAATGCTATCGCTCATTTCAGAGATGACTGAAACAGCCATTATAGTGGTTCCGTTAATGCCTGAACAACGCTATTTTGCCGATGTGTATTTAGCAGAAGAAGAAAAGCTTTTATCTTATATTCCTGTTCCGGAACATGAAGTGTTGTTTATGAGAAACAAAGCTAGGTTGTTAGAACACAACGGTAATTATTCTGAAGCAATAACGACACTTTTATCTGCCACTAAATACGCTTATGATGAAACCATGGGATTTAGACTTTTTGAAATCAATTACCAAGTTTGCAGATTGGTTTGCAGAAGATGGGAGCAATTAAGCAATTCTGAAAGAGAAATCGGGTTAAATGCTTTGAAGGATGCATTGGCTTATCCTTTAGACGATAACAATGAATACCGAAAAGTATTGATTAGTACACAGGAATTAATTGAAAGAAAAACATTATTATAATTAGTTTTCCAATAGTAATGCTCTGATTTGCTCTATATATCTAGAAACCAATTCTTTGTTTCCCGTAGAATTAGCATATGTTAATTCAGAAACCAAGAAAAATAAACGATAGTAATAATTTGCACTTTCAGATGGTTTGATTTTGAGCTTTTGTTTAAATTGAATATAAACATTGGACCAACATTGTTCAAAATATGGGTTGCGTTTTGCTGCAATGCATCCTCTAAACAATTCGTGAGAAACATCACCAAATCTAGAGTGTTCAAAATCTATAATTGTTACTACTTGTTTGTTGGGGTCATATATAATATTTTGTGGTTTTATATCAAAATGCAAGAACACGGGTTCACAATCAAAAATCTTCTCGATTCCATTAAGTCTATTTTCTATAGTATTAACAATATCATCGGATAACAATCCTGCTGCTTGGTGTTTGAAAAGATGTGCTTGTATTCTTTGAGAAAGCATTTTTCCATAATTGTTGTATTTAATATGAACCTCATCAAAAGTTTCAAAACATTGATTTTTAATGTTTTGAACTGATATCAGGAAATCAAACAACTGACCAGAAATATTTTCCCAATCTATAGATGTTAAGTCGCCGTATATTTTATCTAAACTTTCTCCAGAGTGAAATGTTTCAATAAGATAAAGCGTTTCCTCTAAACATGTTTTTCCGTATTCAATAATTCTTGGAATATTAGTTGTTTTATTCTCTGCTAGAATTGACAACGCTCTAATTTCATTGTTTACAGAAGCAACATTGAATTGCGAGGGGACTCTGATTTTAAAATCATTCCCCTCACAGTTTACTTTATAACAAGAAGGAAATTTATCATTATGATAAATATTATCAGCTATTTTTACTTCCTTGTTTTTAAAAAACGGAATTTCATCTATTAATTCTTTTATTTTCATCTTAGTGTTCTTTCTTAAGCATGGATAGAGTTATGCCTCTAGGCGTCGGTAATAATATTCTGTCAATTATTCCAGCATTATATAACTCATTAACTGCATCGTATACCGTGTGGTTTCTTTCTCTATACGAACTGTCATGCCAAATTATAAGAGACTTGGAATGCAAAAAAGGTCTGAATCGAAGGAATTCATCTTTTCGAATACTTCTTTTTGAATCGAGAAAAAGTATGTCGATTAAATCTGTGGGAGTATATGACAAACTGCTTCCACAGATAATTTCTACGGGATACTCCAAAAACTTCTGCTTTGCTTTTTGAGCCAACTCTTTTTGATATTCAATCGATATAACTTTTCCAAACCCGTTTTCAAGTACGCCTCTAGCAAAAGCAATTGTTCCATTTCCATTATATGTACCTGTTTCCAAAACAATCTTTGGTTTAATTAGAGTTGTAATAACTTCAAGAAAATTGATTACTTCTGTTTCTGAGCCGACTCTGCTATTCATTGAATATAATTGGGGTTTAGCACAGTTGGATGTTTGCTCTGTACATTCAGGTTTAGTATCTACCGCTGAAGGGAAACAGATTTGTTGGATTATTTCATTGGGTAAATCATTAATTAAAGAGAATGGTAAACTGTCCGGTCTACCTGAAGAAACTTGTGCAAAATGAAAAGCACTTAAAAACAAGGCCAATACTTGTTGCTTTTTAAGACCATATTTTTTTTGCCATTCCCAAGAGAAACTATTTCCCGGTATCGGACAACAGTTTGCTTCAAGCAAATAGATTGTTTCTCCCTTTACAAAATCAAAACGACCAAAGTCTTTCATTTTGAAATGTTTGAAAAGTGCTTTCGAAATTGATTCAAAACGCTCCCGGTCTTTGCTTTCTATCTCATGTGAGAACTCAAAACTTCTATCATTAAGAGCACTTTCTTTATCTTTCTCGCTATAGATATGATATTTTGAGTCATCTTTAAAAACAAATTTTGTAACAGAACAAGCAAGGCTTTCGCCATTTCCCAACACTGAAACAGTATATTCCGTTGATTGTTCAAGATACTTTTCAATCAAAATTTCTCTCAAGTTGGTAAAACGTGAAAAAACATTTGTAATCTGCTCAAATAGTTTTTCATTATTAATTACTATGCTTTCCTGTGATATTCCTTGAGAGGCATGAAGAGAATTAGGTTTAATAATCACTGGAAAACCTATTTTGTTCACAGTATCATAAGGAATATTGCGGTTATTCCACATCTCTCTTGTGATTATCGTATTGGGCAATCCAATTCCAGATTCCTTGCTTGTTAAACACTTATCAGAAATCATCATTTGTGTAATGTAATGATTACCAACTATAGGAACTCCATAATGCTCTAACAGCTTTACCGGATCATAATTATATCCATTTTCAACAATTCTTCTTTTTACATGAACATAAGCTGCATCAAACTCATTTTCTGTAATAATATTTACAAGTTCCAGTTCTGAGGGATCAACCATCAAATTAATGTCAATTGGAAACGAGTGCAAGTATTTGAGTTGTTCCTCTAACGCCTCTAAACTTGACCCTTCTTTTGATGAAATTAAAAGAAATCTGTACATTATTAATCCTCCGTTTTCTATAGATAATTAAATATTATCAACACAAAAAATAGCCGCCAAAATGATGGCAGCTATAGGAATCAGATGTTAATATGTATTTTGTTTCTAGGGTGTTTTTTGGATAGTATTTTCTTTTGAGCCGATAGACTTATATGAGTATAAATCTGGGTTGTTTGTATTGAACTATGTCCAAGAAGTTCTTGTATATATCTGATATCAACATCTTCCTCGGTAAGCATAGTGGCTACGGTGTGTCTGAACATATGCGGTGTAATATGGATTTCAATACCTGTTTTGTTGACATATTTATTAATTATACAACGAACAGATTGTTCTTGAAGTTTTCGTCCTCTGTTGTTTATAAAGAAATATCCTGTTTCATCTATACATTTAGAAAAGTTGTTTTTATAAAGCCTTAAAGCTTTTAAAACGCTGGGGTTGGTTATTTGAATATATCTTTCTCGATTCCCTTTGCCGGTTACTTTGATTAGCTTTTGTTTTATATCTACATCGTAGCTCTTTAATGAACATAATTCTCCCACCCTAACTCCAGAAGCAAATAGTAATTCAAACACAGCTATATCTCTTGATATATTCTTTCTTTGATATTCATTAGTTGCATTTGAATTAAAAGAAGCATAGGCATAGTTTAAAATTTTTGAAAGTACACTTGATGGAAATGTTCTGGGAAGAATCAAAGCTTCTTTCCTTTTGTAGTTTACTTTGTGAAAAGGATCATATTCGATAATTTCTTCTGTCTCTAAATAATGAAAGAATGCTTTTAAACTTGCAATTTTTCTTTTGGCAGTTCTTGGTTTATAGGTTTTATAAGCGAAACTAATAAAGTTCAATATTATCGGTTTGTTGCACCAGTCATAATCATTGCCGTGCCAACTTCTAAATTGTTTTAAATCGGTTTGGTATGCAGCTTTGGTTTTTTCTGAAACACCTTTCATACATTCACAGAAATCAATATATTCTTTGATTTGTTTTGATAGATTAACCATTAATATCTACTCCTTACTGTTTTATGGGTATACTTATATTAATCATATCAGAAATCTCAGAAAATAGACAGATTTCATACCAATCAAATAAATAGTATTGTGATTTTAAAAGTCAGCGATAGACGACTTCTTGTGCGGAAGGGTGTCTGTTGTTGGCTTTTTCTCTTTTCGAGAAATGTAAACAATATATGAACGAAATGTTAACTTTTCGTCAATTGTTGAAAGGGTTGCAACAAATAAAGTTTATGTTTCTCTTACAAAATCCAGGAGAGGAGGTGTATGGCTATTTCGAATTCATCAAAACGACAAGAGAAGATTCTTGAGGTTTTAAGCATTAGACGTTTTGATACGATTGCTAATTTAGCTGATGAGTTTGGAGTTAGTCGATACACCATAATGAGAGATATTAGAATCTTGATTGAATATTCTCCTATTTATACTGTGAGAGGTCCGGCGGGCGGTGTTTATTTTGAAAAAGATTGTTTTCACACAAAAAGTGAATATGCAGCAAATAAATATTTGTCGGACAAGCAAGAGAAAACCATTCGAGATATAATTAAAGGGTTACCTCCCAATATTTCGGAATTACATAGTATATTAATTGATTTTGCTAGACCTAAATAGATATCTGCTTTCTCCTCCATTGAACATGATAAGGAAGCTCCTTTCATCCCAAAATCAAGGAAGAGTATGATATATAGTTTTCTTAACATAACGGTAAAAGTTTAATCCCTGTATGTTTAGAGTTTAATGCACATTGACAATTTAAAAAACTTTTTTAAACAACAACCTCAACTGATGAGCCTTTTGAAAGATACGCCATGACCGTTTAGCGAGCGATAAATATCTTGTTCAGAAAAGTCAGATTGCAACTGACTTAGCGATGACATCATTGAGCGGAAAACTCTCCATCGGCTGTATTTCGAGCGTGATAACAACCGTCGCAAGATACAGGGTGCGTGACCTCGTAAGTTAATCGGGGGTGCAAAACGAGCGCAGTAGCGAATCTGCGGTTTAAAAAAGTGCAAAACATTAAAAATTATCTTTAAAAAAGAGGACGTTATGAAAACTTTAAACCTTGAACAAAATACAAGCACCGCTATTCCCAGTGAATCTACACAGTTTTTTATGGTTGAAGGCGGCAGAATTGCCGTTCACTATGCTACAACTGACATTTCAAAAAGAAATGATATTTTTGAGTCAATTCAGTCAATTTTGTTTTCACAAGCTAAAATTTGTACAATTGACATCCTTGAAAAACAAACATAAAAGAAAGATAATAATGCTAATGCACCTTGAAAACCAAATACATAAAATATAGTATTATTTTTAACAGCAAGAAATGAGGATACAATGACCACAGATAGTTTTGAAAAAAAGGCTATGCGAGTTTATACACTTTATCGAGTTTCTACACTCGGTCAAGTAGATAAAGACGATATTCCGATGCAAAAAATGCGATGCAGAGAATTTGCAAAAGTACAAGGTTGGAACATAGTTAAAGAGTTTTCAGAAAAAGGTGTGTCCGGCTATAAAGTTTCTGCTCAAAAAAGAGATGCTATCCAAGAAATACAAAAAGATGCTTTAGCAGATAAGTTTGACATTTTGCTTGTCTTTATGTTTGACCGACTTGGAAGGCGAGATGATGAAACACCATTTGTAGTAGAGTGGTTTGTCAAAAACGGAATTCAAGTATGGAGCGCCGAAGAAGGTCAACAACGATTTGATTCTCATGTTGACAAACTTATGAACTATATTCGTTATTGGCAAGCATCTGGAGAAAGTATAAAAACTTCTATCCGAACTAAAACACGATTAAGCCAATTGACAGAAGAAGGTCATTATACGGGAGGAGCTGTTCCTTTCGGGTATAAGCTTGAAAAAATGGGAAGAGTAAATAAAAGGAATCAAGAGTGTTATGATCTTGTTATCGATAAAAATGAGGCTGAAATTGTTAAACTCATATTTGACAAATATGTCAATGAGGGTTATGGAGCAATAAGAATTTGCAAATATTTATATGAAAATCACATTCAAAGCAGAAATGGTAAAGGCTTTCCCAACACAACCATAAACCGCATAATTAAAAACATCATGTATACTGGTGTGATAAAAAATGGTGAAAGTCAATCTCAATGTATTGAGGAATTACGTATTATAGATGATGCAACATATCTGAAAGCACAAGAGGTTATGAAATCGAGAATTCAGCCACACAATCCAATTCCTCTTAATCTTAAAGGACAGTCTCTTTTGGTGGGCAACATATATTGTGCTCATTGCGGAAATCGTCTTACGCTAACAACAAGTGGTAAAAATAAAAAACTTGCTGACGGAACCATAAAATATGATGTAAGACCGAGATACCAATGTCATTATCATGTTAGACATCCGGGAGAATGCGAAGGACCATCAGGTTTTTCCGTTCCTAAGGTTGATGCAATGGTAGACAATGTAATAAGAGCAAAATTTAAAGAGATAACGGCTTCATCGAAGAATGAAATAATAAAGTCACAGCAAAAGAAAGAAGAAGCCTTGGCTAAATCCAAGTTTGAATTAGCTGCTCGCTCTCTTGCAGAAAAGAAAAAAGAACTTGAGGATCTGCGTGCCGAAACAATAAAGGTAATAAGAGGACAAAGCAACCTGAGTAGTGATTTACTTAATTCTTTGATTGAAGAAACAAGTGCTGTTGTTGCTCAAAGACAGTATGAAGCTGACAATGCAGAAAGAGAATATATGCAACTTTTAGAATCAGACAAAAAGTTAGTTGATGAGTTTGACCAAATAATAACTTGGGCAGACCTATACGATAAGAGTTCGTTTTCTGCAAAAAAAATGATTGTAGCTCAGCTTATTAAATCAGTAAAAGTAGGCAGGGATTACAATATTGATATTGAGTTTAATATCAGTTTTGAAGAATTCAAAATCAAATCTGAAACAAAAAATAAAGCCGAGATATCCTAAAGAAATCTCGACTTTGGTGGACCTGAAGGGGATCGAACCCTCGCCCTTTCGGATGCGAACCGAACGCTCATCCCAAACTGAGCTACAGGCCCATCTATAATTTAATGATGTATGCGAACATTTTGAAATTAAGGGCATTAATATTGGTGCTAAAACCTATCCGAACGCTCTCCCAAACTGAGCTATGAGCCCGTATAACAAAAAACTTATATAAATCAGTTTGGTAAAATTATACAGTTTTTGATTTAACGTGTCAACGTTTGGCGGAAAATTCTGTGTAATATACTGCAAAGTTATCAACTTCTTTGTGCAAAACCGCCTAATTATCTGTATTTGCTTGCTTTATGTGTTACATTTATGGTATAATTGTTTTCACATTATGCTTTAAAGCAGGAAAGAACAAGGTATCTTTAATGAAAAAGAAGCTCCTTCTGATTATCAATCCCAAATCGGGCATCAACAAAATCAACGATGACCTTATGGATGCAACCGCCGTTTTCGGTGCACACGGCTACAACATAACAATCATGCATACAACCAAAACGGGCGATGCAACGGATTATGCACGGGAATTCGGCTCGGATTATGACATTGTTGTCTGCCGAGGCGGTGACGGCACTTTCTGCGAAATGATGAACGGCATCATGGCTCTTGAAAAGCAGCCCGATATCGGTTATCTTCCCGCAGGCACAACAAACGAAATCGCAAACAATCTCGGTCTGCCTGCAAGACACTCCAAAAAAGCGGCTCAGCTTATCGTCAAAGAAAAGGCTCTTCCCTTTGACCTCGGAATATTCAACGGAAAATATTTTACATATGTTGCTTCTTTCGGTGCACTTACCGAATGTTCATACGCCGCACCTCAGGCTCTCAAAAACAAAATAGGCAGATTCGCATATTTCTATGAGGCTGCAAAGGAAATCAAGGATATCCATCCCATTCCCATCCGCTGTGAGGTTGACGGTCAGGTTTTTGAGGATGAATTCATTTTCGGCTCGATTTCAAACACATATACCGTCGGCAAAGTAATCCATCTTAACAGAGATAAGGTTTGTCTCAATGACGGCGAATTCGAAGTTCTTCTTGCAAAGAATCCCGGCTCGGTCAAAGGCTGGGCAGAGCTTGGTGCAAGCGTGTTCAAAAAGGATTTTGACGAAAGATACGTCAAGTTCGTGTCGGGCAAGCACATTGAAATCAAAACTCTTGACGGTTCGCCTCTTCCCTGGACTCTTGACGGCGAATACGGCGGCGACGATAACGAGGTCGTGATTGATGTGCATAAGCACGCATTCAATCTTTTCAGACCTCCTCTGATTAATGAAATGGAATGTGAAACCGTTGAAAAGTAATAAAAGAATTGTGTATATGGATGTGCTGAGAATTTTTGCGGTTTTCAGCATGATGCTTCTCCATGTTTCCGCATCAAACTGGGATAAAACCGATATCTCAACGTTCGGGTGGCAGATATTCAATCTCGGCGACAGCTTTGCAAGATTCTGCGTGCCTGTTTTCATAATGCTTTCGGGTGCGATGTTTCTTGATAATTCAAGAGAGTTTTCGATAAAGAAAATGCTTGAAAAGAATGTGCTCCGCCTCGGATGTGCATTCGTTTTCTGGTCGGCAATCTACACTGTTGTGACGATGCTGATATCGAAAGAATATACCTTTGAATATGCTGTCGAAACTTTCATCTGCGGAAGATATCACCTGTGGTTTGTGCCTGCGATTATCGGACTTTATCTTGTAACTCCGTTTTTGCGAAAGATAACCGCCGATAAAAAGCTGACGGAATATTTCCTGCTTCTGTGGGTGATTATCAGCAGTGTTTTTGCTCTTCTGAAGGTGCTTCCCTTTGTGCACGACAGCGCAACGGGTCTCGCATCGGATCTTCAGATGCATTTTGTGACGGGATACACGGGCTATTTTGTTCTCGGATATTATCTCTGCAATGCGGAAATATCCCCGAAAATCAGAAAAATTATCTACGCTCTTGGTGTTATCGGATTTGCGGCAACTGCCGTGGGCACATGGGCATGGTCGGTCAGCAACGGAAAACCCGTCAAGTCGCTCTATAACAACTTTATGCCCAATGTTTTGCTGCAGTCCGTTGCTGTGATAACATTTTTCAGATATGAAGTTTCAAAAATCAGATGGAGCGAAAAACAGCTTAAGGCAATAACGAAAATATCTTCGCTGAGCTTCGGAATGTATCTTTTCCATGACCTGATAAATATTCTTTTCAAGCAAACGGGATTCACAACGCTTTCTTATAATCCCGTTCTTTCCGTGCCGTGCAACACACTGATTGTATTCTTTGTCAGCCTTGCCGTAACTTACGGACTGAGCAAAATTCCTTATATTAATAAATACATTATATAATGGGAGCCGTTGCCTTCGGGTGACGGCTTTAATTCCGGAAAGAAATATCCTGCTTCTTATTCAGCGGATATGAAACAAGAGCTTTTCCGCCAAGGTTTTCCTTGCGCATATCGACAGCGGAAATACGGCTGTTACCCGAGGTTTTGTAATAATAAATCCCTCTGTCGGTGTCGCAGCAGCAGGAATAAACCGTTTCGGTCATCTTGCCGTCAAAACGTACGCACCCTTTAGGAATTTCAACAGAGCCGAGGATACGGAAAAACTGTCCGATGTTTTCGCCTTCGTTTTTACCGCACACAAGATTATTTTTGACAAACGAAGCTTTTATAAATCTTGAAACCGATGAATAATCACCCGTCAGACCGACTGCACCCATGCCGTGACTGCGAAACGAAACGGGGAAAGGAGAGTCAGGCTCAACGGCAGTCAGATTGGAGTAATTCGCAAGGTTTTTCATGTGAAAATCGAAGGTCGGATTGTTTGTGAGGATGCCGACGGGGTTTTCGTAAGCATTCAGACCGTCTGCGACGGATTCAACCGTAACCGCACCGCTTTTATCAGCGATAATCCAATGGAGAGGGGACAGAGGAAGCTTTTCGCTGAAATTTATATTCACAAGATTGATGTTTTCCAGAAGCCTGCGTGCCTGCTCAAGATTTTTGCACTGACCGAGAATCCACGGTATGAATTCATACGGAGTGATGTTGTCTTTGCCGTGCACGGGCGGAAAATATACGGCGTTTTCAGGGAAATGCAAGCCTGCCATGCTCAGCCCCTTTTCGTTGGTTGCTTCATAATAAAGGGGATAATTTTCCGAAACATAAGCCATGCCTATCATCGCAAAGTGACTGTCCGTCTTGTCACACATACGGAAGTCAAACGGATATTTTTCCGGAGTAACCGTAACGGTTTCGTCGTAGGAATATTCAAGGTCAAGATTACGTCCGAAATAAAAGCTGTCTGCGTGAAAGGTTGCGGCGGTGCACATAAAAATCCTCCTTATACATTGATATAAAAACGGCAGCCAATTGTATTATTCCCTGTAAATCAACAAAATTTCATCGGAATAAAATGTATTAGCGTAAATAATATAATGTATGGAAAAATGATTTTTAAAAAATCTTAAAAAGCTCTTGACAGAAACGGAATGTTATGATAACATATTAAAGCAATTTACGGAGAGATACCGAAGTGGTCATAACGGAACGGTCTTGAAAACCGTCGTACGTCCTGCGTACCGTGGGTTCGAATCCCACTCTCTCCGCCATTTTTTTATTTATAGAGAAGTCTTTATCGACACCATGGAGAAGTACTCAAGTTGGTGACGAGGCGCCCCTGCTAAGGGCGTAGGTCGGGTAACCGGCGCAGGAGTTCGAGTCTCCTCTTCTCCGCCAACAAAAAAGCCTCTTTTGTCTACCTGACAAAAGAGGCTTTTTTAAATGATGTTTGCCTTCAGCAAATGATGTCGTTTCACTAATGATGACGCTGACACTAATGATGTCGCTTCGTAATGTTTTAGGGCAAACATCGCATCATTGCGAAACGAAGTGCAACCAAGCTTCACTAAACGTTTTATGATATAACATTCAAGCTGCATCTTTCTGTCTTTTTTCCATCTTAAGCCAGCTCACAAAGCCGTAAAGGTCATTGATAAGAAAAACTGCAAAGCATACTGTCACCGATACGTATGATATATCCTTCATCGACGCCAATACCCACAGAACAATAAGCACGATGTCGTTAAAGGCATATGCGAGGGCGAAATACGGGCTGCGTCGGAAGGTGAGATAAACCGCAACAAAGCTTGTTGTTACTGAAAGAGTACTCGGAAGAAGGTTTGCTGTATTGAAATAAGAAAGAATAAAATAAAACAGTACCGTAACTGCCGCTGTAAGAAGCAGCATAAGCGGTATTTCTTTTTTGGTGATGCGGTTTACCTTCACCTGAGATTTTTTGCCCTTATACGGATTTTTAAGCCATGAAATCAGAGCCAGCACCGCCATAGGCACCGTCATACCAAGGTAGGTTATCATCTCACCGTAATAAGAAAATCTGTATGAAATAATTCCGTAAACACAACCGAAAATTATCATAAGCATCTGACCGACA
This sequence comes from Acutalibacteraceae bacterium, assembly GCA_045542715.1. Classification (GTDB taxonomy): domain Bacteria; phylum Bacillota; class Clostridia; order Oscillospirales; family Acutalibacteraceae; genus CAG-177. The sequence continues at coordinate 100,285 of JAZQLN010000016.1, forward strand.
GGATTTCCTTTAGCGCAGAATATCAGTGAAGTTACTCCGACGAGAGATGAAGCAAGGGTTATGTAATCCCGCGAAGAAAAAAGGAAGAAGAAAAACAGAATGGTGAACAGGGAAAAGAACCAGAGCAGCAGCTCAAACTTAGTAAAATATGAAAATATCCATTTTATTATACGCATATTGCCTCCTTAAAAAAATAAACATCCGCTATGTATCTTCAAAGACCTAACGATACATAAACGAATGCTTACACATTCAACTACCCGGTGGCAGCTATTGTTTTTTTGTGTATTATACACCGCAAAAGACGGGCTGTCAACCCTCCTATGCGTCATATTCCTTCAGATACTCATCCACGCTTCGCATCATTTCCCTTGAAAATTCCGAATCGTATTTTCTTTTACAAAAGGCAGTAAGCCATTGCTCATAGTCCTTGACTCCCGCTGAGTGAATGAGCATCGCTCTGAGGCTTTCGTCGGTATAAGCCTTATAGCCGTCCGCGTGCACAACAGATTCAAGTGGTGCTCTTTCGGGCTTTTTCCTTTTAGCTGCCGCCTCTGTCGGATAGCCTATGACAAGCATTGCTATGGGCACTACCTTATCGGGTATGTCAAGCAGCTGCTTATGAATTTCCCTGTTTTCCAATATATCACCTATGTAACAGGAGCCGAGTCCTAAGCCTTCTGCTGCAACCACTGCGTTTTGTGCTGCTATCATTGCATCTTCAATCGCAAGAAACAAATCGCCTTTTCCGAGCTTTCTCGGCTCAAGTCCTATTGAGATATATGCATCATACCACTTTTTGCAATCTGCACAAAATATCAGCACCATGGGCGCATCGGCAATGAAGGGCTGATTATCACAGGTAACTGCAAGTCTGTCCTTTATATTCTGATTTCTGACGTCAATTATTGTGTAAAGCTGCTGATTACCTGCAGTCGGCGCCTGACAGGCACATTCGAGAATAATTCTTCTGGTTTGCTCATCTATATCCTTTTTCTCAAAGGCTCTTACGGATTTTCTTTCATAAAGGCTTTCAATAATACTGTTCATTGTTTATCTCCTCATTTCATATATGAAAATATTAGCATCCGTACTTTTCTTTGTCAAGAAGCGTATTTGACATAGCATTGCTTTGATGATATAATTTTATAGTAAAAAACGGAATATTACTTTTTTCACGGGGAAAATAAACCATAATAATTCTATCATTTCAGAAAGAAGGTACAGCTATGAAAAAGCTGATTTCAGTTGCACTCGCCGTTCTTCTCGTCCTTTTCTGCTTTACAGGTTGCGGCAACGCTACCATTAAGGGCAATACCCTCAGCTTCACTAATCGCGTCAAGGATATGCAGAAGCTTGACGGTCAGGAAATCACAATCACAGGATATATGTCCGGTTTTGCGACAGATAAAAACTACTACTTTTACCTCGTCAGCTCACCCGGCAACGATGCACCCTTTTCGGGCGATCACAGCTCTGAGCTTGCCGATACTATAGCGGTTTATGCCAAGGCAGGCGAAAAGTTTGAGCACACAGACAGCCTCATCACCGTTACGGGCACCCTTGTTTTCGGAGATTTCACCGACAGCATGGATTACAGCTATACATACCGTATCAAAAATGCTTCTGTCTCCCCCGCCTCTGAAGACGATCTTTCAAAAAACGAAAAGAAATGGCAGAGGCTTTCTCAGTCGGGAATTGTCACACGCACGGACGAAATGTTCAACTACCTTGAATTCATATGCACCTGGCCCACACTCACCGTAACTACAGGCGGAAAAGATAACTATCTCACCCCCGAGCTCGCTCTTTATAACCTTGAGGGTGAAAGCTCAATTTTCGCTTACGGACGTGAAGAGGGCTACTTTGACAGAATTATCGAGGACATCAACTCAATCAGCTCTAAGGATTATTCCGAGCTTACAGAAATTATTGAAGCTGCACGCGACCTTTCCGAAAGGGCAAGCTCCTGCCTTGAAAAGGGTGAATACACCCTTCAGGAAGAATACAGCGGTCTTTTCGGTGACGGAAGAAAGCAGTATGCTCTCAATGACGGAGAAAATATTAAATCGGAATTTACCGCATTAGCGGAAAAATATACAAAATGGCTTAATGGCTGGAAAGTATAAAGGAGACACTGAAATGAGCAACGTAAAAAATGAACCCAGAATCAAAAATCCAATCATCACCGCCGTACGTGAGCAGCTTGAACACAGAGCTACTTGGCTCTGGCTTCTTTGCGACGAGGCCCGTAAGAGAGGTCTCGACCCCAAAGATTTCGGCTCGGCAGCAGTTAAGCGTTGCGGTCTTATGCAAGGGCAGAACCTTGTTTACAAAGGAAAAACCGCATCTCTCAAGGGACTTAAAAAGACTCTTTTCACCCTCCCCGCTCAGCTTGTTTTTGAAATGGATATCAAAAATTCCACAGACGACGAGCTTGAAATTGAATTCCACTACTGCCCTCTTGTAAAAGCATGGCAGAAGGCCGGTTGCACTGACGAGGAAATCGCAATGCTCTGTGATATCGCCATGTGCGGCGACAGAGGTATAGGCGAGCGTTATTATTCGGAACTTGATCTTCCCAAAACAATAGCAAACGGTGACGATGTCTGCCACCTCAGATACCACAAAACAAATAAATAAACAGATTCATCCTGCCCTGAATTTAACTTTTAGGACAGGATGTTTTAAGGTGTGATATAATATAAACAGAAAAAATGACACGGAGCTTCTCCGAAGGGGAGTTTTTATCTCTCTGTTTACCGCAGGGCTGATTCTCAGCTCAGTTTTTGCTCTGCCTCTGCCCTTTTCGGTTTCGGTGCTTTCATTTCAGACAGTTTTTATAAATCTTGCTGCCCTTTGCCTTAAAAGAAAGGATGCTCTTCTTTGTGTGCTTCTTTATCTTTTTATGGGTGCGGTAGGTCTGCCTGTTTTTTCGGGCGGCACTGCAGGAATAGGAAAGCTTTTAAGCCCCGTAGGCGGATATTATTTCGGCTTTGCTGCTGCAGTTTTTCTTATGAGCAGCTTCAAGGGCAAGGCTCCCGATTTCAAAAGGTATCTTGCGGTGACAATTCTTCTCGGCATCCCCGCAGAGCATATTTTTGCCACCCTTTTTATGAGCATCATAACATCAACAAGCCTTTGGGCATCCTTTACCGCCGTTTCCCTCCCCTTTATTGTCGGAGATGTTATCAAGGCGGTCGCTTCCTGCGTTATAGCGGTTCCCTTAAACAAGGCTCTGATAAAAATCAAATAACAACGGTGCAATCGGAAAATGACTGCACCGTTTTTTCGTTATATTTTACAGAAGCTCTGCTCCGTTTTCTCTGCAATACTTTACTGTTTCTTCATCCCAATAAGATGACTGCACCTCGCCGATGTGTGCTTTTCTCAAAAAGAACAGGCACATTCTCGACTGACCGATGCCGCCGCCGATGGTGTAGGGAAGCTCGCCATTTAAAAGAGCCTTGTGGAAGGGCATATTTTTTCTGTCCTCACAGCCTCTTTCCTTAAGCTGTCTTTCCATAGCCGCCTCGTCAACTCTGATACCCATAGAAGAAAGCTCAAGAGCAATATCAAGCACGGGATAGTAAACAATGATATCTCCGTTAAGGGTCCAGTCGTCATAGTCGGGTGCTCTGCCGTCGTGAGGCTCACCGTCCTTGAGCTTGTCGCCTATCTGCATAAGGAAGATTGCACCGTATTCCCTTACAGCGGCGTATTCTCTTTCCTTTCTTGACAGATCGGGGTATTTTTCCTCAAGCTCTGAGGATGTGATGAAGGTAATCTTTTCGGGAAGAAGACTGCCGATGAAATTATATTCCTTTGTTATGTAATATTCTGTATGTCTGAGAGCAGCGTAAATAAGCTTTACGGTGGATTTAAGAGTTTTCTCGTTTCTTTCATCCTTACCGATAATCTTTTCCCAATCCCACTGGTCAACGAAAATTGAATGGATGTTATCTGTATCCTCGTCACGGCGGATGGCGTTCATATCTGTGTAAAGGCCCTCACCGCTTGTAAAGCCGTACATTTTAAGAGCATATCTTTTCCACTTGGCAAGGGAATGGACAATTTCAAATTTCTTTCCGCTGAAAACATCAAAGGAAACCGGTCTTTCGGTACCGTTGAGGT
>JAZQLN010000017.1:0-25485 GCA_045542715.1 Acutalibacteraceae bacterium
CGGCATTATCCGCATCAGGTTATAGGGTCGAAGTTTGATTACTTCCTCTCAGCCTGCAGCCACAAGCTCCCCTGTATTTATTTCGTTTGCATTATACACCCGTTTTCTCAAAAAATCAAGATGTTTTTTTGTTTTGAAGGCACGGAGATTCTATGCCTTATATTTATCTTCCGAATTCATTTTCTTTAACATATTCGATGAACGCATTCATGCAGTCGGATATCCACTTGTTTTTATGATAGATAAGCTGTTTCCATATATTGGTTTCAAAATCTACCACATCAAGATAAACAAGGCTTCCGTTCCTGACCTTTTCATCCGTTGCAAAGCAGGGAAGGAAAGAAATGCAGTCCTCGTTTCCTTCAAGAAGCTTTGAAATAACGTCGGTTCTTCCCACTTCGAGAACGGGCATGATATCAATTGATTTCTTCTCAAGAGTTTTATCGAAGATACCTCTGTAGCCCATGCCTTTTTCGGTCAGGATAAACGGACGGTCAATTATATCTTCAATCAAAAGATTTTTTCTGCCTGCAAGAACATTGTTTTTGTTGGCAACAAAGTTCATTTCGATGCGTTCTTCTTTTGCAATAACATAATCGTTTTTATAAATATGATTATCAAGCGTGATGATAATATCGGCTTCGTTTCTGTCAAGCAATCCGAACATATCACCCGTGTCGGCATTGGTGAATTTAAGCTTGATTCCCGGATACTTCTTACGAAAATCAAAATAATTATTCAGAAGCATCTCTTCACATACAGAGTCGGATGAAACAAAATGAATATTACCCGTCAGCTCTTTTTCCGAATTCATATTCTGCATAAACTCATCGGTCAGATAACTGATGTTCTGAGCATAGGTCAGCAGCTCCCTGCCCTTATCGGTTAAAGTGACGGTGTGGTTTATTCTGTCAAACAAAAGGCAGTTCAGTTCGGTTTCAAGCTGTTTTATCTGAAACGAGATTGTTGACTGTGAATAACCGAGAGACTGAGCCGCTTTGGTGAAGCTGCTGAGTTCCGCAACGTGAACAAAAGAAACAAGATTACGAATTTCCATATTATCTCCTCAAGGTATCCGGTATAATCGAATTTATCGATAGTAATTATCAAATCTATTCGTTTGACTGATAACAGAATTCATTATATAATCAAACCCAAACAAAAGCAAGCCTTAAATGATAAAATTTTACAGGCTTGCAGCAGGAGGTAACAAAAATGACAGACACGCAGGTTTTCACTTTGACGGCTCTTGCGGCTTATGCAATCATTATGATTCTTATCGGCTGCTTCAGCTACGGAAAATCAAAAACACTTGACGGCTTCCTTATCGGCGGAAGAAACATCGGTGCATGGGCTACCGCTTTCGCTTACGGAACAACATATTTCTCGGCTGTTGTTTTTGTCGGCTATGCAGGTCAGCACGGCTGGAATATCGGCATCGGTGCAATATGGATAGGCATCGGAAACGCTATTCTCGGCTGCCTTCTTTCATGGCTTCTCTTTGCTAACCGCACAAGAAAAATGACAAAAAAGCTCAACGCAAGAACAATGCCCGATTATTTCGAAAAGCGTTACAACTCAAAGGGCATGAAAATTCTTTCGGCAGTTATTATATTTATTTTCCTTGTCCCCTATTCAGCCGCTGTTTACAAGGGCCTCGGCTCGCTTTTCAGCGCTGTTTTCCCCGGCATTGAAACATGGGTATGGATGCTTCTGATTGCCTGCCTTACAGCCGTTTATCTTGTTGCGGGCGGCTACATTGCAACATCCTACTCCGACCTTGTTCAGGGCATTATTATGATTGCAGGCGTTATTCTGCTTGTAATTGCCGTTCTCCGCCACGGAAGCGTTGAAGGCATCAGCGGTCTTATCGAAAATCTCTCAAACTTCAAATCACTTCCCGATGACCCCAACCCCGTCACAGGCAGCCAGCTGACGAATATTTTCGGCGGTTCGTCATTCAGGTTCCTTTGCTTCAACATTATGCTTACAAGCTTCGGTACATGGGGTCTTCCGCAGATGATAGGCAAATTCTACGCAATCAAGGATACCGCAGCTATCAAGAGAGGCACAATTATTTCAACAATTTTCTGCACGGTTATCGGCTGCGGTGCATATCTTATCGGCTCCACATCAAGACTTATTCTTGGCGGTCAGCTCCCCGAAGGCGGCATAGATGCCGTTATTCCCACGCTTCTTATGGAAGTTCTCAGCGGCGGAACATTGGGCATTATTCTTCTTGCAATTATTATGGTTCTTCTTCTTTCGGCTTCAATGTCAACTCTTCAGGCGGTTGTTCTCACATCGGCTTCGGCTGTTGCGGTTGACCTTATCCCTGCTTTGAGGAAAAAAGAGACAAAGCCCGAAAATCAGATGCTTTTAACAAGAGTTCTCTGTCTTGCATTTGTTATATGCTCATTCATCTTCGCAACCCGTAACATCCCCATCATCGTCAGCCTTATGTCATTCTCATGGGGCGTTGTTTCAGGCTGCTTCATCGGGCCGTACATCTGGGGTCTTTTCTCAAAGAAAATCACCAAAATCGGTGCATTCGCAGGTGTTATTTCGGGTCTCGTTACCGTCGGCAGTGCAACGCTTGTGATTTCATTGCAGTCAGGTTTTTCCGCAGCAGCAGCAAAATCGCCTGAAATGGGTGTTGCCGCAATGGCTGTTTCAATGGTTATTGTTCCTCTTGTAAGTGCATTGACAAAGAATAAAAAATCAGAATCGGAACGTGTGGAAAAAATCTTTGAGTGCTACAAAGAGTCATAATTTTTACAAAATATTTATAAAATAAAAGCAGAATTTTTTTCGGAAAATTTCAGAAAAAAGTGTTGACAAACTCATTTTCGAGTGCTATATTCAAGTTGATAAATGCGATGAGCAGAAACCAGTAGGTCGGAAAGAATCTGGAGAGAGTTGCCGGTCGGTGCGAGGCAAAGAGGAAGTCCTTCTCGAATTCATTCTGTTAGCAGTGCACTGAATAAGAGAAATCTTTAGTAGGATGCAACGGGTGTTCCCGTTACAGAACTAGGGTATGTCAGTACCCGATAAGGTCGTTATTGCGAAATAACGGCGAACTGAGGTGGTACCACGGGATTAAAATTTCTCGTCCTCTGTATTCTTTATCGGAATGCGGAGGGCGTTTTTTTATTCGCCGGCTTCACAATCCGAAATCAAAAGTCAGAAAGGATTGTCAGAAAATGTCGCAGAATTACTATCAGAAAGAAATCGAAACAATGCCGATTGAAGAAATGAGAAAGCTTCAGTCGGAAAAACTCGTCAAGCAGGTAAAGCACGTTTATGAAAACGTACCTTACTACCGCAGCCTTATGGAAGAAAAAGGCATTACTCCCGATGACATCAAGGGTATCGAAGATTTGCACAAGCTCCCCTTCCTCACCAAGGCAGATCTGCGCGATGCTTACCCCTACGGACTTCTCGCAAAGCCTCTTGATGAATGTGTACGCATTCAGTCAACATCGGGCACAACGGGCAGAAGAGTTGTTGCTTTCTACACTCAGCATGATGTTGACCTTTGGGAGGACTGCTGTGCAAGAGCCATTACGGCTGTCGGCGGAACAAATAAAGATGTCTGTCAGGTTGCTTACGGCTACGGACTATTCACAGGCGGTCCCGGTCTCAACGGCGGTTCGCACAAAGTCGGCTGTCTTACTCTCCCCATGTCATCGGGCAACACGGAAAGACAGATTCAGTTCATGACCGACCTGAGCGCAACAATTCTTTGCTGCACCCCTTCCTATGCCGCATACATCGGCGAAACACTCAAGGAACAGGGATACAAGCCTGAAGATATTCCTCTTAAAGCAGGCATCTTCGGCGCAGAACCCTGGACAGAAGAAATGCGCAGAGGAATTGAAAAAACTCTCGGCATCAAGGCATATGATATTTACGGTCTGACCGAAACTTCGGGACCGGGCGTTGCATTCGAATGTGAAGAACAGACGGGTATGCACGTTAACGAAGACCATTTCTATGCTGAAATCATTGACCCCGAAACAGGCGAAGTTCTTCCCGAAGGAAGCAAGGGTGAGCTTGTGTTCACATCACTTGATAAAGAAGCATTCCCCCTTCTGCGTTACAGAACCCGTGATATATGTGTTCTTTCACGCAAAAAGTGTTCATGCGGAAGAACTCTCATCAAGATGGCAAAGCCGATGGGCAGAACAGACGATATGCTCATCATCCGAGGAGTCAACGTATTCCCCAGCCAGATTGAAACCGTTCTTCTCAATGAAGGATATGAACCCAACTATCAGATTATTGTTGACCGTGTTAACAACAACGATACATTTGATGTTAATATTGAGATGACGCCCGATAAATTCACCGACAAAGTCAGCGAAATTATCGCTATGGAAAAATCGCTTGCAGGTGCAATGAAAACGATGCTCGGCATCAATCCCGCAGTTCACCTTGTTGCTCCCAAAACCATTGCAAGAAGCGAAGGCAAGGCTGTCCGTGTTATTGATAAACGCAAATTAATCTGAGAGGAGAAATGAAAAATGGCAATCAAACAGTTAACCGTATTCGTTCAGAACAGAAAAGGTTCTATGGTGGCTCTCACCGATGTGCTTTCGAAAAATGATATCAACATCCGTGCTCTTTCAATTGCGGAAACGGAAGATTTCGGCGTTCTCCGTCTCATCGTAAACGACGAAGCAGCCGCAGAAAAAATACTCGAAGATAACGGATATCTCATTAAGGTAATCGACGTTGTGGGTGTTAAAATCGGCGATGAACCGGGTGCACTTACCGCCGCACTTGATGTTCTTGACAAAGAGAATATAAACGTTGAATATCTCTATGCATTCATGGCAAGAACGGAAAAACACGCCTACGTTGTTCTCCGTGTTGAGGATAACACCGCCGCTGAAACGGCACTCGAAAACGCAGGTCTGCACCTTATAACAAACGCTGATATTTGTAAGCTTTAAACAACCATAAACCACGTCTTGTACGTGGTTTAATTTTATATATACACTTTTCCTCCGACAATACTCCTCAACCTTATTCTGCGGTTGACCGCATAAGAAAATTATACACGTCTGCTGCTATTAATAATTACATATATATGCTCTGCGAATGCCGAGCCGTCGGAGCCGACCGGTATTACAGTTCCTCCCATAAGACCGTCGGTGTAATAAGCTCCGTAACCTGTTTTAAGTGTATGGTTCGGTCTGATGCCTTCATAATATATACGGAAATCGTTTGCTTGGTCATGACTCGCAAAGAGGTTTTTCGTGCTTCCGAGTTCCTTGCAGACATCAAAAAATCCGGACTGTCGATAAGTGCTTTCGGGTATCTGATGAACGGATAATCAAAGTTTTCTTTTTTAAATAAAATCTTTCTTTCCTGAAATATCTTTTCACCAATAGCCCGAGCCGATGATTTTGTTAGCCTGATTAAGCTAATAAAAAAAGCAAAGATATTCTTCAGAAAGGCACAAAAATCACCCGAAACCGTTATATATCAACAGCTTCGGGTTTTATTTTTTCCTATATGTTAATTTTTTCCGAATACGCTAAAGCATCAACAACATGAAAATGATAAATAATTTGTACAATTTTAACTGAATATCTTGAATAAGTTAATATAAAATGATAATATTAACCAAAGTATTTCTTTGGAGATGATGTTGATGGCAATAAAAGAGAAATCTGTATCAACCGAAAAACCTCAGAACGCACTTCCCGATAACAATGAAGGCAAGTACATAACAAGATTTGAATATGTATGCGTTATGCTCGCCAGAATCGGCGGTCAGTTCGGTTCAACCCTCACAGGCACTCTCGCTGCAGCCTTCCTGCACGAGCTTTATTTCGGACCGGCAGGCGTAAGCTCGGATGAAATTGCGGATATTCTTGCGGTTCAGTCAACCTTAACCACATTTTTAGGTATCGCAATGGGTGCAATTTCAGGCATCATCTGTCAGAAATGGAAAACCCGTTGGGGCAGATACCGTCAATGGTATCTCATATGCCTTGTGCCCATTTTTGCACTCACCGCCTTATATTTCTATGTTCCCGAAGGCTGGACTGTTCAGCAGATGACTTTATTCCGCTACGGAATAGCCTGCTTCCAGACCGTATTCAACGCTCTGAACAACAACGGCCAGAATGTTGTTCAGGTTATTTCCCCCAATCACAAGGAAAAGAAAACGGTTGCAACAATATGGCAGCTTTCCTACTATATCGGCTACGGCGGTGCTTATCTTTCAACCTTTATTTACGGACTTTTCAGCGACGACAAGAATGCAATGTATATGACTCTTGCTCTCGTTGCCGCTTCGGTTACCGCATTCGGTAATCTCATGTGCGCTCTTTTCTGCAAGGAAAGAATCGAGCTTCCCAAGAAAGAAAAAGTCAAGATTTCAAAAGCACTCTTCACCCTTTTCAGATACAAAAATTACAGAGCTTACCACGCTATGCAGTGGGTAAACGCTTTTGCATGGCTCGGAAGAATGTCAACATATCTCGCGGCTATCACCGTAGGCTCATCAAAGAATCTTCTTCTTACGCTTCCCACCGCCGTCGGCACTGTTGTGGGTAACATTATTGCCACCAAGCTTTCAAAAAAGCATGAACCCACAAAGCTTCTTAAGTTCTGCGGTATATATTCACCCGTTTCGGCAGGTATCCTTTTTGCAATCTGTTTCTTTGAGGCAAAGATGGGCATAAGATTCTTTGAAGGCTGGAACAGCATATTCTTCTATGCTTTCTACTTCATTTTCGGCATCGGCATCGGCATTCAGGAGCTTTCAAACTCTCACTTCAACGTTGAATTCCTCGACTATCTTGAATGGCAGTGCGGCGAAAGAATGGATGCAATTCACGGCATCGTTCCCGGTTGGATTATGTCAGCCTGCAACTACGCCAAGGAGCTTGCCATCCCCTTCATGATTGCATGGGCAGGATATATGTCATCGTCAGAGGGCGACCTCGTCAAGACAATGCAGGCTCAGCCCACATATCTTGACACCTGCCTTAAGATTCTCGCATTCCTTCTCTTCGGTTACACATTAGCAAATATTCTCAAGGCTCTCATCCTTAAATTCTTCTATGATATTGAGGGAGAAAAGAAAGAACAGATGTACAGCGAGCTTGAAGAAATCAGAGCAGAACGCCACAAGGAAAACGAAGCTATCGTAAACAGCAATAACTAAGGAGGTAACGCAATGAAAAACAAGAAAAAGATTATCATTACCGTTATTTCCGCTGCGGTTGTTCTCGGCATTGCAGCGGCTGCGGCAGCGATATATTTCTCGGGATACGGCAAAGATAAAAACGATACCGAAGAATTTTACAGACAGAACGTCGCATCCGCAGGCTACGAAAACACAATTGAAACAGCATATCCTCAGACTGACCTTTACGGAATTATCGGAGAACATTTCAGCTCCGAGCTTCCCGAGGGAAAAACTGAAAAAAAGGCTGTTATTATCGGTTACGACGGCTGCCGTGCGGATATCCTTGCCGAAAGGAAGGAAAACGGAGCAATAAGCTACCTTCTTGCGAACGGAGCATCAAACAATCTCACTTATTGCGGCGGCGTAAATTACCCTGCCAAAAACACTCAGGATACATCAACTGCTCCCGGTTGGTGCTCAATCGTTACGGGCACATGGGCGGATGTGAACGGTATAACACGTAACGGCATAACAAAAGAAGTTGAACCCAAAACACTTATGACAAGCCTCGTTGAAGACGGAATCATCGACAGCTCCGCTTTCATCACAAGGTGGAAGGGACACTTCACAAAAAACAATTCAACATACAAGGCTGAAAAAGAATATTGCGAAGAAAACGGCATCAATGTTGATTTCAAGCTTCGTGAAAACAACGGAGACGTTCACACGGGTGCCATGGAAGAAATCACACAGGCAGACTGTGCCGACTTTGTGTTTATTATTTATGAAGACACGGATTCGGCAGGACACGATTGCGGTTTCTCCTTCAACAATTCCGTTTATAAAGACGGCTTCAACACAGAGGATGCATACGGTCTTGAAGTAATCAAAGCCATCGAAGCAAGAGATACCTATGAAACGGAAGACTGGCTCATAATCGTAACCTCTGACCACGGTGGATTCGGCACAGACCACGGCGGTCCGAGCATTCAGGAAAGAATGACTTTTGTTGTAATGAACAAGGAATGGAATTAACGGCTATGCTCAATAAAATTACAGAAACGGTTAAAGAAGCGGGAAAGATTATTCTTTCTGCACATAATCAGGAATCAGCTGTAACAGCCAAGGAAGGCAAGAAAAACTTTGTTACAAAGTATGACGTTGCTGTGCAGGATTATTTGTTCAGAGAATTGGGGAAAGCCTTCCCAGAAGCTGAATTTGTCGGCGAAGAGGGCGAAAACGATTTCGAAAGCAAGGCTCTGCGTTTCATAATCGACCCGATTGACGGCACAACGAACTTTATGCAGGATTACCGCTGCAGCTGTATATCCGTTGCTCTTTGCAGAGAAAACAGCGTTATCGCAGGCGTTGTATATAATCCGTACACCGACGAAATCTTCAGCGCCGAAGCAGGCAAGGGTGCATATCTGAACGGCAGCAAAATATCGGTAAGCACCCGTCCCCTTTCAGACGGACTCGCTCTTTTCGGCACATCTCCGTATCACCCCGAAAACACAGATGAAACTTTTGCACTGCTGAGAAAAGTTTTTGATTTTTCGCGTGATATCCGCAGAAGCGGTTCGGCGGCTTACGACATATGCATGACAGCCTGCGGAAGATGTGAGGTATTCTTTGAGAAAAGCCTGCAGCCATGGGATATAGCGGCAGGAACGTTGATTTTAAAAGAAGCAGGCGGTGTTGCACTCAGCTACGAAGGCAATGAAATTGATTTTTCGGCTCCCAACGACGTTGTTTTCGCTAACCCCGCAGCTTATAAAGAATTTATCACCCTGCTTTAAAAATTTATGACTTAAAAAGACTGCAGACCTGACAGTTAAATGCCAGTCTGCAGATTTTTTATATGCCGTAACGGCTTCTCCCTGTGTGTTTGTTAATAAAAATTACCTCGGCACAAAAATTAACCGATTGATATTGAAATATATTTATTATGATGATAAAATATTTTAAATACTGAAACAAGGTGATTTTATGGATTTTTTAAAGCATGCAGACGAGAGATATCAGGTGCGTCAATTTACGGGTTATTCCGCACCCGATACAGTGTCCAACGAAAGACACACGGTTTACAGGTCTGCGGAAGAAACGGTATTTTATAATGAATTCTAAAACAATGAAAGTTATAATTTCCTGCCTTAATTCCAAATATGTCCATGCATCTCTCTCCCCCTGGTGTCTGCTTGCGGGAATCCGTGAATTTGCGGAAAATGATTATGATGTTTCCGTCATGGAATGCACGATAAACGGCGACACAAAAGCCTTTGCGGATAAAATCATCGGCACCAATCCCGATGTTGTTGCTTTTTCATGTTATATCTGGAACATCACGAAAACCCTTGAAATCTGCCGTATCATAAAGGATAACTGCAGCTGCATAATCGTTCTCGGCGGCCCCGAGGTTGCGTACAGACCCGAAGATATTCTTGAAAAATATGAATTTGCGGATTATGTGCTGTCGGGCGAGGGTGAATGGGTTTTCCCCGACTTCCTCGATAACATAAACGGAGATTTAAGCCTTGTTCCGGGTGTTTCATTCAGAAAAGACGGCAAAATCACGGTAATTCCCGAAAAAGAATATACCGACACTCCCCCGTCACCTTTCAGCGATGAATTTTTCGAAAACATTGACGGCAGAATATCCTACATCGAAACGTCAAGAGGATGCCCTTACCGCTGTGCATTCTGTCTTTCGGGAAGATGTTCTTCCCTGCGTTTTTTTGATACCGAAAGAGTGAAAAACGATATAATCAGGCTTTCAAAAAGCGGTACGCAGACGGTTAAATTCGTTGACCGTACATTCAATGCAAACGCTGAGCGAGCCAACGAAATTCTGCTTTTCATCAAAGAAAACTACGGCAAAGAAATTCCGGAGAATGTCTGTTTCCACTTTGAGATTGCAGGCGATATTCTGAAAGAAAGCACCATGCGGATTTTATCGTCGATGCCGTACGGTGCGGTACAGCTTGAAATCGGCATGCAGTCCTTCAACGAGGAAACACTGAAGGCAATCAACCGAAAAACAGATACCGAAAAGCTCATTGAAAACATCAGGAGGCTCATCGGCTTCAATAATATGCATATCCATATTGACCTCATTGCAGGGCTTACGGGCGAAGATGCCGAAAGCTTCAGAAACAGCTTCAACATCGGCTATTCTCTCAAAGCACATATGCTCCAGATGGGATTTCTCAAGCTACTTCACGGTGCTGAAATGCGTGAAAACAAGGAGAAGTATCCGTGCACATTCGCAGATGAGCCGCCTTATGAAGTCACTTCTACTCCGTGGCTTTCCGCAGATGAGATAAGGATGCTCAAAAACTGCGAGGATGCTGTTGACAGGCTCTATAACAGCGGCAGATTTCTCTACACGCTGGATTATCTCACAGACCAAATCGGTATTTCGCCGTTTGACCTTTTCAATGATTTCGGTAATTGCGTAAACGGAAACAAAATGAAGCTCTGCGATTATGCCGAAAATCTTTATTATTTTTTCCGCGATAAATGCGACAAGGATGTTTTAAGAGAAAAAATACTCTGCGATCTGCTCTGCTGTTCATCATCGGTGCAGATTCCCGATATTTTCAAAGTCCGTGACCCTCTTTATAAAAAAATCAAAAAGCATTTTATCGAAAATGTTGATAACAATATAAAAGTTGCAATTATTTATTCCGAAAACCGGGTTTTTGCGGTCAGTCAGAACAAAGAAAAAAACCTTCATAACAGGTATGAAGGCAATTTCTTTGATATTGATGCATTATATTTCACTTCAGGTTAATTTCATACTCATCATCAATGAGTATATAATTCACCCTGTGCTGTTTTGCAAGCCTCAGCATTTCTGCGTTTTCCGCCGAAACATCATCCCGATTGCAGTCATCGTCAAGGCGTTTCTCAATAATATCGGCATACTTTTTTATATCGTCAAAATGATTTTTTATGTATTCTTCGCTCATGACAAGGCAGTAATATCTGATATTTTCAAGATACTCTTTTTCAAAATCTTTTTCCCAGTCAAACGGTATATAACAGCCTTCAACAATCAGATTTTGCTTGTTTTCAACAGCGGTTTTTATCATTTCACGAACAATCGGCCACAGATACGCAGTCAGCTCGCCGTCATCACTCAACGGAGTCAGCCGAGTATATCCGCTTCTTATCAGACCCATTTTCAGATGGTCGATTGAAAGATAGGGATATCTGTATTTTTCAAGAAGTTTCTGGGCAAGTGCCGTTTTGCCCGTATGCGATGCTCCGGTAATCAGAATAATCATTTTTAATCCCCGTAAATTATAATTTAACATTATTGTATCATATAACAAGGCGTTTTTCCACAAAAAAATAATAACTCATAAATATAATCGCAGCCGTCGGAGGTGCTTATGAAAACTGAAAGAAATATTCTGATTGCGTTCATTCTTAATCTTGCTTTTTCTGTTTTTGAATTCTTCGGAGGAATCATCACGGGAAGTGTTGCTGTAGTTTCGGACGCAGTGCATGACCTCGGAGATGCAGCGGGAATCGGGATATCCTGGTTTCTTGAAAAGAAAAGCAAAAAACAGCCCGATGAAAAATACACTTACGGCTATTCAAGATATTCCGTTATCGGCAGTGTTATAACAACATTCATTCTTTTGTTCGGTTCGGCGGCGGTTATTCTGAATGCGGTCAAAAGAATTATCGAGCCTTCTCAGATAAATTATAACGGCATGATAATTTTTGCGGTGGTCGGTGTTGTAGTTAACTTTGTTGCAGCATATTTCACCCGTGAAGGCGATTCTCTCAATCAGAAGGCGGTTAATCTTCATATGCTTGAAGATGTTCTCGGCTGGGCAATCGTGCTTATCGGTGCAATCGTTATGAAATTCACGGATTTTACGTTTATCGACCCGATTATGTCGGTCGGCTTATCAATATTTATTTTTATAAACGCCGTAAGAAACCTTAAAGAAGCGGTTGATTTGTTTCTTGAAAAGACACCGCACGGAATTGATATAAAAGAAATCACGCAACACATATCCGCAATCGACGGAGTTCTCGGCGTTCACCATATCCATATATGGAGCATGGACGGTCAGAACAACTATGCCACAATGCACGTCGTCACAAACTCGGATTCACATCTGATAAAAGAATCAATCCGTGAAGAATTGCGTGAGCACGGCATCAGTCATGCAACGCTTGAACTTGAGACGGAAAACGAGCATTGCCATGATAAGCAGTGTTCCGTGGAATTCAGACAGTCTTCGGGACATCATCATCACCATCATCATTAAAAACAATCCTCTTGAGACGGTTCAGAGCCGTAGCAAGAGGATTTTCTGTTATTTATTTGCGGTAAACATAAGTATTATTGCTTTTTCACCGTCTGGAAGGCTGATTGAAAGTCCGTTGTTCATGAGTTCATCACCCGTCATTTCGTGAACCGTTTCCGGTGCATCGATGTCATAAACACTGTATGTTAAAGACGGAACAAGGCCGTTGAGTTTAACCGTATATTCCTTATCTTCAACCTGTGAACGCTTATAAATCAAAGCCGTTCCGCTGAGAGCATCATCGGCTGAGAATTGCATTGCAAGCATTTTGTCATTATCAAAGCTGCCGTGATTAAGAGGATAATAGTTTCCTCCCATCAGTTCTCTCTGTTCATTATGAAAGCTGAAATCGGGATGCTGATGCGAAAAGAAATCCATAAGCATAAGAGGCATAATTGCGGATCTTGCCGCATATTCATCCTGCATATAAAGTGCAGAACCCGTTATGGGAAGCCAGAACGAAACGCCGTATGTTTGCGACTGAGTTGCATCAAAAAGGTCGGTGTGATAGCTGCAGTTGTAATCGCTTCTCCAGAATGCAATGCTTCGGTAAGACATCTCAAGGTCAAGTCTCTTGCCGCCCGATGCACAGTTGTCAATTATCAGTCCGTCAATATTTTCGGCAAGATAATCGAGGAATCTGTAGAGATTTGTCACATAATGATTTTCGCTGATACCCGTTCTGCCGCCGTAAAATTCCTTATCGGCTGTCTGCCAATATTCAAGAGGTGCAAAGTTGAAATCCTGACGGTAAACTGTAAGACCGTTTTCTTTCATTGAACCGAGAAGATATTCGCAGTAATATCTGAATGCTTCTTCGTCAGCAAGATTCCACATAAGGTTATCTTCGCCGGATACGGAAATAAGCCACTGTTCATGCTGTGAACCCGTGTTATGGAATTCCGTGCCCGGTCTCACTCTTTCGGGTTCGTACCATAGCACATGACCGAGACCTTTTTCTTTTGCAATTCCCGAAAGCTCGGATATTCCGTTATCGTATCTCGATGTATCAACAGTCCAGTTGCCTACTCCGTCATACCAGCCCTCATTGCAATTATACCATCCGGCATCCATCCAGAATGCGTCTGTCTGCTTGAAAACCGACTCATCAATTCCGTTGAGAATTTCAATTATTTCATCGGAAGTTCTCGTTGATGTCGGTCCGGCAACTTCCATAACAGTATAATAATTCTTCGTTACATTTTCGGGATATACGCAGTCCGTAACCCATTTTCTGAAGATATTGAATCCCTTGAGAGGGTTTTTCGTTTCATAGAAACTTACGGAAACAAGAGGCGAACGGACTGTTTCATCAGGAAGAAGAAAAGCATTGAAATGCTCCTGCTTTATGTTTACCGAGGTCTCCCCTTCCGATTCGGATAAACCTGCAGTCCACTGACCGGTCCAGCCGATGCCGAGAATCATGCCGTAGTTTTCGCCGTAAATATTGAAATACGGCAGATATGTTTCCGTGGGTTTGCCGTCATTTCCCGAAAATCTTCTTTCTTTTGAGGATAGATTCTTTTTGATAAGCGAAAAGTCGCTTGCGGCGGTGTTGCTTCCCATTGAATAGTAGAGTTCGGCTTTTCCCGTTGCGAACGATGAATCAATCGCATAGAAATCGGTTATTACTCCCGAATTTTCACTGCCTGTGTTTCTGATGTAAACAGTCCACTGACCGCTTGCATTCTCTTTGAATTCGGTTACCTCAACCCTTACTTCAAGACCTTTGTTATCATTGGTCAGAACAATATATTCCGTCTGTCCGCCCTTATAAACAGAACCGAATTCAGGTGATTCAGTCAGCTGTTTTTCCCATTCATCGGGATTGAACTCTTCGCCGTCAACCTTGAATGTAAAGGGATATTCGCCTTTTTCTCCGAAGAAATTATCCCTGATCCACTGTGAAGAACGGTTCTTTTCACCATCGGTCAGTTGCATTTCATTCGCAGTAACCGTATCAAATTTTATATTCTTTTTATACTCAAGCGCTCTGATGTTTTCCATATTAAGAGTAATGCCTCCCGCACATGAAACTCCGAGATAAACAAGTGCAAGAAAAATATTCAGAATTCTGTGCTTTTTCATTGCTCTTATGATGAACGTAACCGAAAGAATAACCGCAGATAACCCGAAGGCAACCGAGAATGCCTTGATAACAACATCGTCGTTATCGAAACCCTCTGCATTGATTTTTGCGTTTATGCCCCAGATGATTCCCTGAAAAAGTCCGTTGCCTGCAATAAAAACTGTCAGCTTTGCATACCATTTCGAGTTTTTGAATACAGTCTGAACAAACATCAGCATAAACCAGCCCAATGCGGACCCTGTGAGTACGGTATAAAGATGAATGTCAAAGCCGGGTTCCGTTCCGCTGAATATATACCAAAGAGAGTACGCGGAATAAACAAGAAGACCAACAAACACCGTTGTTAAACCGATTTCAACAATACTGTTGTTTTTTAATTTTTTCATATATCTTCACCGCCTTAATTTTTCCTAATTATACCACACATTTTTCGGTTTATCAACTGACAAAAGAAAAACTCCGTAACCGAAGTTACGGAGTTCTGGTGATCCATCGGAGATTCGAACTCCGGACACCTTGATTAAAAGTCAAGTGCTCTGCCTGCTGAGCTAATGGATCATATTTAATTTGCCGTGTTTTTTAACGCTTGAATATAATATATTATTTATTCGGAATTGTCAACCCCTTTTTTGAAAAAATTTAACAATTTCATTATTCTATTTAGATAAAACCGCTTGAAATGTTACTATATATGGTATATAATACAAATAATACTGTAAACTTTAATCATCATGAGGTATTATGCCTCGGAAAGGACGGATTATGAAACATATAAGAGGTCCGCAGGTTTATGACTACGGATATCATGAAATCACAACAATCGATGATAAAATACACAATGCTCTTATGGATTTCGGCATTCTTAAATTAAAAAACGGAGATGTTTTTTCAGAAGAACAGGCTCTCGAAAGAGCATATCTTCTTATCAGCGGTGAAATGACCTTTGAATGGGAAGGCAATTCCGTCAGCGTCAACCGTCCCAACTGCTTTGACTACTGCCCCTGGGTGCTTCACGTTGCAAACAATGTCAAAGTAACCTTCAAGGCATCAAGCGATGTTGAAATTGTTGTTCACAGAACAGAAAACGAACGCACTTTCCCCTCAAAGCTCTATACACCCGAAGAATGCGCAAGCGAAAACAGAGGTGCGGGAACAATGCGTGAAGCATCAACAAGAATCGTGCGCACTGTTTTTGATTATTCAAACGCACCTTATTCAAATCTTGTAGTAGGTGAAGTTATCGGCTTTCCCGGAAAATGGTCCAGCTATCCTCCCCACTGGCATCCCCAGCCCGAAATTTATTTTTATAAATTCCTTCCCGAAAACGGCTACGGTTTTGCAGAGCTTTCAGAGGATGTTGTCAAGACTCACTACAATTCAACCGTATTCATAACAGAAAACGAAACCCATCCTCAGACAACGGCTCCCGGCTACGCAATGTGGTATCTCTGGGCAATCCGCCACCTTGACGGCAATCCCTATATCACACCCACATTCGTTGACGAGCATCTCTGGGTAACGAAAGAAGAAAATCAGGCGGATATCTGGCCGCCTGTTAAGTAAGGAGAAAACAGCTATGAAACTTACTATGGCACAGGCTCTCGTCAAATTCCTTGATAATCAGTATATCAGCTTTGACGGGGTTGAAACCAAATTTGTTGACGGTATCTTCGGCATATTCGGCCACGGATGCGTTGTCGGTATCGGTCAGGCTCTTGAGCAGGGCGGTCACAATCTTAAATTCTATCAGGGCAAGAACGAGCAGGGCATGGCTCATGCCGCAATGGCATTTGCAAAGCAGAAAAACCGTCGTCAGATTATTGCATGTACATCATCAATCGGACCCGGTGCGCTCAACATGGTAACCGCTGCAGGCACCGCTACCGCAAACAGAATCCCCCTTCTGCTTCTCCCCGGCGACACATTTGCATGCCGTCAGCCTGACCCCGTACTTCAGCAGATTGAACAGCCCACAAACTATTCTGTTACCGCAAACGATGCATTCAAAGCAGTCTGCAGATATTGGGACAGAATTTCACGACCCGAACAGCTTATGACAGCTTGCCTTAACGCAATGCGTGTGCTCACCGACCCTGCAGAAACAGGTGCGGTATGCCTTGCAATGCCTCAGGATGTTGAGGGTGAAGCATTCGATTATCCCGATTATTTCCTCAAAAAGAGAGTCTGGTATCTTGACAGACGTTCACCCACATCACGCGAAATCGACGCAGCCGTAAGCATGATTATGAAGAGCGAAAAACCCATTCTCATCGTCGGCGGCGGTGTTACATATTCCGAAGCATGGGAAACAGCAAGATTCTTTGCAGAGAAATTCAATATCCCCATCTGCGAAACTCAGGCAGGTAAGGGTAATATCCGTTGGGATTTGCCTCTCAACATGGGCGGTATCGGCGTAACGGGCGGACCTGCAGCCAACAATGTTGCAAAGCAGGCTGACCTTGTTATCGCAGTCGGAACACGTCTTACCGACTTCACAACCGCATCAAAATGGGGATTCCAAAACCCCGATGTAAAGATGCTTTCAATCAACGTTTGCTCATTCGACGCATTCAAGATGGATTCAACCGCAGTTATTGCCGACGCAAAAACAGCTCTTCTTGACATCATGGGCGCTCTCTCAATGAGAGAATATGTTTCCAATTGGGACAGCCTTGAACTTGCACAGATAAAAGAAGATTACAACAATGAGGTTGACCGCTTATACAGTGCATATCTTAAAGACGGTCTTTCGCAGACAAGAGCACTCGGCGAAATCAACAAGCTTATCGATAAGGATGCAATTGCCATCGGCTCATCAGGCAGCCTTCCCGGCTGTATGCAGAGACTCTGGAGAGCATCCGTACCCAAGACATATCACATGGAATACGGCTTCTCCTGCATGGGTTATGAAATCTGCGGTGCGCTCGGCGTCAAGCTTGCAGAGCCCGACAGAGAAGTTTACACCATGGTTGGTGACGGAAGCTTCCTTATGCTTCACAGCGAGCTTTACACAGCCGTTGCAGAAGGACAGAAAATCAATGTTATGCTCTTCGACAACTCAGGCTGGGGATGCATTGAAAACCTTCAGAACAATCAGGGTACAGACACATTCGGCACAAGATTCCAGGCAAGAAATCCCCTCACAGGTATGCTTGACGGCGCAATCGTTCCCATTGATTTTGCAAAAATTGCAGAAGGCTACGGCTGTAAGGCTTATACGGTTACAAACGTTGCCGAACTTCGTGATGCAATCAAAGACTCAAAAGAGCAGACACTCCCCTGTCTGTTTGACATCAAGGTTGTTCACGGCAGCATGAGCGACGGCTATGATGCATGGTGGAGAGTCGGCGTTGCCGAAGTTTCAACAAGCGAAAAAGTTCAGGCTGCATACGAAGATATGCAGGCAAACATCGAAAAAGCCAGACTTTATTAATATACGGAGGAACAGAAAATGCTTAACAAAGAAAAAGTTAATCTTGCCATAGCTCCCATTGCATGGACAAATGACGACCTTCCCGACCTCGGCGCAGAAAACACATTTGAGCAGTGCGTAAGCGAAATGGCTCTCAGCGGTTTCAAGGGCAGCGAAATCGGTAACAAATATCCCAAAGATGTTGAAACTCTCAAGCACAAGCTTGATGTAAGAGGTCTGCGCATCTGCAACGCATGGTTCTCATCTCTCCTTCTTTCTGAAGGCTATGAGGCAACAATCGAAGCTTTTATCAAGCACAGAGATTTTCTTTATGCTCTCGGCGCAAAGGTTATCGGTGCATCAGAACAGGGCAACTCAATCCAGGGCAAGGCTCTCAGCATTTTCGGCGATAAGCCCGTTTACACAGACGAACAGTGGGAACTCATCGCAAAAGGCTTCAACGAAATGGGCAGACTTGCAAAGGAAAAGGGAATGTATTTCACAGTACATCATCACATGGGCACAGGCGTTCAGACAGAAGCTGAAATCGATAAGCTCATGGAAATCACAGACCCCGACCTTGTTTACCTTCTTTACGATACAGGTCATCTTTCATTCTCAGGCGAAGATGCAATCGGCGTTCTCAAAAAGTATGTTAACAGAGTCAAGCACGTTCACCTCAAGAGCATCCGTCAGGATGTTATCAACGAGGGTAAAGAAAAAGGCTGGAGCTTCCTTGACTGCGTAAGAGCAGGTTCATTCACCGTTCCCGGTGACGGCGACTTCGATTTCACACCCGTATTCGATATCCTTGATGAAGCAGGCTACGAAGGCTGGGTTGTTGTTGAAGCGGAACAGGATCCCGCAAAGGCTAACCCCTATGAATACGCTTGCCTTGCAAGAAAATATATCGCAGAAAAAACAGGTCTTTAATCCTCAAAAAAACAATTAACCTCGGCAGTGAAAATTCACCGCCGAGGTTGTCTTTTTAATTATCTCTGATAACTTCGCCCGTCTTGAGATTGAACTCAAGAATCTTGTTTGCTCCGTTTTCTTCGATATCGATTCTGATTACATCCTTGCTGATGTATTCGGCACCGAGAACTTTTTCGTTTGTCTTTGTGAAGTAATGCTTAAGAAGCTCCATTTGCTTTTTATTGTAATAACCTGCGTTATCGGAAACAAAAAGAACGTTGCCGAAAAGATTATTGATTCTTGCAAGAAGCTTTTTCTGTTCCCATGTAAACTTAAGATTATAGTTACGAAGGAAGAATACATCAGGGTCATTCATGAATACTCTGCCGTTGAGGTGACGGCGGAAGATTGAGTTATTGATTGCAGACTGTGCGCTGAGCATCTCGTTGGCAACATGGATATGATTGTAAATCTTGCCTGTGTATGTAAGGTCAACGTCACAGCTGATTCTGCAAGCATCACAGACACCGATAGCGGGACCCATGGGTACACCGCAGCCGAGAAGAAGCTTGTCGCCTACGCATTCGCGAAGGAACTGCATTGCTTCATGCATGATTTCACCGCGGCACTTGCCGTTTCTGGGAATAGTGCACTCGCTGTAGAGGAAGTCAAGCTTAACCATGTCATATCCCCACTCATTGAGAACGACATCGAAAACGTGCCTGATATATTCTCTTGCTTCTTCGTTGTAAAAATCAAGTGTATAAGCACCGCCCCATGCGATACAGCCGATTGTGGGCTTGCCTTTTTCGTCTTTGATAAGCCAGTCGGGATGTTCCTTTGCAACTCTCGAAACAGTCTGACAGCTGAAGGGAGCAATCCAGATACCTGCCTTATAGCCTTTCTCGTGAATTTTGTCGGCAATGTACTTCATGCCGTTGGGGAACTTTTCGCAGGGGTCAAGCCAGTCGCCAACAAAAGGCTCATAGCCGTCATCGATCTGGAAAATGTTGACTTCCTTCTTGGCGGCATTGAGGCCGTTGAGGTCACGGAGAATGATTTTTTCGTCGATATTCTGGAAATAGTTATACCATGATGTATAACCGGTCATGAGATCTTTTCTTGCTTCGGGCATGGGAGTAAGACCGAAGTATGCATCAAACACTTCATCATAAGTGCCTTCAAAATAAACGATATCGAACACCTGATAAGGCTCTGTGACAAGCTTCTTTTCAACATCCTTATGGAATGCAAACTTGTTTTCGTTCATCTTGACTTTGAAATATGTATAGCCTGTTTTTTCGCTGAGCGAACCCCAGAGTTTAACGTTTTCGCCGTTTCTTACATAGGTATAGCAATGGCTGTGGAATTCACCGGGTTTTTCCGAATACTTGACAAACCACTGGTCGCCTGTAAGCATAGCCATATGCTTTGTTTTTGCCGAAATATTTGCAAGCTTGATATGACCTCTCTGAATATCGTCGCACTTATATTCACGGGTCTTTGTCCATGACTGATAGCCTGCTGCAAAGAAATTGTCGTTTTCTTTGAATTCGTGATTGAATTCAACATAGAATTCTACAAGCTCAATATCCTTTTTGGGATTGAGCTTAACGGAATATCTTTCAGGGGTTTCAACAACTTCAAGCGAATATGCATCGTTCTCAAGAGCACCTGAAGCAACCTGTTTTCCGTTATCGATATAGCTGATAAAATAGTTTCTGTTCATTATATTTCTCCGTTCAAATTATTTTGTACCGAAAATTCTGTCACCGGCATCGCCGAGACCGGGCATGATGTATCCGACATCATTGAGGCAGTCATCAAGTGCACCGACATAGATATCAACATCGGGATGAGCGTTTTTGAGAGCTTCAAGTCCTTCGGGAGCAGCGATGATGCACATAAACTTTACGGACTGGGGATTGCGGGTTTTAATCTGAGTGATTGCATCGATTGCCGAGCCGCCCGTTGCAAGCATGGGGTCAAGAACGATAACTTCTCTTTTTTCGATATCTGCGGGAAGCTTGCAGTAATACTCAACGGGCATGAGAGTGTCATGGTCTCTGTAAAGTCCTATGTGACCTACTCTTGCTGAAGGCACAAGAGAAAGAACGCCGTCAACCATTCCGAGACCTGCTCTGAGAATGGGAACAAATGCAAGTTTTTTGCCTGCAAGCACCTTCGTCTTTGCCGTGCAAAGAGGTGTTTTTGTTTCAACCTCTTCAAGAGGAAGGTCTCTTGTTGCTTCATAGCACATGAGCATTGCTATCTCGCTCACAAGACTGCGGAATTCTCTTGATGCTGTTTTTTCGTCTCTGAGGTAGGTAAGCTTATGCTGAATCAGAGGATGATCCATTATCATAACTTTAGCCATAATTGAAGCCTCCTGTATTAAAATCTGTTTTCGAGATCTGTTATCTGAGCAATTCTTCTTACGTGACGCTCATCACCGCTGAACTTGGTATCAAGGAAAACATCAACAAGCTCAATCGCCTGCCCGGGAGTGACAACTCTGCCGCCAAGGCAAAGCATATTTGCATTGTTGTGCAGTCTCGTCATTTCAGCCGAGAATTTATCTGAGCAGCAGCAGGCACGGATTCCCCTCACCTTGTTTGCGGCAATCGAAATGCCTACACCTGTTCCGCAGCAGAGAATACCAAGCTCACATTCGCCGCTTGTTACGCCCTTCGCGGTTTTTTCCGCATAGACGGCATAGTCAACGGATTCATCCGAAAATGTGCCGTAATCTTTATATTCAATATTCCTTTCGTCAAGATGCTTTTTAATCTCCTGCTTAAGCTCATAGCCTGCATGATCCGAACCGAGTGCAATCATAAGTTTTCTCCTTTTTTAAGTTTTAATTCGCGCTCTGCCTGCGGAAGTCTCAGATAGACCGGTGCAAGCATTGCGGAATCATAAAAATCATTATTTTTAATCGCCGCAAGAGCAGTACCGTAAGCACGCTGATAACGGCGGTTTTCGCCTGAAAGAACAACATTGCCGAGCTTGTCCGAAAACGCTCTGAAGCAGATTTCGGCACCGTCGCCCGCAAGGATAATTTTATCGCCGTAAGCCGAAAGCTCCTCACACAAATCATCAACGGAAACGGCTTTATCTTCGCAAAGTCTGATTATCTCACCGTTTTCAGCTCTGAAAAGTGCGGTATAAACCTGATTGCAGCGTGCATCCATGGAAACACATATAATGCAGTTCTCATCAGTAAAATTATATGCCGCGGATTCGAGAGTTGAAACACCGCAGCAAGGTTTGTTATCGCATATTGCAAGACCTTTGAGCGCCGCAACTCCGATTCTGATACCTGTGAACGAACCGGGACCCGAATTAACACAGAATGCATCAATTTCATTTATATTCATATCCGCCTGAGAAAGAGCATTGTCAATCATGGGCATAAGAGTTCTGCTGTGGGTAAGGCCCGCATTGACAAAGCATTCGCTTTTCAGACTTCCGTTTTCAACAACGGCAACGCTTGCGGTTTTTGCCGATGAATCAATTGCAAGGATTTTCAAGTAATTCAGCTCCAAGTATTTCTATATTTCTTTCGTTTTCATTGTCTGTTTTGGTTATGGTTACTCTGATGCAGTCATCGGGAAGAACGGCTTCTATATTCTCGCTCCACTCAATTATGAGGCACGCATCCTCATCGAGATAATCGAAATATCCGGTTGAATAAAGGTCATCCCATCCCGAAATACGGTACATATCAAAATGGTAAACCGTATTTTTTTCTCCCCTGTATTCATTGACGAGAGCAAATGTGGGACTGCTGACATCGCAGCTGATACCCATTCCCTTTGCAAATCCGCGCGTGAATGCGGTTTTTCCTGCTCCGAGATCGCCGAACATTGCAACAACTCCGCTTTTGACTTTTTCGCCGAGAAGATATCCGATTTTTTCGGTTTCATTAACATTATTTGTTTTATAAATTGCCATACTGCACCACCATAACCGATTATAACATATAATAATATTATTTTCAACTATAAAAAATCCCGATTCATTTCTGAACCGGGTAAAATTTATTCTTCAAATCTAGCGATGAGAGCTTTGCAGGTTTCGGGGTCATTGGTGATGAGACCGTCAACACCGCATTTCATCATTTTGGTTATGGTTGAAGGCTTATCAACGGTCCAGACGTTAATGCCTATGCCGTTTTCGTGAAGCTTTTTACAATAGTGTTTTGTAACCGCGCTGAAATGAGGATGAAGATAATCGGCTTTGATTTTCTTTGCAAATTTAACATAACCGAACAACATTTCTTTGTAGAAATGAGACTTGTTGGGAGCGTAAAGAAAACCTGTTTTGCACTGAGGGTCAACCTTTTTGCACTCAACAAGAACATCAGCACTGAAGCTTGAAATAAGGAGTTTATCAAAAAGACCGTGTGCCTTTGCTGCATCGATTGTTTTGGCAACAATCTCCATGTTGCCGTCAAGAGGAGGCTTGATTTCAACATTCATTATTTCGATATCGGCAGATTCGCAGAGTGTATAGAATTCTTCAAGCGACGGTGCTTTTGTGCCCGTGAATTTTTCATGGAAATACGAGCCGAAATCGAACGAACGAAGCTCGTCATAGGTCATTTTGTTAACTTCGCCCGTACCGTCTGAGGTTTCATCAATCGTATAGTTATGGCAGACAACGGGTACACCGTCAGATGTAAGATGGATATCGGTTTCAAATCCTTCAACGCCGATTTCGATTGATTTTTCGAATGCGGGAAGGGTGTTCTGAGGTGCGACAAGATTGGCTCCTCTGTGGGAAATAACGTTAAACTTTGCCATTAAACTCACCTTTCGTCAATGAAATAATAATTACCGTATATATATTAACAGAATACTGAACAATTTTCAAGATATTGTTTGACATATCTCCTGCGGAATGTTAAAATTATACCATCAAACAGCAAAGGATGATTTGATATGTATATGGAAAAATATGAATTCTGGTTTGTGGTCGGCAGTCAGTTCCTTTACGGACCCGAAGTGCTTGACACCGTTGCGGAAAGAGCTGAAGAAATGGCTCAGAAAATGAACGAAAGCGGTCTTCTCCCCTGCAAGGTAGTATATAAAGTTACCGCAAAAACATCCGAAGAAATCTCTGAGGTTGTCAAAGCCGCAAACTACGATGATAAATGTGCAGGTATCATCACATGGATGCACACATTCTCACCCTCCAAGATGTGGCTTAACGGCCTAAAAAATCTCCAGAAGCCTTACTGCCATTTTGCAACGCAGTATAACAGAGATATCCCCAATGAAGAAATCGACATGGATTTCATGAATCTCAATCAGGCTGCTCACGGCGACAGGGAACACGGCTTCATCGCCGCAAGGCTTCGTACACCCAGAAAAGTTATCATGGGTTACTGGCAGGATGAAAAAGTTCTTAATGAGCTTGGCAAATGGATGCGCTCGGCAGTGGGTGCGGCATTCTCAAGAAGCCTTAAGGTAATGCGTTTCGGCGATAACATGAGAAACGTTGCCGTTACCGAAGGCGACAAGGTCGGAGTTCAGGAAAAGCTCGGCTGGGAGGTCAACACATGGCCCGTAGGCACTCTTGTTGAATACATCAACGCAGTTACTGATGCCGAAGTTGACGCTCTCATGGCTGAATATGCAGAAAAATACGACTTTGCAACCGACAATCTCGATGCAGTCCGTTATCAGGCAAAAGAAGAAATCGCAATGAAGAAAATGCTTGACGAAAACGGCTGTAAAGCATACACAAACACATTCGAAGACCTTTACGGCATGGAGCAGCTTCCCGGACTTGCAAGCCAGCGTCTCATGGAGCAGGGTTACGGCTACGGCGGCGAAGGCGACTGGAAGGTTTCGGCTATGACTGCCGTTTTGAAGGCTATGACCGAAGGCATGAACGGCGGCTCTGCATTCATGGAGGATTATACTTATAATCTCGCTCCCGGAGCTGAATACTCGCTCGGTGCACACATGCTTGAAGTCTGCCCCACTCTTGCGGCTGACAGACCCAGAATCGAAGTTCATCCTCTCGGAATCGGCGGCAAGGGCGACCCTGCAAGGCTTGTTTTTGAAGGCAAGGAAGGCAGTGCGGTTGTTATCAGCCTTGTTGACATGGGCGGCAGAATCAGAATGATTGTTCAGGATATCGAATGCGTCAAGCCCATTCTCCCCATGCCCAATCTTCCCGTTGCGAGAGTTATGTGGAGAGCAATGCCTGACCTCTGCACAGGTGCAAAATGCTGGATTATCGCAGGCGGTGCACATCACACCGTGCTTTCCTACGATGCTGATGCCGAAATGCTCCGTGACTTTGCAAGAATCATGGATATTGAATTCGTTCACATCAATAAAAACACCACTCCCGAAGGTCTTGAAAACGAGCTTTTCCTCAACGACCTTGCTTGGAAGTTCAGATAAGAACATAAAAATTACCGCCGAGCTAAAAGGGCGACCTTTCATAAGGAAATTAAGCCTTAAGACAGGATATTTTGGTATATAACTGCGTTAAAAATGCTCGGAATCCGTCAAGGATTCCTGTGCTTTTTGCCTTGTTCTATAACCAAACTATCTCTGTTTAAGGTGCG
>JAZQLN010000018.1:0-78419 GCA_045542715.1 Acutalibacteraceae bacterium
CTGTCGATAAAGTCGCTGAAACATAAACGAAAATAAAAAGCAGGGCGGGATGACCGCATCCCGCCGATTAATTTGCAGGGGACTTCGACCCGATGTCCCGAAAAATCAACTTATTTCGTTTATTTGACGTTTTTTCTCCCATCGACGTACCTTTGTACGCCATCGGTCGAAGAAAACACCATTCAGCTTCCTTTCTCAACAGCCGCACCTTGCCGAAAAACAAGTTTTTCGACAAGCTGAGACTGTCTCACCCGAGGCAGTCTTTTTTGTTTACATTTTGTTCTCAAAAATATAAATTTTTGTATGTTTATTACAGTTGACCTTTTTTATATAATAATATATAATATTATGCTAAGAAAGTATAATTAATTATATATATTATTTCGTTATGCCGGTCTTTGCGGCAAAAGGAGTTAAATAAAATGATAAAAAACAGCGAATTAAGGGTTATGCCCACAGTTGCCCTGAGAGGTCTGGTGGTATTTCCTGATATGTTTATCCACTTTGATGTGGGCAGAGAAAAATCCATAAATGCCCTCAAAAAAGCAATGGATACCGACCAGGAAATTTTTCTTGTAACTCAGAAAGATATATCCGTCGATGACCCCGATTACAGTGAGCTTTATGAAATCGGTGTTATCGCAACCGTAAAGCAGGTGCTCAAGCTTCCCGGAAAAAGCGGAAATGTGCGTGTAGCCGTTGAGGGCATATGCAGAGCAAGACTTGTTGAGGGCATCAATATAGGAAAAGGTAATTACCTTAAGACAATGGTATTTCCCATAACAGAGCCCGAAGTGAAGAGCGAAAACATCGATTATGCAAAGGCACTTGTGCGCCATGCCAAGGATTTGTTTGCGGAATATTCCGACTGTGCTCCTCAGATGCCCGCCGATGTTGTGACGGGTGTTATGCAGAAGAGTGAGCCGGGTGAGCTTGCCGATTATATTGCAGGCAACATCATGCTTGAATACGAAGACAGACAGACTGTGCTTTCAACAATCAATCCCTTGAGAAGACTTGAGGAAATGTGCGTTATTCTCGTCAATGAAGGCAACCTGCTTACAATTGAAGCGGAGATAGGCGATAAGGTGCAGGAACAGATTGACAAGGGTCAGCGTGAATATTACCTTCGTGAGCAGATGAAGGTTATTTCCGCGGAGCTTGGCGGCGGAACATCTCAGGAAGAGGACCTTGACCGATACAGAGAAACTATCTTCAATCTTCCGGTTTCCGATGAAATCAAGGAAAAGCTTTTCAAAGAGTGCGACAGACTTGAAAAATATTCTCCTCAGTCACCCGAAGCCGCAGTCAGCAGAAATTATATAGAAACCTGTATTTCTCTTCCGTGGAATAATCTCAGCGAAGAGAATACGGATATTGCAAAGTCGAGAAAAATTCTTGAAGCCGACCACTACGGTCTTGAAAAAATAAAGAAAAGAATTCTTGAATATCTTGCCGTGCGTGTGCTTGCACCCGATATAAAAGGTCAGATAATCTGCCTTGTGGGACCTCCCGGAGTAGGCAAAACTTCTGTTGCACAGTCTATTGCACGAGCAACGGGCAGAGAATATGTCAGAATATCTCTCGGCGGTGTCAAGGATGAGGCTGAAATCAGAGGCCACAGAAAAACATATATCGGCTCAATGCCCGGCAGAATCATAAATGCCATGCAGCAGGCAGGCACAAGCAATCCTCTTGTGCTTCTTGATGAGGTTGATAAGCTTTCGTCGGATTATAAGGGCGATCCCACATCGGCACTTCTTGAAGTGCTTGACCCTGAGCAGAATTCAGCCTTCAGAGACCATTATATCGAGCTTCCGTTTGACCTCAGCAGAGTGATGTTCATAACAACCGCAAATGTTGAGGCTAATATTCCCGAGCCTCTGCGTGACAGAATGGAAATAATCGAGCTTGGCAGTTACACAAGCGAAGAGAAGTTCAATATTGCCAAAAAGCATCTTATTCCCAAGCAGATAAAGCGTCACGGTCTTACATCGGGCAAGCTGAGAATAACGGACAAGGCAATCCGTCTTGTTATTGAAGGCTATACAAGAGAAGCGGGTGTCCGTGCTCTTGAGCAGAAAATTGCGGCAATATGCAGAAAGTCTGCAATGGAAATCGTTGAAGGCAATGCGGAAAAAATTTCGGTAAAGCCAGAAAACATAGAAACGCTTCTCGGAACAAGAAAATATAAGGCAGATAACATGATCCGTGAAAACGAGGTAGGTGTTGTCAACGGTCTTGCATGGACATCCGTTGGCGGAGATATGCTTGAAATTGAGTCTGCCGTTCTCAAAGGAACAGGCAAGCTTGAGCTTACCGGCTCGCTCGGCGATGTTATGCAGGAAAGTGCAAAGGCGGCTGTCAGCTATATCCGTTCAAAGGCGGATACGCTTCCCATCAACGGCAGTTTCTATAAGGAATCCGATATTCATATTCATGTTCCCGAGGGTGCAACTCCCAAAGACGGACCTTCGGCAGGTGTTACGATTGCAACATCGCTTGTTTCCGCACTTTCGGGAATCAAGGTCAGAAAAGATGTTGCGATGACGGGTGAAATCACTCTCAGAGGCAGAGTTCTTCCCATCGGCGGACTCAAAGAAAAATCAATGGCGGCATACAGAGCAGGAATAAAAACCGTTGTTATTCCTTATGACAACATCGCAGACCTTGATGAGGTAGATCCCGTTGTCAAAGAGGCAATAACCTTTGAACCCGTCAAAACCGTTGAGGCAGTCTGGGATATCGCTCTCGAAAAAGAAGAAAAGAACGAAGAAAAAAGCCTTAAACATGTTGAAACAAGAAAAGGCAACCGTGCATCAATTGCACAGTGAGGATAAAAAATGAGATACGATAAAGTAGAATTTACCGCGGCTTACGGAACATCAAAACAGCTTCCTCCTTCAAGGGAAGCGGAAATTGTCTTTTCGGGTCGCTCGAATGTCGGCAAATCATCGCTGATAAACAAAGTTTTCAACCGTAAAAACCTTGCAAGGGTCAGCTCCGTGCCGGGCAAAACAATAACCGTTAACTTCTTCAAGGGCGACGGTGTGTATTTCGTTGACCTTCCCGGCTACGGCTATGCAAAGCGTGAGCAGGGTGAAAAAAAGCGTTGGGCAGAGCTTATGGAGGGCTATTTTCATTCAGACAGAAACATTGCCCTTGTTATTCAGCTTATCGATATGCGTCACGCACCCACAGCCGACGATATGATGATGCTCAATTTCTTAAGGGAATGTGAAATTCCCTTTGCAATCGCGCTCACAAAATGCGATAAGCTTAATAAAACAGAAACCGAAAAACGCCGTACAGAGCTCGCAGAGGAGCTTAAGGATTATGCGGATATAACCGCAGTTGAATTCTCGGCTGTCAAGGGTACGGGTGTTGAAGAGATAAAAGCAGCGATAGAAAAAGCTGTAAGGAAGGATGTTTAAAAATGTACGTTTCGGACTGCATTTCGGTGAACAAAAAAGGTCACCTTACAATCGGCGGATGTGATACCGTTTCGCTCGCAGAGCAATACGGCACACCTGCTTATATATTTGATGAAAATGAAATAAGAAACAATCTTCGTTCATTCAAAAAGTCTATGGACGAAAACTATGCGGGCAACGGACTTGTCTGCTATGCAAGCAAGGCTTTTTGCTGCAAGGAGATGCACAGAATCTGCAAGCAGGAGGGTGTCGGCATTGACGTCGTTTCGGGCGGTGAACTCTATACTGCACTTTCCGTCGGTTTCCCTGCGGAAAACATTGTTTTTCACGGAAACAACAAGACCTGTGCGGAGCTTGAGACGGCTGTTGAAAGCGGTGTAGGCAGAATTATCGTTGATAATGTTTACGAGCTTGAAATGCTTGATAAAATTGCCGCAAAACACGGCAAGGTTGCAGGCATAATGTTCAGAATAAAGCCCGGTATCGATGCACATACGCATGAGTTTATCATGACGGGTCAGATAGATTCAAAATTCGGCTTTGCTCTTGAAACAGGCGAGGCAATGGAAGCAGTAAAGCTTGCTGCGGGCATGGAAAATGTTAAGCTCCGCGGACTTCACTGCCATATCGGTTCGCAGATTTTTGATATCGACCCCTTTGAGCTTGCAGCAAAGGTTATGCTTGAGCTTTTTAAAGCTGTTAAGGATGAAACGGGTCTTGAACTTGAAGAACTCAATCTCGGCGGCGGATTCGGTATCAAATACCTTGAAAGCGATTGTCCCAAGCCTTACGGCGGATATATGAACAATGTTGCAAAGGTCGTCAGAGAATATTCCGCAAAGCTCGGACTCAAAAGGCCCTTTATTCTTATTGAACCGGGTCGTTCAATCGTCGGTGCGGCGGGTATAACTCTTTATACCGTAGGTGCGGTTAAGAATATTCCCAATATAAGAACTTACGTTTCCGTTGACGGCGGTATGGCGGATAATCCCCGTTATGCTCTTTATCAGGCGGATTACGAAATCGTTTGTGCCAACAAGGCGGCGGAAGAAAGAAATGATATCGTAACCGTTGCGGGCAAGTGCTGTGAAAGCGGCGACCTTATTCAGGAAAATACAAAGCTTCAGACGGTTGATGCCGGAGATATTCTTGCCGTTCTTTCAACGGGAGCTTATAACTATTCCATGGCATCCAATTACAACAGAATTCCCCGTCTGCCCGTTATTATGGTCAAGGACGGCGAATCAAGAGTTGTTGTCAGAAGAGAAACCTATGAGCAGGTTGCATCCTGTGATGTTTGAATTAATATAGAGTGAAATGATTCGAACTAAATACGCCGTAAAGGTCGGATTTCCGACCCATCGAAGCGTTTTTTTCTTCGCCATACGGAGGCTATTTCAAAGATTTTTAACGATGCTGTGGCGGAAATATGCCTTTCAAAACCGTATGGAGTTCGAATTATTTCACTCTAAAACAGGAATAATAATAAAAAATACTAAGGAAGTGACACAATGCCTCAGGTGAAAATGTTAGCGGAGCAGGTGCGTCTGGTATCGGTACCTACCGACAGATTCAAAACGGGACGCATTTCTGTTTCCATGGCATTGCCTATGGATGAAAAGATGGCAGCCAATTCGCTGCTTATATATCTTCTTAAGCGTTCATGCAAGGAATATCCCGATTTTTCGCTTCTCAACGGAAAACTTGATGAGCTTTACGGTGCGGCTCTTTCGGCAGGAGTAACCAAAGTCGGCGAATCGCAGGTGCTTTCTCTTTCGCTTACCTGCCTTGATGACCGCTTTGCGTTGACGGATGAAAGCATTTCGGAGCAGTGTGCAGAGCTTCTTGCCGATATGATTTTCAAGCCCAACTGCAAAAACAGCAGCTTCGGTGCCGATAATCTTGCAACGGAAAAAAGACTTCTTATCCAACGCATAGAAGAGGAACTTAACGATAAGCGTGCCTATGCATTCAACAAATGCATCTCGTATATGTGTGCAAACGAGGCTTACGGTAAGGATAAATACGGAACAATCGAAGAAATTCAGAGCGTAAAGATGACAGATGTGTATTCTGCATGGAAGAACCTTCTTTCATCAGCCGTTTTCCAGATTACCGTTGTCGGCGGTTCGGGAATGGAGAAGATTGCCGATATTTTTGCAAAGAAATTTGAAAAAATTGAGCGTAATCCCGTTAAATCCGAAACTGTATTTATTCAGAGAGGCAGACACTT
This sequence comes from Acutalibacteraceae bacterium, assembly GCA_045542715.1. Classification (GTDB taxonomy): domain Bacteria; phylum Bacillota; class Clostridia; order Oscillospirales; family Acutalibacteraceae; genus CAG-177. The sequence goes on from JAZQLN010000018.1 coordinate 5,668, forward strand.
CAACCGCTATGAAGAAAGCTATCCCGTTAATCAGGGCAAGCTTGTTATCGGATTCAGAGCAGGTATGCAGAACAGCCGTGACAACATCCATGCAATAACCGTTATGAATGATATTTTCGGCATGGGCACTTATTCGAAGCTGTTTATGAATGTCCGCGAAAAGCTCAGCCTTGCATATTATTGCTGGTCAAAGCTTATAGCAAGCAAGGGAATAGTTTTTGTTGAGGGCGGAATCGATACCGATAAAGAAAAGAAGGTTTCTGCGGAAATCCTTGCTCAGCTTTCCGATTTAAGAAACGGTAAAACAGACCCCGAGGTGCTTGAATCTTCAAAGCGTTCGTTGAAAGAGAGAAACACATTCACAACTCCCGAAAGCATCTGTGCATGGTATTCCGCACAGGTTACGGAGGATGAAATAGTAACCCCCGAAAGCATGATTGAAGGCATTGAAGCGGTAACAATGGAGCAGGTTTGTGCCGCCGCAAAGAAGCTTTCTATTGACTCGATATTCATGCTCAAAGCACAGACGGAGGAGGAGACCGAGGATGAAGATTAATCAGATAACAAACGAAAAACTCGGCGAAACCGTATATTGTGCAAAGCATCCTTCGGGTCTTGAAATCAGGGTGCTTCCCAAGGAGGGTTATACCTCTGCATATGCGGTTTTCGGAGTGAAATACGGCTCAATCGATACGGCTGTGCAGAATGATAACGGTGAATTCGAAACAATTCCCGAGGGTACGGCTCATTTCCTTGAGCATAAGCTTTTTGAGAGTGAAGACCTCAATGCATTTGAGAGATTTGCCAAAACAGGTGCAAGTGCAAATGCATACACAAGCTTTGAAAAAACGGCTTATCTTTTCAAAGGCTCAGAAAATATAGGCGAATCACTTGAAATTCTGCTTGATTTTGTTCAGAATCCCTATTTCACTCAGCAGACTGTTGAAAAAGAGCAGGGGATTATCGGTCAGGAAATCAGAATGTATCAGGATTTGCCCGACTGGCAGGTTATGTTCAATCTTCTTAAAGCACTTTACAGCAGCAATCCTGTCAGAATTGATATTGCAGGCACACAGGAATCAATTGCCGGGATTGATGCGGACCTGCTTTACAGACTTTATAAGAACTTCTATAATCCTGCAAACATGATTCTCAGTGTTGTGGGCGGCATAGACCCCGAAGAGGTTTTTGCAATCGTTGACAGATGCATCAAAAAGGATGCCGAAAGCAAAATCATAGAAAGAAAATTTGTAAAAGAAAGTGCAAAACCCGTTCGTGAATATATTGAAGAAAAACTTTCCGTTGCACAGAAACAGTTCCTTCTCGGCTTCAAGGAAGAACTTTCAGAGCCTCTTCTCAGCCTTGAAGATGAAATTGCATCCCAGATTATGCTTGAAGCAATCATGGGTAAATCCTCACCGCTTTTCAAAAAGCTTCTTGATGAAGAACTGATTGATATGGGATTCGGTGCAGAGCTTTTCAACGGCTTCGGTTTTTCCTGCGTTATGATGGGCGGAACAAGCTCAGATCCGCAGAAAACAGCACGCATACTCCACGATGAAATCAATAATATTCAGAAAAACGGTGTGGATTCAGCCGCATTCGAGAGAGCAAAACGCAAATTCTACGGCAGATTTGTTATGAATTATAATGATATCGATGATATGGCAAACCTGCTCATGAATCTTCATTTCAGCGGATATGAACCTTTTGCGGAGCTTGAAGCCTGCAAAAATATAACGATTGAAAAAGTGAACAGCCGTCTTGCTGCTTTGCGTGAGGATGCCTGTGCACTTTCCGTTATCAGTCCCATCGCTTGATTTCACAAACGAAAGAAGGAATAATAAATGTCTGATTACACGGTTGTGTATTTCAAAGGAATTGAAAGAGGTTTCAGCATTCCGAGCGTGCTTGCCGATTTCAGCATTTTCGGCATCGATATCGAAATTAAATTCTACGGTGCAATAATTGCATTCGGTTTTCTGCTTGCAGTGCTTTTCGGCGGCAGAATGGCTTATAAATGGAAGATGAGCCTTGACAAAATGGTTGATGTTCTCATTTACGGAACACTTGCCGCTATAGTCGGAGCAAGACTCTATTATGTTTTTTCAAAATGGGATTATTACAGTGCAAATCTTTCCGAAATTCCGAAAATCTGGAACGGCGGACTCGCAATCTACGGCGGTATTATCGGCGGACTTGTTGCAGCATATTTCGTTTGCAGGATTCGCAAGATGAATTACTGGAATCTGCTTGATATTGCCACAATGAGCCTTCTTATAGGTCAGGGCATAGGCAGATGGGGTAATTTCACAAATCAGGAAGCTTTCGGTATCAATACCGATAAACCCTGGGGTATGTGGAGCGAAAAGGTTGCTTCGGATATCATGTCAAATCAGGCGTTGTATGCCGAAAAAGGCTTTACGGTTGACCCTGATCAGTATGTTCATCCCACTTTTCTCTATGAATCAATCTGGTGCCTTCTCGGTGTGTTGGTGCTTTATCTTATCTGCACTAAAGCGAGAAAGTTCAGCGGTCAGGTAGCTCTGTGCTATGGAATATGGTACGGAATCGAAAGAACGATTGTTGAAGGTCTGCGTACAGACAGTCTTTATATAGCAGGCACAACAATCCGGGTGTCTCAGGCACTTTCAATGGCGATTGTTGTTGTTTGTGCAGTGCTTCTTGCGGTTCTTCTCGTTAAATTCACGAAGAATCCCAAGCCTATCGACGGTGTTGACTTCTTCCTTGAAGAGGAACTCAAGAAAAAGGCGGAAGAATCCGCAGAAGATGTAAAAACAGAAGAATCCGAAGTAATTAATAATGTAATAAAAGAGGAGGAATGATTCCAATGGCAAAGCTTATAGACGGCAAAGCAATCCGTGAATTCAATCTCGATAAGATTTCAGAACAGGTTGCTCAGCTCAAAGAAAACGGGATTCTGCCCACTTTGGCAGTAATAATCGTCGGCACAGACCCTGCATCAAGAATTTATGTAAACAACAAAAAAGCGGCTTGTGAAAGAACGGGAATGCGTTCGCTTGAATTCGCTCTTCCCGAAGAAACAACAACCGAAGAGCTTCTTGAGCTTATCGATAAACTCAATGCAGACAAAACAGTCAACGGAATTCTCTGCCAGCTTCCCGTGCCTAAACACATTGATAAAAACAAGGTGCTTGAAAGAATTCTTCCCGAAAAGGATGTTGACTGTTTCCATCCCGAAAACGTCGGCAAGCTCTGCATCGGCAACGGCGGTCTTGTTCCCTGCACACCGATGGGTATGGTTAAAATGCTTGAATATGAAGGCATCGATCCCACGGGAATGCACTGTGTAATCATCGGCAGAAGCGATATCGTAGGCAAGCCTATGGCAATGCTTATGCTTGCAAGGAATGCAACCGTAACCGTTTGCCATTCAAAAACAAAGAACCTTGCCGAAATCACAAAGCAGGCAGATATCCTTGTTGCGGCTGTAGGTATTGCAAAATTTGTTAAAGCCGATATGGTCAAAGACGGTGCAATCGTTCTCGATGTCGGCATGGACAGAGATGAAAACGGTAAACTCTGCGGCGACGTTGATTTTGATGAAGTGAAAGAAAAGGCATCAATGATAACTCCCGTTCCCGGCGGTGTAGGTCCCATGACGATTGCAATGCTTATGAGAAACACTCTTGCCGCAGCAGAAATGCAGAATAAATAATTCAAGGAGGATACATATTATGGAAAGAAAACTTTACAGAAGCAGAACAGATAAAAAACTTCTCGGCGTTCTCGGCGGATTTGCAAAATATTTCAATATCGATGCAACCGTGCTCAGAATCATCTATGTTCTTCTCTCGCTTTTTGTTCTTGGTTGTCCCGTAATTATTTATCTTATAGTTGCACTTATCTTACCCGAAGAACCCGAAACTCCCGATTATCAGGAAGGTAAATTTGAGCCTTACAACGACAATAAAAATTAATTATAAAAACGCAAAAAAACATTTGACAACACTTGATTGTTGTGTTATAATCTCATATGCCGCATATTCGGGGCGGGTGAGTTATGCCCAAAAACGGATACTTTTTAAAACGAAAAATCCATATGTCTGAAATACAACACCTCACGCACATTCGGGCATTTTTCTCTTTGACATACGCCCATATTTCAAGGGTTTTTAACGCAGACAGGGCGGAAATATTCCGCTCAAAACCATATTAATTTCCGTTTTGAAAAGTATATTGTGCCTCCGGTAACCCAATTATAAGAGTTACGAGAATAGCGAGTCTTAAAGAAAAGGAATGAATTCCGATGTACGCAATTATTGAAACAGGCGGCAAGCAGTACAAGGTTGAAGCCGGCGATGTAATTTTCATCGAAAAGCTTGGCGCTGAAGAAGCAAGCGAATACACCTTTGATAAGGTTATCGCTGTCGGAACCGATGACGGTATCACCGTTGGTGCTCCCTATGTTGAAGGAGCAAGCGTTTCCGCAAAGATTGTCAAGAACGGTAAAGCTAAGAAAGTTATCGTTATGACCTACAAGCCCAAGAAGAACTCAAAGAGAAAGATGGGCCACAGACAGCCTTACACTAAGGTTGAAATCTCTGCTATCAACGCATAAGTAATTGCCCTATGATAAGGGTAAAGTTCTTTGTCGGTAACAGACAGCTGAAAGGCTTTCAGATCAGCGGTCATGCAGGCTTTGCCGAATGCGGTGAAGATATTGTCTGTGCTTCGGTTTCGTCGGCGGCATATATGGCTGCCAACACGGTGACCGAGATAATCAGAGCCGATGCAAAAGCAACGGCGGATGACGGAGAAATGACTTTGCTGGTTAATGAGCCTTGTGAAAGAACCGGAACGGTTCTTAAGGGGCTGGAGCTTCATTTGAAGGAGCTTTCAAAACAGTATCCCGAAAACATCAAAATTATCTACGGAGGTGTAAAGAATGCTTAAGATAAACATTCAGCTTTTCGCTCATAAAAAAGGTATGGGTTCAACCCGTAACGGCCGTGACTCAGAATCAAAGAGACTCGGCGCAAAGAGAGCTGACGGTCAGTTTGTTCTTGCAGGTAACATCCTTGTAAGACAGAGAGGTACACACATCCATCCCGGCAACAACGTTGGTAAGGGTTCAGATGATACTCTCTTCGCACTTATTGACGGTACAGTTAAGTTCGAGCGTATGGGCAAAGACCGCAAGAAGGTCAGCGTTTACGCAGTTGAGCAGTAATTTACAGCAAAAATCAAGGACACAGTCAATCGACTGTGTCCTTTTTCTTATTTTAAAACCTCTTTCAGATACATACCTGTATATGATTTTTCGCATTTTGCAACTTCTTCAGGAGTACCCTGAGCAACGATTTCTCCGCCGCCGTTTCCGCCCTCAGGTCCGAGGTCAATAACGTGGTCGGCAACCTTGATAACGTCAAGATTATGCTCAATAACAATAACCGTGTTGCCCTTATCAACAAACTTCTGAAGAACTTCAATCAGCCTGTGAACATCGGCGGTGTGGAGTCCCGTTGTGGGTTCATCAAGAATATAAACCGTTTTTCCCGTTGAATGTCTCGAAAGCTCTGTAGCAAGCTTGACTCTCTGTGCCTCACCGCCCGAAAGCGTTGTTGCAGGCTGACCGATTTTAACATATCCCAGACCAACATCATAAAGAGTTTTTATTTTGCGGTGAATTTTAGGAATGCTTTCAAAGAAATTCATGCCTTCTTCAACCGTCATGTCAAGAATATCGCTGATGCTCTTGCCTTTGTAGCGGACTTCAAGAGTCTCACGGTTATATCTCTTACCCTTGCACACTTCACACGGAACATAAATATCGCTCATGAAATGCATTTCGATTTTCACAATACCGTCACCCTGACAAGCTTCGCAACGTCCGCCTTTGACATTAAATGAAAAGCGATTGGGTTTATATCCTTTTTTCTTTGCATCCGTTGTTGAAGAGAAAAGGTCACGGATATCCGTGAAAACACCTGTGTAGGTTGCGGGATTCGAACGCGGAGTTCTGCCGATGGGGGATTGGTCGATATCGATAACCTTATCAAGATGCTCAATTCCCGTTATGCCGTCATGGTCACCGGCAATCTTTTTCGCACCGTTAAGCTCAGTTACAAGATGCTTGTTGAGGATTTCGTTGACAAGTGATGATTTACCCGAACCCGAAACACCTGTGACGCAGATGAATTTGCCGAGAGGGAACTCAACATCTATATTTTTGAGGTTGTTTTCTCTTGCACCGTGAACGGTCAGCACTTTACCGTTACCTTCACGACGCTTTTCGGGCACCGGTATAAATTTTTTACCGCTTAAATACTGACCCGTAACGGATTTTTCACAATTCTTGATATCTTCAACACTTCCGCAGCATACGATTTCACCGCCGTGAATGCCTGCACCCGGGCCGACATCGACGATGTAATCTGCGGCATTCATGGTTTCTTCGTCATGCTCAACAACGATAAGGGTGTTGCCGATATCACGCAGATGCTGAAGTGTTTTGAGCAGCTTGGCATTGTCACGCTGGTGAAGTCCGATGCTGGGTTCATCAAGAATATAGAGAACGCCCATGAGTGACGAGCCGATCTGCGTTGCAAGGCGGATTCTCTGTGCCTCGCCGCCCGAAAGAGTGGCAGACGAACGGGCAAGAGTCAGGTAATCCAGACCGACGCTTGAAAGGAAAGTCAGTCTTTCTTTGATTTCCTTGACAATTTGTTCCGCAATCATCCCGTCACGTTCGGAAAGTGTGAGGTTATTAAGAAATTCTATTTCTTCGTTGATTGGCTTGTTTACGAATTCGTCAATGTTTATTCCGCCGACGGTTACGCCCAAGGATTCTTTCTTGAGCCTTGCACCGCCGCATTCGGGACATTTGACGGTTGACATATAACCCTCAATTTCGTTTCGTGAATATTCGCTGGTGGTTTCTCTGTAGCGCCTTTCAAGGTTGTTGACAATACCCTCGAAATCGGTCATATAAGTACCGCTTCCGTATTCGCTGCGGCGTTCAAGCTTTATTCTTTTTCCGCCTGTGCCGTAGAAAATAACATCCTTTGCTTTCTTTGACAGATCTTTGAACGGCGTATCGAGCGAAAAATCATAAGCGTTTGCAAGACCCTCGTAGTACATCTGTGCAATCGTGCCGCCGTCGGATGACGACCATCCGCTTGCTTTGACAGCACCCTCGCGAATAGAAAGATTATCATCGGGAACAACCATTTTCGGGTCAACCTGCATGAATACACTCAGACCCGAGCATTTGGGGCAAGCACCGAAAGGATTGTTGAATGAGAATGAACGGGGTTCAAGCTCTTCAATGCTGACTCCGTGTTCGGGACAGGCGTAGTTGAGAGAATAAAGCTGTTCTTCGCCGTCGATGACGTCGACCATCAGCAGACCTTCGGTCAGGTTTGTTGCGGTTTCGATTGAATCGGCAAGACGTGAACGGATGCTGCCTTTGATTACAAGTCGGTCAACGATAACTTCGATGTTATGCTTTATATTCTTTTCAAGCTTGATTTCTTCCGAAAGGTCATAGACTATTCCGTCAATACGCACTCTTGCGTAGCCGCCTTTACGGATTGATTCAAGTTCTTTTACATATTCACCCTTTTTTCCTCTTGCAATGGGTGCCATAATCTGAATTTTTGTGCCCTCCGGGAGAGATAGCACCTGAGTTGTTATGTCGTCAACAGTCTGCTTGCTGATTTCTCTGCCGCATTCGGGGCAGTGGGGAATACCGATTCTTGCATAAAGCAGACGGAGATAGTCATAGATTTCCGTTACCGTGCCGACGGTTGAACGGGGATTTTTTGATGTTGTTTTCTGGTCGATTGAAATGGCAGGGGAAAGACCTTCTATGCTGTCAACAGCAGGCTTTTCCATCTGACCGAGGAACTGACGGGCATATGATGAAAGAGACTCAACGTATCTTCGCTGACCCTCTGCATAAATTGTATCAAAAGCAAGGGATGATTTGCCCGAACCCGAAAGACCCGTGAAAACAACAAGCTTGTCACGGGGGATTGTTATATCAACATTTTTCAGGTTGTGCTCTTTTGCACCCTTGACTGTTAAATTCTTTATTGCCATATTATTTTCCTTTTCTGAGTTTTTCAATTTTATCGCGAAGATAAGCCGCATGCTCGAATTCAAGAATTTTAGCCGCCGCTTTCATTTCCGCAGTAAGCCTTAAAATCATTTCTTCTCTTTCTTTTCTGCTCATCTTGGAGATTGATTTTTCTTCGTTGCCCTTTGCGGAGATTTCGATTATCTCATGAACATCCTTGACAATTGTTTTGGGAGTGATACCGTTTTCTTCGTTGTATTGCATCTGTTTTTTTCTTCGGCGTTCGGTTTCGGTTATTGCACGCTCCATTGAAGGCGTTACGCAGTCTGCATACATGATAACGGTGCCCTGTGCGTTTCGCGCAGCACGGCCGATAGTCTGGATAAGTGACGTTTCGGAACGGAGAAATCCCTCTTTGTCCGCATCAAGAATTGCAACAAGTGATACTTCGGGGATATCAAGACCTTCACGCAGAAGATTTATGCCGATAAGCACATCAAAATCTCCCAGACGAAGTCCTCTGATAATTTCCATTCGCTCTATGGTGTCTATATCATGATGCATATAGCGGACTTTTATATCAAGATTTTCAAGGTAATCCGTCAGGTCCTCAGCCATACGCTTCGTAAGAGTTGTAACAAGAACACGCTCACCTTTTGCGGTTCTTTCGTTGATTTCCGAAACAAGGTCATCAATCTGACCCTCAATCGGACGAACGGAAATTTCGGGGTCAAGAAGCCCGGTAGGTCTGATGACCTGCTCTGCGATGTGAGCACTTTTTTCTTTTTCAAGTTCGCCGGGAGTAGCACTCACAAATATTTTCTGACCGGTACGCTCGTAAAATTCGTCGAAGGTGAGGGGACGGTTATCATAAGCCGAAGGCAGACGGAATCCGAAATTTATCAGGCTTTCTTTTCTTGCCCTGTCACCGCCGTACATCGCTCTTACCTGAGGCAGGGTTACATGAGATTCATCAACAAAGAGCAGAAAATCATCGGGAAAATAATTGAGCAGGGTGAACGGTGCTGAGCCTGCAGGTCTGCCGGACATGATTCTTGAATAGTTTTCAATCCCTTTGCAGAAGCCTGTTTCACGGAGCATCTCAATGTCATATTCTGTTCTCTGCCTTATCCTCTGAGCTTCGAGAAGCTTTCCGTTTTCTTCAAAATATTTAACTCTGTCAAGCATTTCGCCGTAGATGCTCGATATGGATTTTTCCATTTTGTCAGGTGCTATAACATAGTGGGATGCGGGATAAATTGCGGCGTGTGAAAGCACGCTTTTTACCTGACCCGTAAGGGCATTTATCTCGCTGATTCTGTCAATTTCATCGCCGAAAAATTCAACCCTTATGCCGTTTTCGTTTGAATATACGGGGAATATTTCAACAACGTCACCTCTGACACGGAATTTGTTACGGCTGAAATCAATATCGTTTCTTTCATACTGAATTGAAACAAGCTTTTCAATAAGCTCGTCACGGCTCTTTTCCATGCCCGTACGCAGAGAAATAACCATACTGCGGTAATCGATGGGGTCGCCGAGAGTATATATGCATGAAACGCTGGCAACGATTATTACATCCCGTCTTTCCGACAAAGCTGAGGTTGCGGAGTGGCGGAGTTTATCGATTTCATCGTTGACGGCGGAATCTTTTTCAATATAAGTATCCGTAGTGGGAATATATGCTTCAGGCTGATAATAGTCATAGTATGAAACAAAGTATTCAACTGCATTTTCGGGAAAGAATTCTCTGAATTCCGAGCAAAGCTGTGCCGCGAGTGTTTTGTTGTGAGCAAGCACAAGAGTAGGTCGGTTAACTTTTTCAATGATGTTTGCCATTGTGAAGGTTTTGCCCGAACCCGTAACGCCCATAAGCGTCTGCTCGCCGTATCCCTTGTTTAAACCGTCAACAAGCTCGGCGATAGCCTGAGGCTGATCACCCATGGGTTTGTATTTGGAATGAAGCACAAATTTGTCCATTGAAATCCCTCCGAAAAAGCGTGAACAAATGTTCAATTTATTATATCATACTTATTTTTAAAAGTAAATAATAAATTATAAATTAATTATGATTATCAACAAATTTCATAAACAAAAATCTTCATATTGCTTTATTTGTTGACATTTTATACAAATGGTGGTATTATATCATCATATATTTGCGGCATTGCATCTCATGCTTTGAAACGGAGTGTTTTATTTGAAAGGTATTATTCTGGCAGGCGGTTCGGGAACAAGACTCTATCCGCTGACCATGGTAACCAGTAAACAGCTTCTTCCCGTTTATGATAAACCTATGATTTATTATCCCTTGTCAACGCTCATGCTTGCAGGGATTCGTGAAATACTTATTATATCAACACCGACCGATACACCCAGATTTGAAGAGCTTCTCGGCAACGGCAGACAGTTCGGACTGAATCTTTCCTATGCAGTTCAGGAAAGTCCCGACGGACTTGCTCAGGCTTTTATAATCGGCGAAAAATTTATCGGCGACGATGATGTTGCAATGGTTCTCGGTGACAATATTTTCTACGGCAACGGTCTCGGACATATGCTCCGTCAGGCTGCAAAGAATAAAAACAGAGCAACCATTTTCGGCTATTATGTTGATAATCCTCAGGCGTTCGGTGTTGTTGAATTCGATGAAAACGGTGTTCCCGTTTCGATTGAAGAAAAACCTGCAGAGCCTAAGTCAAACTATGCGGTAACAGGGCTTTATTTCTATGATAACCGTGTTGTTGAATATGCAAAATCACTTAAGCCTTCAAAAAGAGGGGAGCTTGAGATAACCGATATCAACCAGATTTATCTTCAGAACGGTGACCTTGATATCAAGCTCATGGGCAGAGGCTTTGCATGGCTTGATACAGGTACGGTTGACAGCCTTATGGATGCTGCAAACTTCATCAAAACCGTTGAAAAGCTTCAGGGAATCAAGATTTCAGCCCCCGAAGAGATTGCATACAATATGCGCTGGATAAGCCGTGAAGCGTTGCTTCGCTCTGCTGAAAAATACGGCAAATCCTCTTACGGACAGCATCTTAAGTCTGTTGCGGAAGGAAAAATTCTTTATACAGGCGGAAAACCCGGCGAAAGACCTTGCTGGGGTGCGGAGGGAAACTTGAATTATGAAGCTGACTGAAACAGCGATTGAAGGAGTTTATGAAATTGAGCCGAAGGTTTTCGGTGACAACCGAGGCTGGTTTTATGAGTCCTATTCCAAAGAAAAGCTTGAAAATCTCGGCATAAAAGCCGATTTTGTTCAGGATAACCGTTCTTTTTCTGCTGCTGAGGGTACTCTCAGAGGTCTGCATTGCCAGACAAATCCCAAAGCACAGTCAAAGCTCATAACCTGCCTTCAGGGTGCGATTCTTGATGTTGCGGTTGATATACGCAAAGGGTCGCCTACATATATGAAATGGGTTGCGGTTGAGCTTAACGCAGAAAATAAAAAAATGTTATTTATTCCCAAGGGATGTCTCCACGGATTTGTAACTTTAACGGAAAATGTTGAGGTTTCATATAAGGTTGACGAATATTATTCACCGGAAAATGACAGAAGCGTATGTTTCTGCGACCCCGAAATCGGAGTTGAATGGGGAATTGAAAATCCCGTGCTTTCCGAGAAAGATAAAAATGCACCGCTGCTGAAAAACAGCGATGTTTCGTTTGAATTTTAAAAATGCATAAAGCAAAAGTTTCGGCTCATAATAACTGTGAAAAGCAAGTAAGGAGTTGAAACGAATGCTTGACAAAATTTCACTGGTCCTTGTAATTATCGGTGCACTCAACTGGGGCAGTATCGGTCTGTTTCAGTTTGACCTCGTGGCATGGATTTTCGGCGGTCAGGGAGCAATTCTCAGCAGAATTGTTTATACGCTTGTTGCTCTTGCGGGTATCTGGTGCGTTTCCCTGCTTTTCAGAGATACCGAAGCTGCTGTCACCACCGGCTCGGACGAAATGTAACAAAACAAAAGCCGCTGACTTCTGAAGTCGGCGGCTTTAAATATATCCTTCGGATAAGTTATATACACCTGCGGTGCATGAACCCTATGACCGATTATATGGCACAAACCAAAATTCAGCGTAGGGCGGCTTGACTCAAGCCGCCGTGAATTATTGCCAATATAACGTCGGGCTGAGTCAGCCCGCCCTACACACTAAATATATATAGATTTATTTACAACATAAGTAACAACATCTGTTGATAAATCTGAAATGCAGTTTTGACGGGGAATATCATATCTTTGTTTTCTTACGGATGATTTGATTGTTTTCCATCCGTCGAATGTGTCGTTAAGTAAACTAATCAGCTCCTGAGTATTCAGATTAACCTCAAACTGCGGCGTCAGTCTTTCTCCTGTTTCTTTATTGAATTCGGTTATTTCGGAATTGATAATCAGGCAAACAATCCCGTCTTTTCTTGTGCCGTTGCGGATTTCCATGAGCTTGACTTTGAAAGACTCAACAGAATCAACGTGTTCCAAGGCTGAAACGGCAAAGATAAAATCATAATGGTTTTCTTTGATTATAAACTCATCAATTGGGGAAACAATGCAGTTGATTTCGTTTTCAACATTATATTCAATGCTGTTTTTCTTTAATTCATCAATGGCATAATCAAGAATGTCAACGCAGTCTATGCTGCATTTGTTCTTGAATTCATTTGCAACGGGAATGCAATTTCTGCCGACACCGCAACCCAAATCGAGAACATTGAATTTTTTATAATCCTTGAAAAATTCAAATAAATCAGTAACGGTTTTAACCGGTTTCTGAAGCCAGCTTCCGCTTTCAAAAAGCTTTGCAGTGGAGTAAACTTCGATATGTGATTGTTTTTCTGCTTCACGAATAGATTTTAATATTTCTGAATTCATCTCTTCTTTTTCAGCCTTTCGCAAAGCTCTCTGTCGGGAGTTACCCACATGGTGTTATATGTGTGATAAATTACCTTGCCCGGTTTTGCACCGACGGGCTTTTTGAGTGAACGGACTTCCGTGTAGTCAACCGCAACCTGAGATGACTCCCTTCCTCCGCTGTGATATGCAGCAAGTATCGCCGCCTGACGGCAGGTCTGTTCGGGAATTATATCACCGTTGCCGATAACAACAACGTGGGAGCCGGGAATTTTCTGGGTATGAAACCATGAATCATCCTTTGCGGCTGTTTTGAAGGTCAGCAAATCGTTCTGAACATTGTTTCTGCCGACAAGTATCGTGTATCCGTCGTCGGAAACATATTCCATGGGTGGCATAGGCTTTGCTTTTTTTGATTTATCATTTTTCGCACGCTTGAGATATCCCTGCTCATAAAGCTCATTGCGGATTTCGGCAAGCTCTGTATAGCCGTCTGCACGGTTGACCGAGTCTATAACCGATTCAAGATATGCAAGCTCCTGCTCACTTTGTTCAATCAATTCTCCGAGCATCTGCTCTGCGGTTTTTGATTTGCGGTATTCCTTGAAATATTTCTGTGCATTCGCGGAGGGGGAAAGTGCGGGGTCTGCAGAAATGCGTACTATCTCATTGTTGTTATAGAAGTTTTCAAGGTCATAGAAAAGCGAGCCTTTTTCAAGTCTGTATTGATTGGCAAGAATCAGCTCTGCATTGATTCGGAGTGTATCTTTGTCTGCACAGGCTTCAAGCTCTGCCTGTCTGCTCTGGAGCTTTCTTGCGGCTCTTGCGGCGGCATTCTGAAGCGTTTTGAGGAGCGACTGGCTTCTCTGTCTTGTGCGTTCAAAACGATCCTTTTCATAGTAGAAATCGTCGAGAAGCTGTGAAAAACTCTCAAATGTTTTTGCCGAAACCGCAAATCCGTATTGGGTGATATCCGTAAAAGTAAAATCATAAGGCTTGATGCTTTCGCGAAGCAACATCGTAGGCGTTGCTTCGCCGCTGATGAGCGTGCCGCGGATTTCGGTGAGCTTATCCAGCAGTCTTTGCCTGTTGATTTCATTCATTTCCCATGCACCGATATCGCCGCCGCAGGAGTATGCGGCAATTTCACGGCTGATAAGGGGAGAAACACCCTGAATTGTTTCAAGAATTGCACCCGAAAGATGCTTGCCTTTGCAGTTTCTGATTGCTTCAACAATCATCGCAGGCTCAGTTTCGGTAAGCATAAGCTTGTTTTGCTGAGGGGGAATCTGATATTTAAAAGAAGGAAGAATCTGACGTACGGAGGATTGAGTGAAATCAACTCTCTTAACTGCGTCAACGATGTTTCCTTCGGAGTTTACGAGAATAATGTTGCTGTGCTTTGCCATAATTTCAACACACAGCGTGAATGTTACCGCGTCACCGATTTCGTTTGTGCCGGCAAGGTCGATGAAAATAATTCTGTCATGACCGAGCTGACGGATATCGGTTATCACTGCACCTGTAAGATGCTTTCTGAAAAGCATACAGAGCATGGGCGGAGTTGCCGGGTTTTCGGGTGCATTTGCCGTAAGGTGAAGCCTCGGGCTGTTGGCGGATGCCGAGATAAGCAGCCGGTATGCTCCCTCACGGGAACGCAGATGAAACACCAGTTCGTCTTTTGACGGCTGGTGTATTTTTTCTATTCGGCTTCCGACAATATATTGTGAAAGCTCTTGTTTGAGTAAATTTAAAGTAATTCCGTCAAGGGGCATAATTTATTCCTCAATAATAATATTTAACGGGTGAATTCTGCGGAATGATTGTAACATTGCAGTCAAATTCCGCTTTTATTCTGTCTGCAAGCACGGAAACAACGGGATTTTCAGTTTCGAAATGACCTGCGGCAATGAGAGTCAATCCCATCTCCTTTGCGGCAAGGAATTCATGGTACCTTGCTTCGCCTGTTATGAATGCATCGCATTTTGCGGCAACATCAGAGCAGAAAGAACCTCCTCCGCCTCCGCAAAGAGCAGCGGTTTTGATTACCTTTCCGCTGTCTGCAACGGCAACTCCCGTTGAAAGCTTATCGGCAACAAGTTTCGAAAGAGATTCAGCATCCGTTTCGTTGATTTGGGCAACTCTTATCATTGCAGTTTCGCCGATCTCGGAAAAATCAGAAACATTTTCAAATCCGAGTGCTGATGCAAGAGCATCGTTAACTCCGCCTTTTGCAATGTCAAGCGAAGTGTGTGCACCTATAGCCGATATTCCGTTTTTTGCAAGCATATAAGCGGGGTTACCGTCAAGGAATTTCTTCATGGATCTGAAAATAACGGGATGATGGCTGATGATTAATTCAATTCCGTTTTTTGCGGCATATTCAATTGCATCAGTTGTTATATCAAGCACAACGCCGATTTTTTTAACCTCTTTTGAAGGCTCACCTACAAGCAGACCGCTGTTATCCCATTCGCACTGAGCCTCAAACGGTGCAATGCTCTGAAGAAAATCAAATATATCTTTAACTGTCGGATTGCATTTCATTAAGGGTGACCTCCAATTCTGATATAACATTTCCGAGATATTCCGCATTCTCGGGTGTGCCGTGATTCTTGGCGGCATCAAGCTTTGTTTTAAGTCTTGAAACCGTGTTTTCGATAATAAGCCGTGCTTCGGGTTTTTCGCATTCCGAAAGCTTGCCCGAATATATGTAGGAAATCGGTTTTTTTGTAATTTTACCTGTATACTCAGCCGCCATTGCACAGTAGAGCTTGCCGCCGTCTGTGCAGGCATCCTCTAAGAGTATTTCAAAGCCGTTCTGAACAAAAAATCTGCGGATATCCTCGCTGTGTGACTGCGGCTGAACAATCAGTCTTTTGGATTTATCCTTCAGCCATTCCGTGCGTGAAACAAGCTCTTCCATAAGAGTGCCGCCCATTCCGCACATAATAAAATCCTGCGCTTCGTCGGGACTGATTTCGTCAAAGCCGTCGGAAAGCCGCAGGGTAATTCTGTTTTCAATGCCGTAGGACTCAACTGTCTTGCGGGCATTATCAAGCGGACCCTTGCGCACATCGCAGGCAAGAGCCGAGGGACAGACGTTGTTTAAAATCAACCAGGCGGGAAGATAGGCGTGGTCTGTACCGATATCGGCGGCAATACTGCCGCTTCGCACCATCTTCGCCGCCATGAGCATTCTTTCGGAAAGCTTAAGCATTCTTTGCAAGGAATTCGTTGATATCTGCGATAAGCTCATCAGCGTTTACGCCGTGTACCATGCAGGCCTGAGCAACTGTTTCGTTTCTTGCTGAAGGACAGCCGAGGCAGTGCATTCCCATGTTAAGGAAGAAGGGAGCAATTTCACGGTTAGCGTCAAGAATTTCGCCGATTTTCATATCTTTTGTGATTTCTTTCATTTCAAAAAACATCCTTTCAGATAAAGTAATAAATATTATATCACATTTTAAAATTAATATCAATACCGATAAATATTTGACAACCGTATGCAGAATGATGTAAAATAATATGTCAGTGAATCTGAAAAAGGATGTAACGACCATGAGAAAATATGATCTGATAATCGTAGGCGGATGTGCGGCAGGTCTGGTTGCGGCAATCAATGCCAAAAGGCTTCATCCGGAATTGAGTGTTGCTGTTTTGGAAAAATTACCGAGAATCGGTAAAAAACTGCTTGCAACGGGTAACGGCAAATGCAATCTCACAAATGAATATGCGCTTACTCACGGATATGTTAACAGAGAATTTGCAAACGAAGCATTTACCGCATATCCACCGCAGAGAATCATTGAGTTTTTTGAGTCCATGGGTCTGCTTTGTTATGCGGATTCTGAAGGGAGAGTTTATCCCGAAAGCAATACCGCGGCATCGGTTGTTGATGCACTCAGATTTGAGGTTGAAAGACTGAAAATCGATGTTTTTTGTGATACTCCCGTAGCGGAAATAAAGAAGAATTCCAAGGGGTTTATAATCAATAACAGGTTTGAATGCAGGAAACTTATATTAACGACAGGCGGAAAATCATCTCCGTCGCAAGGTTCTGACGGCAGCGGATTTGCGTTGGCAAAACAACTCGGCCACAGCATAACAAAACTGTATCCGTCGCTTGTTCCGATTTGTGCATCGCCTGAAATAACGAAAACCATGAAGGGTGTCAGAGTCAGAAATGTTACACTTACCCTCAAAGGCGATAAAAAAATAGCCGGGACAAGCGGAGAAATCCTTTTCACGGATTACGGACTGTCGGGAATAGCGGCAATGGAGCTTGCGTCGCAGGCACAAAAATACATTGATAATGTAAAGCGTAATCCCTTTACATATATTGATTTTATGCCGGACAAATCATTTGATGAGCTTGTCTTATATCTCGGAAACCTTTGTAAAATAAAGGGTTTCTGTAAAATTGATAACTTGTTGACAGGCTTTCTTCCGAAATCGGTCGGAATTGCGATTTGTAAAGCTTCAAAACTTTACAATACAGAAAAGCTTATCGATGAACTCAAAGAAAAGGATTTCCGCATAATAGCCGAAAAAATCAAGAGCTTTCCTCTTGAAGTCAGCGGAACAAAGGGATTTGTCAATGCTCAGGTGACAAGCGGAGGCATAAAAACATCGGAAATCAATCCGGAAACCATGCAATCAGAAATCTGTGCGGATTTATATTTTGCAGGCGAAATAATCGATGTTGACGGCGGCTGCGGAGGGTTCAATCTCCAGTGGGCGTGGGCATCGGGAATGCTTGCAGGTGAGGTAAAATAAATGATTAAAATTAATGAAATAAAACTTCCTCTTGACAGCGACGAGGGTGCACTCCGCAGAGCTGCTGCCAAAGCGCTTCGATGCAAGGAAGAAAAAATAACGTCACTTCAGATAACAAAAAAAGCGGTTGATTCCAGAAAAAAAGATAATATTTTCTTTGTATATAACGTCAGCGTTGAGGTTGATTCCGATGAAAGTGCGGTTGTTGCCCGTGCAAGAAATCCCAAGGTTGAAACGGGTGTACCTTATTGCTATGAGATGCCCGAAATCCGCAGAACAAGCACTCTCAGACCGATTATCGCAGGCTTCGGTCCTGCAGGGTTTTATGCGGCACTCATTCTTGCAAGAGCAGGACTTAAGCCTCTTGTTCTTGAAAGAGGAGCTGATGTTGATACGAGAACCAAGGATGTCAACGGATTCTGGACAACACGAAAGCTCAATCCCGAAAGCAATGTTCAGTTCGGCGAAGGCGGAGCAGGAACATTTTCCGACGGTAAGCTGACAACGGGAATAAAAGACCCTCTTTGCCGTAAGGTTGTAGAAGAGCTTATTGCTCACGGTGCACCGCCTGAAATCGGATACTCCTCAACTCCTCATATCGGTACGGATAAACTCGGTGCCGTTGTCAAGGCATTCAGAGAAGAAATCATCTCTCTCGGCGGAGAGGTCCGTTTCGGCTGGAAGCTTACGGATCTGATTATAGCAAACGGTGTTGTGCAGGGTATTACCTGCAAAAATCCCGATGGCGGATCTGAGGATATCGAAACAGATACTCTTCTTCTCTGCATAGGTCACTCCGCAAGAGATACCGTTGAAATGCTCTACAGAAAGGGCATCAATATCATTCAGAAGCCGTTTTCCGTAGGTGTCCGTATCGAGCATCCCAGAGAGATGATTGATAAAGCACAGTATGGCTCATTTGCGGGTCATCCCGCTTTGGGTGCGGCTAACTATAAGCTTGCGTGCCATCCCGACCACGGAAGAGGAGCATATACTTTCTGTATGTGTCCCGGCGGTACGGTTGTTGCGGCGGCATCGGAAGAAGGCCATGTTGTCGTTAACGGCATGAGTGAATATGCCCGTGACGGCGAAAATTCGAATGCTGCATTGCTTGTCGGAATCGAACCTGAACATTTCGGAAGCGATCATCCGCTTGCAGGCATTGAACTCCAGAGAAAAATTGAAAGAACTGCTTTTGAGCTTGGCGGCGGTGATTACAGTGCACCCTGCCAGACAATAGGCGATTTCCTTAACAACACCCCGTCAAAAAAGCTTTCTTATGTAAAGCCTACCTGTGCAACGGGTGTAACTCCGGGTGATATCCGAAAGGTTCTTCCCGAAAAGGTTACCGAAACAATGGCACAGGCGATAGTGAAAATGGACAGAAGCCTTAACGGCTTTGCACTTGCCGACGGTGTGCTGACAGCTCCCGAAACCCGTTCTTCCGCACCCGTAAGAATTCTCCGAGATGAGCTTTATCAGGCAAATATCAGAGGACTTTATCCGTGCGGTGAGGGTGCAGGATATGCAGGCGGAATTGTTTCTGCGGCGGTTGACGGAATACGCTGTGCCCATGCAGTTCTTATTGATGAAAGTGATGAATGGTAATGAAGCTTGAAAAACTAACCGATGAACAGCTTGCAAAACGTATGTCAGAATATATTTCGGTTATTCAAAGCATAACAGTGAGAGCTGAGTATTACTCCCTGGGCAGATGCTCTGATGCTGAAATGAACGAACTTACGGCTGATTTTGTCAAAGTCCGTGACGGAATACGTGAGGATTCGCATTATCTGAATTACAACCGTGATAAAAAAGGCAGTAAGCTTTTATGGGATAAATATTTTCCGTCGGTCAGCGAGGCATCCGCATGGGGACTTTATGCGGAACCCGATGAATCTTTCGGGAAGGATTTTTTCAAAGGTCTTGAAGAAGCGGAAAGCCGTCTGACAAAATATTATTCATATGATTATTGGCGGATAATCGCGGAGGAATGAGGGATAACGATGAAAAAGCTGAGAATTATATCGCTGATTGCGTTAGTCATAACCGTTTTTGTGTCGTTGGATTTGGGACTCAATTTGGTTTACAATCTGTTTTGGGAGCATCACGACGGTCTTGCGGTTAACAGCATACTTCACGGATTGTTCGGGATTTTCGGAGACAGCGTGTGGTCTGTGGAACGATTCTTCGATGCGTTCAAATCATCTGCGTGGGTTACCTTTGCGGTGTTCGCGGAAAATATAATCTTGGTTATAATGAATTTATCAAAGAAGAAATAAATTGAAAGCAAGGTGCTGACGGTACCTTGCTTTTTTGTTTGCGGCTATCATAATTTTTGGCGGTTTGTTCATATACTTAACCGAAAAACTTTTTTCGGAGGAATTTAAATGGATTATGATTTTCAGATGCCGCCAAGAACGGAAAGAGATGAATACCGAAGCAGATTCAAGTTTAAGGATGAGGATGCACCGAAAAGAAAAAGCACATCAAAATCAAAAGAAAAAACAAAAACGGATTATTTTATAAGATTGATTCTGCTCCAATGTGTGCTGTGTGTTCTTATCGTGACGGGAATTTTTCTTGTGTCAAAAATCAGTCCGTCTGCATTTGAGAAGATGAGGTCGGATTATGCGGGAATCATGCAGAAAGATATGTCGGCAGGAGAGCTTGCGGAGCAGCTCAAAGATGCGGCAGAATTTGTGTTCAAGCCTGTTGAAACAACAGTATCGGAGGAGACGGTGCTTGATACTTATGAGGTCATAAGCGACGAAACGGGAGAGACGGTTGCTGTCGGAGAGCTTACGGAAAACGGTTCGGGCGGCGGAGATATTGAGTATAAAGAAGCGGCAAACGGCACCTCGTTTGCGCCGTATTATGTGAGCGTTGATCCTGTTTTACCTGTTGAAAATGCAAGGATAACTTCCCGTTTCGGCTACAGAACGAACCCTGTTTCGGGTAACTACGGATTTCATACGGGGCTTGACCTTGCAGCGGATGAAGGCACACCCGTTGCGGCATCGTTTTACGGGAGAATTATCGAAACGGGCAGCAGCGATGTCTGGGGAAATTATGTGCTGATGGAGCATTCCGAAAAACTGCAGACCTATTACTGCCATCTTTCTGAAATTTATGTTGAAGAAAACGCCGTTATCCGTCAGGGGGAGACGGTGGGATTGGTCGGTTCAACAGGATGGTCAACAGGTCCGCATCTTCATTTTGAGGTGAGGATAAACGGAATAAGAGTTAACCCCGAACCCTTGCTTTATCCCGAGAAATCCGATGAAGCTTGATATCGGCAAAACCGAGTTCGGAATAGATGTAACTTTTGCGGCGGCGGTAACATTAACTCTTATTCTTGATGAAAGCGGAGCAGGGGCACTTGCTCTGTTTTGCTGTATTATTCATGAAATCGGGCATATCGTATGTTTGCTTTTGTTTGGTGAAAATCCTAAATCCGTAACTCTGTCTTTCTATGGGATAAAGCTTGAGAGAAGCGGCGGATATTGGGGCAGAGCAAGAGAAACAGCGGTTTATTTGTCGGGACCTCTGGTTAATTTTCTGTTTGCCCTGAGTATGCTGCCGTTTGGAGAAAAAACCAAAAATGCCGCAATGTTCAGCTTGCTTACAGGATTATTCAATCTGATTCCGTGCAGACCCCTTGACGGAGGAAATCTGCTTTTTCTTTTCCTTGGCGGAAGGATGAACGAGGAAAAGGCGGATAAAATCTGCTTGGCTGTTTCATGCGTTGTTCTCGCTCCGATGGTTGCATCGGGAACGGCGGTTTTGCTGAAAACAGGCAATGCAACCCTTCTCGGAGTGTCACTTTATCTTATGATTGCAATTTTTTTGGATAAAAAAGAAAAGGATAGGATTAAACTGTAGATTTTTTCATATTTATATGATATTATAATCGGGATATATAAAAATAAAGCAGGAGATAATCTATGTATCCTAAAAAAATCGAAAAGTTTTTGCTTAAGGTTCAAAAACCCGGAAGATATACAGGCGGTGAGCTTAACAGCGTTGTCAAAGATAAGAACAGCGTTGATATCCGTTATGCTTTCTGCTTTCCCGATACCTACGAAATCGGCATGTCCCATCTCGGAATGAAAATTCTTTATTCACTTGTCAATTCAAGAGATGATGCATGGTGTGAAAGAGTTTTTGCACCCGGCACGGATATGGAAGAGGTTATGCGTGAAAACGGAATTCCTCTTTATGCTCTTGAAAGCGGAGATGCGATAAAAGATTTTGATATTCTCGGCTTTACGATGCAGTATGAGCTGAGCTACACCAATGTTCTGAATATGCTTGACCTTGCGGGTCTGCCCGTGAGGTCAAAAGACAGAACTGCTCTGACCCCGGTTGTAATTGCAGGCGGTGCGTGCGTATGCAACAGTGAGCCTATGGCGGATTTCTTTGATATAACCCTTCCCGGTGACGGCGAAGAGGTAACAATGGAGCTTATTGACCTTCTTAAAGAATATAAGAAAAAAGGTGCAACAAAGCAGGAATTCCTTGTTGCGGCATCGCAGATAAAAGGTGTGTATGTGCCTTCCCTTTACGAGGTTGAATACAATGAGGATAACACGGTTAAATCGGTAACGCCTACCTGCGGTGCACCCGAAAAGGTTGAAAAAAGAAATGTTGCGGACCTTGACAGTATGTTTTCTCCGACGGAATTTGTTGTTCCGTTTCTCGAGGTTGTTCATGACAGAACAACTGTTGAAATATTCAGAGGATGCATAAGAGGCTGCCGTTTCTGTCAGGCAGGCTTCCTCAACAGACCGTTAAGACGCAAGTCTCCCGAGGTTGTTGAGGCACAGTGCAGAGCAATCTGCGAGAGCACGGGCTATGATGAGATTTCACTCTGTTCACTCAGTACGAGTGACTATAAAGGTCTCGAAACACTCATAACAAATATGCTTCCGTGGACAATTGATGAAAAAATCAATATCGCTCTTCCTTCTCTGCGTGTTGATAATTTTCCCAAGGAGCTTATGGAAAAGCTCAATGCCGTACGCCGAAGCGGACTCACCTTTGCTCCCGAAGCGGGCACTCAGCGTCTGCGTGATGTCATCAATAAAAATATTACCGAAGAAGAAGTTCTCAAAACTGCCGCACAGGCGTTTGCAGGCGGCTGGACTGCGGTTAAGCTTTATTTCATGATAGGTCTGCCGACCGAAACGGAAGAGGATATCCGCGGAATTGCCGACCTTGCACAGGCGGTTGTTGATGAATATTATAAAAATCCCGATAAACCCAAGGGCAAGAGTGTGAGCGTAAGCATCAGCCTTGCATCTCTTGTGCCCAAACCGTTTACGCCTTTCCAGTGGGAGCCTCAGGATAAACCCGATGTGCTTATCGATAAGCAGAATTATCTTGTTTCCTGCGTTACAACCCGTAAGGTCAATGTTTCACGTCATGTGCCCTGGACAAGCTTCCTTGAAGGCGTTTTTGCAAGAGGAGACAGACGTCTCGGCAATGTTATCGAAACAGCATGGAGAAAAGGCTGTAAAATGGACGGCTGGGCAGAGCATCTCAAACCCGAACTCTGGGAAGAAAGCTTTGCCGAGAACGGTATTGACCCTTATTTTTACACTGCAAGACGCAGAGAATATGATGAAATTCTTCCTTGGGATCACATGGATTTCGGTGTAACAAAGAATTTCCTCATCAAAGAAAATCAGAAGGCTCATAAAGCGGAAACAACAGCCTGCTGCCGTGAGAAATGTGCGGGCTGCGGTGCAAATAAGCTCAACGGAGGTGTGTGCGATGAAATCAGTAAGACTGTGGTTTAAAAAAAGCGGTCTTGCCGTTTATATCTCTCATCTTGATATGAACCGTTGCATGACCAGAGCCGTACGCAGGGCTGAAATTCCTCTCTGGTATACAGAAGGCTTCAATCCCCATCCGTATATGACTTTCCTCATGCCGCTTCCGCTTGGTCAGAAAGGAAAAAGAGAGCCTCTTGATATCCGTATTGAGCAGGATATGAGCTTTGACGAAATCAAATCAAAGCTCAATTCCGTTATGCCCGAAGGCATTGAAATCGTTGATGTGCTTGAGCCCGTCAACAAGCCCAACGAAATTGCGGCGGCGGAATATGAAATAACGGTTGAATTTGCGAGCGAGGGCGAGGCAATCGGTTTTGCCGCAGGTGCTCAAAGCGTTATCGACGGCGGAATTCTCAATGCCGAAAAACGCAGTAAGAGGGGAATCAAAACCGTTAATCTTTGCGAAATGGTGCGTTCATTCTCAATTGAGCCAAAAGAAAACTGCTGTGAAATCAAAACCGTTCTTGCGGCAGGTAACAGTGTAAATCTTAATGCGGATTTGCTTCTCAGTGCACTTTTTGCCGAGTTTGCGGCAGACTGTGAGAAAACTTCCATAACAAGAACACGCCTTATGCGTGAAGATTTAAGTGATTTTAGATAAAAATCAAACAATTTAATAAAAACGCAAAAAAACACTTGCATTCCGTTAAATCTTGTGATAATATATTATTCGCATTTGTGCCGTCATTAGAGTAATTGTGCTCAAAGACGAGATTTAATGCCAATAACATTAAAAAGGGTGTTCCTCTTTCTGTGTAACAGTTACGAACATCTGAAAAAATCGGAGGAAATTAACAATGGATGCACTCAAGTTAATCGCTCAGGATTCTCTGAAATCCGAAGTTCCCGCAATCGAAGTCGGTGATACCGTTAAGGTTCACGTAAAGATTCGTGAAGGCGAAAAAGAAAGAATTCAGGTTTTTGAAGGAACCGTTATCGCTCGCAAGGGCTCAGGCGTTTCAGAAACCTTCACAGTTCGCCGTGTTTCATACGGCGTTGGCGTTGAAAGAGTATTCCCTCTTCATTCCCCCAACGTTGCTAAGGTTGAAACAGTAAGACACGGTCGCGTTCGCAGAAGCAAGCTCTACTACCTCAGAGACAGAGTAGGTAAGGCTGCAAAGGTTAAGGAACAGATCAGATAATCAACATGAGGGTGTAACAATTTGCGTTGTTACACCTTTTTGTTATTTTAGAGTGACGCGGGCAATCCTTGCTTTGCGTTAAAGCCGGAGTTTTTTATCGGAAACACAGTCGGGATTATCCCTGCTGATTATTTAATTAATTACATCTTATCAAGAAAGGAGAACATCATGCGCAGAATAGAAGAATTCTGGATAGAGTTTTATCCTCCCGTGCAAGAGGACAGCGAACCCAAAACATCGGGTCTGCTCTCTCTTATCTACGATATGGCAGATTCGATCAAAGGTGCTGTTCTGGTCGTGTTTCTTATTTTTGCGTTGGTGTTCAGAGCGATAGGTGTTGACGGAGATTCGATGTTCCCTACTCTGAAAGACGGCGACTGGGTTGCTATTTCAGGCGTGACACTCAACGTTGAGAGGGGAGATATCGTTGTTCTCACTCAACCGTGGGAGAGAAATGTTCCCATCATCAAAAGAGTAGTTGCCGTCGGCGGAGATGTTGTTGATATCAATTTTGATACCTGCGAGGTTTTTGTCAACGGAATAAAACTCGATGAACCGTATATAAATGAACCTACTTCAACAAGCTATGATGTGCAGTTCCCTCTTACCGTTGAAGAAGGGAAAATCTTTGTTATGGGTGATAACCGTAACATTTCTCTTGACAGCCGTTCGAGCAAAATCGGGCAGGTTGATGAAAGATATGTTTTCGGTAAAGCAATCGGCAGAATTTTCCCTGCGGGCGAATGGGAAATTTATGAATATTAAGGAGTGAGGATTATGGAAGAAAAAAACAAGAAATCCATGGCAGGCATATTTGACCTCGTGTCAATAATCGCACTTGCGATTATCGCTGTTGCACTGTCATTTACATTTGTGTTCAGAACGATAACCGTTGTGGGAAGCTCGATGTATCCCACTCTCAGAAACGGTGACCGTATTATCCTCACAGCATTTTATATCGAACCCGAATACGGCGATATAGTTGTGACGGGTCAGCCTTGTGAAGAACCCGTTCCCGATGTGCTCGTGAAAAGAGTTATTGCCACAGAAGGTCAGACTGTTGATATCGATTTCAACGAAGGCATTGTTTACGTTGACGGCGTTGCACTTGAAGAGCCTTATGTTGCGGAGCTTACAAGAGACCGTGAAGATTTCAGCGGACCTATCGTTGTTCCCGAAGACCACATTTTTGCGATGGGCGATAACAGAAATGCTTCAACCGACAGCCGTGACCGCCGTGTCGGATTTATCAGAGAAGAATATATACTCGGAAAGGCACTTTTCAGAATGCTGCCTTTCGGTCAGTTCAAAATAGGTTAAGATTATGAATGAGAATATGATTGTCCAATGGTTTCCCGGTCATATGGCGAAAACCAGAAGACTTATAAAAGAGAGCCTTTCGCTTGTGGATGCGGTTTGTGAAATCGTTGATGCAAGAATTCCCGAAAGCAGCAGAAATCCCGAGCTTGACGAAATCGTAGGCTCAAAGCCGAGAATAGTTCTGCTTAATAAATGCGACCTTGCAGACCCGAATGCAACGGCAAGGAAGATAAAAGAGCTTGCCGAAAAGGGCGTGACTGCACTGCCCGTTGACTGCAGAAGCGGAAAAGGTCTTGATAAATTTCAGCCTGCTGTAAGAGAGGTGCTGAAAGAAAAAATAAGAATAAACACCGAAAAAGGCATGGCAGGCAAGGCTTTGCGTGTTATGGTTGTGGGTATTCCAAACACAGGCAAATCTTCATTCATCAACCGTATGGCAGGTAAAATCCGTGCAAAAGTTGCGGACAAGCCCGGTGTAACCCGAAGCAATCAGTGGTTTGCAATCGGTTCGGGAATTGAACTTCTTGATACCCCGGGTGTGCTCTGGCCGAAATTCGAAGACCCCGAAGTAGGATTCAAACTTGCTTTTATCGGTTCTGTTAAGGATGAAATTCTTGACAGCCAGGAAATTGCGGTGCGTTTGCTTGTGGTTCTTCAGAAGAATTACCCTGACAGATTGACCGAAAGATATAAAATAACCGACTTTGAAGACCTTGAACCCTACGAATTGCTTGAGCTTATCGGCAGGAAGAGGGGAATGCTCATCAAAGGCGGAGAAATTGATACGGAAAGAGCAGCGGTTGCGTTGCTCGATGAATACAGAAGCGGTAAGCTCGGAAAACTCACACTTGATTAATGATTGGGAGTTGTTGATATGAGAAAGAAAATGGCAATATTTCTTGCTGTTGTGATTTTTCTTGATGTTATTGCACTCGGCGTGCTGTTCTTCACAAGAGATAACAGCAGTTCACAGCTTGATATAAGTGCCGATGCCAGACCGGGTGAAGAGCCTGAAACAACACAGCAGCAGGAGCTTTTTTCAAGAGTCAGCTTTGTTGCCGTCGGTGATAATCTGATTCATGATACGGTGTATGAGCAGGCGGCTGCGAGGTCAAGCGGCGGCTATGATTTCACTTTCGCATACGAAAATATTGCTCATAAGATAGCTGAGCCTGATGTCGCTATCCTTAATCAGGAAACGATTATTTCAAGTGAACACAATGTTTCAAGCTATCCCATGTTCAATTCGCCTGCAGAATTGGGCGATGAAATGATTGAAATCGGCTTTGATGTTTTCAACATTGCAACAAACCATTCAATTGACTGCGGTGAAAAAGGTCTTATTTCTGCAATCAATTACTGGAAATCAAAGAATGTTATAACAACGGGAGCTTATCTCAATGAGGAAGATTTCAGCAATATTCCCGTCAGCGAAGTAAACGGTGTCAGAATTGCATATCTCGGATTAACCGAATCAACCAACGGACTTTCTCTTCCCAGAGATACGGAAGTTGTGCTTGTTCTTGCAGAAGATGAATACAGAATTCAGACAAGCATCATGAAAGCAAGAGAGCTTGCGGATGTTGTAATCGTCAATGCTCACTGGGGTAACGAATATACTCATGAACCTACATCAAACCAGCGTATTCTTGCTGAGAAAATGGCATCGTGGGGTGCTGATGTTATCATCGGACATCATCCTCATGTCATCCAGCCTGTGGAATATATAACCAATCCCGACGGAAGAAAGACACTTGTTGCATATTCACTCGGCAACTTCATTTCAGCTCAGAACAGAGGCCCGAGAATGCTTGGCGGTATGCTGAATTTTGAAATTGTGAAGAACAATACAACAGGTGCGGTTACCTTTGAAAACACAAAGTTTTCCGGTGTTGTAACCCATTTCGGCTACGGCACATCAAACATCAGAGTGTATCCTCTTGAGGACTATACCGAAGAGCTTGCCTCGAAGCACGGTGTTCAGAACAAGACACCGTCGTTCAGCCTGCAGTATCTCAAGGATATTGTGAACGAAGTAATCGACAAAGAGTTTCTTTAATAATCACTGACCGCAGGGCAAAAAGCAATGCGGTCTTTTATCTTTGGAGGTAATTATGAATTTTGAATATGAGATTTCCGCAAAACGCAAAGGATATTCGGCTGTCTGCGGTGTTGATGAAGCGGGCAGAGGGCCTCTTGCCGGTCCTGTTTTTGCAGCGGCAGTAATCCTTCCCGAAAACTGCGAAATTGAAGGGCTTAACGACTCAAAAAAGATATCCGAAAAAAAGAGAGAGGCTCTTTTTGATGTGATAAAAGAGAAAGCACTCAGCTGGAGTGTCGCAAGTGTTGATGAGAAAACAATCGATGAAATCAACATACTTCAGGCAACCTATCTTGCTATGCGTAAAGCGGTTGAAGGTCTTGATATGCCTGCGGATTATGCACTTATAGACGGCAACAGGATGCCTCCTCTTGATATTGACGGAGAAACAATAATCAAGGGAGATGCTAACAGTCCTTCCATAGCGGCGGCATCCATTCTTGCGAAGGTCAGCAGAGACAGATTCATGCTTGAACTTGCCGAAAAATATCCTCAGTATCAGTTTGAAAAACATAAAGGCTACGGCACGAAGCTCCACTACGAAATGCTGACGGAGCACGGTATTTCCGATTGCCACAGAATGTCATTCCTTAAAAGCTTTATCGGTGGCAAGAAATGATAAGGAATAAAGTCGGTGCATGGGGAGAAATATATGCCGCAAGGTATTTGCGTGATAACAAATTTAAAATAATCAGTGCCAACTATGTCTGCCGTTTCGGAGAGCTTGACCTCGTTGCCGAAAAGGACGGAATACTGTGTTTTATAGAGGTTAAAACCAGAAACGAAACCACACTTACAAGACCCATGGAAGCGGTTGATGAAGGTAAACGCGAAAGATTGAGAATGGCATCGAAAAGCTTTTTGAATTACTCCAAGCTCAGCGGAGAAATGCGGTTTGATGTTGTTGAGGTTTATCTTGATGATAACTATGAAATGAAGGGCATAAATTATATTGAAAATGCTTTCTGAGGTGATGGTATGAACCTTTTTGACCTGCATTGCGATACGGCAGGGGAATGCTTTAACCGCAAACTGAGTCTTTTTGACGGTGAACTGCATCTGAACCTATGTAAAGGTAATGTGCTTGACAAGTGGACTCAGCTTTTTGCAATCTGGATACCCGATGAACTGAGAGGTAAAAAAGCTCTCGCTTATTTTAAAAATGTATTTCTGAACTTTGAAAAAGAGGTTTTTGTAAACAACGGTAAAATCCAATTGTGTCAAGGATTTTCAGATGTAATTGAAGCTCACGGAAACGGAAAATGTGCCGCAATTCTGACTTGCGAAGGAGGATCTCCGTTTGCTGAAAATGATAATATTTTTCTTGCGAAGGAGTTCGGTGTAAAGCTTATCACCTTAACATGGAATAAAGAAAACGAACTTGGTTACGGCTGTCAGTCAGGTGTGGATTCCGGTCTTAAATCAGAGGGAAGAGCTTTTGTGAAGCAGATGGAAAAGCTGAATATTGCCGCAGATGTTTCTCATCTCAACAGAGCAGGTTTTTATGATGTGATTTCAAGCGGAGCAAAGGTGATTGCATCCCATTCAAACTCGGAAGCCGTGCTGAAAAAGACAAGAAAAGACAGCGAGGATAAATTTTTCTCATGCCGCAGAAGTCTTGACGACACACAGATAAAACTGCTGATTGAATGCGGCGGATTAATCGGAATCAATTTCTGCAAAAGCTTTCTTGGCGATGAAAAGGATGACGGCTTTGAGGCTGTTTACCGTCATTTGGCACATATGCTCGATATGGGAGGAGAAAATGTGCTTGCAATAGGCTCTGATTTTGACGGCTGTGAAATCAATCCCGAATTGTCGGGCGTTGACAAAATTCCCGCACTCAGAGCATATCTTTGCGAAAAAGGCATAGATAATTTGATTCTTGATAAAATTTTCTTTGAAAATTCCAATAAATTCTTTAAAAACATTTTACAAAACTAAAATATTGTGATATAATATTCCGAAAACTTTTTCTGAAAGAGTGATTTTATGAATTATGTAAGTACAAGAGATACTTCCGTCAAGGTTTCGGCTTCTCAGGCAATAACCAAGGGTATTTCATCGGAAGGCGGACTTTTTGTCCCCGAAAATCTTCCCAAGGTTTCTCTTGCTGAAATCGAAAAGCTTGCGGGTCTTGATTATATCGGCAGAGCGAAGTCAATACTTTCTCTGTTTCTTACCGATTTTACCGAAGATGAAGTCGATTCATGCGTAAAGGGTGCATATGAAACCGGATTTTCAAGCGAAAAGGTTGCCCCTCTCGCTAAAATTGAAGACGGTGTTCATATTCTTGAGCTTTTCAAAGGTCCTACCTGTGCATTCAAGGATATGGCACTTCAGATTCTTCCCAGACTTCTTACCGTTTCCAGCGGCAAGGCTGCAAAGGGAACAAAAATTGTTATCCTTGTTGCAACATCGGGTGACACGGGTAAAGCTGCTCTTGAAGGCTTCAAGGATGTTGAAAACACACAGATTCTCGTTTTCTATCCGAGCGACGGCGTAAGTCCCATGCAGAAGCTTCAGATGTGCACTCAGGAAGGCAGCAATGTTGCCGTTTGTGCAATTGAAGGCAACTTTGACGATGCACAGAGTGGTGTTAAGAAAATTTTCACCGATAAAGCAATCGGCGAAAAGCTTGCTGAGAATTCGATGGCATTCTCATCGGCAAACTCAATTAACTGGGGCAGACTCTGTCCTCAGATTGTGTATTATTTCTCCGCTTATGCAGACCTTCTTGCAAGCGGCGAAATCAGAAACGGCGATGAAATCAATGTTGTTGTGCCCACCGGCAACTTCGGTAATATTCTTGCTGCTTACTATGCAAAGGAAATGGGTCTTCCCGTGAAGAAGCTTATCTGTGCATCAAACAGCAACTCCGTTCTTACCGAATTCCTCACAACAGGTGTATATAACAGAAACCGTGAGTTCTTCACAACAATCTCACCTTCAATGGATATTCTTATTTCAAGCAACCTTGAAAGACTCCTTTATTCGATGGCAGGCAGTGAAAACGTTACTGCATGGATGAAACAGCTTTCCGAAAACGGTAAGTATGAGGTTGATGCGGAAACGCTTGCAAGGATTGAGGCTGAATTTGCGGCAGGCTGCTGTGACGATGATGAAACAAAGGCAACAATTGCAAAGATTTTCAAAGATAAGAACTATCTTTGCGATACTCATACAGCAGTTGCCGTTAAGGTATACTATGACTACAAAGAAAAAACAGGTGACGCAACTCCCGCTGTTATTGCATCAACCGCAAGTCCCTTCAAATTCAGTGCAGCCGTGCTTGAAGCTGTTGAAGGCAAAACAAACGCTCTTGATGAATTCGAAATGGTTGAGCGTCTTGCAGAAGTAACAGGAGCATGCTGCCCCGAACAGCTTGCAAATCTTCGTGACAAGGCAGTAAGATTTGACGGCTGCTGTTCAAAGGACAGCATGGACGGCGTGGTATTCAATATGCTCGGTATCTGATTTTATAATCAGCCGCCGCAGCCGCAGGGCTTGTCAACCGCACAGTCATTGAGTCTGAAGGTTGAGCACTGTGTTTCGCCGCTTTTGCAGGCGGAGGAATTGCCTACTTCGATTGTGCCTGCGGTACAAGCGGTCTGACCCTTGTGGAATACACAGTTTTTTGCATGGCAGGTAATTGCACCGATTTCTTTGTTCATTGGTTAGTCTCTCCTTTCGGTTATTGGCGGAAAGTATCCGCTGAAATTATTATTATCTTTTTATGCAAAATTATTTTTGGAAAGGATATACTTATGGCTCTGTTTGCAATCGGTGACCCTCATCTTTCAATAGCAACGGGTAAGTCGATGAATATTTTCGGCGGCTGGACCGATTATGAGCAGCGTCTTGAAAAAAACTGGCGCAGGCTTGTGACGGATGAAGATACCGTTGTGCTTGCAGGCGATATATCATGGTGCATGAATCTTGAAGAAGGTCTTGAGGATTTCAGATTTCTTGATTCTTTACCGGGCAGAAAAATAATTCTCAAAGGTAATCATGATTATTGGTGGGCAACCAAGAAAAAGTCGGATGAGTTTTTTGCAAAGCATTCACTTACCACTCTCAATATACTTCATAACAACACTTACATTGCAGGGGATTTTGCAATCTGCGGCACACGGGGATGGTTTTTTGATGCGGAATCCGATGCGGATAAAAAGGTTGTTCTTCGCGAGGCGGGCAGACTGAAAATGTCCATTCAGGCAGCAAAAGAAACGGGACTTGAGCCTGTTGTCTTTCTTCACTATCCGCCTTTGAATGTATCTCAGAAATGCGATGAGATTTACAATGTCCTTGTTGAGGAAAAAATCAGCCGTTGTTATTACGGGCATCTGCACTCATATTCTCATGCGGGAGCATTCAACGGAGTGAGCGACGGAATAAGATTTTCACTTATTTCAAGCGATTTTTTGAGCTTTTGCCCTGCTTTGGTATACTGATTTTTGTCAATATAACCAAAAGAACAGCAAAAAAAACGGAAAAATTAACTAAACATAAGAAAATACAAATATATATAGAAATTTCTGAAATTATTTGTTATAATCATGGGGTTAAATAATCCATTAATGGAGGAATACAGAAATGAGCTTAGTATCAGCTAACAAAACAGAAACAAACACCTATGCGGTAGAAATCGCTATTGCAGCAGAAGACTTCAGAGCTGCAATCCAGCAGGCTTATCTCAAGCAGAGAAAGTCAATCCAGATTCCCGGCTTCCGTAAGGGTAAGGCTCCCCTTATGATGATTGAAAAGCTTTACGGCCAGGAAGTATTTTTTGAAGATGCACTTGATATCGTTTTCCCCGAAGCAGTTCAGGCTGCTTACGAAGAAGCAGGCATTACTCCCGTTGATCAGCCCAGAGATTTCGATGTTAAAACAATGAGCAAAGAAGAAGGCGTTGTAATGACCTTCAACGTTACCGTTAAGCCTGAAATCACTGTTAAGGCATACAAGGGTCTTACAGCTGAAAAGGCAGATTCAAAGGTAACAAAGGAAGAAATCGACCACGAAATCGAGCATATGCTTGAAAGAGGCGCAAGAATGGTTGATGTTGATGACAGAGCTGTTCAGAACGGCGATATCACGGTTATCGACTTCGAAGGCTTTGTTGACGGCATTGCATTTGACGGCGGCAAGGCAGAAAAATACAGCCTTACAATCGGTTCAGGTTCATTCATTCCCGGCTTTGAAGAGCAGATTATCGGCCACTCAATCGGCGAAGAATTTGACGTTAACGTAACATTCCCCGCAGAATACGCTCCCGAGCTTGCTTCAAAGGATGCAGTATTCAAAATTAAGCTTCACGAAATCAAGGTTAAGGAACTCCCCGAACTTGATGATGAATTCGCAAAGGATATGGGCGAATACGAAACAGTTGAAGAGCTTAAGAAGGGCATTGAAGAAGATATGCTCAAGAGAAAGCAGGAAAGTGCACAGCATGCATTTGAAGATGCTGTTATCGACGCTCTCTGCCAGAATGTTGAAGGCGAAATTCCCGAATGCATGTACGAAAACAAGGCAAAGGAAAACATTGATAACTTTGCTCAGAGAATCGGTCAGCAGGGTATCGACCTTGATACATATCTCATGTATATGGGTATGGACAAGGCAATCTTCGAGAGCCAGATGAGAGAGCGTGCAGTTTCGGATGTTAAGTTTGACCTTGCAATCGAAAAGATTGTTGAAGCTGAAGGCATCAAGGCATCAGACGAAGCAATCGCTGAAGAATACAACAAGATGGTTGAAATGTATCAGATCGACCTTGAAAAGATCAAGAGCCTTGTTCCCGAAGCAACTGTTGCTGCTGAAATCGCAAAGCAGGAAGCTGTCAAGGTTGTAATTGATTCGGCAAAGGCAAAGAAGCCTGCAGCAAAGAAGGCAGCAAAGAAGAAGGAAGCTGCTGAAGGCGAAGAAGCTGCAGCAGAAGAAAAGCCTGCAAAGAAACCCGCAGCAAAGAAAACAACAAAGAAGGCAGCAGAAAAGAAAGAAGAAGCTGCTGAATAATTTAACGGTTGTTGAATAAGTTCAGGTAAATCAAACTATACTTAAATATGAGTTTTCTGGAATAAACCGGCAACCCGCCGGTTTATTCTGTATATTCTTTGATAAAGTAATTAATTGCGGAGAAAGGATTGAATTATTTATGGCATTGGTACCTTATGTTGTTGAACAGACAAACAGAGGCGAGCGTTCCTACGATATTTTTTCACGACTTCTTAATGACAGAATTATCGTTCTCTCCGACGAGGTTAATGACGCAACGGCAAGCATAGTTGTTGCTCAGCTCCTTTATCTTGAAGGTCAGGACCCCGAAAAGGACATCAGCCTTTATATCAACAGCCCCGGCGGTTCGGTAACCGCAGGCATGGCAATTTATGACACGATGCAGTATATCAAATGCGATGTTTCGACAATCTGCATGGGTATGGCGGCATCAATGGGTGCATTCCTGCTTTCATCGGGTGCAAAAGGTAAGAGATATGCTCTTCCCAACAGCGAAATCATGATTCATCAGCCTCTTGGCGGTGCACGCGGTCAGGCAACCGAAATCAAGATTGTTGCGGATCATATTCTTAAGACAAGAGAAAGACTCAACAGAATTCTCTCTCAGAACACAGGCAGACCCATCGAAGAAATCGCAAGAGATACCGAAAGAGACAACTATCTTACCGCACAGGAAGCCATGGAATACGGCTTGGTTGACAAGGTAATCGAAAAAAGATAAATTTCACCCATTAGGAGGCAATTATGCCCAGAGATGATGAAAGACGAGAAAAATCGCTTGTTGCCTGTTCGTTCTGCCATAAAACACAGGACCAGGTTGACAAGCTTATAGCAGGCCCCAATGTTTATATCTGCAACGAGTGTATTGACCTTTGCTGTTCGATAATCGAATCGGATCCCTCATACACAAAGCATAACGATTATGATTCAGGCAATCTGCCCAAACCCAAGGAAATCAAGGCAATGCTCGATGAATATGTTATCGGTCAGGATGCAGCAAAAATTGCACTCAGCGTTGCTGTTTATAATCATTATAAAAGAATTGAAAGCAAGGGCAACACCGATGTTGAGATTCAGAAGAGCAACATTCTGCTTCTCGGCCCCACAGGTGTAGGCAAAACAATGCTTGCTCAGACTCTTGCGAGAATTCTTGATGTGCCTTTTGCAATCGCAGATGCAACAACTCTTACCGAAGCAGGTTATGTCGGCGAAGATGTTGAAAACATTCTTCTCCGTATAATTCAGGCGGCGGATTTTGATATCGAACGTGCCGAAAGAGGCATTATCTATGTTGATGAAATTGACAAGATTGCACGTAAGAGCGAGAATCCTTCGATAACAAGAGACGTAAGCGGCGAAGGTGTTCAGCAGGCATTGCTTAAGATTATTGAAGGAACTGTTGCGAATGTTCCTCCTCAGGGCGGCAGAAAGCATCCCCAGCAGGAATTTATTCAGATCGATACTTCAAATATTCTTTTTATCTGCGGCGGTGCATTTGACGGCATTGAGAAAATCGTTGAAAAGCGTTCAGAGGGTTCAACTCTCGGCTTCGGTGCACAGATAAAGAGCAAATCCGAAGCGGCAAAAGAGGATATGATGGCAAAAGTTATCCAGCAGGACCTTGTGAAGTTCGGTATCATTCCCGAACTTGTCGGCAGACTTCCCGTTATAACCTCATTGAGAGAGCTTGACAGAGATTCTCTTGTCAAGATTCTCACAACTCCGAGAAACGCTATTGTTAAGCAGTATGCAGAGCTTTTCAAGCTTGATGATGTTGAGCTTGAATTTGACAACGGTGCTCTTGAAGCAATCGCAGACAAGGCTCTCGAAAAGAAAACGGGTGCACGAGGACTCCGTTCGATTATCGAAGGTGTGCTTATGCCTGTTATGTATGAAGTTCCTTCGGATTATACGGTTGAGAGAGTATGCATAACAGAGGCTTGCGTTAAGGACGGCGTTGCACCGCTTATTGAACGCAACCCCAACAGAAAAAAGCTTACTCCTCCGCCCAAGGTTACAAAACCAAAGACTAAAAATGCAATATGAATATAACGGTGTATCGTAATTAAACGGTACACCGTTTTATTTTGCTTAAAATTATTTTTTTAACTTGATTTAAAAGCAAGTGTGATATATAATAATATGGTATGGTTTAAAAATCCTCGAACAGGAGGATGAAAGGGTGTTGAAATTGAAAAAAATCGGTTTTGACAATGCTTTATATATCAGCCGTCAGTCGGAGCAGATAAGAAAGCGTATAAACGAATTCGGAGGAAAGCTCTATCTTGAATTCGGAGGAAAGCTTTTTGATGATTTCCATGCGTCAAGAGTGCTTCCCGGCTTTGCTCCCGACAGTAAGCTTCAGATGCTTAAAAGCATATCGGAAAACGTTGAGGTTGTTATCGTAATCAATTCGGCGGATATCGAAAGCAATAAGATTCGCCGTGATTTGGGCATAACCTACGACGCTGATGTGTTGCGGCTTATCGATGCTTACAGAGGAGCCGGTCTCTATGTAGGCAGTGTTGTGCTCGCTCAGTATAAGTCACAGCCTTCTGCGGATGCGTTCAAAACAAAGCTTGAAAAACTCGGCGTAAAGGTGTTTATTCACTACAGCATCGAGGGCTATCCTTATAATGTTGCTCATATAGTAAGCGATGAAGGCTTTGGCAGAAATGAATTTATCGAAACAACAAGACCTCTCGTCGTTATAACTGCACCCGGCCCCGGAAGCGGAAAGATGTCAACCTGTCTCTCTCAGCTTTATCATGAAAACCAGAGAGGAAACAAGGCGGGCTACGCCAAATTCGAAACCTTCCCCGTATGGAATCTTCCTCTTAAGCACCCTGTTAACCTTGCGTATGAGGCGGCAACGGCAGACCTTAACGATGTCAATATGATTGACCCTTATCATCTTGAGGCTTACGGAAAAACCACAGTAAACTACAACCGTGATGTTGAGGTTTTTCCTGTTCTTAATGCGATATTTGAGAAAATCGAGGGTGTAAGTCCTTATAAATCACCTACTGATATGGGTGTAAATATGGCAGGCTATGCAATCTGTGACAATGAAGCGGTTAAGGATGCTTCAAGGCAGGAGATTGTTCGCCGTTATTTCAATGCTCTTTGTGACCTCAAAACGGGCACGGGTAAGCAGGAAGCTGTTGATAAGATTGTCAGCCTTATGAATCAGGCGGGAGTAAGTGTTGATGACAGAAAGGTTATCAAAGCGTCAATGGACAGAAGTGCTGAAACAGAAGGTCAGCCTGCTGTTGCAATCGAGCTTCCTGACGGTAAAATCGTAACCGGAAAAACATCCAATCTTCTCGGTGCATCGAGTGCGGCATTGCTCAACGCGGCAAAGGCTATTGCGGGACTTCCCGATGATCTTCTCATGATTGCACCTTCGATAATCGAGCCTATTCAGGAGCTTAAAACGGGCATCCTCAAGGGCCATAATCCCAGACTCCATTCAGATGAAACTCTCATTGCTCTTTCCATGAGTGCAAACACCAATCCCGTTGCAAAAAAAGCTCTTGAAGCAATTGAGGGTCTTGCAGGCTGTGAAGCGCATTCAACCGTTATGCTTTCACAGGTCGACCTTGATGTTTACAGAAAAATCGGAATCAATCTGACTTGTGAACCCCGTTATCAGACCAAAAAGCTCTATCATAAATAAATTTGAGGCAGTCGGAAACGGCTGCCTCTTACTGTTACAAATGTAACGTTTACCAAAATGAGGTTTAAAGTGTATAATGTATATAATAATGTTAAGAATCTTTTGAGGAGGTTTACCTGATGGGTAAAAAAATAGTTGTTGCAGGTCTCGGCCACGGCGGCATTGCGGCGGCAGCCCAGCTTGCCAAGGCAGGATTTGATGTAACCGTTTACGAAAAGAAAAAAGAAGGCACTCTCGGCTACGATTGGACCGATATTTTTGCTCCCGATGCCCTTGCTGTTGCAGGTATGGATATGCCTCCTGCCGATAAATTTGAATATAAAGAGGATATGACTTTTTTTAACCCTTCATTCACAAAGGGTCTGCGTCAGCATGTTCCTCAGGATCAGCTTGAAATCAAGATGGAACGCAGAGATATTTATGAGCATTTTATAAATCATGCTGTTGACTGCGGAGTAAAAATCGTTTATGAGTGTGAAGTTAAAGGTCCCATTGTTCTCGGTAACCGTGTTGTCGGTATCAAAACATCTCAGGGAGATGTTTACGGTGACCTCGTAATCGATGCCTGCGGACTCAATTCGCCCGTAAGAAGAAATCTTCCCGAATCCTTTATGATTGACAAGGATGTTGAAAGAAACGAAAAGATTACGATATACAGAGCGTTTTTCAATGTTGCGAGCGAAGAACCTGCTGAGGCAAAATTCAAGGTTATGCTTTTTGCAGGCGGAATAAAGGGTGTCAACTGGATTGCATCCGAAGATGACCATACCGACCTTCTTATCGGCAGATTTGAAGATTTTGATATGGATCATGTAAATGAATTTGCGGATTTCCTTCGCGAAACCAATCCCAGACTCGGAACAGAGGTTCAGCGCGGCGGACAGTTTGTTGAAATTCCCGTTCGTCAGCCGATGTCGGTTATGGTAGCCGACGGTTATGCCGCAATCGGAGACAGTGCATTCATGACCGTTCCTCTCATCGGTTCGGGTATCGCAAACAGCCTCAAGGCATCAAAGGTTCTTGCGGAAACCGTTATAAAGGATAAGCATCACTCGTTTACAGCCGATACTCTCTGGAATTATCAGACGGGATACTACAAGGTTCTTGGCAACGGTCTTGCACCTCTTGCGGCGGCAAAGCTTCTTCTTCTCAGCCTAACTCCCGAAGAAATAGATTATTTCTTTGAAAAGGAAATTCTTACAGAGGATCTCATGACAATAGGTGCGGATTTTACCGGTCTCGGCAGCGTTAAGGTTGATATTCCCGACTTTATCAACAAAGCAAAGCAGGTTTGCAGTGATATGGAGCTTCTCAAAAAGATTGTTGCCTGCGGTGTGCGTATAGGCAGAGTTTCGGCGGCATGTGCAATGATGCCCAAAAAGTGGAATCCCAGAAGAGTTGCATCATGGTCAAAGGTTTATAATTACGCTTTTAAATAATAATTTTCCGCCCTTTTGTGTTGACATCGGAGTGTGTGTATGATAAAATATACATAGATATCCGAGGTATACGAAAGGGCGATTTTATGTTGAAAAAGATTATGTGCATTGCTGCAGCGGTAGTCATATCGGTTTTCGGATTTTTCTTTGTCCGTGACAATGTCGGAGTTTCTGCGGAAAAGCTTGAAACGGATGCAAGAAAATCCCAGCAGATAAACGGGGATTGGCTTGTTTCGGAGTCTTGTTCGGATAAAATCGCGGCAATGGTTTTTTATCCCGAAAGCCTTGATGAACACACTTTTTCGGTTTATGTCAAAGGAACAGGAATAAGCTACGGATATTTTTTCAAAGCCGGCGGTTCGATATTTATGGATGACTATGTTGTTGAGTTTCGTTTTAATGATGCCGCAGCTTATTTATCCATGAATAAAATAAACATTTCAAAAATTGAAGTTGTATATCCGGATAAAACGGAAATTGTTGAAATTGACAGTGAAAAACCGTTTGCCTTTGCATTGCCGGACAATGCGGTAAGGGTGGATTTTTATGATACAGACGGAAATATTGCAGAGATTAAGGCGGGATGATGATATGTTCAGAGAAATGCGAAGATTCAAGCAGGCTCTTTCAAAAGAGGACTGCATAAAAATTCTTGAAGGTCAGAATACAGGTGTGCTTGCGGTAAACGGCGACGGGGGATATCCTTATGCGGTGCCGATGAGCTATGTTTATGCGGATGATAAAATATATTTTCATTCAGCTAAAAGCGGACATAAAAACGATGCGATAGCAAAAGATCCGAGGGTTTCTTTCTGCGTAACGGAAACAGACAAAATTCTGTCCGAGGATTTTACAAGCAGCTTCAGAAGCGTTATTGCATTCGGTGAAGCAAGAATGATTGAGTCCGACGAAGAAAAACGCAGAGTCATGGAGGTTTACACAAAGAAGTATTCTCCTCTTGAACCTCAGGAAAATGCAGATAAAAAAATAGCCGCCAGATTTGCGGCTGTTACGATAATCGAAATGGATATTCAGCATCTTTCGGGTAAAGAATCAATGGATCTCGTTAAAATGAGATGAAGAAAGAGTTGCCAAAAAGAAAACATATCAGATTAAAGGATTACGATTACAGCAAAAACGGATTTTATTATGTGACAATTAATACCGAAAAGAATATGCCTGTTTTGTCAAGAGTAGGGCGGGGGCTTGCTCCCGCCGAAAACAAGGTTATTCTTAGTTCAATCGGTAAAATAGCACAGCAGCAACTGTTTGAATTGGAAAATCGTTATCCTTTTGTCAGAATAGATAAATATGTGATTATGCCAACACATATTCACGCTATAATTGTTTTTGATAGTGATGACGGCACGGCGGGAGCAAGCCCCCGCCCTACACTGTTCGATGTAATCTGTACTTATAAATCTCTCACTACCAGAATTTGTAATCAGATTCAGAAAACTCCGGGAAGAAAGATTTTTCAGACTTCATATTATGAAGAGATTATACGAAACGAACAGGGTTATTATGAAACATGGCAGTATATTGATGAAAATCCGATGAAATGGAAAACGGAATATTTTTAGTTTATACAAAAAAGGGGTTGCCTCACTTCTTTAGTGAGACAGCCCCATTATCAGTTTATATAATTCTGAACGTCTTAACTTCAAAGGGCTTGATTGCAAATTCGAATTCGTTGCCGCTTTGTGCAACCTCTTCTTTATCCTCTTCAATCATATTTGTTTCGATAACCTTGTCAAAACCGAATGCCCAGTTAAGAGTAACGTTACCTCTTCTCTGTTCCTGCTCAACAACACGAACAATGTAACCTCTGCCGTCCTGTGCTTTCTTGACGGCATCAACCATAACGTTCTTTTCGCTGAGTGAAAGGAAGATATCGCCAGATTTGATTTTTCCTTCTGATGCTTCTGCGTTATAAACAGCAACGGGAGGAACGTTGAAGGCATGAGCCATCTGAACGGTATCGTTTCTCCAGTCCTCTGCATGGGGATGGAATGCATACTTGAATGTGTTGATACCGTGGTCGCCTGTTCTGTCGGGGCAGGTGGGAGCACGCATAAGAGTTATTCTCATGTGGCTGTTGTGGATATCATAACCGTATTTGCAGTCATTGATGATGCTGCAGCCGTAGCCGCCTTCGGAAAGGTCAGCCCATTTGTGAGCCGCAACCTCAAAACGGGTAAGGTCAAAGCTTGTGTTCCAATGAGTGGGACGTTTGATTGCACCGTGTGCGATTTCATAGGTTGCGTCGGTATCGATAACCGAAACATCAAAGCCTGCCTTGAGGACTTTGTCGCTTTCGTGCCAGTCAACGGTTGTATCAAAGACAACGCTTTCACCGTTCTGATAAAGCATAACATCCTGAGTGATTGTTGATTTGTTGAACTTATATGTTGTTCTGATAACGGCTCTTACCGCGTTCTGTTCAACAACCTCAATGCTTTCTGCCTTGAGTTCCCACATCTTCTTGAGATAGTTGAGTTCAAGATTCCATGCAGTTTCATGAATACACTTATCAAGAGAAATTGTAAGAATGTTACCTCTGCCTTCAAGGCTTTCACGGTCATTGAGTTTATCGTAAATGCTTGTGATAGCTCCGTTTTCGTCAAATTCAACACGGAGAACGGCATTCTCAAGAAGATTTGTTTCAACCTCAACGGGTGAATAGATGCATTCGCCCTCCTGAAGTCTGAATGTCTTGCAGCTCATTTCGTCAAGCTCATCGGGAAGGAACATGAATTTTCCGTCGATGTATGCACAGGGTAGTGAGAGACCGTCTTCTGTTGAAGCATACATTCCTTCGGGAACACCTTCAACAACGATGGGTTCATAGCTCTTTGCACTTGTGAGATTCCATACGGTGATGCTGTTTTTATCTGCTGTAACAGCACCGCCGAGAGCTTTGAGAGCACCGTTATAGATATCTTCGCCGATTTTGTTCATTACGGCATAATCCTTGCGGCAATCCTCAAAAACTTCGTGGATTGACGAACCGGGGAGGATGTCGTGGAACTGGTTGGTCATAAGGATTCTCCAGCCCTTTTCGATTTCGTCCTTGGGATATTCTTTGCCGAGAAGCTTTTCAGCGAAAACGGAAAGCATTTCTGCTCTTGTGAAAAGGAATTCACCTTTTCTGTTGTTCTTCTTGACGAACGCCTGGCTTGTGAATGTTCCTCTGTGGTTTTCATAGAACATTTCGCCGTTCCATACGGGAAGCTCGTTTTCGATTCCGTGATAATGTTCAAAGAATTCGTCAACATGACCGATTTCTGTTTTGGGAAGACCGGGGAAGTTGCGGAGACGTTTGCCTCTTTCCATCATTTC
This sequence comes from Acutalibacteraceae bacterium, assembly GCA_045542715.1. Classification (GTDB taxonomy): domain Bacteria; phylum Bacillota; class Clostridia; order Oscillospirales; family Acutalibacteraceae; genus CAG-177. Next base: position 48,255 of record JAZQLN010000018.1, read on the forward strand.
TCTGGTCGGGCCGCCGCCGCCGTCACCGTAGCCGTACATACCCATTGATACGTTAAGATCGCTCTTGTTGTTGCATTCGTTATCAAATGTCATAAGTTCCCAGATGTTATATGTGCAGTTGTATGCGGGACGGAGAAGGTGAGCATTGACTCTGTCGCCGTTGTTACCCTGCCACATAAACATGCTGTAGGGGAATTTGTTTGTATCGTTATAGCTGAGCTTTGATGTGATGAAGTTTTCCATGCCGCATCCCTTGATAATCTGAGGAAGTGCCCATGTGAAGCCAAAGCAGTCGGGAAGCCAGTATGTTTTTGAAACCTTGCCGAATTCTTTCTTGAAGAACTCCGTGCCGTAAAGCACCTGACGGATAAGAGCTTCACCGGATGCAAGGTTTGTATCAGCTTCAACCCAGACGTTACCGCAGATATCCCACTGATTGTTTGCAACCTTTTCCTTCATCTTTTCGTAGATTTCGGGATAGTGGTCCTTCATCATCTGATAAAGAACCGCCTGACTCTGACCGAATGTCATGTCGGGGTAAACATCCATAAGAGATGTGACGTTCATGAATGTTCTTGCACTCTTGCGGATAGATTCCTGAATTCTCCAGAGCCATGCAACGTCAATGTGGCTGTGACCCGTGAGAATGATTTTGCTCTGTGCCGCCCAGTCGATTGCGGCAATCTTTGAAAGATAATATTTTCTTGCTTCTGCAATTGATTTTCTGACCTGAGCTTCGTCAAAATCATAGTCAACGATATGAAGGCTGTCGTCAATTGCGGCGTAAACCTTTGCCTTGATGTGTTCATCCTTGATGAATTCAAGAGCCTCAAAGCCTACCATGATATCAAAGAAATAGCCTTCGCAGTCTTCGTCAGCAACAAAAATAAATGTGTCACCCATATGGCATTCCTGATATTTTGCACCGTCCATGGCGGCATCGCAGAAAGACATTGAGTCTACTGTTGCTTCAATTTCGAAATCAAGAACCTCGCCTGCATTATGAACGCCGAGAGAAACCTCTGTTCTGTCGGGAATGCAATCTCTTGTTGTTGCACCTGAAATATATTTGCCGTTAAGCTTTACGAGTGCTTCACCGCCGACCTGAAGCTTTGCTCTGATTTCTTTGCCGTCCATTTCTTCGGGAACGGTTACGCTTGCCTTGAAGAAATGAGCTGAATCGTATGCGGCATACCAATAGTCACCGCTTTTGATTTCACCCTTGAAATCCTCCATTTCGTATCTGTCACCGAGGAACATACCTTTTGTATATTCCCATGAGGGGATACTGAGCTTATGGAGAAATGCATATTTTGCAAGCTGTTTGTGCATATCTTTAAGTACACCGGGTTTGATTGTACGCAAGTTTATTGCCCCTTTCCTTATTACAATTAATGTTATAGTATCAAATTTATATAGGAAAATCAATGAAAAAACCGCCGAAATTCTCAGCGGTTTTTTGTTTATATTTACTTTATTCCGTAGGAAGACCTTCTTTGTCATAGATACAGGCAGCTTCGATAAGAATTTCAATGCCTGCCGCAATTGCGTCTTCGCGAAGATTTTCAACGTTGTCAAGTCTTGTGTGATAATATCTGGGGGGAGTGGGGTCCATAGCTGCAAAGCCTGTTGCGGGGATGCCTTTCTGAGTAAATGCCGCAGCGTCGGAAGCACCGATATAAATTGATTCAAAATGAAGGTCAAATCCGCAGTTTGCACCTGCGTTTTTAACAAGGTGCTTAACGCCCCAGTCGTGTTTGACAGTGCCACTCATGTCTCTGTCATAAACAGCCATTGTTTCAAGGTCACGGAAGGTATCGCAGGCGATAACGCAGGTTTCGATTTCCTTAAGCTCATTTTCGTGAGCCTTAACATATGCCTTTGCACCGCGGAGACCTGCCTCTTCTGAGCCTGAGCACATAATTACAACTTCAGTATTTTCAAATCTTGTGTCTGTGTCCTCGAGAGCCTTTGCAACGGAGATTGCACCGAAGCAGCCCGAAAGGTTATCCGAAGCACCGGGAACGCTCTTTACGGGATTCTGGAAAAGAAGGAAACCGAGCTGGAAGGGGATGAATATACATCCGACAACGAATCCGAGAATCATGAGCCAACGGGGTTCGGCAGCTTCAAGAGCACCGCTTGTTCCTGCACAGATGATGCCGATAATTGCAATGATAAGGTCTGCAACAAGACCTACAACTGCGGGAATGAGAACGAGCTTCATTCCTACACCGCCGAGAAGATAATTCAGAGTCCATTCAAACTGGCTGTCGGAATGACCTACAAAAATAATGCGTTTTTTAACTTCACCCTTGGGTGCACGCTTGGCAATAACGTTATGGCTGGGATGACCGATGAAAAGAGGGTCTATAAACTGCTTATACATAACGAACTCGAGAAGCAGAGGAATAAATCCGAGAATAACAAGGATAAGCGAAATTATCGGGCTTGCAAATGCATATGTAAAAACGCTTGCAATCGCACAGGCAACCGTGAAGGGGATGAACCCCATAAATGCCTGGCGGTGAACCTTGAATTCTTCAATTTTAACGTCATCGCAGGATTTGGAAAGCTCTTTTGCCATTAATTCCTGAGCTTTGAGTTCCTCGGGTGAACCGGGCTTACGCGGACCGATTTCGTTAACTATTCTCGTTATGTTTTTAACGGAGAATTTTGCAAGTCTTTTCGGATCAAAGTTTTTGCTGTATTCGAGTGCAGTTTTCATATGCATTCCTCCCTTTGGTATTCACTTTAATAGAATAACATGTAAAAGCGGTAAAAGTCAATAAGAACGATGCAGAAATATCTAAATTGTTACAAAAAAAGGTCGGCTTCATCACCGACCTCTGAATTTTATTTATCCAGACTGTAAACGCCAGAGCCCATAACGGCATATTCAACGTCTTTTACCCTGAAATATTTTTTGACAGGTTCGTTGAAAACGCAGTAATCGTTAACGTTATAGTTATCAAGTCCGATTGTTCTTATTTTATAGGAATATGCATTGCAGATAAAAAGCTTGTTGTCGTAAACGCTGATATCAACGGGATGGCAGAATGCTTTTTCTTTGGGACTGCCTATGCGGAATTCAATTCTGCTGTGTTTCACCGAATAATTGATTATTGCGTTTGAATCGGGAACAACAAACCATAAATCCGTTCCGTTTGCGGCAGGGGATGAAGCGGGATTATCAAAATACTCAACCCTTGTTTCGGATATTTCCGTTCCGAAATTATCGATGACTTTCAGTGTACCGTCGGGATAAGAAACTGCTTTTGTGCTGTTTGTGATGTTTATAACCGTACAGGTAACAAAATCCCCGAGCTGCCTTGCTGTTTCAGCACCGTTTTCGCCGAATTTGGTGTTTATGTATGAAAGCACGGGAATCTTTTCAAAAATATCAATTTCCTGATTATAACTGTAAAACGCAACCGCAGTTTCGCCATCGGGCAAAGTTTCCTTGCAAGCGTAAACAAAACCGCGTTCGGTCGGGATTATATCAAGTAAATCTGCGTTAAAAAGCTTTTGCAATGTTGTTTCCTCCGTGGAAAAATAAACCCCGCCAAGCCGTATGCAGCCGATTGTAACCTGCTCGCATAGCAGGTGGGTGCCGCCCGATGCTTTCACGCTCCCTTCGTCCGTATAGGGTAACGAGCATAGTCCGAATCTGCCCGAAAGCGAGTCTTTTCAGTGCTTTTCGGGGTTTCGGATTAGAAAGGCGTCAGCCTATCGTCATCCTTAACCTCCAAAAATCAACTGAAAACCCTTCGTTTTCGGGTCGAAGATTTTTTGTTGAGAGAATTTTCGGATGCTTCAAGGCAAAAACGGAGCAAATCCTGACGGATTTGCGAGTATTTTAACGATGAAACAGCGAAAATAATCCAACAAAAAACATGGTTCGGCTTATCCTCGTTACCCTAGGCGGGAGGTCTGCAATCCGCCACCGGAGCAAGGCTCCCTAATAGTGTGTGTTGGGTTACATATTGACTGCAATTTTTTCGCACAAGGCAGGGGTTCTGCACAATTATTATTGTTTTATAGAAAGATATTATTCTTCTTCGAAATCAAACATTTCGGCAAGTCTTTCTTCAAAAGCCTGACCGACTTCATTGAATTCCTCGTCATTTTCGATGGGGCAGAGATAGGTTTCGCCGTTTTCCTCTTCAACCTTGAGGATGATAAGCTCATTATCCTCGTCGGTTATCTTATCGGGCGATTCGGGAAGGGGAAGAAGAGCGACATATCTGCCTGTATCCATCTCGATTCTGTCCAGCTCTTCAAAAATGTGTTCTTTGCCTTCTTCGTCAACAATGCTGACGATATCGGGTGTATATTCTTCGTTATTCATGCGGTTTCAGTTCCTTTCAGTTGTTACATTTATATTTTAACGAAAACTTCGCCAATAGTCAATAGGAAATCGATATAGGTAAAAAATATCTAAAAGTTATCAACTTTTTGAGAAAAAACTATTGACAAGTGCTAAAAACTATGCTATATTAAAGTCGAGGAAAGGAACTGAAGGAAATCAGAACCGATAACTTCAGCGGATGACGAGAAAGTCCGCAGTTAAAAAGAGTTGCGATAGGGAATCATAAAGATTTCCGAGTTGAAAAAAGATTAACAGTAAAAATTAATCAATCTTCAATTCATTTGGAATTCGTAAAGCTTGAAACGGTCGGATAGTTCCTGAAGTAAGTCCTCTTGACCATATATTTGAAAGTCAGAAGTCAAAAATGTGGCAAGTGAATAACAGAAAGGCGGCGATACCCGATGTACTCAGCAGAACATCAGCTCGCAGCCGCTGAATCCGATAAGTAATATAAGCGGAAAATAACAGTGAAAACAGTCAAAATAAGTTAATTGACATAAATGATCTGTTAGGCCGCTAAGCATGACGGAATTGATTCGTTTTAAATCGGAAAGCGGCTGTGAGCGCAGAAAAGTTAATATTAATTTATTTTGACCGTGCAGAAGTGTGCGGTCTTATTTTTTACTTGACAAAAAAGCTTCAAATTCTATAATTAAAATTGTAAAAGGATGTGATAAAAATGGTTAACGAAAAACTCATAAAGCTTGGTGTGCCTTCTCCTCTTGAAATCGGCGGAAAAAGAGCCGGAACTGTTGAAGAATGGGAGAAAATCAGACCTGAAGTTGAAAAAATGATGCTTGAATGCGAATACGGCTATCTTCCGGAAAGTCCCGAAAATGTGAGCTTCGAGGTTAAAAATATCGATGACAGATTCTGCGCAGGTAAGGCAACGTTTATCGAACTTGAAATAACAAGCACGGTTTACGGCGAAAAATTTACTTTCCCCGTTAACTATGTTTATCCGTCATCGGGCGGAAAGTTCAAGACTTTTGTACATATAAATTTCAGACCTTTTGTGCCGGATAAATATATGCCCACAGAGGAAATAATTGACGGCGGATTTGCCTGTGCATCATTCTGTTATAAAGATGTAACGAGCGATGACGGCGACTTTACAAACGGCCTGGCAGGCTTGATATATAAGGATTGCGGGCGTTCACGGTATTCGCCGGGCAAGATTGCGATGTGGGCGTGGGCGGCGATGAGAGTTATGGATTATCTCGAAACCCGTGATGAGGTTGACAAAGAAAATGTCTGCGTATGCGGACACTCGAGACTCGGCAAAACGGCACTCCTGACGGGTGTGGTCGATAAGCGGTTTGCGGCGGTACATTCGAATTGTTCGGGATGCAGCGGAGACTCGCTCAACAGAGGCAAACATCCTAAAAGCGAAACAATCGGCGATATCATTGACCGTTTTGAATTCTGGTTTTGCAAAAATTATGAGAGCTTCAGAGGTAAGGACAACGAAACTCCTTTTGACCAGCATTTTATGCAGGCACTCATTGCACCGCGCAGAGTACACATTGCATCGGCTGAAAATGATATCTGGGCAGGACCGGAAAGTCAGTTTCTCTGCAGTGCGACGGCATCCGAAGCTTTTGAGCTTTACGGCAAAAAAGGTTTGGTTTACGGAGAGGGAGACTTCCTCAATCCCGATAAATATCTCAATGACGGCAATATAGGCTTCTGTTTCCGCAGAGGAAATCACTATTTCAGCCGTGATGACTGGCACGGACTTATGGATTTTATGAAAAAGGAGTAATATAACATGAAAAAACTTTGTTTTGTAGTGGCAGTTGTAATACTCTTGACAAGCACTTTGTGTTTCAACTCGTATGCATCTGTTGATGAATCGGATTTTCCTTGCGGAGGGGTTATTGAGCTTGTTGAAGTTGAACTTTCCCGTGTTCCGTTATGGAGCAGATTTTCTTTTGGTGATTCAAAGCCTGATTTGTCGGGAACCGTACTTGAAATCACGTATTACGATGGCGAAGTTGAGCGGATTACCGTCAAGAAAAATGAAGCAGGATATTCAGCAGGAGATTTTTCTGTTTCAATTTTAAATTACCGTAATGTCGAGACGGAGTTGTTTTTAGGAATTAATATTGTTGAAACAAGTGTTGTGGTCAGCTTTAAACCAAGTTCTTATATGGAATATTACGGAACGGGAGGTTATAAATATCTCAATTTTCCGTCTTTGTTTTAAAAGTGTCAGTGAGGGTTTGAACGCCCTCACTTTTTTATTATAAAATTATATATAAAAATATATAAATTTCCTTGAAATATTTTAATATAACTGTTATACTAAAGAGATTGAAAGGAATGATTGCATTTGAGACGCAAGAAATGGATAGTTTCAAAAGGTGATAAGGATCTGGCTGCGCAGATAGCTCAGGAGCTCAGCGTTGATCCCTTTGCAGCCCTTCTTGTAACATCCAGAGGTTTTGATAATACAGACGATATATACGAGTTTTTTGATACAGACGCACCTCTTACTCTTGATCCTCTTTCAATAGCGGATATGGAGAAGGCGGCGGAACGAATAAACAGAGCCATTGATAACTTTGAGTCAATCTGTGTTTTCGGCGACTATGATGCAGACGGCGTGACCGCAACAACACTGCTCTATTCTTATCTGCAGGCAAGAGACGCAAATGTTATGAGCTATATCCCCGACAGAATAACCGAGGGATACGGTCTCAATATCGGCGCAATAGAAGAGCTTGCGGAAAGGGGAGTAAAGCTGATTGTGACCGTTGATAACGGTGTTTCGGCAATTGATGAGGCAATCCGTGCAAAGGAGCTCGGAATGGAGCTTATCGTTACAGACCATCATAAGGTCGGTGATGTGCTGCCCGATGCTTATGCAATAGTCAATCCCCACAGAGCAGACTGCCCCAGCAACTTCAAGGAGATGTCGGGTGTCGGCGTTGCGTTCAAGCTTGTTTGTGCACTTGAAGGTGACAGCGGAGATATCCTCATCGAGGAATACGGCGATCTTGTTGCACTGGGTACAATCGGCGATGTTGTTACTCTTACGGGTGAAAACAGAGTTATGGTCCGCAGAGGATTAAGACTCATAAACGATAATCCCAGACCGGGTATAAACGCACTTATGGAAACTGCGGGTGTGGGTGATAAAGTTTTCAACGCATCGACAGCGGCTTTTACGGTCTGCCCGAGAATAAACGCTGCAGGCAGAATGGGTTCTGCATTCAAGGCATTTGAGCTTCTTCTCAGTGAAGATGACGAAGAAGCGTTCATGATTGCGGAGGATATAAACCGTATGAATGCCCTGAGGCAGAAAACGGAAACGGAGATTTTTTCTCAGGCAAATGCAATTATAGCAGAGTCGGGCATGATGAATGACCGGATTATCGTTGTTGACGGTGAGGGCTGGCATCAGGGCGTAATAGGCATAGTTGCCGCAAGAATAACGGAAAGATACGGCAGACCCTGCGTTGTTATTTCCCGCGACGGAAACAATGCCAAAGGTTCATGCAGAAGCATAGAAGGATTTTCAATCTACGATGCAATCGAATCTGTTTCGGATTGTCTTGAACATTTCGGCGGACATACTCTTGCTGCAGGTGTCGGACTCAAATCTTACAGAATTGAAGAATTCCGCCACAGAATTAATCTTTATGCAGCGGATAAAGAGACACCTTTTGCAATCCGCAAGGTTGACTGCAAACTGCTTCCCACATCAATCGGTCTTGATATTCTCAACGGACTTTCGGCACTTGAGCCTTTCGGTGCAGGCAATCCTCAGCCTTGCTTCGGACTTTTCGGGGTAAGGATAGACGATATAGCAAGTCTTTCCGAGGGCAGGCATATCCGCATGAGCATTTCAAAGAATAATTCAAGGCTCGGTGTAGTTTATTTCGGAATGCCCGAAAGAGCGTTCCCCTATGAAAAAGGCGATTATGTTGACCTTGCCGTTAATCTTGACAGAAATGTTTATAACGGAGAATCAAGGGTTTCGGTTATAATCAGGGATATGCGTCCTTCCTCAACAAACGAAGACAAGGTGCTTTCTGCGATATCGCTTTATGATAAGTTCCTTCGCGGAGAAAAGCTTTCATCGGAAGAAGCCGGAAAAATCCTGCCCGACAGAGAGCTGCAGGTAAACGTTTTCAAAATGATAAAAGCAAAACCGCTTAAAGATAAAAATATAGAGTCACTTTGTGTCCGTCTTGAAGATGACGGCGAAAACATGGCAAAGATTGCCGCAGTTGTTGACATTATGCTCGAAATGGGCATTCTTGAAACAGACTATGACCTCATAATCCGAGTGCCTCAGAATCCTCCCAAGGTCAATCTTGAGGATTCGGAAACGATGAAACGGATAAGAAGCTTTATTTAATCAGGTGATATTATGAAGAATTACCAGAAAATCAGCACAATAAGTTTTTCCACTCCCGAGCAGGCAATGGAAACCTTGCTTGAGTTTATAGGTAAGGACTGCACGGAAAACGAGATCTGTGATATAAGAAAGGCGTATAACATTGCCAATGAGGCACATAAGGGACAGAAGCGTCTTTCGGGCGAGCCTTATATTATGCATCCGCTTAGTGTTGCGCTGATTCTTGCAAGTCTCGGCATGGATGAGGCTTCCATTGTTGCGGCGATTCTTCATGATACGGTTGAGGATACTTCTCTTACACACGATGAGGTTGAAAAGGAATTCGGAACAACGATTGCAGAGCTTGTTGAGGGTGTTACCAAAATCGGTAAGGTCCCCCTTCAGACAAAGGAAGAGCAGCAGGCGGAAAATATCCGCAAAATGCTCATTGCAATGTCAAGGGATATACGCGTTATAATCATAAAGCTCGCTGACCGTCTTCACAATATGAGAACTCTTATGTTCAAGCCTGAGCAGAGAAGAAGAGAAATTGCACTTGAAACAATCGAAATCTATGCTCCCATCGCTCACAGACTCGGTATCCGACCCATAAAAGAGGAGCTTGAAGACCTTTCCATCAGCTATCTTGACCCCGTTGCATACAGCGAAATCGAGGAGTCTCTCGAAAATCAGAGCAGGACAAGAAACGAGTTCCTTTCCGATATTCAGGCAAGAATCCGTGAGAGAATCGAAAGCGTGGTTTCCGGTGCTCAGGTTAACGGGCGAATCAAATCCGTTCACGGTATATACCGGAAAATGTATATGCAGAATAAGAACTTTGACCAGATTTACGATATCTACGCTGTCCGTATAATCGTTGATACGGTTATTGACTGCTACAACTGTCTCGGCGTTATCCATGATATGTTCAAGCCCATTCCGGGCAGATTCAAGGATTATATTTCAACCCCCAAGCCAAATATGTATCAGTCGCTTCACACAACAGTTCTCGGCAAAGAGGGTATTCCTTTTGAAGTTCAGATAAGAACATGGGATATGCACCATACCGCCGAATTCGGTATCGCTGCCCACTGGAAATATAAACTCGGTATCAACGGCACCGCTAAGTTTGAGGAACGTCTTTCGTGGATTCGTCAGCTTCTTGAAAGTCAGAGCGAAACCGAGGATGTTGAGGATATCGTTTCAACCATCAAGAGCGACCTTGTTCCTGAAGAGGTGTTTGTGTTCACTCCCAAGGGCGATGTTTTCAGCCTTCCGTCGGGTGCAACGGTTATCGACTTTGCTTATGCAATCCACTCTGCTGTCGGCAACAAGATGGTGGGTGCAAAGGTTGACGGTAAAATCGTTCCTCTTGATTATAAAGTCAAAACGGGCGAAATCGTTGAGGTTATGACATCATCTCAGCAGGGTAAAGGTCCGAGCCGTGACTGGCTCAATATCGTTAAAACCAGTCAGGCACGCAGTAAAATCAGACAGTGGTTCAAAAAAGAACGCAGAGAAGAAAATATTGCCGAAGGTAAGGCACAGATTGAGCGTGAATTCAAACGTAATTTCATCCGTCTTAACGAGGCTGAGTATAACGAGTTTATCGAAAAGGCTGCCGAAAGACAGCACTGCAAGGATGTTGACGATTTTTATGCAGCCATCGGCTACGGCGGAATTTCGCTTGTCCGTCTCATGCCCAAATTCAAGGAGGATTATTCCAAGCTCAATAAAACGGTTGAATCGGAAATCAAGATTGTTCAGCCCAAGAAGAAAACAAAGAGCAAGGAAGGCGTTGTTGTTGAAGGAATCGACAACTGCCTTATCAAATTCTCCCGTTGCTGCAATCCTCTCCCCGGCGACGATATTATCGGCTTCATAACAAGGGGTCACGGCGTTTCCATCCACACAAGAAACTGTACCAATGTGCCGAAGGATATCGGTGCCGCAGGCGAGCCTGACAGATGGATAACCGCATATTGGGATAACAATATCAAAGAAGATTTCAAATGTACACTTTCTCTTTTCTGCCTTAACAGAATCGGTATGCTTGCAGATATATCAAGTCTGCTTGCAAGCATGAGAATCATGATTAATGACCTGAGTACCCGTAACACCAAAGACGGCAGAGCGATTATCATGGTAACCGTTTCGGTTAACGGTGTTGAGCATCTCAATTCCCTTGTTGCAAAGCTTTCAAAGGTTGAGGGTGTGCTTACAATTGAGAGAAGCGGTATATGAGGTGATTATATGAGAGCTGTAATTCAGCGTGTAACAAAATCATCCGTCACGGTTGACGGTGAGATAAAAGGCAGTATCGGCAAGGGTTACAATGTGCTTTTAGGCGTCATGGACGGCGATAAAGAAACACAGGCGGAATTGCTTGCCGCAAAAATCGCCAAGCTCCGTGTTTTTGAAGATGAAGCAGGCAAGATGAATAAAAGCGTTACGGATATAAGCGGAGAAATCCTTGTTATATCGCAGTTTACTCTCTGTGCAGATATCAAAAAAGGCAACCGACCTTCGTTTACGGATTCAGCGGCACCCGATGAAGCAAACAGGCTTTACGAATACTTCTGCTCAAAGCTTCTTGAAAACGGTGTTTCCAATGTTGAAAAAGGTGTTTTTGCGGCGGATATGAAGGTCGAAATACATAATGACGGTCCCGTAACAATCGTTATGGATACCGATATATGGGATAAAAAATAAGAACAGGAAAATAAAATGAAGATTAGTTATGTTGAGCTTGAACATGAGATTTTTTCCAATTGCTATCTCATTGTCAACGAAAAAACAGGTGAGGGTGCGGTAGTTGACCCTGCGTGGTACGGCGATGCACTCAAAAAAGCAATCGGAGATATCAAGATAAAATACATACTTCTCACTCACGGACACTTTGACCATATTTTCGGTGTTTACGGTCTCAGAGAAGCAACGGGTGCGAAGGTTGTTATTCATGAAAATGATGCAGGTCATCTGCTTGATTCCGAAAAGAGCCTTGCAGAGGGCAATTTCCCGGAAACTCAGATTCCCGTTGAGGCTGATATGTTTGTCAAAGACGGCGATGTGCTGACTCTGGGTGACGAAGAAATAAAAGTTATGCACACTCCCGGCCACACAATGGGAAGTGTTTGTTATATATGCGAAAATGAGCGTGTTATCTTGAGCGGTGACACACTTTTCTGCATGACTGCCGGAAGAACGGATTTCTTTGACGGCAGTGACGAGCTTATGATTGAATCGCTCAAAAGACTCATTGGTCTTGAGGGTAATTATGAGGTTTATCCGGGTCATAACCGAATGACTGATCTTGAAAGCGAAAGAAAACGTAATTGGTATATCAGAAAGATGGTAAGATAAGTGATATTAAGAATTTTCGGGCATGATTTCCATTATGAATGTGAAAATCTCTGCAGGGTATATTTTCCGAACGAAAAAATTAATATAGTCTATGACGATTCGGGTGAGGATGAAAGAACGGTTATTACACGCTGTACTCCTGTTGACGGAGGAAATCTTGTTTCCGTTGAAGCGGTGATTGACGGTGTTTCGCGTTCTGCACAGGCAGAGGTTGTTGCGGATGAAAACGAGCTTCGTGATAAGAGCGAGCTTAAAACCGCACAGCTCATTTTTGCTCTTTTGTCGGAAATAACGGGCTACACTCCTCCTTGGGGTGTGCTTACGGGTGTCAGACCCTCAAAGCTTATGCTCCGTCTTATCGACCGGATGGGAGCAGAGGGTGCAAAGCGATATTTCACGGAAGATCTGCTTGTCAGCGAAGAGAAAACAAAGCTTGCACAGACTGTTGCAACCGCTGAAGAAAAGATAATTGCACTTTCCGAAAAGAATTCATTCAGTCTTTATGTTGCAATTCCTTTCTGCCCGACCAGATGCAGTTATTGCTCCTTTGTTTCTCATTCAATAGCAAATTCCAATGCAAAAAAGCTTCTGCCCGAATATCTTGATAAACTGGCAGAGGAAATTGAGCTTACGGGTAAAATTGCATCGGAGCTTGGTCTTAAGCTTGAAAGCGTCTATTTCGGCGGAGGCACTCCGGGTGTGCTTGAAGCTCCTCAGCTTGACCGACTTCTCTATGCCGTTGAAAATTCGTTTGACCTTTCAACACTCAGAGAATATACCGTCGAAATCGGCAGACCCGATACCGTTACTCCCGAAAAATTAAGAATTCTCCGCCTTCATAATGTCGGCAGAATCAGCATAAATCCTCAGACCTTCAACCAGAAAACCCTTGACCTTATCGGCAGAAACCATAAGGTTGAGCAGGCAGTCAAGGCATATCAGCTTGCAAAGGCATACGGCTTTGACAGCATCAATATGGATCTGATTGCGGGACTTCCCGAAGAAACTCTTGAAGATTTCAAAGCGAGCGTTGATACCGCAATTTCTCTCGCTCCCGAAAACATAACCGTTCATACCCTTGCTCTCAAACGCTCATCGGAGCTTAATGCTTCGGGTGCGGGTGTATCGGGCGGAAACACAGCAAAGCAGATGCTCGAATACGCGTCAAGCCGCCTTAACGCAAGCCGATATGAGCCGTATTATATGTACCGTCAGAGCAAATGTGTCGGAAATCTTGAAAACGTCGGTTGGTGTAAAGCAGGCAAAGACTGCCTCTATAATGTTTTCATGATGGAAGAATGCCATACCGTTATTGCCGTCGGTGCGGGTGCGGTAACAAAGCTCTGCGACCCCGAATCAACAAATGTTGAACGCATTTTTAATTTTAAATATCCTTATGAGTATATTTCGGGTTTTGACAAAATAACCGAACGCAAAAACGGAATAAAGAGCTTTTATTTGTCATACTAAATTTATAGGGTAACGAGAACGACCCGAGCCTGCCGAAAGCGAGTCTTTTCAGTGCTTTTCGTGGGTTCGGATCAAAAAAGGTGTCAGCCTGTCGTCACCCTCAACCGCCAAAAAAATATCTGAAAATTATCCGACCCAAAACACGGTTTGGATTATTCTCGTTATCCCGGGGTGATGACAAATGAATGAAAAGTATACTTACAAAATAATAAACAGCCTTGCCGATAAGCCGATTGATTTTGCGGAATTGTGCAATGCGGAATATCACGCAAAGATTGAAAAGACGGCAAAAAAGATTTTTGAGGATAAAAGCAAAAAGATTGTTATGCTTGCAGGTCCGAGCTCATCGGGCAAAACAACAACCGCAAAGCTTCTTTCACGGAAACTTGAAGAACTCGGCTCAAAGGCATATACCGTTTCGCTTGATGATTTTTACCATCCCCACAGCGTGGGATATCCGCTTGATGAAAACGGTGAGCCTGATTATGAGTGCGTTGAAGCTCTTGATATTGAGCTTATTCATTCATCTTTAGGGGAGCTTATCCGTAAGGGTAGGGCTGACCTGCCTGTTTTTGATTTCATGACAGGCGAGAGAATAAATAATGCAAAAAGCATTGAACTTTCCGAAAACGGTGTTATAATCGTTGAAGGTCTCCATGCACTCAATCCCGTTATAACCGACACTCTCAATGATGAAAACCTGTTTAAGATTTATGTCAGCGTTTCGTCAAGAATTTATGATGATAACGGAGAAGTGCTTCTCTCAAAGCGGAATTTAAGATTTATACGCCGTATGGTCAGGGATTTCAGCTTCCGTTCAACCTCTGTTGAAGAGACCTTTGACATCTGGAAAAGAGTTATGAAAGGGGAGGATAAATATCTTTTTCCTTTTGAAAACAGAGCAGATATCAGAATCGATTCTTTCCATCCCTGCGAATCCTGCGTGCTTGCAGGCAAGGCGATACCTTTGCTTGACCACGTAAAAGACGGAGAGTTTGCCGGAAAAGCAAATGAACTCAAGGAAAAACTCCGGCTTTTTAAAGAAATAAATTATTCGGTTCTTCCCGAGGATTCTCTACTGCGTGAATTCACGGGCTGACCCAAAAAAGGAGGGTGAGCCGTTTGGCTTCCGAAAAAAAACAGTCTGTATTAAACGGCGCAATGATGCTGATGTTCGGCGTTGTGCTGGTTAAGCTTATAGGTGCATTGTTCAAAATTCCTCTTACCGATATGCTCGGTGCAACGGGCAGAGGATATTTCAATTCCGCTTATGAGGTTTACACACCGATTTTTGCAATCTCTATGGCGGGTCTTCCCGTTGCGGTTTCAAGAATGGTTGCGGAAAACGTCGCTCTCAACAAACACAGAGAAGCAAGAATGGTTTTTAATGTATCGAAGCGTATATTCATTCTTGTGGGTATAATCGGCACTCTTGTGCTTCTTATTGCCGCATATCCTTATGCTCATTTTGTTGCAGGCATCAAGGCACTTCCTGCGGTTCTGTGTGTTGCTCCGTCGATATTCTTCTGCTGTTTTATGTCGGCATACAGAGGTTATTACGAGGGTCTGCGTAACATGACCCCCACTGCGATTTCTCAGGTTATTGAGGCGCTCGGCAAGCTTCTTATCGGTCTTGCACTTGCAAAAATCGTTATTTCAATCGGTATGAATCAGTATGAGGCGGGTATGCTTGCAACGGGAAATGTTTCCGCCACCGTTTTCGGCAGCAGCGTTACAAGTGACACGGAAGCAAACAGCGTCATCATTCCCTGGGCTGCAGCAGGTGCGGTAATGGGCGTAACCGTCGGCTCGATTGCCAGCACGGGTTTCCTCATGATTTGCCATAAAATCAAGGGTGACGGATTTACCCGCGTTCAGCTTGTCAATTCTCCCAAATCAGCTCCTTCGGATTTCCTTGCCAAGGAAATGATAAAAATTGCAATCCCCATGGTTATCAGTGCTCTTGTTCTTAACATAACGAATCTTGTTGACACAATGACCATTCAGTCGAGACTTCTTTCTGCTCTTAATTCGGATTTTGACACTATTCTGCAGATGCATTCCGAATCCTTCAATGAAGCCGTCAGACTTTCGAGACTCAATCTCAATGATCTGAAAGAAGTAAAGAGCTATCTTTGGGGTGCCTACGGCATGGCGCTCGACTTCAAGAATCTTGTTCCCACAATCACTATCCAGCTCGGTGTAAGTGCATTGCCTGCTCTTGCCGCCGCATGGGCAGTCAAGGATAAGGGCTCAACAAAGTCAACAATCGAAACGGTTATCAGAATCGGTATGCTTATCGCTTTGCCTGCAGGTATCGGCATGGCGGCTCTTGCAGAACCCATTCTCAACATCATATATGCAAGAGGTTCAAGTTCCGATGCCGTTTCAATCGTAACTCCCATTCTCATGGCTTACGGTTTTGCAACTCCCATAATGGCAATTTCAACCCCCACAACAAATATGCTTCAGGCAATCGGCAGAACGGATATCCCCGTTAAATCCGTTGTTGTAGGTGCAGTGGTAAAGATTATCTGCAATTTTGTGCTTGTAGGCAATCCCAAAATCAATGTTTACGGTGCAGTTGCGGGCACAATTCTTTTCTATGTTGTTATTGTTGTATGCAATCTCACGGCTCTTCTCAAAATCTCAAAGGTTAAGGTTAACTGGGCATCGGTTTTTGTCAAGCCTTTGATGTGTGCGGCTCTCTGCGGCGTTACCGCTTATGCCGCAAACGGTCTTCTGACAAAGATTTTCCCCTCTGACCCCTCACAGAGTATTCTTAATATGGGAACGATTTCTGCTGTTATTTCAATCGGTCTTGCGGTTATTGTTTATGCAATTTCGCTACTTTTAATCAAAGGAATAGCCCGTGAAGATGTAATTGTTTTACCAAAAGGAGAAAAAATTGCAAAAACCCTTGAAAAATATGGACTTTTAGGTTAAAATAGAAAAAGTGCCCTTTAGGAGTAGTTCGAAAATGACAAAATTCAAATTCAAAGAACGCTATGATGTTAATGATCTTTTGGAAATAATGAGGATACTCAGAGCACCGGGCGGATGCCCGTGGGATGCTGAGCAGACTCACGAAAGCATCAAGAAAAATCTTATCGAAGAAACCTACGAAGTAATCGAGGCAATCAATAAGAACGATAAAGAGCTTCTTTGTGAAGAACTCGGCGACACTCTTATGCAGGTTGTGTTTCACGCACAGATGGAAAAGGAAGCGGGAGCTTTTGATTTTGACGATGTTTCCGACGGCGTGTGTAAAAAGCTGATTGAACGCCATCCTCATGTTTTCGGAGAGGTTGCGGTTTCAGGTGTTGACGATGTTCTGACCAACTGGGATGCCATCAAAAGAAAATCAAAGGGTCAGAAAAGCACAACCGAGTCAATGCAGAGTGTTCCCCGTGAGCTTCCCGCGTTGATGAGGGCAACAAAGCTCCAGAAAAAGGCGGCGGATGTCGGCTTTGACTGGAACGATGTTTCGGGTGCACTTGATAAGCTTGAAGAAGAAATTGCAGAGCTGCGTTCGGCAATTGCCAACAATGACAAGGAAAACATAGCTGAAGAATTGGGCGATGTCCTGTTTTCCGCAGTCAATGTTTCAAGATTTGTCAAGACCGATGCGGAAGAGGCACTGACTGCTGCCAGCGATAAATTCCTTTCAAGATTCACAAAGGTCGAAGCTCTTGCGAAGGAAAGAGAAATTGATATGCAGTCCGTCGGCATCGATGAGCTTGATAAGCTCTGGGACGAAGCCAAAGCAAAATAATAATGTATATAAATACCATGTGTATTTGTAAAATAGAAAACAAAAAGATTGGAGTACAAAAAATGAATAAGACAGAACTCGTAAATGCTATTGCTAAGAATGAAGGCATCGAAAAGAAGTGTGCAGAAAAGGCAGTTAACGCTGTTGTTGCAGCTATCTCCGATGCACTTGCAGCAGGTGAAAAGGTTCAGCTCATCGGTTTCGGTACATTTGAAGTTCGTGAGCGCGCTGAGAAGCAGGCTCGCAACCCCAGAACAGGCGAAACAATCACAGTTGCAGCAACAAAGGTTCCCGCTTTCAAAGCAGGCGCTGCTCTTAAGGATAAGGTTTCAAAGTAATTTTATTCGGTTAATCGGGGTTGCTCAGGCAGCCCCTTTTTTCTTAAGAGGGATTCAAAATGAGATTAGACAAGTATCTGAAGGTTTCGAGAATTATCAAGAGAAGAACCGTTGCCAACGATGCCTGCGACGCAAAGCATGTAACGGTTAACGGTAAGGTTGCCAGAGCATCGTATGATGTCAAGGTCGGCGATATAATCGAAATAACTTTCGGTGCAAACACCAACAGATTTCAGGTGCTCAGCGTTTCCGAGCATGCAACCAAGGAATCGGCGGCACTCATGTTCAAACAATTATAATCATAAACAAGCCTCCTGAAGCATAGAGTTTACTAAATGCTTAAGGAGGTTATTATTATGGCAGAAGAAAGAAAAACAGGGGTTATGCCTCATAACATAGTGCTTGAGGACAGGAAGATTCTGACCGTTTCGGGAGTATCGGATGTTGACAGCTTTGATGAGGAAACCGTTGTTGTTTTTACCGATATGGGTGAGCTTACCGTAAGAGGAGCAAATTTACATATCAACCGTCTGAGTGTTGAGGTAGGCGAGCTGACCGTAGAAGGGGATATATCTGCTCTGATTTATTCCGATGAGTCACCGAAAAGCGGCGGATTTTTCAGCAAGGTGTTCCGATAAATGGTCTATATTCAGGGTCTTGCCGAGCAAACCCGTATATTTTTCTATGCCTTGGGATTCGGGTTTCTGCTTGGAATTCTTTATGATTTATTCCGTACTTTGCGGATGATTATATCAAGGTCAAAACCGTTTGTGTTTTTCATGGATCTGCTTTATTTTGCCGTGTGTGCATTTCTTACATTCTGCTTTATTCTTGTTGCAGACAGCGGAAAAATCAGAGCGTATGTTGCACTCGGTGAAACTCTGGGATGGCTGATATATTATTTCTCATTCGGTACAATTGCCATGAAATTCACCAGTGCCGTTCTGAGAGGATTCAGAGCCTTAACGGCGGCTGTATTTAAGCCGATAAGACGTATATTTTCAAAAATAAGCAGAAAAACGGAAAAATTAGGCGTATTTGGTAAAAAAATAATAAGAAAATCTGATAAAAAAACAAAATTTATCTTGCAAAAGTATAACAGTATAGTGTATAATCTTTACAGTTATATAAAAAATAGTGTTTTTAGAAATAAAGGAAAAGAAAAATGACTGCATCCGGAACTCAGAACAGAAAACACAGTATCATACTGGCGGTGCTTCTCTGCGCGCTGGTGTGTTACTTCGTTGCAACCTTAATCAGCCTGCAGACAAAGGTTAATGCGGCCGAAAACAATGTTGCTGAGCTTGAAAGTCAGTATCAGCAGCAGTGTGATGATAACGAAGCACTCAAAGAGATTATCGAAAGCGGCGATGAAGCAGGCTATATTGAAAGAATTGCCAGAGAACAGTACGGATATGCTAAACCCGAAGAAAGAGTATATTACGATTCCGCATTGTCATAAAACCGAACTCGGTTAAAATATAGAATTTATTTTATAACGGAAGGATATTTATCTTTTATGCAAATCGAAGAAGGCGCAATTGTAAGCGGAAAAGTAACGGGTTTAACAGATTTCGGAGCATTTGTTGAGCTTGAAGGCGGCAAAACAGGCATGATACATATTTCAGAGGTTGCCGCAAACTATGTTAAGGATATCAAAGAACACCTTACCGTAGGTCAGGAAGTCAAGGCAAAGGTTATTTCTGTTTCACCCGAAGGAAAAATCAGCCTTTCAATCAAAAAGCTTGTTGAGCAGCCCAAAGAGCCTGCCCAGAAGCCTCAGAGACCAATGAAGCCAAGAGGTGAAAGAAGACCTGCTCCCAATGTATGGAACGGTCAGAAGAGCAGTGCTCCCGCTGCAGGTGAAAAGCAGTCTTTTGAGGATATGATGGCAAGATTCAAGCAGGTAAGCGACGAAAAAATGACTGACCTCAAAAGAGCAAGCGATTCAAAAAGAGGCAGCGGCGGCTACTCTCGCAGAGGCGCAAAGCAATAAAAATTTTAAACGGGGGTATTTTACCCCCGTTTTGGCATATTCGGAGATTTTTATATGCGTGAAATAAATGTTGATAAAATCGAACAGGTTATCCGTGATTTGTGTATAAAGGCAAACAAGCAGCTTCCCTGCGACCTTGAAAACAGAATTTCTGTTTGTGCAGGCTGCGAGTGTGACGATTTGCCCAAAAGCATAATGCAGACTCTCAAGGATAACATTGCGGCGGCAAAGGAGCTTGATATACCCATCTGTCAGGATACGGGTATGGCTGTTATATTTGCCGAAATCGGCCAGGATGTTCACCTTGTCGGCGGAAGTTTTGAAGAAGCCGTCAACAAAGGTGTTGCAAGGGGATATACAGAAGGCTATCTCCGCTGCTCCGTTGTCAGAGACCCTCTTCGCAGAGTCAATACGGGCAACAACACGCCTGCGGTGATTCACACAAGAATCGTTGACGGCGATAAAATAAAAATCACCGTTGCACCCAAAGGCTTCGGCAGTGAAAATATGAGCTGCCTCAAGATGTTTACACCCTCCGCTACAAGGGAGGATATAATAAATTTCGTTGTCAGTGCCGCAAGGCAGGCGGGCAGCAATCCGTGCCCTCCCATGGTTCTGGGAGTGGGTATCGGCGGTACATTCGAACAGTGTGCTCTGCTTGCCAAAACTGCACTCTGCAGAAACGTCAGCGAGCCTAACGGCGATGAATACTATTCAGCGATGGAAAGCGAAATTCTTGAAAAGGTCAATGCACTCGATATCGGACCTCAGGGCTTCGGCGGCAAAACAACGGCACTTGCCGTTGCGATTGAAGCAAGACCTACTCATATTGCAGGTCTGCCCGTTTCGGTCAATGTCGGTTGCCATGTTACTCGTCATGCGACAGAAATCATCTGATTTCGGTTTTGTTTTCATGTAATTGTAATATTTTTATTAAAATTATTAAAAAATCATTAAAACCCCTTTACATTTTTTGTGCACTTGTGCTACAATAAATATGAAGTCAAAGACTTCAATAGCTATATAAAGGGGATGACTACATGAAAATCACAATTACAGGTCGCAAGTGCTCACCGAGAGAATCTTTCAAAGAACATGCAGAAAAGAAGCTTGCCAAAATTGAGCGCTTTTTCGGCTCCGATGCGGAGGCGAAAGTTACGGTAACTGTAGAAAAGTCATCACAGTCGGTTGAAATCACCGTCAACAACAACGGAATGATTTTCAGAGCTCAGGAAAGAGCCGAAAACATGAACGAGGCTCTTGACAAATGTGTTGACACCCTTATCAGGCAGATAAGAAAGAACAAGACCCGCATTGAAAAGAAACTCCGTGCCGCAAGCTTTGATGCTTTTGCGGACGAAGCGGATGTTTCGGAAGAAGTTGAGTTTGAGCTTGTCAGAAAAAAGACAGTCAGCCTCAAGCCTCAGTCTGTTGAAGAAGCAATTCTTCAGATGAATCTTCTTGACCATCAGTTCTATGTTTTCCTCAATTCGGAGGATAACGGAGTAAGTGTTGTTTATAAGCGCAATGACGGAGGTTACGGTCTTATCTCACCTGAGATAGAATAAATCGCGCAACCGATTAATAACACTCAGTTAATTATCGGCGGGAATCGCTTTCGGTTCCCGCTTACTTTATGCAGATAAATAATTTTTTAGGAGATACTAATGAAAATTGATTTTGTAATACCCTGCCTTCTCGGAATGGAGTCACTCATAGCAGGCGAACTCCGTGACTTCGGAGCAGAAAATGTAAATGCCGAAAACGGACGGGTTCTTTTCAGCGGCGATGAAAATATTCTTGCAAGAGTCAATATCTGTTCCCGTTTTGCGGAAAGAGTTCAGATTCTTGTGGGCAGCTTTGAGGCTAGAAGCTTTGAAGAGCTTTTTCAGGGAGCAAAGGCACTTCCCTGGGAGAATTGGATCGGTTCGCTTGATGCATTCCCCGTTAAAGGGTATTCAATCAATTCAACCCTTTTCAGCACCCGAGACTGTCAGGCGATTATCAAAAAAGCGGTTGTTGAAAGACTTAAATCAAAATATAAAATCGAATGGTTTGAAGAAACGGGACCCGTTCATCAGATTCAGTTTTCAATCATGAAGGATAAGGTTTCGCTTCTGATAGATACCTCGGGTATGGGTCTCCACAAAAGAGGCTACCGCCTTGATGCAAACGGCGCTCCTATCAAGGAAACCCTTGCTGCGGCGCTGTGCAGTCTGTCTCATCTCAGACCGTATCATAAGCTTTATGACCCGATGTGCGGTTCGGGAACTATTCTTATTGAAGGCGCTCTTATGGCGGCGAACATCGCACCCGGTCTGAGCAGAAGATTCTCTGCCGAGAGATTCGGCGTTATTCCGAGAAATGTCTGGGAAGAAGAAAGAGAAAGAGCAAGAAGCCTTGAAAGACCTTGTGATGACTTCATGGCTTACGGCTCGGACCTTGACCCCAAGGCTATCGAAATTGCAAAGATAAACGCAGAGAGAGCAGGAGTTGCAGATAAAATCAGCTTCAAGGTTGCGGATGTGTCAAAGTTTTCACCCGAAACCGAACGAGGAACATTAATCTGCAATCCTCCCTACGGCGAAAGACTGCTTGACCTCAAGGAATGCGAAGCAATCTATAACACAATGGGTAAGGTATTTGAGCAGAAAAAAGGCTGGTCTTACAGCATCATCAGTCCCGATGAGGAGTTTGAAAAGGCCTTCGGAAGAAAGGCGGATAAACGAAGAAAGCTTTACAACGGCATGATTAAATGTCAGTTGTTTATGTATTATAAATAAGATGTGAGGGGAAAGAAATGAAACATATTTTTGTTATCAATCCTGCGGCAGGCCAGGGTAAGGCTTTGGATTTTATAAAGCCTAAAATCGAAGAAGTCTGCAAAAAGTATTCACTTGATTATGAAATTCATATCACTCAAAAAAGCGGCGAAGGAATTGATTATGTCAAAAACCGTGCAAGCAGCGGAGAGGAGCTTCGTTTCTATGCCTGCGGCGGCGACGGAACTCTTTATGAGGTTGTGAACGGTGCATACGGATTCAAGAATGTTCAGGTTGCGGTTATTCCTCTCGGTTCGGGTAATGACTTTATCCGTCTTTTCGGAACAAAAGAGGAATTCATGAATCTTGATGATGTTGTAAACGGTGTTCCCGTTGAATTCGACCTTATCAAGTGCGGCGATGAAATCGCAATCAACCAGTGCTCAATGGGTATGGATGCCGAAGTTTGCGCTATGCAGGGCAAGCTCAAGAAACTTCCTCTTGTAAGCGGTGAAGGTGCATATTATCTCGGCTGCCTTTATGCAATTGCAAAGAAATTCAAGAACAGATTCACCTACAGCATCGATGACGGTGAACCCATAACAGACGATTACCTTTTCTGCTTTATCGGTAATTCAAGATGGTACGGCGGCGGATTCATGGCTGCACCTCTTGCACTTCCCGAAGACGGACTTCTTGATTTCGTTCTCGTTAAGGCAAATATGAGCAGAGCAAAGCTTCTCACTCTTCTCAATAAATATAAGAGAGGCGAGCATCTTGATTGGGATATTACCACATTCAAGAGAGGCAAGAAGCTTGTTATCCACAGCGAAAATCCCGCGGCAGTTAATGTTGACGGCGAATGCCAGTATGTAACCGATGCAAGCTTTGAGATTGTTGAAAAGGGTATGACATATGTTGTTCCCGCAAAGTCAAAGTTCCTTGCAGACAGAGAAAAAAGACTTGCAGAGGGAAAATAAAAATGAGAATTTCCAATGAAATAAAATTCAAACCCGACGGCACGCTCCGCATTATGCAGGTCAGCGACCCGCAGGATATGAAATATGTCCGTAAAGCAATGGTGAAAATGCTTGACGATGCTTATGATAAGCTCAAGCCTGACCTTGTTGTGTTTACGGGTGACAATATTCTCGGCAATCATCTGCTTGATGCCCGTTTCGGCACAAAACAGATTGCAAGCGGCAAGGCGGCAACGCTGCAGATTATGAAGGAATCCATTCATCATATCTGTGCGCCTCTTGATAAACGCGGAATTCCCTTTGCCATGATTTACGGCAATCATGACGATATGAATCTTGTGTCAAAGGATGAGCAGGCTGATATTTACCGCAGTTATAACATGAGTCTGCCCATGAATACCCGCAACGGCAGAGTGGATTGCGATACATATAATATTCCGATTCTCGGAAGTGAAAGCGGAAAGCCTGTTTTCAATCTCTATATGATGGACAGTGCATGGTACGATAAAAAAGAGGATAAATGCTATCAGGCAATCAAACCCGAAACCGTTGAATGGTATAAGCAGACCTCGGCAAAATTAACCGAAGAAAACGGCGGTAAACCCGTACCCTCGCTTCTTTTTGCTCATATTCCTCTGCCTGCAATAACAAATCTTCTTGAGCAGTGCGGACAGAATGATATCGGAGCGTTGAAAACCGAAAAGGGTTGGTACAGACTCAGACCCGATATAGCAAGAGGCTCAATGAAGGAATATCCCTGCATTCTTGAAGAGGATAACGGACTTTTTGATGCTGTGCTTGAATGCGGCGATGTCAAGGGCATTGTTTCGGGTCACGACCACAGAAACTGCTTTGAAGGAAAATACAAGGGCGTTGATTTTATTCAGTCCTCATGTGCTTCTTTCCGTTGCTACGGCGACGAAAACAGGGGAGTAAGAGTTTTTGATCTGAATGAATATGACCCTGAAAACTATATGACATATTTCTTTAACTATGCCGATCTCTGCGGCAGAAGTGCGGTATCCAAGGCTCGTTTCTTCTGGAATGCAGACGAAAGAGAAAAGCAGAAATTTGCAGTTATCGCAGGTGCGGCGGCAACAGCAGTTGTGGGCGTTGCAGGTGCATTCCTTAAGAAAAAGTAAGGAGTAATTATGGCTAAAGAAAAAAGATTTGAGCAAACCTATTCACAAGGTTTAGGTTCAATGCAGATTATTGTTGATAAAGAAACGGGAGTGAATTATCTTTTTGTTTCATCCGGAAATGCAGGCGGTCTCACTCCGCTTCTTGACCGTGAAGGCAAACCCGTTATAACACCGATAATCAATAAATGAATTCAAGGACAGCTTCGGCTGTCCTTTTTTACATCAAAAATCACAAAAAACTCTTCAATTATTACATTCCGAAACAAAACCACTAAATATAATGTATTATTATAATGCAAACAAGAAACTGAAATATGTGGAGGAATAATATGAAAAGAATAATATCAGTCATGGCAATTATTGCAATTCTGTTTTCGGTTTTAGGTGCTTGCAAAGAAAAAACCATAATTGAAACAACAACATCAACATCTTCAGCAACCTCAACAACCACAGAAAAAACAACAGAGGTCACAGCCGAAACAACTACAGAAACAACCACAGAGTGTATAACAACAACATCGAAACCCGAAACACCAATTGCAGAAGTGAACACCGAAACAATAAGAGTGAAAAACGAAGAACACAGCTTCACTTTTGAAAAAACCGATTTCGAAAAGAACTATTCGGAAGAATTATTAATGGAAATATTAAATATTATTCCTATGGAATATGGTTGTGACGATTACAAAAACTGGAATGGCACACCCAATGAGATTCTTAATGATGCGTATTTTGGTACAAGAGTTTGGCGTTGTGAAGGCTTTGAATACAAAAGTGCAGAATGGAATGACGGAGTAAAAGAAATGGAAAAGAATCCGTACGGTATAGGATGGGGAGAGTATTCTTTTACGGATTTAGAAAAAATAAATGCGTATTTAAAAGACATATATGGTCCGAACGCAAGAATGTTTAAGGTTGATGATTTTGAACGCTTTGACGAAGTAGTGACAAGCGAAAATAGTGTTTTTGAAAATTATGATTATAACTTCAGATATGTTTATCTTCCCGAAACAGAACTTATAGTAAGATTTACAAATGAATTTTATGTAGGCGGAGAAGCTTGTTACGTTTGCGATGTGAAAACGGTCGGCGAAACATATATTGTTAAGGCTGTTACGGGATCTGAAGACTTAAGAGAAAATGAAAATACCTTTGAAGGCAGACAAAAGGATGCTATCAAGATGTTCAATACTTATACATACGGAAAATTATCTGAATATGTTTTTACAATAGGAAACGATGAAGAATGCGGATTATATATGAAAAGTGTTGAAAAATCGTATATACTTCCCGATAATGTGAAGATGAGTTACAGAGTCACAACTGATAATGTTAAAGTTGAAGTGAAAAATTATATTTCAGATGAATGGAAAGTTATAGATACACTTTCTACAGGTGATGAGTTTTATTCATCGGACTATTACTATGAAATGGGTTATGTAAGAATAGACACGGAGAAATACAGAGGCAGAGTGGAGAAGAAATATGTAACCGAAATTGAATAGAAAAAATCCCCAATGAAACCGATTTTTCATTGGGGATATATTTATTACATTATATTAAAGAGTTGTGAGGGTTTCCATAACGTAGTTGCCGAAATCCTCACAGGTTGCACCGTCTGCTCTGCCTGTAATCTTAAGCTTCTTTTCTTCATACATGCAGATGTCAAGAGCTCTTTCGAGCTTATCTGCTTCAGCCTGCTTGCCGATGTGTGAAAGAAGCATAACTGCTGCACGGAGCATTGAGCAGGGATCTGCGTACTGTCCTCTGCCTTCTCTCATCATTCTGGGAGCAGAGCCGTGGATAGCTTCAAACATTGCATACTTCTTGCCGATGTTTGCACTGCCTGCAGTGCCTACGCCGCCCTGGAATTCAGCAGCCTCGTCAGTGATGATATCGCCGTAAAGATTGGGGAGAACAAAAACCTTGAAATCGGTTCTTCTCTTCTTGTCGATAAGCTTTGCGGTTGTGATATCGATATACCATTCGTCGGTTGTGATTTCGGGATATTCCTTGCCTACCTCTTTGCAGAGATTGAGAAATTTACCGTCAGTAGTCTTGATAACGTTTGCCTTCTGAATGATTGAAACCCTGTCCTTCTTGTTTCTTCTTGCATAGTCATATGCAAGCTTGGCAATTCTCTGTGTACCTTCTGTTGTTGTAACAACAAAGTCCATTGCAAGGTCATCTGTGATGTTAACACCCTTTGAACCTACTGCGTATGCACCTTCTGTGTTTTCACGGAAGAATGTCCAGTCAATGCCTTCTTCGGGAACCTTAACGGGGCGGAGATTTGCAAAAAGGTCAAGAGCTTTTCTCATTGCAACGTTAGCACTTTCGATGTTGGGCCAGGGATCGCCTGCCTGGGGAGTTGTTGTGGGTCCCTTAAGGATAACGGGGCATTTCTTGAGTTCTTCAAGAACATCATCGGGAATTGCCTTGTTAACAGCAACACGGTTTTCGATTGTAAGACCGTCAATTGTTTTGAACTCGATTTTGCCTGCTTCAACGTCTTCCTTAAGAAGGAATTCAAGAACTCTTGCAGCTTCGTTTGTGATGATGGGGCCGATGCCGTCGCCGCCGCAAACGCCGATTGTGAGCTTGTCAAGAGTTGAATAATCAATGAAATCGCCCTGCTGTTTAATAGCTTCGCTTCTTGCATCCTGTTCTCTGATGAGAGCTTCAAACTTTTCAAGAGCAGCTTTAATCTGTACTTCTGTCATTTTTATTTCTCCTTATTTGCCTGTGTTTTTGGTGTAGTTGAGAAGTCCGCCGTCAAGAATCATTGCGGTCTGTCTGTCTGAATAATCATAAACAAGCTCGTACTTTTCGCCCTTTGTAAGGTTTTCAAGAACAACGGCATTACCGTTTTTGATGTTCTCTCTGATACCCTTGAGTGCAAGAATATCGTCGGTGTCAATCTTATCGTAGTCGTCTGCATTTGCAAATGTGAAAGGCATGATACCTGCGTTTATAAGGTTTGCACAATGAATTCTTGCAAATGATTTTGCGATAACAGCCTTGATTCCGAGATAAAGAGGAACAAGTGCTGCGTGTTCACGGGATGAACCCTGACCGTAGTTTGCACCGCCGATGATGAAGCCTTTGCCTGCTGCCTTACATCTTTCCGCAAAGTGCTCGTCACACTGCTTGAAGCAGAAGTTTGAAAGGAAGGGAATGTTTGAACGGTAGGGGAGAATCTTTGCACCTGCGGGCATGATGTGGTCGGTTGTGATGTTGTCGCCGACTTTGAGAATTGCGGGTGCTTCGATATCTTCGGGAAGTTCAACGCTTGTGGGGAAGGGTTTGATGTTGGGACCGTACTTGATTTCAACGCTGTCTGCCTCTTCAACGCTTGCAGGCTTTTCAATCATGTTGTCATTGATGATGAAACGTTCAGGCATTGTGATTTCGGGCATCTCGCCGAGTGTTCTGGGGTCGGTGAGATAACCTGTGAGTGCGGATGCTGCTGCAACCTCGGGGCTTACAAGGTAGATACCTGCATCAGCAGTACCTGAACGTCCCTCAAAGTTTCTGTTGAATGTACGGAGCGATACACCCTGTGACTGGGGAGACTGACCCATACCGATGCAGGGTCCGCATGAACATTCAAGAAGTCTTGCACCTGCACAGAGAATGTCTGAAAGTGCACCGTTGAGTGAAAGCATATTGAGAACCTGCATTGAACCCGGTGAGATTGTAAGGCTTACGTTGGGAGCAACTTTTTTGCCCTTGAGTATAGCCGCAACCTTGAGAAGGTCAAGCAGAGATGAGTTTGTGCAAGAACCGATGCAAACCTGGCTGATTTCGATGTTGCCGATTTCTTCAACGGTTTTAACGTTATCGGGCATATGGGGCATAGCCGCCATGGGGGCGAGCTTGCAAAGGTCGATATCGATGATTTCGTCGTATTCCGCATCAGCATCGGGAAGAAGCTCTGTCCAGTCATCTTCTCTGTCCTGTGCTTTAAGGAATGCCTTTGTGATTTCGTCTGAGGGGAACACGGATGTTGTTGCGCCGAGTTCGGCACCCATGTTAGTGATGGTTGCTCTTTCGGGAACAGAAAGAGTCTTGACACCTTCACCGCCGTATTCGATAATCTTGCCAACGCCGCCCTTGACGCTCATGATGCGGAGAACTTCAAGAATGATGTCCTTTGCACCAACCCAGGGTGAAAGCTTGCCTGAAAGACGGACAAGTGTCATCTTGGGCATTGTTGTATAGTATGTACCGCCGCCCATTGCAACAGCAACGTCAAGTCCGCCCGCTCCTATGGCAAGCATACCGATACCGCCGCCTGTGGGAGTATGGCTGTCTGAGCCGATAAGAGTTTTGCCGGGTTTGCCGAAGCGTTCAAGATGAAGCTGATGGCAGATGCCGTTACCGGGTTTTGAGAAAAGAAGACCTCTTTTCTTTGCAACGCTCTGAATAAATCTGTGGTCATCTGCATTTTCGAAACCGTTCTGCAGAGTGTTGTGGTCAATATATGAAACTGAAAGCTCTGTGCGTACTCTTTCAACGCCCATTGCTTCAAATTCAAGGTATGCCATAGTGCCTGTAGCATCCTGTGTAAGAGTCTGGTCAATCTTAAGACCGATTTCCGTTCCGGGAATCATTTCACCGCTGACAAGATGGCTCTTAATCAGCTTCTGTCCGATAGTAAGTCCCATATTCATCCTCCTGTGTGATAAAAATCGATGATATTCAATTATATTGCAAAACAACCTGTGAAGTCAAGAGCAAAACCAACATAATATAATGTTTTTAATGTATAAAATATTGATTTAATATACAATAAGTGATAGTATACAATAGCTGATAATGCACAATATGAAAGCAGAGGAGGATATAAACATGAGGTTTGTATGGGATGATTATAATCCTGATACAATGGGGTTTGTGGAAAACTGGCTTGATGAATATGCCGTAAAAGAAACCGGCATGGATGATGGTTGGTGCGAAGATTATAAATATTGGCTGAATGACGGGAATACGGTTATCGGAGAAAACTATTGGTGTAAAATAATATCAGAATCAGGAAAACCGTTTGCGGTTATTGCAATAGGATGTCATGATGACATATATAATATTATGGAAATATTGGTGAATCCCGAAGAAAGAAGCAAAGGAAAGGGCGCAAAAGTGTTGAAAGATTTGCTTGGGAACAGCGAAGAAATCATCGGCAAAAAAATAGAAATAGCAGAGTCGGTTATATTTCCAAGCAATCGTGCATCGAAAAAAGCATTTGAAAAAGCAGGTTTTGTTTTTAATTACGCCCATGAAGATGGAGATGCTTTATATTACATATATAAATGACAACAATTCATACGGGACGACGGTAAGTCGTCCCTTTAAAAATATGTAGGGGACAATGCCGGCATCGACCCATTATCACAAAAATATGAGAAAATAAAGCAAAAAACAAAGAAAAAAACAAGAGAAAACGAAGTTCCGCAAAAGAAAAAAAGAGCCGAAACCCGTTGACACGTAAGGGAGTTCGGTAAAGCGAACCAATGAAACGCACGGAGCGGTTGAGAACAAGGGTAAAAAAGATTGAAAAAAGGTGTTGACAAAAGTGTTGTGATTTGGTATATTAGTCGAGCACTCCGCGAGAGAACG
>JAZQLN010000019.1:0-15580 GCA_045542715.1 Acutalibacteraceae bacterium
GAACTCGTATTTATCCTTGACAGAAGCGGCTCAATGGCAGGTCTCGAGAGCGACACAATCGGCGGATTCAACGCTATGATTGAAAAACAGAAGAAGCAGGACGGCGAATGCTATGTATCAACCGTGCTTTTTGATAACGAATCCGAAGTGCTTCACGACAGAGTCAGGCTTTCCGAAATCAGACCCATGACAGCCCGCGACTACACCGTAAGAGGCTGCACCGCACTCATCGATGCAATCGGCGGTGCGATTCACCACATCGGCAATGTTCATAAGTATGCCCGCCCCGAAGATGTGCCCGAAAACACCGTGTTCGTTATCACAACCGACGGCATGGAGAATGCAAGCCGCCTCTATACAATTGACAGAGTAAGAGCAATGATTGAACGTCAGAAAGAAAAATACGGCTGGGAATTCCTTTTCATCGGCGCGAATATCGACGCAGTCGAAACCGCCGCAAAATACGGCATAGGCGCAGACAGATCCGTTAACTACCATGCCGACAAGGAAGGCACAGGCATCGTTTACGAATCCGTTTCAAGAGCCGTCTGCAACGTCAGGGCAAAGGCTTGTGTTGACTCAGGCTGGAGTGACGAAATCAATGCCGACTTTGTCCGCAGAGGTAAAAAGCATTAAAACATTTCTTGAAAAAAGCCGCCCAAGGGCGGCTTATCATTTTTCGTTTAAGAATCAACCAACGAATCCTTTACAGCTTTTTCGAAATTGCGGGCAGACTCGTTTGCCGCACCTCCGTCAACAACGGAATTCTTCATATACACTGCGGCAATATTATTTACGGGGTCAATCCAGAAATGCGTGCCGTAAGCACCACTCCAGCCGAACGCCCCGACAGGCAGGTTTTCATAATCCTCTCTGACTATCACACGGACACCGAGTCCCCATCTTTCACTGCCGGGCATAATATCTTCGGTAACAAAGGGTGTGTGCATCAATCCGAAGGTATCCTCACGTACAATCCGTTTTGCAGGTGTTTTTCCCTTGTTCAGGAGCATTTTTGCAAACTCCGCATAGTCGGCAAGAGTTGACACCAGTCCTGCTCCGCCAAGATAATGCTTGCACGGAAAGAACGAGAAAACTCTGTCTTCAATCATTTTTTCATTGCAGCTTTTGCCGTCAACCCTGTTGTGCATGGCAATCGTTGCTTTCCACTGTTCCGGTGACGGAACAAAAGTAGTGTTTTTCATGCCGCAGGGTTCAAAAATCTCCTGCGTTAAGAATTCAAGATAATCCGTTCCGCTGACCTTCTCAATAATCTTCACCAGCACATCAAAAGCTCCGAATCCGCTGTACTGCTGTTTTGTTCCGGGTTCAAAATCCAGACCCATTCTGAAATAAAAATTCACCGTATCATCAATGCTCTGTATGTCTTCCTCGCTCAGTCCGGCATCCTTAAGAGGGTCGCTGCCTATTCCCGAAGTGTGAGTAAGAAGATTGCATACGGTGATTTCATTCTGTGCTTTACCCATATCCGTCAATTCTCCCGACTGAGTGATATGAGTGATATGAATATCTTTGAATTCGGGCAGAAAATCGGACACCTTATCCGACAGCGAAAGCAATCCGCGTTCTATGAGAATAAGCACTGCCGCCGCCGTAACGGGTTTTGTCATGGAAGCCATACGGAATACGGTGTTTTCGGTAACAGGTTCATCGGTATCCGCAGAAACGCTTCCGAAACATTTTTTATAAACAACCTCGCTGCCCCGGATAACACAATACGCCGAACCGAAAACTTTGCCGTTTTCAAAGTCATACAAAGCAGCTTTTTCAATGTTCTCTTCCAACAAAGCCATATCCAATTTGCTCATTGAAAATTCCTCCGTAGTTTAATCGGCAATATTTATTCAGCTATTATGGTTTTAACTCCGAGTTCTTCAAACTGAACCAAATCATCTTCCGAGGTTTCGTAATCGGTGATAATATAATTCAGTTTGTTTGCGGGGCAAATGCTGATTACGGAATCAAATCCGATTTTTTCAACAGGATACAAACCGTAAACCGTTTTTGAATTGTTTATGACAGCATTTGTCAGTTCGACACTTCTTGATTTCTGAATGGAAAGACCGAACTTTGCCGAAACACAAGCGGATGTAACAAAGCATTTATCAAAACGGAGTCTGTTGATTACAGATAACGCAAAGCTATCGTAGAAACAACCGTTTGCCTGCATTTCACCGCCGGCAAGAATAACTGTTATGTTTTCCTTTTTGCGAAGTTCTTCGGCAATGGAAATTGAGTTAGTAACAACAGTACAATTTACTGCACCGATGTTTTGTGCCATAAGATAACCGACACTTGCATTTGTAATGTAAACAACGTCATTTTCTTCAATTGTTTTAACAGCTTCTTTTGCTATCGCAAGATAGTTTTCCTTAACTTCAATAACACGCTCATCGGGTGAAAGATTTCTGATAACATTGCCGCCGATTTGTCTTGCAGGAATAGCACCGCCGTGAGTCCTTTTCAAAAGTCCCTGTTCTTCAAGAAGCCTTAAATCTCTTTTTGCCGAGTCATAGCTGATTTGGAATGTTTCCTGAATTTCAGAGTTTGATATTCTGCCTTTTTCTGATAAGATTCTGAGAATTTCCTGATGTCTTTCTTCGATAAACATAAATCTCTCTCCTTTGCATTAACGGTTATTAACAGTATCGCTGTAGTTGCAAGTATAAAATAGCACAACCGTTAACAATTGTCAAGCAAAATCGTGAAATTGTTTGAAAGTTCGTGAACAAGAGTGAAAAAACCATACATATCAAAGGGTTCAGGCGTTTAATCGTTCATATCCGCAAAAGTAAAATCAACACCGCTGCGCCGTTTTTATTATCGCGGCAAGCGGTGTTTTTCTTTGTTTACTGTTTTCTTTAATAAATTTTTCAAACAATCCGGTTTGTCTGAATAAGCAGGCTGTGGTTATGAAAAATTTTTACGGATTTTCAAAATATTCATTCCGTCTTTATACTTATAGGTGATTTGGTCCATGGTTTTCTTTACCATGAAAATTCCCAAACCGCCTATCTGCCTTTCATCTGCAGAAAGAGTAACATCAGGTTCAGCCTGAGATAGAGGGTCATAGGGCACGCCACTGTCGATAAAAGTTATAACGGCAGCCTGCGGATTTTCCTCAATCCCAACTCTGACAGTTGCTTCACCGCCATTTTCGCCGTATGCGTAGTGTGCGATGTTGCCGAAAATCTCATCAATCGCAATATCTATCTGCATCTGTGCCTTCATCGGGCATTCCGCCGCTTCAAGCTGTTCATTGACAAAATCCGTGATAACCTGAATATTCTCAACGGTTGCGGCAACGGTTATTTCTTTTATCGAGGCGGATTCTTCTCCGTTAAACTTAAGGCAGAGCATAGTGATATCATCAAACTGAGGTGCTTCACCCACAAACAAATCCACATCCGCCTTGACGGCATCGCATATTGCCTGCGTGACGGAAGTGGCATTTTTATTCAGCACTTCAAGCAAACGGTTTTCGCCGTAAAGCTCATTTTCTGTGTTCATTGCCTCTGTTACACCGTCGGTGTAGAGATAGATAACCTCGCCCTTTCCAAGCTGATATTCATTCTTGCGATAACGGATTCCCTCCATACCTGCCAGAACAAATCCGGGTCTGGTTTTGAGATATGTAAAGCTTCCGTCTGCGTGCTTTACAAGAGGCGGATTGTGGCCTGCATTCGCAAAGGTGACAAGACCTGTTTTTGTGTTCAGAAGTCCCATCCACGCAGTAACAAACATACCTGCGTCATTTCCCTCGCACAGCTTTTCGTTGGCGTTTGTGAAAACCTCTTCAACGCTCATACCCGATTCAGCATAGCTTTTGAGAAGAGTTTTTGACTGCATCATAAACATTGCCGCAGGAATTCCCTTGCCCGAAACATCGGCAACAAGGAACGCAAGCGTATCCTCATCAATAAAATAGAAATCGTAGAAATCCCCGCCAACCTCTTTTGCTGTGTGCATGGCTGCACTGATATCAAATTCTTTTCTGTTGGGATAGGGCGGAAAAACCGACGGCAGAGCTGAATGCTGAATTGCTTTTGCAAATGCAAGCTCCGCATCAATTCTCGCTTCAGCCTCGGAAATATACTTTTTCAGCGTATTAACCGTAGTGTTTATGTCATTTGAAAGAGCATCAAACTCGATGTGTGAGCGCACATCAACAACGGTATCAAGATTTCCTTCGGTTATAGCCGAAAGAGAATCGTTAACCTTATAAATATTATCAACAACAAGCCGTCTTACAAGCATGAAAATCATAATAAACAAAGCAGCAAAAACAATAATCTGCATCACTGTTGTAACACCGACGGAAACATTGCGTGAGAGCGCCGCTTCGCTTTTGGGCATAACTGCAACAATACGGTAGCCCTCCGTCACCTGATGCATACAGTAACAGGGTTCACCGTAAACATCGGCTGTGAATGCTTCGTTTTCGGGTATATTATCGGCATCAATCCATATTCCCGTAACATCAAGATTCTTGCCTTCGTTGCCGTAGCGGTCGCTTACTATGTTCCGGTTTTCATCAACGATAATGATTGAACCGCCCTCGCCCACGTGGCGGTTACGGGTAACTCCCACAACGAATTCATCAATATCCTTCTGAAAACGCTCCGCACCGTAGCCAACCTGCACGAAGCCGCCGTTTTCAAGGGTGACACCGCCGTATTTGCGTGAAATTGACGCATCGTAGGAAACGGGCTGATAGCTCTGCACATATTCGGTTTGACCCGAAAGCAAAACCGTAAATTCAGCAGACTGCTCACCGCTTCTCATATCGTAATTGAGAAAATCGGGATATGTGCTGGCATCAATGATACCTTTGCTGTTTATATGATTTATTTCGGTAACATCATATCTTTCGGTAAGTTCATAAAGCAAATCCGAATCAATTTTTTCCGCGTTGTTCAAATCATCCGCAATCTGACGGGTGAGCTTTAAAAGATTTTCGTCGGAGGCATCAATTATATCTTCTCTGACATCGGAAATATTGAGTTCAAGCAGGTTTATCGCATTGTTTTGCGAAATTTTCGTTTGCGAAATCCAGAGAAAAGCCGTTGTTGCCAAAAACGCAATAACAACAAGCACCAACAACCATCGTCTGAACGCACCCGATATGTTTTGTTTCTTTTTTTTCATAATTATTCAATAGTAAGAACATCACAGAAACCCGTGATCTCAAAGATTTCCATAATGGTTTCATTTACGTTTCTGACAATCATTTCGCCCTGCTTATTCATAATTTTCTGTGCGCCGAGAAGCACACGCAGACCTGCAGAGGAAAGATATTCGAGCCCTGCAAAATCAAAAAGAAGCTTTTCGACACCTTCAAGGCTGTTTTTAAGTTCTGCTTCAAGAGCAGGTGAAGTTGCTGTGTCAAGTCTGCCTTCAAGAGCAACCGTAAGTTCGTTTCCGTTAACGGTTTTATTTATATTCATGGTCATTACCTCACTTTGTTTTACGGTTCTGCTATATTGAATTTCGCATTATCCGCAAAGCTGAACTGATTCAGATTATCAATTATCAGCTGAAGCTTTGCTGCATCGCCTTCAAGCTTCATGGATGCGTTTATGCCGTCCGTATTGTGCTGAATAATAAATACAAGCGCGTTTTTCGGACAGGTTACCGTAAGGTCTGCCGATTCTGACGATGTGTTGTGGCACTGAAGCAAAGCACCGTTGTTAAAACGAAGCATTATTTTTTCGTTTGTATCGGTAAGATTAAAATTAATTACAAAATCTTCGTCTGCAAGTGCCTGCTTATCAAGGAGAATGCCGATATAGTCAAATATCATCTCGGCGGACATATTTTTAAGAACACTTCCGTCGGATTTTGCGTTTTTGCCCTTTTCAGCTGCGTTGCCGTTTCTCAGCTCAAGTGCAGCGGAAAGATAAGCATTTCTCCACGTGCCCGATTCAGCCTGATATCCGAGCTGTTCAAGCGCATCGGCACAGAGAAGCCTTGCGGCGGTATTATCGGGGTCGGCAAAAACAATAACATTTGTAACCTCCGCAATCCACTGATATTCGCCCTTTTCAAAATCTTCTTTGGCCTTTCTGAGCACCTCATCGGTATCGCCGAGATACTCAACCCATTTTTTTGCACTTTCCGTAGGCTCAAGAGGATTGAGGTTGACGGGGTTTGCATCGTACCAACCCATATATTTCTGATAAACCGCCTTTGAGTTATGAGCAACAGTACCGTAATACTGCCTTGTATACCAGTTTTTCGCAAGCTCTTCGGGCAGCTCAATCATATTTGAAATCTCATCTGACGTATAGCCCTGATTTATATACGTAAGAGTCTGGTCGTTAATAAATTTATAAACCGCAGCAGTGTCTGCAAGATAATCGTTTATCAGTTCATTTCCCCAATGCGGCCAGTTATGCGACTGGAAGGCAACCTCTGCTTCATCGCCGTAAAGGGACATTGCTTCTGTAATGTATTTCGCCCATGCGTTACCGTCGCGTATCTGAGCACCGCGGAGAGTGTAAAGGTTATGGAGAGTTGCTGTGCAGTTTTCTGCAAGCCAGAGTGCTTTCAATTCGGGGAACCATATATTCATCTCGGCGGGTGCTTCAGTACCGGGAGTCATCTGAAACTCCATTGTTACTCCGTCGACAGTATAGGTTTCGCCGGTGCTTCTGATTTCATATGTAGGAGGTATGAAGGATACCATACCCGTTGACTGTCCCATTCCGATTCCCATTGCGACCTTGCCCGTTTCGGATTCCTCAAGAAAAACGCCGTACTGATACGATGCTCTTCTGCCCATTCCTTTGCCTGCATAAACGTTCTCGCTTACGGCGTGCTCAACAAAGCCTTCAGGAACAATTATCGGAATCAATCCGCTTGCAAGCTGTTCTTCAAGCGAAAGAGCACTGTCTGCCGCCTGCTCATCGGTGATAACACCCTTGATTCCGCCGTAGTGGTCAACGTGAGGATGTGAAATAACAACAGCTTTTACGGGAAGCTTTCCCAGATTTTTTTCAACAAGCTGCATTGCCGCAACGGTGCATTCAACACTCATAAGCGGGTCAAAAACAATCCAACCCGTATCGCCCCTGATAAGCGTAAGGTTTGCCATATCATAGCCTCTGACCTGATAGATATTTTCGCAAACTTCAAAAAGACCGTAGGCGTGGTTATTCTTTGTATTTTCCCAGAGACTCGGATTCACCGTTTCGGGGCATTCTTCGTAGTTATCAACAAAGCTGTATGCCTGCTGACTCCATACCACTTCACCGTTTTCATTTTTGATTTCAAGCACCTCGGGTGCATCTATAAGTCCCTTTGTTGCAAATTCATACTCTGTTTTGTCATCGAAATCAAGCAACGAATAAAAACCTGCATTAACTTCAACAGTGTGTTCGGTTGCTTCTTTTATATCCGCTGTCAGTCCGAGCTCCGAAACAATATCCTTGTTAACTTGTGAACCGCAGGCAGTAAAAGAAAGCAATACGGTTATTACTAAAACAAATACCAATGCTTTTTTCATTTTCTGCTCCTTTTTTACACCCTGCGAACGATAGCGTACTCAATCTCGCTTGTTTTATATCCGCAGCATTTTCGGGTGATCCAATAAACCGGCACACCTTCCAGAATACCGCGTACGCCTGTAATCGTTGCCTCGTAATTCTTAAGCAGTTTAGCGCACGACGGGCAATAATTGATCTCCGACGGGTTTATTATTACAACGTCGCCGACCCTGTATTTGAGGGTAACAACGGTATCTGTACCTGTTCCGCCTGCAACTGCATCAAGCATATCATCGCTGATCTCTACTGGACCTTTGTTTTCCAAGATGTTATCGATTTTTTCGTTTGACATAATAATGCCTCCTTAATAAGTTTAAATATCAAGACGCTGTCTTTCAACAAGCTCAGCGAATTTTCCGTTTTTCTCTATCAACTCATCATAAGTGCCGTCCTCAACAATCTTTCCTTTTTCAAGACAGATGATTCTGTCGCACTGTCTGATGGTTGAAAGTCTGTGGGCAATAACGATTCGGGTGCATTTAAGTTTATCGAGCGAATCCGAAACTGTTTTTTGCGTGATGTTATCAAGAGCGCTTGTTGCCTCATCAAACATCAGTATTTTCGGTTTTGGAGCAATTGCTCTTGCAATCATCAATCTTTGACGCTGACCGCCCGAAACACCGCCCGAGCCTTCGGAAATGATTGTGTGCATTCCCATAGGCATTTTGCGGATGTCGTCGGCAATGCCTGCCATTTCGGCGGCATCCCACGCATCGTCAAGAGATAAATGCGGTGCAGAAATCACGATGTTTGAATAAATATCACCCTGAAAGAGTTTTCCGTTTTGCAGCACAACACCGATTTTGCGGCGGAGCGAACGCAGGTCAATGGAATCAAGGTCCTTGCCATCATAATAAACAGCACCTTTCTGCGGTTTCTCAAATCCAAGCAGAATACGCATAAGCGTTGATTTTCCGCAGCCCGTTGCGCCGACTATTGCAACATACTGACCCGGACGTATCCGGAGCGAAAGGTCATCGATTACAAGCGGCATATTTTCGTTATAGCGGAAAGAAACATTGTTCAACTCGATATTTCCCGAAAGTCTGTCAATAACCAATTTACCTTCAGATACCTCTGGAACGGCTTCCATAATCGGTTTTGCCATTTCAATGACGGGCTTGAATCTTGCAATTGTGGTTGCTATTCCCGCGAGCGACATAAATGCGCCCGAGAGCATACCGTAAGCCGCATTGAAAGCATAGTATTCCGATACCGATACGCCGCTTTTTATTGACATAAAATACATTACGATTATGCCCGTCAGCGAGATAATTGAACTGAATGAACCGTTCACACGCAGAAACATCGGCGGATTATATGTAATTCCGACCTGCTTTGCATAAAGCCTTGACCATCTTGAGTACGCTCTTTTTTCCGCACCCGAAAGCCTGATTTTCTGTATTCCCGAAATCAGCGCATAGCTCATACCGCTTTCCCTTGCACCGAGCTCCATCTGCTTTTTGCTGTAATGCATCTGCAGGAATGTTGTGGCAAGCGAAAAAGCAATAGTTACAAGAATAATTATCAGAGCAGGAACCACCAGTGTAGGCGTATAAACAAAAATCTGTGAAATATACATCAGCGAAAAAGCCGAGGTAAGTCCCGTGTTTAAAACAGTTGAAACAAGCATTGAACACAGGTTCTGAATATAGTGTGACCTGCTTGAAAGTTCGCCTGAGTTGTACTGCTTGAAAAAGTCTGCAGGCAAGGATAAAATCCTCATCATTGTTGCCGCCTGCACAGACAGTTCCAGTTTTGTGCCGACTCTTGCCGTAAGCAGGGTTTTGACCGATTGCAGCAGCAATGTACTGACCGTTGCGCATATCATAAACACCGTTATGCCGACAAGCATTTTTATGTTTTGGTTTGCAACAACCGTTCCGAACAGAATGTTGTTTAGCTTCGGCATTAACAGACCTATTGCAGAAACCGCAAATGTCGCAAGAACAACAAGCACAACATCTGCAAAGGTCAGAGTTTCGATAATATAACGCATCAGCAGAGGAAGCGTCAGTTTTTTGAGAGGGAACGGCTTATAAAAGCAAATCGCCTCAGTCTCAAAAAGGTCTTCGTTTTTCTTGCCGAGCGTTATCCATTTGCCGCTCGGTGTATCAAAAAATACATATCCACTGAGACCTTTAGGGATGAAAGCAACAACGCTTCCGTCATCTTTTCTTGTGCCGAGGATGGCACCTATTGCATCTTTGTACCAACCTTTTTCAAGATTTATGTTACGGCACATAATGCCGTGAGGACGAAGAAGATATTCAAGACGGTCATTGAGATTTTTAAATTTGACGGGAACCTCAACAGGCTTGACTTTGTAATATTTAAGTATCTCGTCAATGGAACCATCGGCCTTTTCGGCACTGCTTTTGTATGCTTCGGACATTTTTGTGCCGAGCACCGCATCTGCCATACCGACAAACGCTTCCTCAAGGATTGCTTCATCGTTTCTTTTGCGCAATTTTATTTGTTCGTCAAACCAGCCCATACCTTCACCCCCTTAATCACTTGTAACAAGTTTTGTGTAAAAACCGTTTAAGGCATATAACTCGTTGTGTGTGCCTCTTTCAACAACGTTGCCGTTATCCATAACAATAATTTCGTCACAGTCACGGATGGTTGAAAGGCGGTGAGCAACAACAATGCAGGTTATTCCGCGGTCTTTGATTGACTTGACTACCTCATGTTCCGTTTTTGCATCAAGAGCAGAGGTTGCCTCGTCAAGAATAATAATTGTAGGGTCCTGAGCAAGCACACGGGCTATTTCCATTCTCTGCCTCTGACCGCCTGAAAAATCCTTGCCGCCCTCTGTCAGTTTATAATTATAGCCGCCTTCACGCTGCATAATGTCCTCATGCAGTTGAGCATCTCTTGCTGCCATAATCATTTCAAAATCTTCAATCGAACTGTCCCACATTTTTATGTTATTTGCAATCGTGTCTTCAAAAAGAATAACATCCTGGTCAACAACCGAAAGCGAACCTCTGAAAACGCTTTTGTCAATCTGCGCCATCGGTTTGCCGTCAAAGAGAATCTCACCACTCCACGGCTGATAAAGACCCGAAATGAGCTTTGATAAAGTTGATTTTCCGCAGCCCGAAGTGCCTACAAAAGCAACCCTGCTGCCTTGTTTTAAAGATAAGTTGAAATCTTTGATTAACGGGTCTGCAAGCCTTGAATAGCCGAAAGTAACGTTTTTCATTTCAACGTTGCCCGAAAGCTTGCTGTATTCTTCATTCTCATCGAAGCAGTCATTTTCGCACGCAACATCTGTGGGATATTGCATAACATCCTCAATGCGCTCCATCTGAGTTCTTGTTTCCTGCAGGGTCTGCCACGCAAACATAAACTGGGATGCGGGCATCATAAAGGATGACAGCATTCCCTGAAATGCCATAACCATACCAACGGTAAACTGACCGTTAAAGGTAAGATATACACCGATAACCGTAATCGCCGTGCTTGTCAGCGATGAAACCAATTGGGGAATGAGCCCGAAATATTGGTCTGTTTTTGCAGATTTAATGCTTTGAACATTTACGTTTGCCTGATAACCTGACCATTTTTCAAAGAATCCGTTTTCTGCACCGCTTGCTTTGATAGTTTCAATCATTTCAATTCCCGCAACGGTTGAACCTGCAAGTTTTCCGCTGTCACGGGACTGAACACGGGTCAGATTAATCCTCTTATCCGAAATAACTTTTGAAACAACTGCATTTATGACAATTGACAGCAAACCGATCATAGTCAGCAAAGCGCTGTATCTGATCATTACCGCTAAATAGAAAATCATCATACATACTTCGATTACAAGCGGAGCAAAAGTGCTCACAAGGCTGTTTGAAACAGCAGCATTTGAATTCTTTCTGAGTTGAATGTCACCTGCCATTCGCTGAGAAAAAAACACCATCGGCAGGCGAAGAACCTTCCACATAAATGTTGTGTTGCCCACCGCAGCTATTTTAGCATTGATTCTGGCAGAGTAAATCTCTTTGATAAACGAAACAATAATCTGAATTGCCGATAAAACAGCCAGACCGTATATAAACGGCATAACCCAATCAGGATTTTTGCCCGTCAGAAGGCGGTCAATGAAAATTCGGGAAAAAGCAGGCTGTATAATGCCGATAAGCGAGGCAATAATTGTTGTTATTATTGTAAATGCCGCCGCCACACCTGCGCCCTTCATTCTTTGCACGGCAAAATCAACCATGCTTTTGGGTTTTCCGCTCGGCTCAAAGTTTTCGGACGGCTCAAACATAAGGCATATGCCCGTAAAAGATTTGTCAAAGGTTTCCATCGGAACGGAATATGTTCCTTTTGCAGGGTCATTCAGCACAGCCTTGTTGCCCTTGAATCCGTTGAGAACGAGGAAGTGATTGAAATTCCAATGAATTATGCAAGGGAATTTGCCGTTCTTTTTTAAA
Organism: Acutalibacteraceae bacterium; assembly: GCA_045542715.1. GTDB lineage: Bacteria > Bacillota > Clostridia > Oscillospirales > Acutalibacteraceae > CAG-177. The sequence goes on from JAZQLN010000019.1 coordinate 12,005, forward strand.
TCTTCGGGCTCATAACGGTAGCCTTTGGCGGTAAGTCCGTAGCTTCTGGCGGCCTTAAGCAAATTTTTTGCGTTAGAGCCATCGCGGGAAACTCCGCAGTCTGCACGCACCTGCTCGAGAGGAGTCCATTTGTCGTAATAAGCAAGTATCATTGTCAGCGATGCGGCACCGCATTCAAGCGCTTCCATCTGCATTATAACGGGAACTTTTGCCGCACCTGTTGTTACAGGCTGTTTAATCGGTTTTTTCTTTTTTTTCATAACCGACACCTCAATTTATAACGAAAGAGATAGGAGAAATGCTTTCAACCACAATATCCGCAAGCTGTATTCCGTCATCAGATTCGCCGTTGACTGCAACAGGATATACCCATTCTCCCTTTTGAAAGTTGCCGATGTGGAGGGCATATTCGGAAAAATCATTGCCTACTGCAACGGGATATTCCGCAACGTCGGATATTTCATATTCGGCGCCGTTAACAATAACCTTCATTCCTTCTTCGATTTGCTCAATATCATTTTCTTTTACATATACGGTTATCTCTGAATTTTCAACAACCGCAACCGTTGTAACCGTGGTATCAAGATGCCCCAGAACGCCCCACACACAAACACCGATAAGAAGAATCACAATGGCTGCAAGAACCATCCATACACCCGGATTGGATACCCTTATATATTCGTTAAGCTGTTCGGGCGAAGAAACCTTTTCTATACTCTTTTTTCTGAATAACTGTTCATTCATGGCATTTTATCCTTTCTTCGCCGCAACGTCCTCAAATGCTGCATCAGTTGCTTTTTCTGCATATTCAATAAATTCTTTCAATATCCGCTGACCGATTGCACGGTAATCCATATCAAGCACACTTGCAATTTTCGTTTTCCGTGTTTCTTCGGGCATACCGTAGATACTCATTATCTGATTCAGCGCTCCCGAAATCCTGACGTCGAGCGGAGCTGAATTCTCAGTTGTCATAAGGGTTGCGTATTCAATACCCGAAACAAGTGTTTCGGCTTCAATATACTGATACTCAGTCCAATTTTCACAGTAATCGGCATAAACCTTCTTTGACCTTTCAAGGTCGTTTTTGCGTATGATTTCAAGTGTCATCGGACTTTGATATGCGGAAACAAAAAAGTCCTTTGCAATTTCATTTTCCTCACAAGCCGCCGCCATCGACATAAGCTCAAGGCAGATTGACATAACCGAGCCTGTGCTGTCATCAGTTTCATTTTCCATCAGCTTCCACTGAAAATCACACAGCATATCAACAAGCTCCGCAAGCAGATGCTCTTTGGTCGGGAAATGAAACATAACGTTGCCCGGACTGATTCCGACCTTTTCACCGATTTGCCTTATTGACGTGACAGAATAGCCTTCTTCAAGAAACAATCGGCTTGCAACCCGAATAATTTCCAGTTTAGTGACGCTCGGTTTTTTCTTTCGCTTTAATGCCATCTCAGGTTTCTCCTCAATCATCTTTAATTAAATATGATTTAGAACACATTCTATTTTAAAATAAACCAAAACTTATGTCAATGGTTTATATGAGAGAACACATTGTTTATCTTGTTTCAGATGTTGGAAATGACCCTGTAAATACCGTGTTGGATCTGCTCCCCAAGCTTTCGTATGCCATCGAATCGGGCATTGCAAACACTCGTATAAACAGCCTTCTTTCAATGCTGCCCGAACTCTTTGGAATTACTCCCGTTGACCTCACAACTGCAGGTGTTTACAAAATTCTCAATGATGAGCTTCTTGTTCCCGAAAACATAACACTTTCCGAAGAAGAGTTTACTGCGCTTATCTAAGCTCTTTCGGGCTGCGGTACTGCAGTGACAAAGAACAGCGTAATGCGTGGTGTGAATTACAGAATGGGTATAGAATCTGACAGCGAAAAAACAGCAGCCGTTCTTCTTTCGTGGATTCTCAACATCGTAAGCAACAACAAGGAGCTTGTGGATACCGTTCTTACTGCTCTTGTCGGCGACAAAGCATTTGTTAAATCAATACTTAAGTTTGTATTAAACTTTTTAACTGCCGTTATGCCTCATAAACTGACAGTTTCTCTTTTATCAAGAATTTTCACGGCAGCCAAGTTCTTTATGAATTTATTCGTGACACTTCAGTCTTTTGTAAATAATCTGATTCGCTGAATCACGGTCGATCAGATATAAAATTTAACACCTGAACACTAAGGGCTGACCCGATTTTGATGGGTCAGCCCGTTTTTTATATCAATCAGTGAATGGTTGCCAAATAACAAATCGGTAAAAAGTCATAATATGCTATGTGCGTGAATTTGTTCAGTCGGTTTGAATTTAATGACCTTATTAAAACTGAATTAAATCCGCTTCTGAAGAACCTATACTGTCTTGATGTTACTTTATTCAGATGGTTAATGTATAATGATTTTGACAAAAGTGCGAGGATGAAACTATGAAAACACTAATTCTGAACGGTTCTCCCCGTAAAAATGGAGATACAGTCAGCTTAATTAATAAATTAAACGAGAAACTGAACGGTGAATACAAAACAGTTGATGCTTATTATTCAGATATTTCAGCTTGTATTGATTGCCGTTATTGTTGGAGCAACAACGGTTGTTCAATTAATGACAAAATGACAGAAATATATGATTACATTGCCGATTGTGATAACGTTGTAATTGCTTCGCCAATTTATTTCTCGCAACCAACCGGTAAACTGCTTGATGTTTGCAGCAGATTTCAAACATATTTTGCAGCAAAGTATTTCCGAAATCAAACACCTTCAATCAAGCTGAAGAAAGGTGCAGTAATTCTTGTTGGCGGCGGTGACGGCAATCTTGAAGATGCGTATAAAACTGCCTGCACATTACTTCGCCATATCAATGTTACAAATATTTATCCTTTGGTTGGCAGTTTTAATACAAATAAAACATCCGCAACAAAAGACAGTAATGCAGTTGAGAAAATAACTGATATTGCAAATTTTTTGAATAAATAAAAACACTTTATCGAATAAACCGCAAATTCTGACAAACAATAACAGGGCAACAAAAAATTAACGTAGGAGCGAACTGTGTTCGCCCGCAGAAAACACAGTTTTTTCCCTACAACAATTAAGGAGAAAGATATAAATGAAAGCCACAGGTATTGTCAGAAGAATTGATGACCTCGGAAGGGTCGTCATCCCCAAAGAAATCCGCCGCACCATGCGTATCCGAGAAGGCGACCCGTTATTGACAACATTGACACAGTCAGAAAACTACATTTCCGCAATGCTCGATTTAGAGCAACGATTGGAGTAAATCCCTTACATATGAACGGTTTCAGGCGTTTATATTCGTGCTGAAAAAAACTTAAAATGTGCAACTGAAATGTAAATGCAGGAATTAAAAATGCGTGTGTTTTGTTATTCTTGTAAAAAAATTCTTTGAACAGAATCTGGAATCATAACCCCCGGCTGAGCCGGGGGTTTGCACTGCCCCTTCAAGGGGCGATTACTGGCTTTGTCCCTAAAAGGGGCTCTGAAGGTTTAGCAGCGCATTACTGTCACCGGCAGCCGCTCCCGAGCGGCTGTTTTATTTTG
>JAZQLN010000020.1:0-45814 GCA_045542715.1 Acutalibacteraceae bacterium
GGAGCTTTCGTGGAGATACTGGAAAGCCGCAAACAAACGGGGCGAATTTTCACGCTGTCAGTTCCCGTATGTTTGGATGTCGGAGGGCGAAAAGCTTCACAATGATCTTAAAGAAATGAATGCCGTTCTGTTTTCGGAAGGCGGAACAAACCTTCTTTCGGACTGCGAATTGCTCTATCTTTACAGAGTGCCCTATAAATGGACTGTTGTTTATGAGGAATGGTTCTGGGATGTTCTGAATCCGCTTGCAGTAGGCTTTTACAAGCTGCTTGGTGCGGTTTATAATCTTTTTAATTAATATATCAGAAAGAGCCGATGGAGTTGAACCATCGGCTTTTGTGCGCTACAGAGGCCATAATGCTGAATTCGCGTTAAAGATTGTGCGCTTTGAAACGTGACGTGAGCCATGAAATCCGATATAATATTCTACAGAAGAAACATTAATTGTCGGAACGGAGATTATATGGGTTTTATTGAAGATTTATATTATGGAAACCTTGAGCCGCAGTCGTATAATCCTGAATTCGGTGCGGAATTGAAGAGGAAACTTAATGATCTGACCGAGCTTGAAAAGCAGATTTCAGATAAGCTGACAGGTGATGAAAAAGCGTTGTTTCTGAAATACACGGACAAATACATTGAATTCACAAGCCGAAGCCTCACCGATTCTTTCGTTTCCGGTTTCCGTCTCGGTGCAAAATTCACACACGAGACATTTATACGATAATTCCGTCCTCCTTTCGTTTCGAGGGTCATGACATAAAATGCTCCACAGAAAATCTCTGCGGAGCATTTGTGTTTATTTAATGAAATTGGTTTTGATTTTGTTTTCGGGGATATCACGCAGTTCGTATTTCTCGTCTGTGTGACCGAGAATGATTGCACAGCAGGGAACCATCCCTTCGGGGAGGTTGAGTTCTTTCAGAAGCTCCTCATTATCGTTGAGAAATCTGACTGCACCCCAGATGTGGCAGGAGCCTATACCAAGTTCGGTAGCGGCGATTGCCATATTCTGAACAAGAATTGCAGCGTTTGAGAAGTTCACATTAACGCTTTTGAGGTCGGTTGAGGGAATGAGTGATGAAACAAGAACAACAGTCGGTGCACCGTAGAAAGGTCTGCGTTCGGTCTGGCTTTCGCAGTAGTCTTCCCACTTGTTCAGAAACTCACGGTTGCTGATAACCGTAATGTTCAGCGTGTCAAAAAGTGCTCTGCCGACAGGTGATGCGTAAGCTGCTTTGAGAATCAGATTTAGTTCGGATTCCGTTATGTTTTCGCCGTTATATGTACGGATTGATCTTCTGCTGAAAAGATTATCAAACGTATTCATAGCTTTTCTCCTTTATTTCTGTATAGGATAATTATAATTCTGTCAGAACCCGATGTCAACATTAGATTTGCCTCATGTTTTTGCGTGTTTCTGGAATTATTCGCTCATCTTTTTGTGAATTTCGTGAATTATTCGCTCATTTTTTTGCAATTTCATTGACTTTTCAGCCGAATTATGTGTATAATGTTACTGTAAATATCTTATTCGGAGGATAATATGGTTTATTTAAAACGAAAAGTTGACATTTTTCTTTCAGAATGGAAAAATAATCCTGACAAAAAGCCGCTGATCATCAAAGGTCCCCGACAGGTGGGAAAAACCGAGTCAATAAGAACTTTCGCAAAAGCAAACTATAAGAATCTGATTGAGATTAACTTTGTTGAAGAACCTAAATATAAAATGATTATTTCAGACGGATACAAAGCCGACGACATTATCAAAAACATTTCTTTGCTTGATCCTTCAAAAAGATTTGAGGAAGGCAATACCCTGATTTTTTTTGACGAGTTGCAGGAATTTCCTGAAATCTCTACTGCCTTGAAGTTCTTTAAAATTGATGGCAGGTTTGACGTTATATGCAGCGGTTCTATGCTTGGAATCAACTATCGCAAAATCGAAAGCAACAGTGTTGGCTACAAAACAGACTATGAAATGTATTCGCTTGATTTTGAGGAATTTTTATGGGCAAAGGGATATGGCGATGATTTCACCGAAAATCTGCTGAATCATATGAAAACCCTGACACCATTCAATGAGCTTGAGCTCAGTGTGTGCAATTCTCTGTTTCTGGATTTCAGTATTCTCGGCGGTATGCCTGCAGTTGTCAGAGAATACATTGCTAAAGGCACGTTTGAAGGCTCTCTTGATGTTCAACGTCAGCTCATAGCCGACTATAAAGAAGATATCCGAAAATATGCCGAAGGAATGGATCAGGCACGAATTCTGAACGTATTCAATCAGATTCCGCCTCAGCTTGCAAAGGATAATAAGAAGTTTCAGATTTCCAAGGTTGCATCAGGTGCCAGGTTCAAAGACTACAGAGGTTGCATTGAATGGCTTTGCGATGCAGGTATGATTAACATCTGCTATTGCCTGAACTTCCCTGAACTGCCTCTCACCGGAAACTATGACGAAACAAAATATAAACTCTATTTCGGAGACACCGGGCTGCTTGTTGCAATGCTTGATGAAGAGGCTCAGGATGATTTGCGTGCTAACAAAAATCTCGGAGTCTATAAGGGTGCATTATACGAAAATATGGTTGCTGAAGCATTCAAAAAGAGCGGCCTGAACTTGTATTATTATAAGCGTGAGGACTCAACCCTTGAAGAAGACTTCTTCGTCAGAACTGCAGATGAGCTTATTCCTGTTGAGGTTAAAGCGGCAAACGGGAAATCAAAGTCCTTGCGTACACTTATCGAAAGTGACAAATACACGGATATCCGAAGCGGCATCAAGCTGACCGGCGGGAACATAGGCTTCTCGGATAGAATCACAACCTTTCCCTATTTCTGTACTTTTCTGATGAAACGTTATTTGAAAGGGAAATAAAATGTCAATATTTTGTCAACAAGTCAGGATATTCGAACTTTTTGGGGGTCGGTTACAAACTGTGGCAAGTTACGGCAAACACCTTTTTATTGACTTTTTGACCGTTTGTCAATGTCAATCTGAGCGAATTAACAAGCTACGGCAGGTTATGACAAGCAAAAACAAGATGCTTTAATCACACTCAAGTTCTCAAAGAGATAATCAATCCCGAACGGGGATTATCGAAAACCCTTGGAATCAACCGATTCCAAGGGTTGTTTTTTTCGGAGCAATACTCGGAAGAGGCTGTTGAAAAGAGACATTTTTATGATATAATACTTATGACAATCTTAAAATGATGGGGTTGAAAAAATGGTACTTTTCCGTATTCTGCTTGCACTGCTTACATTTTTCGGAACGCTGCTTCCGATTAGTCTGAATTTTGAATACAAGCATCTGCCGATTGAGTTTGAGGTTGAATCAGTGAACGATATATATGTTCCTGCAGACAACAACGCAAACGTGGTTGAATACCCGTCAATCATAAAGCTCCGTTATCAGAAAAACGAAGCCGATAACGGCAGGCTGCTCGCAACATTCGAGAAATGGGGCGACACATATCCCGTATACGGGAGCAACGACGATGCAGAAACCTGGCAATACGTATGCACCGTCAAGGATAACCTGAACGAGGGCTATTGGAATGAATGGATGCCGTTCCTTTATGAACTGCCTGCCGATATCGGTGATTTCGAAAAAGGAACAATCATTCTCGCCGCAACGTCGATATACGGCGAAGGTGTTACCGACAGCACGATAACGCTTTATTCGAGCACTGATGCGGGAAAATCTTTCAATGCTTTCTGCAACGTTGACAAGGCAGGCGGAACGGAATGGGGCGTATGGGAGCCGTATTTGATTTATGAGGAAGAAACAGGCAGACTTTTCTGCTTCTATTCCGATGATTCCGACCCAGAGCATTCGCAGAAGCTTGTATATAAATACACAACCGACCTTGTTAATTGGAGCGAAAAGTTCGAATGTGTTGCCTGCTCCGATTCATCGCTCAGGCCGGGTATGGTATCGCTCACCAAAATGGGCAACGGCGAATATTTTATGGTTTACGAAATGGTCGGTATTTTTATGAATCCGATTTACTGCAAAAGAACAACTTCTCTCGACGATTGGGGCGATGTTTCGGATTACGGCGAGATTGTTTCCGCCGCAGGCAAAACCTTCGGTTCATCACCTTATGCTGCGTGGACACCCGTGGGCGGTGAATGCGGAACGCTCGTTGTTGTCGGCAAGCACCCCGTCAGAGGCTCAAGCGACACGGGTACGGATATGTTCATCAGCTTTGATTACGGCAAAACCTTTGCACCGATTGATAACCCCATTCCGTATTCACTTGACCCTTACGAAAGATGCGGTTACAGTCCGTCACTGTTCTTCTCCGGAGACGGCACTACTCTTTACTATGTCAACAATCCTCCGTGTTACGAGTCAACCTACAAGATAACGGTTGCAAAAATCAGAATTTCGGAAAAATGAAATGTCAGGCTGAACATCAAACAAAAGCCCTTGGAATCGGTTGATTCCAAGGGTTATTTTTGTTTCAATATAAATGCGCTTTCAAAAACAATATCTTCGGCGACTTTCGCATTCAGGAAAACACTTCACCCGTTAATTGAGTGAAACCGATTGGTTTTTCCTGAAATCACATACATATCACTGTTTGAAACCACCGTATCAATATCAAAATAAGGCTTCATCTTTTCCGCAAGCTCATCAGCTTCAGGCAGAATTGACGAAACATCTTTCGCTTTGCCCGAATGATGTTTAATCAGAGCTTCTCTGCTCATGGAGTGAGCTATCGTTATTCTGCCGTTATCACTAAGATGCTCAGCGAGATTTTCAAAGAGAATACTGCGGTTTGCAAAATGCGGAAATGCGTTGTAAATAACAATGCAGTCAAACCTGTTTTTGAAACCGAAGATTTCCGCATCGGCACAGATTAATTCAACATTATCGCATCCGGAAAACTTACTTTTTGCAATTTCAATCATATTGTGTGAGATGTCAATTCCGACATAGCTTTTGATATTTCTGTTTATATATTCTGGAATAAGAACACCCGTACCGCAAGCAACATCGAGAATCGTTTTCCCTTCCGTTACTCCGGCAATATCAAGTATCCTGTCAATTTTTTGATGGCATTTTACCGTATCCGCATCCCACGAGGGAGCAAGAAAATCAAAGAATGCCGCAACCTCTTTTTTATCCATTACTGCCTCTTGCCGATGATTTTTGTTTTTTCGAGAAGCATAACAACAACGGGTATAAGCACTATCTGAAGGATAATTCCCGGCAATGCATTTGTTACCGCACCTGCCCAGAATGCACCGAAGCCGAACTTTGAAGCATCAAGCCCCATACAGCAGAACTGAACCGCACCCCAGACAAGTCTGCCGATAATCATTGAGATGATGAGCGAAAGATATATGTAACCCTTCTTTTTCGGGAATACACGGTATAAAATACCGCTGATTAATCCGTATGCCGCAAGCTCGAACGCCATTGCAAAAGCATTGGGATACATCACAGGCATCCCTAACGTCATCGAGCGAAGAAGCGGTGCGATGAATCCGACGGCAAGACCCCACGGTCCGCCGCAGACAAATCCGCAGAGAATGACGGGAATATGCATCGGGCAGAGCATAGAACCGATTTGCGGAACCTGACCCGTCAGAAACGGCATAACAAACGCAAGTGCAAGAAACATTGCCGCAAGAGCGAGATTGATAAGCTGATTTTGTTTTTTCATAGATGTTCCTTTCTGTGCAAAAAAGAAGGTGCAGTTATCCCTTCAGAGAAAACAACACCTTCATAGCATCGCATAATTACAGATTCAATATTGTTGAAAAGGAACTTCTGTTCCGTTGCCATTCTTCTGAATAACAAAACTATTATATCATCGGAAAAGCATTATTTCAAGTGGTTATTTATAATTCCGTCAAGTTTCGACAGAGCATCTTCAATCAGAGCCGTAAGTGTAATATTTGTAACACCCGCAACGAGGTTTTCACATTTGTTTATCGGAATGAGAATACGCACCGCACTGCTCCTTCCGACTGCTTTTGCCGCTTCGGAAGTAATTTCTCCGAGCAGAGCATCGGCAATAACTATTCCGATGGGGCCGATAATAACATCAGCTTTTCTGCAGGCAACGATTATCGGATTTTCACCCGTTGCCGCTTTCTTTGCTCCCGCTTTGACCATCGCTGTTGTGGCGGCAGCGTTTGTTCCCACTGCCGTCAAATCAATATCGGGATATCTGCTGATAACCGCTTTTATTATCTGACCTCCGAGCTGACCGCCCTGACCGTCAATTATAAGTATATTCATTTTCTTTCTCCTTTTATATTCCGAACCAAGAACGGCGGATATGCCGATAATCACAAACGAGCTTGGAACGAATTGAATTCTGTTTTATTTTATGAATATCATTCCCGATACGGGTACGTATATTTCGGCAACAGGGTCGGTGATAACTCCGCCTGAGATTTCTTCACCCATGCAGTTTACCGTTTTATAGTTCCTGTTTTCTCCGCCTTTTACAATCAGCGACTCATAACCCGACGCATTAACGGCTGCCGTTTCCGCTGCCGATAACTCAACAACGGGATTTGTGTAAACCGTTACAACCGCCTTGTCACCAAGCACGGAACTGACCTGACTGTAGTTGGATTCGGGATTTTTCGCTGTCAGCCTGCCTTCAAGGAGCACATCTTTCCATTCTTTCCAGAATGAAATATAGAATTTCAGCATTCTGTAATGATTTTCGGGGAGCTTGTCAACACGCACCGAAACCTGCGGTACACCGTAAAGAATGCTTGCAAACTGCAAAGCGGCATTTTCTGGAGTATCCTCAACATTCCACATAAGCATATCGGAATGCACTGCGGTTTTGCCCGAAGTCATACGCAGATTCATAATTCCCACACGGTTTTTGAGGATATCGCACGGGCAGTCGCCGACACGGAGCATATTTCCGTATTTACGGATTGACGGTCCGACATATGACTGACGGAACTCAATCAGAATTTCGGGATTGATTTCAGTCAGAACGGATTTAATTTCGATCATGAGCACATGAACAGCATCCTCAAGCGACTGATAATCACGCTTTTCATCGTATTCAAGGGACTTCCCTTTAAGCACGAATGAATCAATGAAATCGAGCTTGAGACCGTCAAGCTTCCAATCTCTTACGGCGTTTTCATAGACACTGACAAGGTATTCACGGACCTTTTTATATCGGGGGTCAAGACCGAAGAATGTTTTGTCATTGCCCGACCCTTCAAGAAACATTCCCTCGAATTCCTTGTATTTTTCGGTATAGATGCCCATGAACGGCACCGAATACCAGAGCATAACTTTCATACCGATGCCGTGAAGCTCATCAACAAGAGATGCCATATCACCAATCTTTTCGGGTGCAACCTGCCAGTCGCCGCAATAAGCATATCCTCTGTAGTAGTTATCGGTCTGCCAGCCGTCATCGATGATAACGGTTTCCAGACCCAGCTCCCTCGATGCCCTGCATTCCTTGATGATTTCTTCTCTGCTGAGATTCTGGTGGAAGCTGTACCAGAGAGAATCCATGGGCATTTTTGCACTTTCAGGCACATATGCAGGCTTATATCCGCATTCATTTTCCCACCAGCCGGCGGTTTCACGAATGCTGTCATAATAAGGAATGTCACGCATATCAAGCCTGATTACCGCACTGTAGCTGTCTGTCGGCGATGTCGGTTTTGTGAAAAACTCAATTTCGCATTCGATTGTTGCATCCTCTTCGCACAGACCCGTTTTTATGCTCATGGGAGTATCAACGTCGGAAACCGCTATGCAAAGCTTGTTTGTTCCGTTTTTGGAAATAAGCTCCTGCACGGGCATCCACGAAGCAAGACGCGACTGCACCTCAATCTTGCCCCAATCGTATGCAAGTCCGTGAATATCGAGAAGCGAGGGATTCCATGTTGAACAGCAATCCTTTACACTGAAATGCCATTTTATTAATAACGGCTCGGGGATTTCGGGAGTCGGCATGGTCATTTTTAAATCAACGGACAAAATATTATCGCTTATATTCTGTGTCAGCTTTATATCAGCGTTTTTATTTCCGCCCGAAACAGTAAAATTCATAACAGCACCTCTTCGAATCAGTATATATTAAGTATAATATTTCCTCGCGATAAAAGCAACAAGAAAAACGCTGCATCGGAGTGCCGACACAGCGTTGGTTTTATTTTGTGAAATACAAGCCGTATTTCTTACGGATTTTCGGATGAAGGAACATTTTGAACGCAGATGCCAGACTGAAGAAGCTGTAAAATCCGCCTCTGATAAAATGCTTTATTCCTCTTCCCGACATGGATTTGACTGTATTTTTTATAACCTTGAGAAGCTGTTCATCGGATGAATTTGTGCTCTTATATGTCAGACCTCTCAGGCGGAAATATTTTCTGATTACCGAAAGCTCAAGGGTAGGAACAGCAGAAACATTAACGGAAACCTGCTCCGCAAAGTTAACATTTGCATGGTCTTCAAGAGTTTTAAGCGGAACGATTTTTCCGCTTTCAACAAGCTGTTCATACATTACCGAGCCGGGAATCGGAGTATAAAATCCGAACACAACCATTCCGCCCTCAAGGCTTTTTGCAAGGTTGATTGTTGCCTTTATATCCTCTTCGGTTTCATCGGGGAAGCCAAGCATGAACATAACAATCGGAACAATTCCCGACTTTGCGCAAAGCTCAATGTTGCTCCTGATTTTATCAAGCTTCATGTTTTTGCCGACGCTTTTGAGAATTTTCGGCGAGCCTGATTCAACACCGTAAATCATCGACCTGCATCCCGACTTATAAAGCAGCTCATATCCCTCTGCATCGTTGACAACACCGATACTCAGGTAACCGCTCCATTTTGTATTAAGTCCGCTGTCGATCATTGCGTTGCAGAATTCGTCAACCTGACCTCGGTTTGTAAACATAAGGTCATCAGTAAAATCAAAGCCTCCCGCACCGTGTTTATCAATCAGATACCGCATCTCATCAATAACATACTCAAGAGGTCTCTGACGGCGGGTTGAGCAATGGAATTTACGGTTATAGCAGAAAGTACATCTGCCTGTGCATCCCTTTGAAAAATATGTTGTTATCATCTTATCGTAGCCGTATCCCATCTGGAAATACTGCTTTGGGTCGATAATGGTCCAGTCAAGCTTCGGCAAAACGGATAAGTCGATAAACTCCCTGCTTTCAGTGCGGATATATTCTCCGTTTCTTATGTATCCGAGACCCTTGATTGAATCAAACGATTCACCTTTATCAAAAGCTTCTGCCATTTCAAGCCATGTGAATTCGCCTTCATTGAAGCTGACATAATCGCCGAGACCGCTTCTGAGAATTTCTTCGGGAATAACCGAAGCAAGCGAGCCTCCCCATACAACGGGAATGCCGAGCTTCTTCGCCTCTCCTGCGATATCCATTGCGTCTTTTATGAACACGTTGGACATAACGGAAACACCTATTATATCGGGCTTAAGGCGTTTCAGAGTTGCATCGGCTTTTTCCGATGTAAAAAATCTGTCGCAGATAATTGCATCGTGACCCTCTGATTTGAGTAACGAAGCAATAGATAAAATCCCAAGAGGCACTGCCGATGCTCTGAAGGAATTTTCTATCTGCGGATAAAACAATACCACTCTCATATTTTATATTTCTCTCTCCCGTGTGTTACATTTAAAACAAAATGTAACTGATTATATAAACTATAATAGAATATGTATACACTGTCAATATTCCAAAACAATATTATACACTTTGGAATAAATCCGATTATTTTTAGTCATATTTTTCTTTATTGTCATAATCATTACAGTTTGTATAATTGTTTAATACTTTCGGTACAAAATACACGATTTGTGATGTTGCGTTCGGGCGAGAGATAAAAAAATACCTGCAGTAAAAACCGCAGGCATAAATCATATTTTTATCCGATTAAAGTTTCGAGAATCCGTGGCTGTTGATGAGAGCATCGAGCTTTTTGCCTTCCTTGCAAAGAGGACACTCATGAGACGGAATCGAGAAATATCCGGGCAAATCCTTGGGGTTGAAAACAGAATTAACGGTATAGCCGTCAATTTCATCAGCTGTTGCGAAAATCGATGCAACGCCGACAACCTCGCCGCCGTAATATTTAACAGCCTCCATTGCAGCTCTGACAGTACCGCCCGTTGCAACGGAAACGGCAAGAACAAGAACATGCTTGCCCCTGATCATCGGAACGATGTTATCTCTGAACATAAGCTGAGAGCTGCTTGTCATTTCGGGAGTAACAACATAAACCGTCTGATGAGCGTTAATGTTCATCCAGTTGTTTTTTGTGAGTTCATCCGCAAGGCATGCACCGATAACTTCAGTGCCGTCAAGGCAGAGAATGGTGTCAACAATCTTAACTTTATAGTGACTGTTGCTGCAAAGCTCCTGAGCAACCGCCTTGGCTTCCGAAAGACGGGATTTCTGTGCGGCAACATCTATGTAATAATTGCTGTGTGAATGGTTTGTTGCAAAATGACCTTTAGCAACACGGAGATAAAGATTGCTTCTCTTGGTTTTGATTTTGGTGATACTTGAGGTTGGCATGGAAATCCTCCTTAGACTATAGGATATAAATTTATTGTATAACAAATATATGGGAATTGCAAGAAAAAATTATACCTGCCGATAATTTTCGCTTTCCGTTCAATAATTATTTTTATTATTTTAATTGCTATTGCCGTCATTTGGTGATATAATTATGCTGAAATAAAACGGCAACAAATCACTCTCAGGAGGTTGTTTCAAATGAAAATGTCATTCCGCTGGTACGGCGAATCAGACCCCGTTTCGCTTCAGTTTATCCGTCAGATTCCCAATATGCACAGCATCGTAAGTGCGGTTTACGACGTTAAACCGGGTGAAGTATGGCCCGAAGAAAGCCTTGCAAAAATGAAAGAACAGTGCGACAGCAACGGCCTTGTTTTCGATGTTGTTGAGTCAATTCCCGTTCATGAGGATATCAAGCTCGGCAGAGGCGATGTTGACAGGCTCATCGATGTTTACTGCGAAAATATCCGCCGCTGTGCAAAATACGGTGTCAAGTGTGTAACATATAATTTCATGCCCGTTTTCGACTGGACACGCACTCAGCTTGACAAAGCTGCTCCCGACGGCTCAACAAGCCTTGTTATGTATTGGGAACAGATGAAGGGTCTCGATCCCCTTAAAGATGACATTCATCTTCCCGGCTGGGATTCAAGCTATACTCAGGATGAGGTCCGTGAGCTTATCACCGCTTACGGCGAAATCGGTGCTGAAGGTCTCTGGGCAAACCTTGAGCGTTTCCTCAAAAAGGTTATTCCCGTTTGCGAGGAATGTGACGTGAGAATGGCAATTCATCCCGACGACCCCCCGTATCCCATCTTCGGTCTCCCCCGTATCATCACCGACGAAGCTGCTCTTGACAGAATGCTTGCCATCGTTGACAGTCCCGCAAACAGCCTTTGTCTCTGCACCGGTTCGCTCGGCTGTGCCGCAACAAACGACGTTGTTGCAATGGTGCGTAAATACAGCGCAATGGACAGAATCGCATTCATGCACATGAGAAACATCCTTATCATGCCCGACGGAAGCTTTGAAGAAAGCGGGCATCTTTCAGACTGCGGAAGCCTTGATATGTATGAGATTACAAAGGCACTCGTTGAAACAGGCTTTGACGGCTATGTAAGACCCGACCACGGCAGAATGATTTGGGGCGAAACCGGCAAGCCCGGCTACGGACTCTATGACCGTGCACTCGGTGCAACCTATATCAACGGACTTTTCGAAGCCTGTGAAAAAGCAAAATCTTGATTTTCAAATCCGTTGCAGGGCAGGATGCCCTACGGAATATATATGAAAACAGAACAGGAGAAATATATTATGAATGTTATATCGGAAAAAATAATGTCAATCGGCGTTGTGCCCGTAATAAAGCTCAATAATCCCGAAAGAGATTCCGTTGCTCTTGCAAAGGCTCTCGTTGAGGGCGGAGTGCCCGTTGCGGAGGTAACATTCCGTGCGGCAGGTGCAGCAACCGCAATAAAGCTTATGAGCGAAAATGTTCCCGAAATGCTCGTCGGTGCAGGCACCGTGCTATCAACCTCTCAGGTTGACGAAGCTATCGAAACAGGCGCAAAATTCATCGTTACTCCCGGTCTCGACGAAGAAATCGTTAAGTACTGCCAGAGCAAAAACATCCCCATCTACGCAGGATGTACCACTCCCACAGACTATCATACCGCATACAGACTCGGTCTTGATGTGCTTAAATTCTTCCCTGCCGAGCAGAGCGGCGGTCTTGCAAAAATCAAGGCAATGAGTGCTCCCTTCCCCATGTTCAAGGTTATGCCCACTGGCGGAATTTCTCTCAAAAATCTCGGTGAATATCTTTCATGCCCCGTTATTGCGGCTTGCGGCGGCTCATATATGGTTACCGCAGACCTCATTGACAATCAGAAATGGGATGAAATCATCGACCTTTGCAAAAAATCGGTTGAAATTGTTAAGGAGGCAAGAGGATAATGGCAAAAGTAGTTACCTTCGGCGAAATCATGCTTCGCCTTGCACCCAACGGTTATTACCGTTTCTTCCAGGATGACCAGCTTCAGGCTACCTTCGGCGGCGGTGAAGCAAACGTATCCGTTTCACTTGCAAACTACGGCATGGAGTCCGTTTATGTTACAAAACTCCCCTCTCACGCAATCGGTCAGGCTGCTGTTAATTCGCTCCGTTATTTCGGCGTTGACACAAGCAAAATCGTTCGAGGCGGCGACAGAGTAGGCATTTATTTCCTTGAAAAGGGTGCTTCACAGAGAGGAAGCGTGTGCATCTATGACAGAGCACATTCCGCTATTCAGGAAGCCGACCCCTCGGATTTTGACTGGGATTCAATCTTTGACGGTGCCGACTGGTTCCATTTCACAGGCATCACTCCCGCCCTCGGTGCAAACCTCGTTGAAATCTGCAAGCAGGCTTGCATTGCAGCAAAGGCAAAGGGTGTTAAAATCTCCTGCGACCTCAACTACAGAGGCAAACTCTGGACAAGAGCAGAGGCAAGAGAAGCAATGACCGAGCTTTGCAAATATGTTGATGTCTGCATTTCAAACGAAGAAGACGCAAAGGATGTTTTCGGAATTGAAGCTGAAAATACGGATATCTACGGCGGTAAGCTCAACAAGGAAGGCTACAAATCCGTTGCAAAACAGCTTGCCGATAAATTCGGATTTGAGAAGGTTGCAATAACTCTCCGCTCATCAATTTCCGCTAATGACAACGACTGGGCAGGTATGCTCTATGACGGCGAAAACTATTGTTTCTCAAAGGAATATCACCTTCACATCGTTGACCGTGTAGGCGGCGGCGACAGCTTCGGCGGCGGACTTATCTATGCACTTCTCAGCGGTAAGGATTCACAGAGTGCAATTGAATTTGCGGTTGCCGCATCGGCACTCAAGCATTCAATCGAAGGTGACTTCAACAGAATCGGAGTTGCAGAGGTTGAAAAACTTGCAGGCGGCGACGGCTCAGGCAGAGTTCAGAGATAATCGGATATAAAATTAAGGGACTGACGAAAAATCAGTCCCTGTTTTTTTACCGTATCAGCCCCACCCGGAGGAATATTGTCAAGTTAATAAAGCAAAAAACATCCGCCCTGCAAGAAATGTGTGAATATCAAACAAGCAAAATCCGTAGGGCGGGCTGACCTCAGCCCGCCGTGTAAGCCGTCAGGCTTACCGTTTCTTAAGTTGATGTCATCGCCTCCTTGAGGGAGACAATATTACAATGCTTTCTTCATATTCTCCAGAACCGAATACGGAATTTTCATGTTGCCGAGTCCCGTGCCGATTGATATATGCGGTTTCATTTTTGCGTGAAAATCCGTTCCGCCCGAAATCATCAGACCCATTTCTTCGGCTAAATTCTGATATTTTTCCTGCATTTCGGGTGTATAATCGGTATAATAGCCTTCAAGTCCGCAAAGGCCGTATCCTTTAAGCTCCGTAAGGAATTCCCTCAGTCTTTCGTCGGAAAGCTTTGTTAAATGAGGATGGGCAAGGAATGATAAGCCTCCGCATTTTCCGATAAGCTCCACCGCTTCACGGGCGGTAAGACGCTGCTTTTCGCAATAGGCATATTTGCCCACCGACATATATTTATCAAATCCCTCTTTAACGCTTCCGGTGTAACCCTTATCCATAAGCACCCTTGCAAAATGTGCTCTGCCGACAAAATTATTGGGAGCAAGTGCCCTTACTTCTTCGAGAGTTATATCAAATCCAAGCTCGTTGAGTCTTTGGGTTGTAACATAATTTCGCTCTATTCTCAAATCAACAACCTCTTTGAGGATACGAAGCAAATCGGGATTTTCAATATCTATAAAATACCCAAGAATATGAGTTTCCGTTTCCGAAAGCACCGAAAATTCAATTGCAGGTATAACCTCAACGCCGATTTTCTCTCCCTCTGCCATCGCTTCACGGATTCCGTCAATCGTATCGTGGTCGGAAAGTGCAATGGCGGCAAGTCCCGCTTTTTTTGCCTCCTGCACAACCTCCGCTGGAGTCATCGAGCCGTCGGATTTAAGAGAATGGGTATGCAAATCAATATATTTTTCCATAAAATCACCGTATATATTTTATCATTATACATTGATGATTGCAAGTTGAAAATAATTATGGTATAATTTCAATATTACACATTTGAGGTTGTTATATGAAACGAAAATTTTCGCACACACGGCTTATCGCCCTTGGTTATATTTCGATTATAATTATCGGCACAATACTTCTTATGCTTCCCGTTGCATCAAAAAACGGCGAAAGTGCAGGCTTTGTGACGGCTCTGTTCACCGCCGTTTCGACCTCATGCGTTACGGGTCTTGTTGTTACCGATACGGCAACAACCTGGTCTCTTTTCGGTCAGATTGTCATAATCACACTCATCCAGACAGGCGGCCTGGGATTCATGACCATCGCCACCACCTTCTCCATGCTTCTCAAGAAAAAGATGGGTCTGCGTGCAAGGGAGGTTATGGTTGAAAGCATCAACACCGAACACATCGGCGGAATTATGAACCTCACCAAAAAAATCATTGCAGGCACGGCGATTTTTGAAGGCATCGGCGCTCTTTTGCTTGCAACAAGATTTATTCCCGAATTCGGATGGGCAAAAGGTATATGGTATTCCGTTTTTCACTCAATTTCAGCATTCTGTAATGCAGGCTTCGACCTCATGGGCATAAAAGAAAAATACACTTCTCTTGTTCCCTTTGCGGATGATGCCGTTGTTATTCTCACAATATCTTTTCTTGTTATAATCGGCGGTATCGGTTTCCTTGTTTGGGACGATATCAGCAGAAAAAAATTCAAATTCAAGTATTATCAGCTTCACACCAAGCTTGTTCTGACTGTTACGGCAATTCTGCTTGTTGTTCCCGCAATTCTGTTTTTTATTTTTGAATATAACTTCACCAACGAGGGAGTCGGAGTCGGTCAGAGCATTCTCAATTCAATATTTGATTCTGTTACCGCAAGAACGGCAGGCTTCAACTCAACCGATACCGGTGCACTTGCACCAGCGAGCAAGATAATGACGGTGTTCCTTATGTTTATCGGCGGTTCGCCGGGTTCAACCGCAGGCGGTATCAAAACAACAACCCTTGCAGTTATTGCGATTTCAACCTTTAACGGCATAACCCACCGCCAGTCGAAGGGCATTTTCGGCAGACGCCTTGAAAAGGATGCTATCCACAAAGCAAGCTCCGTTGTTTTCACGAACATGAGCCTTGCAATCATCGGAATCATTGCCATTCTTGCAATTCAGCCGGATATAAATATCGGCGATATAATTTTCGAATGTGTTTCTGCGATAGGAACAGTCGGCATGACTACCGGCATAACCCGTGACCTCGCAACGGCATCAAGGCTTATCGTTGCGTTCCTTATGTTCTGCGGCAGAGTGGGCAGCGTTTCGTTTGCACTTGCTCTCATGGAGAAAAAAGCTGCACCTCCCGTCAAAAATCCCAGAGAAAAAATAACTATAGGATAAGGTGAAAATATGAAATCATTTCTTATAATCGGCATGGGCCATTTCGGACACCATCTCTGCCAGAGTCTCGCAAAAATGAATTGCGAAATCATGATTGTTGATGAAAAAGAGGAAGCAATTGAAGATATGCTCCCCTATGTTGTGAGCGCAAAAATCGGCGACTGCACGAATATAGAGGTGCTCAAAACCTTTGATATTCCTTCTTTTGACTCATGCTTTGTCTGCATCGGCGAAAACTTCCAGAACAGCCTTGAAATAACAAGTTTGCTCAAGGAATGCGGTGCAAAAAGAGTTATCAGCAAGGCTGACAGGGATATTCAGGAAAAATTCCTTCTGCGTAACGGTGCGGATGCCGTTATCTATCCCGAAAAAAACATGGCTGAACGCTATGCGATAAGAGAAAGCAGCGAGCATATTTTTGACTATATCAATCTCGGCAGCGATTATTCGATTTTTGAAATTGATGTTCTTGACCGCTGGGCAGGAAAAACCGTCAAGGAACTGAATTTCAGAGTCAAGTATAATCTTGCCGTGCTCGCGACAAAGAAAAACGGCGTTGTCACTCCCGTTATTTCAGGTGAAAGCCGCTTTGAAAAAGATGAACATCTTCTTGTTCTCGGCAAGGAAGAGGATGTCCGCAAGGTTACTAAATAGCAAAAGTGGCTGTCTCAATAAGATGAAGAAGTCGTTTTCTTCCGATGCAAGGCGTATGTGTATACGCCAAACCGAAAAAAACGGCAGTTTTATTCTAAAACGCAATAAAAAGCGACTTGCGAAGGTGTAAATTCCGATGCAAGTCGCTCTTTATTTATTCTGTTTCTTTTATTCTTCGCTTAGTGAGACAGCCCCTTTTTTTACCCGTTAACACGGACATACTTTACTGCGGGGCAGCGAGAATAATCCCTTTAAATGATTTTGTTTATTATAAGTCCTATTCCGTAGGATGCTCCGTTGAGAAGCAGAGAAAGCAGGAACGGATTTATTTTTCCGTATCTCAGAGTCCTGATATAGACAAAGCCCTCGGAAACAAGTGCAAAAATTTCAAGAATAACCAAAGCAATCAGCCTTGCATCGCTGCCGTAAACAAATCCCGTTACAAACGAAACAGAAACAACTATCGGATTAGTCATGATGTTGACAAGTGCAATGTTGACAATGTCTTTCCTGTTCCTTACTCCGAGGATAAGCGAAAAAACAATTTCAATAATAAGGGTACAGGCAAGGCTTCGTATCATATAGTAAGGCAACAGATTAAGCATTATCCTTCTCCGTTTTGTTCTTCTTTGTTTCTTTTACGGCAAATATAACGGATAATCCGATAATCACCGCAACGGTAACTCCCAGAACAATAAGCTCCGTTTTTGTGCTGAAAAGAAGCAACTCATTAACAATAAATTTTATATCATTCATGTGCCCTTCCGTCCTTTCTGATGATTAACTGCATGGCAATGAGACAAAGCACCGTCAGCACCGCAATCACAATACAGTTTGAAAGAGTTGTTGTGAATTTGAAGAAGAATATCGGTGCTGTGCCGAGGAAAAGTCCGATTGTTGTGAATCCGAAGGCAAGACCCGGAGTTTTCTGCAGCACAGACACAAGAAGTGCAAGCGTAATTGACATCGTCATGCTGAAAAACATAACTCCGATAAGAGAAACAAGCATCATATTATCGCCGAGGAAAAGGAACGGCAATGCCGCCACCGCACTTATCATAGCTGTTTTCTTAACGCCGAAACGGTCTGCAATCATTCCGCCTGCCGCTTTGCCGACACCCATTGCAACATAAAGCATAACCGACTGGAAAACGGTTTTATTCCATGATGTGGGAATGCCGTAGCCCATATATCCTCTTACCGCAACTATGAGCACGGAAAGCAAAATTGCTGCCATGGCGGGAATTTTATCATTTACATAATTGAATTTGCTGCAGGGGTTTTCGGATTTATCGGCGGATTTTCTGTAGTATTCCGCAAGCATCACAAAAGGAATTCCCGTTAAAACAAGAATGATTATTGCCCAATACGGTATCACGGATTTTGCAAGAAGCTTGCCCGTTATTACACCGAACGAACCGCCCGAAACGAAGATTGCGCTGTGAGAGAGCTTACCGTCTGAGCATCTGAGCGTTACCTCTGCACCGTTAACATGAACGCAGGCATTGCCTATGCAAAGAATAATCAGCGTTGCGTATTTACCGGGCAGAATTCCGAGCCAAAACGAAACACCCGCAGCCGCCATCATGACAATACCGATTGTACCCATCTGAATTTTCGGGAATTTGTCGCTTATGTAACCTATAATTGACTGCGGCACAAAGGCAATCGCATCATATATGAACGGAAAAATCCAAAGAAAAGCGCTGTCCCCTATCTGCTTTTCAAGGCAGTAAAAACAGATTACCTCTGTCACAAAATGAACATAAAAATACAGCCAGCCTGCACCTGTATTTTCAGTTGTCTTTAATTTTTTTGCACCCATTTTATACCCTCTGAGCGGCTGTTATTCAACCGACTTTTTCTTCTTGTTTATAAGAATGACGACTACAACCGCAGTAAGTCCGAGAATAACCGCACCTGCGATGCATCCGATGATAATTGTGTTAGGCGAAACGGAAGCAAGCTGTGCTTCCTGAGTTTCGGTTTCAGTTTCTTCTTCTGCGGCGGTAATTTCCTTTAAAAGATTCTTAAACACAACATTGAATTCATCTTCTTGAAGATGCTTGTTTTCTTCTCTTTGCCATACTTTTTCTTTGAATTCATCTTTGTACAGGATATTTTCTTCTTTTACCCAACCTTTTATTCCGTTATATTCGACACGGTAAAACGATGAGTCTCCGTGATTTCCCAAATAGATATATTTAACATCTACTGCAGTATCCTCTGTGATTTCCGAAATAATTTCACTTGATTCGGAATAATATTCATACACCGATGCGGCTTCTATATACATTATATTAGGCTCATCGCTGTAACTTGTAATAATAGTTTCTTCTTTTTCTTCTACACAGTCAGTCAAAATCCAACCCTTTTTGCCGTTGAATTCTACATAACACCAGTTATCGTTAACAATATACTCGTTTATTTCCTCGTCATATTTGCTTATGTTAAGCTCCTTTTCGAAAGGAATCTCGATGTCTGCAGGAATTATTACATCTGTTGCTGCAGATTTATCAGCCTCTGAATAAAGCACTTTTTCTTTGAGCGTATAAATAGTTCCGTTTTCATAGCTGTACACATTAAAAAATTCTGTATTTTTATCTGAACTTGAAAGAAGCCAACCGATTTTACCGTCAACCGTTACTCTAAACCATTCGTGATAAATCAGGTCATCTTCAACATATTCTGTTTGAGTTGCCGAGTAATCGTATTTCAGAAACGCTTTTTCGGAAATACAAATATCTGTTTTTTCTCCGTTCGGGAAATCATAGAGATATATTTTTTCGCCATTCGGATTTACCAAAACTTCATTTTCCGAATAATATGATGCCTGAGTTTCAAAATCATATCCGGTGTAAAGCCAACCTTTAACGCCCTTGTATTCAACATATACTGCCTCTGATTTTGCAAAGCTGAAATACCACTCAAACTCAAGCTCTGTTCCTGCAGGTATCTTTTCCGAATTTTTTTCTGATTCCGGATTGGGATTTTTTGTGAGCTGAAGTCCGTCTGTAACAGTCATAATTCTGCCGCTTCTGAAGTATTCATCCTCGGGATCATCGGAAACAATATTTGCACAGTTATAGATGTTATCAAAACCGTACTGAACTGTATAAAGCCAACCGCTTTCACCGTTGTGAGTAACATATGACCATGCAGGGAAATATTCATTACTTCCCATACTATATGTAATCACCGTTCCGAAATCAATTTTTCCCGAAACGATTTCACCCGTCATTGAAGGAGCACTTCTGAGATAAACACCGTCAGGATTGATAACAACAACTGTTTCGGGTTTTTCCAATTCGTATGCATCCTCAACAGGTATTTCAGCTCTGTCATCGGAAACATCATCAAGTTTGATATAGCCGAAATTTTGGTTATATGTGGTAACACCGTAGTATTCTCCGTTGAAATAATATTCTCCGTTAATTTCTACTTCTTCGCCCACAGGAATTACATACTCTGTTTCTTCGAAAACATCATCCTCGTAATTCATCTGATAAAAATTTGCACCGTTCTTATTCGTAACATATACCGTATATCTGGGGTATGACGGTCCGTCCATATCCGCAAACGCAGGTATCGCCGCAATTATGAAAACTGTGATTGCTGCAAAAAATGTGAGAAGTCTTTTCATGTTTTTTACCCTACTTTCTTAAAATTTCAACGGAATGTATCCGTCGACTAATTATAATATACCACAAACGTCACACTTTGCAAATAAAATGTTATTTTTGAAGGCTTTTTTGTAATTTTTGATTGTTTGCAGGCATTATCAATTATTGACAAGCCGTAAACCCTGTGATATACTTTATTTTAATTAAAACATTATTATATAAAGACAAATTGCTCCCTTGTCCGTTCGGGGCGAGGTTATTTTTTTGACGGAGGAATAAAGAATGTACGAGAAAGTTTCATCAAATCTCGATTTCGTTGCCAGAGAAAAAGCCGTGCTTGATTTCTGGAAAGAAAACAAGATTTTTGAAAAGAGCATCGAAGAAAGAAAGGGCTGCCCCACTTATACCTTCTATGACGGCCCTCCCACCGCTAACGGCAAACCCCATATCGGCCACGTTCTGACCCGTGTTATCAAGGATATGATTCCCAGATACCGCACAATGAAGGGCTATATGGTTCCCAGAAAAGCAGGTTGGGATACCCACGGTCTTCCCGTTGAGCTTGAAATCGAAAAACAGCTCGGCATCAACGGCAAGGAACAGATTGAAAACTACGGTCTTGAACCCTTCATCGGCAGATGTAAGGAAAGCGTTTGGAAATATAAGGGTATGTGGGAAGACTTCTCGGGAACAGTAGGTTTCTGGGCAGACATGGATAATCCCTATGTTACCTATCACAACAGCTACATCGAATCCATCTGGTGGTCACTCAAAGAAATCTGGAACAAGGGTCTTCTCTACAAAGGCTTCAAGATTGTTCCCTACTGCCCCAGATGCGGAACCCCCCTTTCATCTCACGAAGTTGCTCAGGGTTACAAGGCAGTTAAGGAGCGTTCGGCAGTTGTACGCTTCAAGGTTATCGGCGAAGACGCTTATTTCCTTGCATGGACAACAACTCCCTGGACTCTTCCCTCAAACTGTGCCCTCTGCGTAAACCCCGAAGAAACCTACTGCAAGGTTAAGGCTGCAGACGGCTACACATACTACATGGCAAAGGCTCTGCTTGACAATGTTCTCGGTTCACTTGCTGACAAAGAAAACGGCGTTGAAGCATACGAAATCCTTGAAACCTATGCAGGCACAGACCTCGAAGGCAAGGAATACGAGCCTCTCTTTGCCTGTGCAGGCGAAGTTGCAAAGAAGCAGAATAAGAAAGCTCACTTCGTAACCGTTGACAATTATGTTACCATGAGCGACGGTACAGGTATCGTTCACATCGCTCCCGCATTCGGTGAAGACGACGCAAAGGTCGGCAGAACTTACGACCTTCCCTTCATTCAGTTTGTTGACGGCAAGGGTAATATGACCGACGACACTCCCTATGCAGGAATGTTCGTTAAGGATGCAGACCCCAAAATCCTCGTTGACCTCGAAAGCGAAGGCAAGCTCTTCTCAGCTCCCAAGTTCGAGCATGACTATCCCTTCTGCTGGAGATGTGACACTCCCCTCATCTACTACGCAAGAGAATCCTGGTTCATCAAGATGACAGCCGTTAAGGATAATCTTGTTAAGAATAACAACACCGTTAACTGGATTCCCGAAAGCATCGGTAAAGGCAGATTCGGCGACTGGCTTGAAAATATTCAGGACTGGGGCATCAGCCGTAACCGTTACTGGGGTACTCCCCTCAACATCTGGGAATGCGAATGCGGTCACAGACATTCAATCGGTTCAATCGAAGAACTCAAGTCAATGAGCAGCAATTGCCCCGACGATATCGAGCTTCACCGTCCGTTCATCGACGATGTAACAATCAAGTGCGAAAAGTGCGGTAAGGAAATGAAGCGTGTTCCCGAGGTTATCGACTGCTGGTATGACTCAGGTGCAATGCCCTTCGCTCAGCACCACTATCCCTTTGAGAATAAGGACCTCTTTGAACAGCAGTTCCCCGCAGAATTCATCTCCGAGGCTGTTGACCAGACAAGAGGCTGGTTCTATTCACTTATGGCAATCTCAACCCTTCTCTTTGACAAGTCCCCCTATAAGAACGTTATCGTTCTCGGTCTTGTTCAGGACGAAAACGGTCAGAAGATGTCAAAATCCAAGGGCAACGCTGTTGACCCCTTTGATGCACTTTCAACCTACGGTGCAGACGCAATCCGTTGGTATTTCTATACAAACTCCGCACCCTGGCTTCCCAACCGTTTCCACGGCAAGGCAGTTGTTGAAGGTCAGCGTAAGTTTATGGGTACTCTCTGGAACACTTATGCGTTCTACGTTCTCTATGCAAACATCGATAAGTTCAACCCCACAGAGCATACTCTTGATTACGATAAGCTTTCCATCATGGATAAGTGGCTTCTTTCAAAGCTCAACACTCTGATTAACACGGTTGACGGTTATCTTGACAGTTACGCAATCCCCGAAGCTGCAAAGGCACTCCAGAGCTTCGTTGATGACATGAGTAACTGGTATGTCCGCAGAGGCAGAGAACGTTACTGGGCACAGGGTCTTGAGCAGGATAAGATTAACGCTTACATGACTCTTTACACAGCTCTTGTAACCGTTTGCAAGCTTGCTGCTCCCATGATTCCCTTCTTGGCAGACGATATCTACCGCAACCTCGTCGGCAGCGTTGATAAGGATGCTCCCATCAGCGTTCATCTTTGCGATTATCCCGTTGCAAATCCCGATTACATCAACAAAGAGCTTGAAGCTTCAATGGACGAGGTTCTCAATGTTGTTGTTCTCGGCCGTGCTGCACGAAACACAGCAAACATCAAGAACAGACAGCCTCTCGGCAAGATTTTCGTTACTGCCGCAAAGACTCTCGACAGAGAATATTGCGAAATCATTGAGGATGAGCTTAATGTTAAGGAGCTTGAATTCGTAACCGACTCATCGGGCTATGTTTCATACAGCTTCAAGCCCCAGCTCAAGACTCTCGGACCCAAGTACGGCAAGCTTCTCGGTGCAATCAGAGAAAAGCTCGCTTCTCTTGACGGTTCAGCTGCAAAGGCAGAGCTTGACGAAAAGGGCGCAATCACATTCACAGTCGGCGATACAGAAATCGCACTCGCTGTTGAAGACCTTCTCATTGAAACAGTTCAGAAGGAAGGCTTCCGTGCAGAAAGCGACAAGGGTGTTACCGTTGTTCTTGACACAAACCTCACTCCCGAACTCATTGAAGAAGGCTTTGTAAGAGAGCTTATTTCAAAGATTCAGACCATGCGTAAGGACGCAGGCTTTGAGGTTATGGACACAATCAAGATTTATGTGAGCGGCAACGAAAAGATTGAAGCAATCTTCAACGCAAATGCAGACACAGTTAAGCATGATGTTCTTGCAACAGACATCATCACCGCTGAAGGCGGCTCCTACACCAAGGAATGGGATATCAACGGCGAAAAAGTAACCCTCGGCGTTGAGAAAAACTAAGATAAAATGATTAATCTCCGATGTTCAAACGAGCATCGGAGATTTTTTATGCTTCGCATCCACCTCATCACCGCCTATGGCGGAGCTTCCCCTCAAAGGGGAAGCCTGAACAGTTGTTTTCTGCGACACATATTCTTTTTCATCAATAAATCCTTTTCTTTGGTGTTTAAAAACAGTGCGTAGGGCGGCTTGACCCAAGCCGCCGTAAAATCAAATAATTGTAACCGACTCTGAATATGTTTTACTTAAGCCGAAAATACCTCTGAAGAATGCAATTATCTTATCAAAGAATCCTGCTTTTGAGGTCATAAGCTGCTCGTCTGAACAAATAGTGTTTTCATCTTTATCAACAATTTTTGCCGTGAATGCAGTATCGCCTTTTGATTCAGGCGAAATCTTGCAGGTTTTGCCGTCTTCGGACGGTGTATATGAGAAATTATCATTGTTTGCTTCCCAAACAATTTTTGCATCCGCAGGCATATTTACAACGTCTGCATGAAGAATTATACTGTCACCATAGCTTATGGTTGTAATTGAAGGCTTACGAATTTCAATCTTTATTTCCTTTTTTTCATTCTCATATGCAATATGGCTGTTATATTCATCTGCATTAACAAACTCTTCTCCGCAGAAAGGACAATTTTCTCTGAATGTTGGTATGGTGCCCGAATTTTCACCGCATACTCTAAATTCAATACCGTTTGCATCAGCATATTCCTTTGCATAGCAGTCTGCAGTTTCGGAACAAATATATGCTGTGGTATTTTCAAGAATATTTTCGCCTATAGTTTGTACCGATGACGGAATATGAATATTTTCGAGCCTGATGCAATTATAAAAGGCTTTATCTCCTATGCATAAGACACTTCCGGGAAGCACTATCTCTTTCAAATTATACAAGCTGTCGAATGCACCTTCACCTATGTTGGTTAATTTGCTGTTATTTTCAAATATTATTTCCGATGTAGAACCAAAGAGCATTACATTTGCACCGATACTTGTTACACTTGAAGGAATAATTATGCTTGTAACCGAATTACGATAGAACGCACGATCTGCTATTGTTAACGTACCGTCTTTTACTCTGTATTCACTCGGAACAATCTCACTATTAATACCAATAAGGTGATTGCCTATATAAAGTACACCATTCTCCCAATTACTTGCATTATTATAAATTCCGGTATTAACAAACGCATCGCTACCGATACTTGTTACACTGTCCGGCAATACTATTCCGTTAAGTGTGCTGCACCCAGCAAATGCAAATAAGCCTATTCTTGTTACAGTATCCGGAATTACAACGCTTGTTATTCCTAGTGAACCAAACGCACTATTTCCTATGCTTGTTACACCACTGCTGATGTTAAGCTGCTCTACGTCAAAATCTTTCCAAGGAACTTTTCCTGTGCCTGAGCCAGTATAGTCACGCATATCTCCTGTTCCGATTATATCCAAAGTTTTGGTATCATAGGTATATCTCCATATCAGATTATCTCCGTTATCTCCGCAATTACCTGACACTCCCGCATCTCCCGGAAGTGCTTGTGCTTTGATGTATGAACTCATTCCAATGCAAATACCGCAAAAGACAAGAGAAAGCGCTAAAAGAAGGGAAATTAATGTTTTAACTATGTTTTTCATTCAAGATACCTCCATTTTTATTTTGTCAATTATTAAAATACCATAGTATTTTAATAAAGTCAAGCAATAATTTATAATGGTATTTATAATATTGACAAAAAGAGGTATGTGGTGTGCTGAACGAAAAGATTAAAGCTTTAAGACTTGCGGGGAATTACAGTCAGGTTGATATTGCTGCAAAGCTTTCCGTAACCAAACAGACAATTTCAAACTGGGAAAACAATAACATTCAGCCCTCTGTTGATATGCTTGTTAAAATCGCCGACCTGTTTGGTGTCACAACGGATTACCTGTTAAGCAGGGATACTACACCGAGAATTGATGTCAGCGGATTGACCGACACGGAAATTCAGCACATAAACATGATTATTAACGATATAAGAAACAGATAAAAGACAACCTCTAAAGCCGCCGATTCAGCTTTAGAGGTTGATTTTTATGCATTATCTTGGTTTGCGGCATATACATCGGCAACCTCGGTAATTGTGATGTAAGCCTTGGGGTCTATTTCGTGAACAATATCCTTCATTTTTGCAACCTGGAATCTGTTCACAACGAAATAAATTATAGTTGTATCTTTGTTTGTAAATCCGCCTTTAGCTCCGATTTTTGTCATTCCGCTTTCAAACGCAAACGAAAGTGCGGGGCAGATTTCATCAGCTTTTGATGTTACAATCATTGCACCCTTTGCACGGTCAAAACCTTCAACCATGAAGTCAACGGTTTTCAGTGCCGCCGCATATGTAACAATTGAATAAAGAGGAAGAATCCAGCTTTTGATAACAATTCCGCAGATAATATAGAGAATAACATTATAAATCATGACAAAAGAACCGACGGTTATTCCGAGCTTTTTCGAGAATATAACTGCAAGAACCTCTATGCCGTCCATCGCTCCTCCGTAACGGATTGCAAGTCCGCTGCCGACACCCGAAATAAGTCCGCCGAATATCGCACAGAGCAATAAATCCTGACCTGCAAGCGGCGACGCAAATCTGACATCAACGGGCAGAACATCCGTTATCACCCATGCCGAAACGGAATATATCGCCACGGTATAAACCGCATAGAGAGTGAACAGAAGTCCCTGCTTTTTGAGACCGACTATGAAAAGCGGTATGTTCAGTATGAGCAGAAAGACCGAAAGGGTCATGTATTCGGGAGAAATCTGCGAAAGGAGCATTGATGTGCCCGATATTCCGCTGTCGTAAAGCTGAACGGGATAAAGGAAAAATGTTATGCCTACCGCATTGACGATTCCTGCCAATGTAAGCATAATAAGATTCTTGATTTTGAATTTCTTCAATTGCCGAAGCATCCGAATCATCCTTTCCGTAAAAATAAAAGGCAGTGGTTAAAAAACCGCTGCCGCTTTATTTTGACTTATGCTTCCTTAACAACTACCTGCTTGCCGTTATAGTAACCGCACTCGGGGCAAAGTCTGTGAGATCTCTTGAGTTCACCGCAGTTTGAGCACTTCTCAAGCTGGGGAGCAGACATCTTCCATACGTTTGAACGTCTCTTATCTCGTCTTGCTTTTGAAACTCTTCTCTTGGGTACTGCCATGCCTAAGCACCTCCTTAATTTTGTGCTTTATTAAACCCTCGGGTTTTTTGTTTTTTTAACTATCCAGAAGCTGCTTAAGGGCGGCTAATCGTGGATCAACCTCTTTTTCGCAGCTGCATGAACCTTGATTAAGGTCCTTGCCGCAACGGGGACAAACACCCTTGCAATCCTCGCTGCAGAGCAGCTTTGACGGAAGGTCAAGGAAAATATCCTCGGTTATCAGCGGATCAAGGTCAAAACGAAGCTCATTGACAAGCATAAGCTCATCGTTGGATTCGTCATTGAGGTGGGTAACAAGGGTGTGGAAAATCTCGGTTTCCTGCGGCAAAGTTATGGGTTTTGCGCAGCGGTCACAGCTTGTTTCAAGCTCGAACTCCGCTTTTGCACGCAACTCAACAATGCCGGTGTAGTTACCCGCAGAGCCGCTGACTCTGACAGGAGCAACAAACGGCTTTGTTCCGCTAAGCTCCTGAGATGAAAGGTCAAGCTCAAAGCTGAACTCTTTAACCATTCCCTCATTGTTAAAAATAGGTTCTAAATCCAATATCATAAATTTTCACCTGAAATCACGCACAAAATATTATATAGGTAACTGCGTGATTTGTCAACTAAAATTTCGATTTAAATTCAGATTTTTTCGCAAAATGTAAAAATTCTTTCAGGAAGGTCGCATTCATCGCATGAAACGGTGAATGTGAAATCCTTTTCAGCGTTCTTGCTGAGCTCAGCAACCTTTTCAAGGAAGTTTGCAAGAGCTTCGTAATCTCTGCCGCCGATTTTAAGAGTTGCATCAACAAGTATGTCTGTTATATCATGGTTGCCTGCAACAATACCTGCAAGGAAGCCGTAGAATGCATCGTAACCGTTTACGCCGTAATAGTCTGTTTCAACAAGTCTTGCTCTGTAGTTAATATTATAGGTTAAGAGTCTTTCTTTTTCAACGCAAACAACATTACCGTTCGACTTTTCAACCGCACTGTTAACGAGTTCGATAAGTCTCTTTGTTTTGCCTGCACCTTTGTTGCCGATAATAAGATTGATCATTTTGAAGTCCTCCTAAGAAATTAGTTTAATCTTGCTTCGAGCTCCTGCTTGGCATCCTCGTAACCGGGTTTGCCGAGAAGAGCGAACATATTCTTTTTGTAGCTCTCAACGCCGGGCTGGTCAAACGGATTTACGCCGAGAACATAGCCTGAAATACCGCAGGCTTTTTCAAAGAAATAAATCATCCAGCCAAGGTTGAATTCATCCTGTTTGTCGATTTCAAGAACAATATTGGGAACATCGCCGTCTGTATGAGCGAGAACTGTTCCTGCAAAAGCCTTGCTGTTAACATAATGGAGAGTTTTGCCTGCAACAAAGTTGAGACCGTCTCCGTTAACATCGTCAAATCCGATTTCAACATCGGTTTTGGGAGTTTTAACCCACATAACCGTTTCAAACAGCAATCTTTCGCCCTGCTGAATATATTGACCGAGCGAATGAAGGTCTGTTGAGAAAATTGCGGAAACAGGGAAAATACCCTTGCCGTCTTTGCCTTCGCTTTCGCCGAAAAGCTGCTTGAACCATTCACACCACATTGTCATGGAAGGTTCGTAAGCTGCGAGCATTTCAACGGTTTTGCCGCTGCGGTAAAGAAGGTTTCTGATTGCCGCATATTTATAGCAGTCGTTTGTGAAAATATCTTCGCCCGAATAAGACTCTCTTGCAGCCTGAGCACCCTGCATAAGAGCATCGATATCAATACCTGCAACCGCTATGGGAAGAAGTCCTACCGCGGTAAGAACCGAATATCTGCCGCCCACATCATCGGGAACAACAAATGATTTGTATCCCTCTGCATCTGCGAGTGCTTTGAGTGCGCCTCTTGACTTATCGGTTGTAACATATATTCTCTTTGCCGCTTCTTCCTTGCCGTATTTATCCTCGGCAAGCTTTTTGAAGATACGGAAAGCAACTGCTGTTTCGGTTGTTGTGCCTGACTTTGAGATAACATTGATTGAAAAATCCCTGCCCTCAACAAGCTTTATAAGCTCTGCAACCGATGATGAACTGATTGTGTTGCCGCCGAAATAAATATCGGGGGTATCTTTTTTGATGAGATTATAGTTATTTGACTTAACAAATTCAATAACTGCTCTTGCGCCCAGATATGAGCCGCCGATACCGAGAACTATGAGAACCTCGGAATCCTTTTTGATTTTTTCGGCACATTCCTTAATTTCGGCAAATTCCGCTTTGTCGTAATTAACGGGAAGGTCAATCCATCCGAGGAAATCATTTCCTGCACCTGTGCCCTCATGAAGCATTGCATGAGCCTTTGAAATTTCGGGCTGCATGGCTTCAAGCTTTTCTTTGCAGGCAAACTCACCTGCATAACTGAGATTGAGATTTAACGCCATCTCTTCTTTACACCCCTATAAAAAATGCTGAAAATAGATATTTATAATATTTTACCCTATATCCGTCTGTAATGCAACAGTAAATTGTAAAATTTATTCAAAAAATGTGTAAAAGAAGTAATAATTTTCTGCTGTTATTATTTTATCATATTTTTCGGAATATTGCAAACCTATTTTTACATCACAATCGCTTTCAGTATACGGCGGAAAATGATTGAAAATGTCAGCTTTGCAATGCTGTCGGATGCCGTCAGATTATACTCACCCAGAATTTCGTCACCGAGCCTGAATGTAACCGTGCCGAGCACCTGACCCTGCTCAACCGGTGCCGCAACATCAACAGCAAGGTCAACGGTCTGAGTTATGTCTCCCTCTCTGCCTTTTTCGATAAGCACAGGCTTTACATCAGGGATTTTGGGAGTGATTTTCTCAACAATGCCGTTAATTACTCCAACATCCGGTATGAGCGAAGCATCGATTTCGGGTGTAACGGTTGAATAGTTGGCAAACCCCCAGTTAAGCATGGCTTTTGCGGTTTCAAACCGGTCCGTACTGTTGTCACTGCCCATGACAACCGCAACAAGATGAGTGCCGTCACGCATTGCACTTGCCGAAACGCAACAGCCTGCTTTTGAGGTTGTGCCCGTCTTAAGACCCGTTGTGCCCTCATAAAAACGGACAAGCTTGTTTGTATTCACAAGCTCCGTCTGACCGTTACGCAGAGAATCCATCCAGATAGTCGTATAATTCATAATCAATTCGTGACGGAGCAATTCTCTCGACATAACAGCAACATCAAGTGCGGTTGTGAGGTGGTTTTCGGTTGTATCATCGAGACCCGTACAGTTTTCAAAATGAGTGTTGCTCATTCCAAGCTCCGACGCTCTGTCGTTGAGCATCTTCACAAACGCCTCATCACTGCCTGCAAGATATTCACCCAATGCGGTGCAGGCATCGTTTGCACTGTATACCGCCGTTGCCTTAAGCAAATCATCAACGCTCATCTGCTCACCCTCTTTGAGCCAGATTTGCGAGCCGCCTTTGGATGCCGCCGATGCCGTGACTGTCACCGTGTCTCCAAGCGAAATTCTGCCGCCGTCTATGGCTTCGGTTATGAGAAGCAACGGCATTATTTTTGTTACGGATGCAGGATATACCTTTTGATTTTCGTTGTGTTTCATCAGCACTTTTCCTGTTGAAACATCCATCAGCACGGCGGATTTAGCCTTGATTTCAACGGGGGTTGACCCTTCCGCAAACGCAAACGAGCACGGCAAAACCACAATAATCACCGCTAAGACAAACGATAACGCGGATTTAAACATTTTTTTCATATCATACTCTCCCTTCACAAAAATATATGTAAATAATGCCGTTGATTATCACAGGATTTTTTGGTATAATCATTGCAGACTTTAAAAAAGGAAGATTTTTTATGAAAGCCGCATTTTACACCTTGGGATGCAAGGTTAACCAATACGAATCTCAGGCTATGGCTCAGAATCTTGAAAGCCACGGCTTTGTTATATGCGACCACTCGGAGGATGCCGATGTTTATGTTATAAACTCATGCACCGTTACAGCCGAAAGCGACAGAAAAACAAGGCAGGCTGTACGCCGATTCAAAAAGCAGCATCCCGACAGTATTGTTGTGCTGACAGGATGTATGCCTCAGGCTTCACCCGAATCGGGCGAAAATCTTGCCGAGGCTGACATTGTTTTCGGCAACAAGAGCAACCGTTATATATACGATTATATAATGCAGTATATCAACGGAAGCGGACGTATTTTTGCGGTTGACGGGCATAAATCGGGTGAATGCTTTGCGGGCGATACGATAACATCATTCCGTGAGCGTACAAGAGCGAATGTCAAGATTGAAGACGGCTGCAACCGTTTCTGCTCCTACTGTATCATCCCCTACGCAAGAGGCAGAGTTCGTTCAAAGCCTCTTGATGAGCTGAAAAGTGAGATTGCCGCATTGGAGAAAAACGGATTTTCGGAAATCGTTCTTGTGGGCATCAATCTTTCTGCCTACGGCACGGATACCGAGGGCACAATCGTTGATGCAGTTAAGATTGCGGCATCCTTTGGCGGAATAAAAAGAGTACGTTTAGGCTCGCTTGAGCCCGACCACATCACCGACGAAATCATTGAAGGTCTTGCGGCAATACCCAAATTCTGTCCTCAGTTTCATATTTCGCTCCAAAGCGGCTGCGACAAAACCCTCAAAAAGATGAACAGACACTACACAAGCGACGAATATTATGAGCTGTGCAAAAAACTGCGTTCAGCTTTTACCGACACAACAATCACAACCGATGTTATGGTCGGATTTCCTTATGAGACCGACGAGGATTTTGAAATTTCAAAGAGCTTTGTTGAGAAGGTCGGATTTGAGAAGGTGCACGTTTTCCCCTATTCCGTAAGGCCGGGCACACCTGCCGCAAAAATGGAACAGATTGAAAAATCCGTTAAAGAAAAAAGAGCCGCAGAAATGACCAGGGCAGCGGATAAAATCAGGGAAATTTTCCTTGAAAATCAGATTGGCAAAACCCTTGAAGTTCTCATTGAAGAATATCATGACGGCTACGCACAGGGTTATACCGCCAACTACACACCCGTCAGAATTCCCTCGGATTGCAACATCCGCAGCATAATAAAAACAGAAATCACCGCCGTTGACGGTGACTTCTGCATAGGGAAGATATAATTTATGCGGTACCAATCGGTACCGCATTTTTTAATTGTTTTTATTGCTCAAGGGTTTGCGCAGGAGGAGGCTTGCGAGGGCTGAGCCTTTGAAGGGTATCAGCGGATAGAGATAGCACTGCCCCGTTACCGTTTTTGTTGTTGCGATTTCGAGCACAATCAGCAGTATTCCGCCGATAAATCCCCATATATTGAAAAGTGCAATCAGACCTATGAGCATCATTCTGAAAAGCTTGAACGCGTATCCGAGTTCAAAGCTCGGCTGTGTGTAATTCGTCAGTGCAACAAACGCCATATAGAGCACAACTTCAGCCACAAACCAGCCTGCCGACACCGCAAATTCGCCCAACACCAATGCTCCGATTACTCCGAACGAGCTGCTCAGCGAGCTTGGCGTGTTGATTGACGCAAGTTTGATTGCATCGATTACTATTTCAACTATAAACAGCTGTGCAACTATCGGAACTGTGTTCGGCTCTTCGATTTTTATAAACTCCAACCACTTCGGAATAAATTCGGGATTCTGAACAAACAGCAGCCACACAGGTATCAGAAGCATGGTCATTGCAAAAATCAGCATTCGGATTATCCGCATATATGAGCCGATTACGGGCGACATATAGTAATCATTTGTATCCTGCAAAAAATCGAATATCCCCGACGGAATTATCATCGCCGCAGGTGAATTATCCGTCAGCACAACCATGCTTCCCTCGAATATGCTCGCC
This sequence comes from Acutalibacteraceae bacterium, assembly GCA_045542715.1. Classification (GTDB taxonomy): domain Bacteria; phylum Bacillota; class Clostridia; order Oscillospirales; family Acutalibacteraceae; genus CAG-177. The sequence continues at coordinate 32,821 of JAZQLN010000020.1, forward strand.
GCAACCGCATCGGGTCTTTCGGTATATCTGACCTTCGGAAACGGATTATACCATTGCTTCGGCACAAGACAATCGATAAAGCTCTGCTGTCCCATAGTCAGCGAATTTATATTAACCGAATCGATTTTTCTGCGGAGTGCATCAAGCTGTTTTTCGTTGACCTTGCCCTGCATAAAACAGATTACCACATCGGTTTTTGATGCTTTTCCGACGGAATGAATTTCCATTGTCAGTGCCGTGTCACGCACTCTGCGGCGGATAAGTGCCGTATTGAAAACAAGGGTTTCAACAAATCCGTCATGCGGACCTCTTAAAACTCTGTCGTTTTCAGGTTCCTGAACAGAACGCACGGGATAAGTTCTGGCATCGATAATCACCGCTTCGGGATATCCCTCAACAAGCATTGCAACCGTTCCCGACAAAACGGATTTTATTATTTCATCAACATCCGATACGATATCCGTTTCCACATACGGCACAAAACTGTTTGCAAAATCTGTCGTTGCCGTGCATGAATTCAGCTTGTTTTCATCTGCTTTCATCAGCTCCGAAATGATTTTGCTCACCGTTTCATCTTTGCAGAAGCCGTCAACAAAATATATTTTTGCGTTCTTCTTTGCAACCCTGAATTCCCTTCCCACAATATCAAAGCTTTCGCTGATTCTTAACTGTGTATCAAGCAGGTTTTTATTTGAATTATAGTCTGCCGATAATGCTTTCATCCCGTTTCCTCCGCAAGCAAAAAATGGTGACATATGCTGTCACCATTTATTATTTACGGATATATTATCTGTATTCGTTATAGAGATTAACAATTGCGTTCCATGTAAGCGGACCGACCGAACCCGTCTGCGGAATTCCCGAAAGTCTCTGCACTGCCGTAACAGCTGCCTTTGTTCTGTCGCCGTATATTCCATCCACGGTTATAAGCGGCACTGCATTGTTATTCTGTGCTATGACTCTCAGGAAGGTCTGAAGCTGAGTTACAACATTTCCGCTTGAACCCGTCGTTATCGTAAATCCGGGATACAGGAGCGATGAATATGAACGGTATTCATCGGGTAACGAGTTGAGCGTTGCGTTATACGCATCAAGGATTGCATACCATGTTGCCCTGCCGACTATTCCGTCCGGAGTCAGACCGTATTCACGCTGAAAGGTTTTGACAGCATTTTCCGTTGCAGGTCCGAAAATTCCGTCAACATTAAGTTCATCAAGCCTGTCGTTAAAAAATGCAAGGAAATTGAGGAAATACTGAATAGTACGCACATCGTTTCCTCTGTTTCCGCGCTTGAGTACCTCGCTGAAAATCCTTTCAACCTCGCTGATTGTTATACCTTCGGAATAAAGCTCCGATACTTTTTTGACAGCGTTATAAATCTGCTTGATTTTATACCATGTTGCTTTGCCGACTATTCCGTCGGGAGTGAGATTAAAAATACGCTGAAACTGAGTGACTGCCGCCCTTGTTGCCGCATCGTAAAAACCGTTTGCGTCGGGAATTACAGGGATTGACGGATAATTCCGCCTTATTCTGTTCAGCTGACGCTGAATCGTTCTCGTATCCTCGCCGCCGAATGTACCTATACGCAGAAGTATGCCCGGATATGATTCCGTTATATTTTTTACGGGTGCATTCTTCACGATATTGATATCGTTTCCGTAATAATTCTGAAGAATCTGATAAGGTGTTCTGCCCTGATTTGCAAGCGTAACCGTTCCCCACTGTGAGAGACCTCTGCAGGTTACGCTTCTGCCGTCGCAGTATTCGGTAAAATACGGCTGAATCTGATTGCCTTTTGTTACATAATCATTGAATAACTCATCAACTATTCTTGAAATGTTTGAGAATATATCCCTGCCGTCAACATAAGCCTGGTCATATGCAGTTGAGTTTGTGATATCGAAATCATAGCCTCTGCTTCGGTAATATTCGGAATAAATTCTGTTGAGTGCGAACGAAATCTGTGCATATATATTTGCTCTTATGGCATTTTCAGGCCATGTAGGATAGATTTCGCTTGAGGCAACATTCTTGATATATTCGGTAAAAGGAACACGCACATTCCTTGCGTTTGAGTTCGGTGTTCCGAGATGAACGGTTATATAATCGGGAATTACAGGTGTTACAGCCATATTCTCACCTCTGCAAAGTTGTTCTGTCGGTTTCGTCAACAACAATCGGTTCGGGTTCGCTCATGCCGTCAGACTTTGCAAGCATCTGAACGGGCTGAACGGATTCTATTCCCGAAAATACGGGCACTGACGAGAATATTGCTCTCACATAATCGGGGTGTTCAACATATACGGTATACACCGAATACGGCAAAACCGGGTTTTCTCCATTCTGCGGTGAAAGTCCGATTTCTCTTGACGGTGCAGGAAGTCTGACACTGTCGCTGACGCCGTCTATGTTGGTTATGCCGTCAAAAACGGTTACATTTCCGCTTGGCAACGGCAAAAAAATCATTACTCTTGCACTGCCGACCCCGAATGATCTGTCTGCGGCATAGGTTTCGACCCTCAGAGTGCCGCTGTCCTCATTTTTGGCAAGGAAATCATTTATATCCCTGCATCGCTGCCTTTGCTCAGCAGATGATGCAGAATCCGAATTTATTCTTGAACAGTTTTCGCGTAATCTTTCACGCACATCGACTGTCTGAGGCGGTCTGCCCGTCTGCGGTATTGAAACATCAGCCTGAACGGGTATTGCAGGTTCTTCTTTATCTGCTGCTGCAGGTTCAACGGGTTGTTCTCTCGGTTCGATTTCCGGCAACGGGTCACTTCTGTCACGCTCATAAGGAACATTTCCCTCAACCGCATTTTCAAGCTCCTGTTCTCTTTCATCTGCTGTATTCATATTATTTCCGCTGTTTTTCCGGCTGTATTCAAGCATTTCCCGCTTGTATCTGTCCATAAGCTTTTCAAGCTCTGTTCGTTCCATATCATAACCTCCGTTTATATTGCTAATTTCAATATATGCATTCGGAGTAATTATGTTACGGATTACACGCACAAAAAAGGCTATCCTTTCGGATAGCCTTTCAGCTTGTCGAAAAACTTGTTTTTCGGCAAGGTGCGGCTGTTGAGAAAGGATGCTGAATGGCGTTTTCTTCGACCGATGGCGTACAAAGGTACGTCGATGGGAGAAAAAACGTCAAATAAACGAAATAAGTTGATTTTTCGGGACATCGGGTCGCAGTCCCCTGCAAATTAATCGGCGGGATGCGGTCATCCCGCCCTGCTTTTTATTTTCGTTTATGCTTCAGCGACTTTATCGACAGTCAAAAACCCCATCGCCTGATGGGGTTGTTTTTATGCGTTAAGCACCGGAAATCCGTCGGAATTCCACAGAACCTTTCGTTTTCTCGCACTTCTGCAGGGATCATAGAGCGAATCTCCGTGCGCATATCCGCATTCACCCTTGAAACACTTCTCGTCTCTGGAATGGTAAACAAAAATCCAATCACCGTTTTCATCCTTCACAAATGAGTTGTGGCCGGGTCCGTACTCCCCCTCCAGATCTTCGGAAGTAAGCAACGGTTTGTCAAGCTTTGTCCAGCTTGAAATATTCATCAGATCCGCCTTTTCATCCGCATACAAAAGACCTATGCAGTATTCGGGTCCCGTTGCAGAGGCTGAGAACGCAAGATAAATCCTGCCCCCGTGAATCATCGCCGCAGGGCCTTCATTAACGGGTATTCTCACTCTTTCCCAATCGTATTCGGGTTTTGTGAGGAGCATTGCCGGAGTTACTGTTTTCCACGGTTCATCGGGATTGACCTCAGCAAGATACACATTGGAGTTGCCGCCGTTCTGTGCCCACGCAACATAGCTCTTTCCGTTACATTCAAAGTATGTCATATCGAGTGAAAATCCTCTGAACGAAAATTCATCGCCGCCGCAAGCCTGAAATTTACCCCTATCAATCCATGCATCATTATAAGGGTCATCCCCCTCGCACATTATGATATGGCAATCAATATCCCAAACATTGTTTCCGCTTCCGCTTGAAGCGAACAGGACATACCATTTTCCGCCGATTTTATGAATTTCGGGTGCCCAGATAAACCTGAATGCCGTGTCTGATTCCTTTTCGTGCCATATAACCTTTTCTTCGGCATATGCAAGCCCGTCAATGGTCTGCGACCTGCGAAGTATTATTCTGTCATAGCCGTTTCTGTCGTTTTCGCCGTACATCGGATAAGATGCGGTAAAATAATAATATCCGTCATCGCCTCTCATCACAAACGGGTCCGCCCTGTCCTTTATAAACATATCGGTTTTAACGCTCATTTTATCACCCGCAAAATAATTTAAATATCTGACAATTGAATTCTAACATAAACATTCTTCAATTTCAAACGGTTGAATAAAATTTTATTTCATGATATAATATATGTCACAGTTTTTGACCGTAGAGAATGGAGAATGTTATGAAACATATACCTTTTTACAGCACAAGGATTGAGGGCGGTTTCTGGGGAGACAGGCAGAAAACCTCAAGAGAAGTTACCGTTGATGCCGTTTATGACAGATTCGAAGAAACACATCGCTTTGAAGCGATGAAATGCGACCGTGAACAGCACGAAAGAGAAGGCTGGAAGCCGCATATTTTCTGGGATTCCGATGCTGCCAAATGGATAGAGGGCACTGCATACACTCTTGAATACGAAAGAAACGAGCAGTTTGAAAGCAAAATAGACAGACTTGTTGATATGATGTGCAGCAGTCAGCTTGAAGACGGCTATTACAACGCTTATTACAACGTCTACGATACCGACAAACGTTTCACAGTAAGAGACCACCATGAGCTTTACTGCCTCGGACATCTCATCGAAGCAGCTGACGCATATTACCATGCAACCAAAAAAGATAAGCTTCTCGGCATGGTTGAAAGATACACCGATCTCGTTATCAAAAAATTTGTTGAGGAAAAAAGTGCGGGATTCGTTACACCCGGACATGAAGAAATCGAACTTGCACTCGTTAAGCTTTACCGATTGACAGGTAAGCGGAAATATCTTGATCTTTCTCTCTTCTTTGTAAACAACCGCGGAAACAACGGACTTGATAAAGAAGGACATCGGGATTGGATGACAGACCGTTATCCTCAGGATCATCTTCCTGTGCGTGAACAGACGACGGCTGAAGGGCATTCGGTGCGTGCGATGTATTTATACATGGCAATGGCCGATCTTGCCCTTGAATGCAATGATGAAGAACTCCTGAAAGCCTGCGACACCATTCTGCATAATGTTGCCGAAAAACGTATGTATATCACGGGCGGAATAGGTTCTTCGCATATCGGAGAAGCGTTCACGGTTGACTATGACCTCAAAAACGAACAGGCATACACGGAAACCTGTGCCGCCATCGCACTTTCGCTTTTCTGCCGAAGAATGTCCGCGATAAAGCCCATCGGTCTTTACGGAGATATTGCGGAACAGGCAATGTATAACGGCAGTATTTCGGGCGTATCGATAAAGGGAGATGAGTTTTTCTATGAAAACCCGTTGACCATCGACCTTGCCGACCACAACAAAAACAACGCTACGCAAACAAAAGAGCGTTATCCTATCACACAGAGAGTCAGGGTTTTCGACTGTTCATGCTGTCCTCCCAACATTCTGCGTTACGTCAACTCAATCGGTGATTTTCTTTATACGGAAGACGGTGATACTCTTTATGTACACCACTATATGAACAGTTCAACCCGGTATGAGGACCAAACAATCCGTCAGAGCACACTTTATCCGTCTTGCGGTAAGGTTAAGCTGACAGTTAAAGGCAATTACGGAAAAATCGCAGTCCGTGTTCCCTCATGGTGCAAAAAATTCGATGCATCTGCTCCTTATACCATTAAAGATGGCTATGCATATTTCGATGCTGAAGAAGTTATCGATTTTGATTTCAATATTTCTCCCCGATTTGTTGTTTCTTCACCCTCCGTTCACGAAAACGCAGGAAAAACGGCTCTCATGTACGGTCCCGTTGTTTACTGCATAGAAGGCTTCGATAACGAAGGAGACGTTTTCGGACTTTCGGTCAATACGGATACTGTTTTTGACGTGAAGCAGGATGACTGTTTCGGTCTGCCCGTAATCACGGCTGACGGCTTTGCAAAGGTTGATAACGGAAGCCTTTATTACGATGCGGACTCGGTTGAATATGAGGCAAAAAAAATAAAGTTTATCCCCTATTACGGCATGGAAAACAGAGGCGAAACCGATATGCTCGTCTGGATTCCGATGAAAAAATAAAAATCATCATGAACCGTAAACAGAAATTTTTAAATGAGAGTTATTATGGAATTCAATGAAAAATTACAAGAGCTGCGTAAACATAAAGGTCTCACTCAGGAAGAGCTTGCACAAATGCTTTATGTTTCGCGAACTGCAGTCTCAAAATGGGAATCGGGCAGAGGTTATCCCAATATAGACTCGCTCAAAGCCATTTCGAAATTTTTCGGAGTAACGGTTGACGAGCTGCTGTCAGGCGATGAATTATTGACAATTGCAGAAAAGGACACGGAGCAAAAAGAAAACCATATCCGCGATCTGGTATTCGGTTTGCTGGACATAAGTGCAGCCGTTTTCTTCTTTCTGCCGGTATTCGGGCAAAAAACAAACGGAACAATACGGGAAGTTTCGCTTTTATCCCTTACCGAAGCCGCACCGTATCTGAGGGTTGCCTATTATATTTTCGTGCTCGGAATTATCGTTTACGGAATTCTGACCCTTGCTCTTCAAAAATGCCCGAGGCTGCTTTGGGTGCGTAACAATAACATGATATCGTTAATACTTAACGCAATCGGAGTTCTTCTTTTTATTATCGGCAGACAGCCTTATGCGGCAATTCTGCTGTTTGTTTTCTTTATTATCAAAGGAATTATGCTCATAAAACGCCGATGATACGGAAAGTGTCAGCATTGTGACACTCCGTTTCTTGCGTATATTCACACCTGCCGTTAACATTTAATCAGGCGAAAGCCGAATAAACAAAAAGGCAGGTCAAAAAATGAAAAAGAAAAATCGGAGATACCTGTATATCTCGGTATCCATGCTCACAGCATTTGTTTTATGGACAGCGGCAGTTTGCTTTGTTGATGTCAGAGCAATCGGACCCGACGGTTCAAGTGTCGGATTTGCAACGGTCAACGGGTTTGTTCACAAGATAACGGGTGTGAGTATGTTGCTTTATAAAATCACCGATTGGCTCGGTCTTGTGCCGTTTTTTGCTGCGGCGGGATTTGCACTGTCGGGTTTGGCACAGTGGATTAAAAGAAAAAGCTTATGCAGGGTTGATTACACTCTCTTTGTTCTCGGAGGATTCTATGTCGCCGTAATAGCGGTGTATATCCTTTTTGAAACGGTTACGGTAAATTACAGACCCGTGCTCATCAACGGCTTACTTGAGAAATCATACCCGTCATCAACAACCCTTCTTGTGATATGCGTCATGTCCACGGCAATGATGCAGTTAAACAGCCGGATCAAAAACAATGCGTTCAGAAAAGCTGTGTCGGTTTCAATATCAGCATTCATTATTTTTATGATTGTCGGACGGCTTGTTTCGGGTGTGCATTGGTTTACCGATATTATCGGAGGCGGTTTGCTCAGTGCTGGACTTGTAACGCTGTACCGATATGCAATAACCCTTAATCCGACGATAACTGACGGAGGTTGAAACAATGAAAAAAGAATACTGCGGATTACCCATGAGAATCGCACATACGGGAGTAACTCAGTTTGCTCCCGAAAATTCGCTTGAAGCGTTCAGAAAAACCGCCGAACTCGGTCTTGAAGGCATTGAGCTTGATATTCAGATTTGCGGTGACGGAGAGATAATTATAACGCATAACGGCAATATGGGTTATATGACCTTCGAAAAGCACCGTGATGTTCTCACGGACCTGACCGCTGAGCAGGTAAAAGAATTTGATATTCCTTACCGTAACGCACTCAGGCTCAAATATCCTCCGTATCCCTGGACTGAGCACTTCGGAGGCAGACGCATGATCACACCTCCCGACTACGTTGAAGAGAGAGTGACCCATCTTATAACCTTTGCCGAATTTGATGAATGGCTGTCAACCGTTGATTATGACCTGACGGTTGAAGTTGAATTCAAACGCAAGGGTATGTGCCCCCGTATGGATGAAATCCTTGCAAAATCGTCAAACACTTCAAGATACATATTCTTTTCCGGTGATTGGGAAGTGCTTGAGGAAATGCAGAATCATTACCGCAAAAAAGGCAAACCCGATGGACTGCGTTTAGGTGCGAATATCCGATTTATAAATGAAAAGACAATGGATTTCGTCAGACGTTCCGACCTTTGGGAAGTCGGTCTCAATAACGAGGCATTCACCAAAGAGGATGTTGAAATGTTTGAATCCATGGGAATAAAAGTATTTTCAAATCTCGGCGATTATCCCGAATGGTGGCAGAAGATATGCGATATGGGAATAGCGGGATTCAAAACCAATTATCCCGACGCATACACGGAATGGTGGCAGGCTGCCCGTTGATAAACCACGTACGGCAGCATAATCATATCGGCATAATCCGATTAATCAGTTGGAGAATAACATGAACAGAATTACAGAAATAACAGATTTCCTTGCCCCCGAACTGGATGTATATGCACGTTTATCCGAGGTTCAGCTTTTAAACAGAGAGTTCCCCGAAAAAGGTTTGTTTATAGCGGAAAGCCCTAAGGTTATCGAACGTGCTCTCGATGCAGGATACGAACCCGTCTCATGTCTTATGGAAAAAAGGCATATCAACGGCGAGGGCAGACCGATTCTTGAAAGAATAAAAGATGTTCCTGTTTTTTGTGCGGAATTCGATGTCCTGACTCAGCTTACAGGCTTCAAGCTCACCAGAGGAATGCTGTGTGCCATGAAACGAAAGCCCCTGCCCGATGTCAGAGAAATCTGCGAAAACAAAAGCAGGATAGTTGTGCTGGATAAGGTTATGAATCCGACCAATGTAGGTGCAATAATCCGTTCTGCCGCTGCTCTCGGAATGGATGCGGTAATCCTCACTCAGGGCTGCTCCGACCCTCTTTACAGACGTGCCGCAAGAGTCAGTATGGGCACGGTGTTTCAGATTGAATGGACCTTTTTACCCGACGACAGCCTTAATGAAATAAAGGCATCGGGGTTCAGAACGGTTGCCATGGCACTTAAAGATAACTCTCTTTCCGTTGACGACCCGAGGCTGGCAGCTGAAAAGAAGCTTGCAGTCATTATGGGAACGGAGGGCGACGGTCTCTCCGACAAAACAATATCAGACTGCGATTATACCGTAAAAATACCGATGTACCACGGTGTTGACTCGCTGAATGTTGCCGCCGCTTCCGCAGTAGCCTTCTATCAGCTCGGCAACAGACGGGAGGTTTTATGAAAAAATTATCCGAAGTTATTTGCCTTATTTCGGGCATTGCGTTATCCGTTACGGGTCTTTATTATTTCCATATGCAGTATCTGTGTTATGAGTACACTCCCCTTCAGTTCATTCTTGCCGCTGTTGTTTGTACAGGCGGAGCATTGCTCTCGATACCGCTGAACAAAAAAACGGATAAAAAGAAAACTGTTAAGAACGCTGTTGCAACCGCATCGGTTTTTGCGGTTCTTCTTGTCGGTCTTATGCTTTTGATAAACGCCATCATCGGCAACGGGGAACTTAATCAGCTGGCATTGATTGTCTCCGTTTACCTGTCATTCATCGCTTTAACAATTCTTGTTTTGCTTTGTGTTGCCAGGATTTTTGACAAAAAAATTCCGAAAGCACTTCTTTCTGCTATTGTTCTTATCGGATTTGCAATCGGCAGTTATTCATACACAGTGCCTTTTGCAATTGATGAAATTTATAAGGATTTCAAAGCTCCTGCCCCGACCCTTTCAACATACACAAAAACGGATGATGATAAAATGATTAACGGCGATTTTTATGTCAGCACCAAAGGCAATGACCTTAATAACGGAACAAAAGAATCCCCTTTCCTCACAATCGAAAAGGCTGTTGAAGCTGTCAGAAACGCAGACAAAACAAACAGAAAAGGCATAACCGTCTGCATTGAAGCCGGTGAATACAGAGTATCATCGCTTGAACTTACCAAAGAAGATTCGGGATGTGCAGAATGCCCGATAACCTACTGCGGTTACGGCGGAGAGGTTGTTCTCAACGGCGGTGTGACTCTTTCACCCGATAAATTCAAAGCTGTTACCGAATACCCCGCAATAGCGGAAAGGCTTACGGACGAAGCACGGGAAAACGTTGTTGTTGCAGACCTGACGAAAGCCCCTTACTCTCTCACCGAGGATGATTGGGGTAAGATATACGCAATCGGTTCATACCACACGGCAAACAGTTATGACGGCGATTATACGGGTGAACTCTACTGCGAACTTTTCGTCAACGATAACAGACAGTCTCTTGCCGCATATCCCGACAACGGTTTTCTTTTCACCGAAGAAGTCGTAAAAACAGGTCTGGGAAGGGAATCCGACGGTGCACTTACCGAAGTCAAGGATTGGGATAAAATCCGCAATCCCGAATCGGATGTTTACAGAGTCAATTCCGACCTTGCGAAAAAAATCGCAGGCTGGAAAACGCTTGAAGATGTCTGGATGTACGGCTACTGGAAATATGACTGGGCGGATGCATCATCTCCTGTAGGCAGCTTCAACGGTGTAACAGGTGAAATTTCTCCGAAGTTTGTAAGTCTCTTCGGGACAAAAACAGATGCCCCCTATTATTTCTTTAATGTGCTTGAAGAACTTACAGCCGAAGGCGAATGGTATCTTGACCGTGAAAACGGCTTGCTTTGCCTCTGGAAACCTGAAAATATCGCAGAAGCACAAATCGACCTTTCTTTATCGCTCAAACCCATAATCAATGCCGAATCCGATTATGTCACCTTTGACGGGATAACCGTAAAGGGATCAAGATCGGATGCCGTTGTTGTCAAAGGCAATAACAATACGGTTCAGAACTGCCTTATCAAAAACGTTGCAGGAAATGCAATTGTTATGACCGGCAGCAACAACCTTGTATATAACAACGAAATCACCCATACGGGCAAAGGCGGAATTGTCATCGACGGAGGTGACACCGAAACACTTATCCCGGGCAACAGCAAGGCGGATAACAACTATATTCACGATTGGTCTGAGATTTACAAAACCTATCAGCCTGCCGTTACTCTGCTCGGCGTCGGCAATATCTGCTCGCATAACGAAATGGAGAATTCTCCACACGAAGCAATTACATATAAAGGCAACAACCACATAATCGAATACAACAGCATTCACGATGTCTGTCTGCTTTCCGACGATGCAGGTGCAATTTATTCGGGCAGAAGTTGGGTGTGGTACGGCAATACCATAAGATATAACTGCATTTATAACATAGGCTCCGGCAGCCATAAACCCGACGGAATTTATCTTGACGATGCTCTTTCGGGGCAGCGGATTTACGGCAATCTGCTCATAAATATCCCGAGGAAATCAATCCATATCGGCGGTGGCAGAGATAACATTGTAACCAACAATATAATTGTAAACTCAGGTGAGAATGCTATTTATTTCGATGAAAGAGCAAGAGACGGTGCACTGAACAACGGTTGGTTTACTCACGCTTACATAGGAAGCGGCGATATGTGGAACGAGCTTTATGCTTCACCGTGGCAGAGCGAGGTCTGGCAGAATGCATTCCCCGAATATAAAACGATGACTGATGATATTTCGGAATCCGAATCTGCAGAATATATACCCAACCCTGCTTGCACGGTAAAAGGAAATCTGATTTTCAACAAACACAAAGAAATCGGCGATATAAGCACTTCGGCATACAGATTCAGCAATATATCCGATAACATGATATATTCGCTTAATAACACAAACAAAATATTCTATGATTTTGAGTCGGGTAATTATAATGTCAAAGAAATCGGGAAGTTAAGGAAAATCTTCCCGGATTTCGGTAATATTCCGCTTGATAAAATCGGCAGAACAAACTGACAAATAAGAATTTCCGCAGATAATAAATTGAACTCCTTCGGTTTACATCGAGGGAGTTCTTGTGCGGAACAGCAAAAAGCACAGGTAATAATCCGATTTCAGGCTTCCTGTCCCCTTCGGATTAATTCAAGCATAAATTTAAAATTAATCAAAATATTTCAAAAAAATCATTGACAAATCAATTTCTTTTTGATATTATATCTATCGTTGCGAATACGCACATGGGCCATTAGCTCAGTTGGTTAGAGCACCCGGCTCATAACCGGTCGGTCCGGGGTTCGAGTCCCTGATGGCCCACCATAAATTAAATATAGGGGTATAGCTCAGTTGGTAGAGCAGCGGTCTCCAAAACCGCGTGCCGAGGGTTCGAGTCCTTCTGCCCCTGCCATAAAAACAAGCCTACGCTTTTGCGTGGGCTTTTGTTTTTGCAAAGAAGGACTCGAACCACGAAAGGAAGCGAACACCGAGCTGCGCGAGGTAAGGAGCGACAAAGAAACAGTTCGGTGAACTGTTTCGACTTTCGTCCAAAGGAGCAACGCGACTGCGACTGTCCTTCTGCCCCTGCCAACAAAAAAGAACATTTGTCTACCAAGACAAATGTTCTGTTTTTGTTTATCCAAGCCGCAGGCTTGGTATATCATTGACGCACGAAGTGCGGCGTATATCATCAAGGGCAGGTCGCCGCCCTTGTTTCTTATCACGCGCCAGCGTGTATTTTCCTGCGGCTTGATGATATACAATGCTCCGCATTGATGATATGCCGCAACAAGTTGCGGATGATATACAAGGCTACGCCTTGATTTATTTACAAAAGTGTGATATAATAGACTCACCGATAAATAAGAATTTGGCGTATAGTCTGTATCTGTACGAAAGGAGAAGTATATGAAAAGATTGTTTACTCAGACAGCAGAGTATAAAACAAGTAATACATCCTACTCCGAGTTTCTCCAAAAACTTCCC
>JAZQLN010000021.1:0-3864 GCA_045542715.1 Acutalibacteraceae bacterium
GTTGTCAAAGAAATCACCCGTATCGACTGTGTTTTCCGAAAAAACAAGTCCGTTGATGTTGTCTGTTCTCATAAGTGTTGACGGTATATCTTTAAAACTGTTTGAACTGATTTCTATATTTGTGAAAACGGCAGTTTCGGCAGACCTGCCCGCAATATTCGTGCCGATTTCGATTACGGCCCCCCAATCGCTGTAATTGCATTTTTCAAAGGTGTTGTTGCGGATAATCAGGTTATCAACACCCGTGCCTTCCTGCCAGAGAGTGGGTTCAATATCCATAACAACCTTTATCGCCTGAGCCATTGTTTTATAGAATCGGTTGTTTTCGCAAAGTCCGTTTGAGGACTGAAGAAGCAGACCTCTTGCTCTGTTTTCATGGAAATAATTGTTTCTGATAACGTAGTTACCGCTGTTGCATTCCGTATTATATGCGGTCCAGCCCACCGATAAAGTTTCGGGCAGACCTTCTACAACAACCTCTTTTGTTATTCCTTCAAGAGCTTTTACGGAAACAATCCTTGCAGTTAAATCAGTATTCTCAAATTTATCATTCTTAAAGCCGAGAGTATCGCCTGCTTCAAGCCTCATTGCAGAAGCAATAAGAGTAAGTGTGTTACCGTTAACCGCAGAAACATAGCCGAGACCGTCGTGAACGTTAATGCAATCATCACCCATACCGCTTATGTCACAATCCGAAATGTTGAAGCAACCGTTTGTATTGACAATATGAATCGCATCGGCAGTCAGGGACACACAACGTTTATCTTTGTGTTCGGGATTTACTCCGATAAAACTGTTGATAATCTGAAAATGCGAGCTGTTACCCTCGCAGATATAAGCCATACCCGGACTTCCGTAAATGCTGACGTTATCAAAGGTTATGTTTTTACTGCAATTGCGGAGATTGAAAACCGTTCCGTTATAGACATAGTGCCTGAGTATGTATGTTTCTCCGTCTTCAAAACCGTTCATGCAACCGTTGTGAGTAACACGCAAGGTGTTATCGGAAATCTTCTGAAAGGATTTTATATTCGTTTCGTCCTGATAAAGATAAACCTCTTTTGACGAATATTTTGCACCGAAAGTATAAGTTTCGGGGTCGCATTGAGTAATCGCCATCAATCGGCAGTTTTCATCGCAGTATTCCGCATCCTTGAAAACAATGTCAAGAGTATTGGTATCCGCATTGCTGTTCTGAACGGTAACAACCGATGCAAGCGGACTTTCTTTCCAGTTCCAATCAACATTGAGATTACGTATTTCAACGCAGTCGCTGTTTCTGATAAAAAATCTGTAATCGGTTGAAGAGAAAACAAAGGTTGCATCGTTGCCTTCAATCAGCAAATCGGTGCAGTTGTTTGCATCAAGACCGTTTGTACTCCTGAAATAATATGTACCCTTATCAATAACAAGCTTCGTCTGTGGATGCTGTGAGCAATAATTGAGCGCACTCTGAAAAGCGGCAAAATTATCTTCGTTTTCTTCAGAAAGTCCGAACTCCGATGCATTTACGGTAGTCAGCTTCTCTGCCTTGGGTCGCTGAATATAAAATTTTGTTCCGTTTGCGCCGTTTATTTCGTCTGCCGTTCTGTTTTCACTTAAGTTATTAAGCACTTCAGCAAGCACATCGGATTTGTCGGGTATTGTTGCAGACGAAGTAAACAACAACACTATTGAAGCAATAAATGAAACTATTTTCAGAAGCATCGAATCTTCCTTTCAAATTCTTATTTATCGCTCTAATCATACCACAGTAAAAAGAAAAATTCCACCATGTTTTTTATTCCGTTCATATACAAAGGTACTGATTACTCTGCACATATGGAAATAAACAGACCGCTTTTATTTGCCCCGCTTCGTGCGGGGCATTTTCTTTTTGTTCCGCTTACTTGGATTTATTATAAAATTTTTCTCCAACCTTTGGAACATTTCGGCTTTTTTGTGTCGTATATGGTTGGAGGGCAAAATCATTATCAAAAAAGGAGTGAAAATTATGCAAACTTCAAACGACTCTCTTATTCTCGGCATTGACCACGGATAACGAGGTTGAAAAAATTATAGCTTTGTTCGTTGAAGCTCAGAAGGAATACGGACAGATTGAAATTACCGTAGAAAAATAAAAAATTGAAATTCTGAATCCCGCACATTCGACAAAACACTTAACCTCCTTGTAAAATGGTGTTACCAAATACAAGGAGGTCATTTTTATGTTCAATAGGAAAACCAAACTGAAGCTCACGGACTTTGAGTGTAACCTTTTAATGGGCGGAATGAATGAGTTCGCAATATGCTTCTCGCAGAGGGCATAACCGCAGAGGATGTTGACGACGGCTCTTAAAATCATCAGCAAATCCGAGCGATAAGGGGTGATACCATGTCAGACTTTATTGAGGATTTTTACTTTGGCAACATCGAGCAGCAGGAAATCAGCACCGAACAGTTCAAAGAACAAAACCAATTCGACTGGGTACAGCGAATGAACAGCATCCGCCACCGTGCTGCCGAAATCGTCAACGCAGAACTTATATATGTATAAACACTAAAGCCGCCCGATTTAACCTCGGACGGCTCAGCTTGTCGAAAAACTTGTTTTTCGGCAAGGTGCGGATGTTGAGAAAGGAAGCTGAGTGGCGTTTTCTTCGACCGATGGCGTACAAAGGTACGTCGATGGGAGAAAAAACGTCAAATAAACGAAACAAGTTGATTTTTCGGGACATCGGGTCCATAAGTCTGCCGTATGAAATCATAGATGGGCATGGAGTAGTCGGCGGGAGAAGTGGGATGCAGCTGAAAGGCTTTGAATTCCACGTCCACGTCGGTCAGCCCCAGTTTTTCAATAGCCTGATCCAACCGCAGCTTGCCTACATAGCAATACGGGCATACCATATCCGAAAAAGTTTGATCTTCATAATAGCCTCTTTAAATAATTCGTATACGAACATTATATAGGATCTTTTGACACCTGTCAAGAACGGCCCTGCATTCCATTTACGCTATAAACAACCAATTCTACAAATAATCAATCCGACAAATTGGAATTTATTAAACAATACCCATACAAACCTCAACAAGCAGGGCAACTATAACGACAAGTGCGGAGATAATGAAGCCGTGAATCATCGGGCGGAAACCTGCCTTCTTCATACTTGAAAAGGACGTATTCAGACCGATGGCTGCCAAAGCACAGACCATTAGGAATTTACTTGCACTCTTTGTGCCGGATACAACAGCCGCAGGAATCGGGAATATACTTGCAACAATGGACATAGCAAGAAATCCGAGAATAAACCAAGGGAATATTTTTGTAATGCTGAAATTTGCCTTCAGTTCGCTTCCGTTTTGGCTGTTGGCAAGTGCTTCTTTACGCTTTAAGCGGAGCTGCACAAAAGCAAAGGTAATAACGGTAGGAATAATCGCAAGGGTTCTTGTGAGCTTTACCATTGTGGCAAAATCGCCTGCGCCTTCCGAGAAGGCATAGCCGGTTGCAACAACGGAAGAGGTATCGTTAACTGCCGTTCCTGCCCAAATACCAAATGCCTGATCGGTCATCCCCATTGCTTGTCCCATAATAGGAAACAGCACGATCATTGCCATATCGAACAGGAAGGTAGCGGACATAGCATAAGCCACGTCGTTATCGTCTGCATCGATAGTCGGTGCAATAGCAGCAATGGCAGAGCCACCGCAAATACCTGTACCGGCTGAGATAAGGTTGGAGAGTTTCCAGTTAAGTCCCAATGCCTTACCGATAAAGTAACCGCCGCCAAAGCAGGTCAGCAGAGTGAATATCATAACGGTGAGGGACATTTTACCTACGTTGAGGATAGTCGTAATATTGAGGGACAAGCCAAGCAGAATAATGGC
>JAZQLN010000022.1:0-63700 GCA_045542715.1 Acutalibacteraceae bacterium
GAAAAACTTGTTTTTCGGCAAGGTGCGGCTGTTGAGAAAGGAAGCTGAATGGCGTTTTCTTCGACCGATGGCGTACAAAGGTACGTCGATGGGAGAAAAAACGTCAAATAAACGAAACAAGTTGATTTTTCGGGACATCGCATCGCATTCCCCTGCAAATTAGTCGGCGGGATGCGGTCATCCCGCCCTACTTTTTATTTTCGTTTATGTTTCAGCGACTTTATCGACAGCCTTTTTTCTTTATCTTGCAAATGTGAGATAGTACATTACAAAGCTTGTTATATTTCTGAATACCTGTGCAAACGCCTCTGCTGACCAGCGGAAAAATACGCCTGACATTTCGCGGTTATCGCCAAGATTTTCAAATGCATATTCAAGAGCACGCATTGACCAGCGGAGCGATTCCATATTGTTTTCGCGGAGAACATTGAGGTTATCGCCAAGCATCATGCCCTCAACCTCACAATTGATTTCTATAAATCTCTTGCCGAAAAATTCAACATTGAGAATGTTTTCATATGTGTCATGTCCGATATAAGCCTCTGTTTGATAACCGGTAGGAAGCACAACCGTTGCATAATTTTCTTCAACCGGTGCAACACATTTTGTTCCGTCGGTAAAGCTCACCGTGAGAGTTTCCCCGCTGATTTCAACATATTGGTTTTCACCTGTATAATCCTCATATACGGTTGTGTGTTTTTCAACATTTGAAAGCTCAACGGATTCAACAATACTGTCGATATAATACGCTGTGAATTCAACTTCTTTTTCTATGCCGAAAAATTCGATTGTTGCCTTGCTTTTGCCCTCAACGGGAGTTGAATCACAAGTACCTTCAAAATAATTTTCTTCAAGCTCCAGTGTTTTGCCCGATGAAAATGTAATAACAGTGTCTGAATTCACAGAGAAATATTCGGGGTTACATTCCCATACATTCCATCCTATAATATAATCGTCAAGAACCTCTTCATTAATTGTATAATCAAGAATTTCACTGCCGTAATATTCTATTGTAACGGTGTCTTCTTCCAAGCCATAGAAACTGATGCCCATTATATTTTCGCCCTTTTCAAGGAAGAAAAGTCTGTATTCGTCGTATCCGATATAAAAATATTCATACTCCGCTATTCCTTTTGCGGTGTTTTCGTCAAATTCCTCCGCAAAAATTACCCATGAATCGTTTTCGGTACATACTGCGTAGTATCCGCTTTCTTTAGCATAAAAGTCATAGTAAGCAAAGTTTTTATCGGTTGGATTGATTATTTCCGTTGTGCCCTCTGTAACCGCTTTGCCGCCATAGGTAAAATCTTCGTATAAATCTCTCTCATAATTCCATGTAATGTTTTCAGGCTGTGCCGCATAAGCCGATGTTGCCATGAGCGAGAGAATTGTGATTACCGTTACCACCAGAATAAGTTTGAATGTTTTTTTCATCGTTTTGTCCTCCGTAGTTTTATTTGGGTGTGTTCCCCTGTTGACAACCAAATAATACCACGAATTTTACAAACAATGTGTAATTTGTCAATTTTGACGTGTTATTTGTAATTTTTGATGCAAAAATCAATCCCCCGAACCGAAGTTCAGGGGATTTCTGTTATGCAGCATAGTATCCGCAGAATTCTTTTATTTCTTCAACCGCATATCCGCCGTGGTCTGTAACCGTTGCGGAAAGAGAAGCCATCCATCTCATAAAATGCTCCGCAGACTCAATTCTTCCTTCTGTTAATGCTCTGCCGAAGTCTTCAAACTGATACTGTATCCGGTCCGCCTGAAGCATGATATATTTCAAGAGCTTTTGTGCATTCTCCGCAAAGGTTGCATTTCTTACCTTGCATTCCCCGATGCCGAAATATTCTTCTGCAATTTCAAAACCAAGCTCAACTTCACCTTTTTGGGAATATGCGTTCTCAATCACCCACAGAGTATAGAATCTTCCGTTGGGGAAAGGAACGGTTGCATCTTTTCCGATTCCGTTCCAGCTTACTTCTGTTCCGTCGTTAAATCTGATTGTAACCTTGCTGTCAATGCCGTCTTCAAAAGCGGACTCATAGCTTCCGTCATAGTATTTGACGCTGTTAAGATATTTTTCAAGATTCTCAACTTCTATGTCTTCGATATAATAATCCGCAGTATAAAGCGTTATTGTCTGTGTTTCGGAGTAGTCAAAAAGGCTGAGTGTTATCTCGTTTTCACCGTTTTCGAGATATTCTCCCGTTGAAAGAATGATTTTTGCGTAGTTAAGCTTGTATTCTTTGCCGTCATTAAAAATAACCGTTACCTCGGTATTCATTCCGTAACCGGGTTCTCCCGAACCTTCGCTGTACCATACATCCGCACCGAGAACAAGGTTATCGAATGTTCCCTCGGCAAATTCAAGGTCTGCAATTTCCGTGTTCTGATATCCGATTTTCATAACTGCGGTTTCCGTGCCGTCAAGAAGCAGATATGAAATAAAATGTGTGCCCTTTTCAAGATACACCAGAGTCTGCTCTTTTGCAGACTCGCTCTCAAACATTTCTCTTGCGTCAATGGGTTTTCCGTCTTCAAGCCTTTCGCTGACTTCAATCCAGCCGATTTCATATCTGTCGTACTCAACGGAGTAGTATCCGTCTTTTTCCGCACGGAACTCTCTGCAACAAAGATTCCCGTTACGGGTCAGAATATTTTCGCCTTCGGTCAGCGTACCCTCATAAACACAGGGTCTGACACCCTGAATTTCGCCGCCATAACCTGTTTCTCCCCATTCAACAACATCCCCCGCATTAAATGCATAGGCAGAAACCGTTCCGCACACCATTATCAGCACAAGAACCAGAATAACCGTCTTAATTGTCTTTTTCATAAAAACATCTCCTTTTTTCAGGGCTTCCTGCCCCTTACACCTATAAGACGAAGTGTTTTGACGTTTGGTCTAATGTTTTTTTAAAAAATTTTTCCCGTATAAAGAAAAATCCGAGGCACGCAGCCTCGGCTTTTTCTCGTATAAAACGGGGGGGACAAAAGATGGTAGTGGTCAAATTAATTATTTCGAAGCCTGCTTGGAATATTTGAGAGTATAAACAATTCTCATAATCCAGGCTTCTGCGGGGTTGATTGCCTTTGCCTTGCCGAAAATCTTTGTTGTCAGCAATGTGAGGCTGCTCTTGCTCATAATCATATCAACCGCCTGAGCGTCGCCTTCGTTTGCACCGCAACAGAGTGCACCCTTATCCTTGATAAGAACCGCATTCTTTCCCTTGATTGCCTTAACGGCCTTGCCGGGAGTTTTGGCACATTTAACGGTGGGTCCGCAAATCTGAGCAAAGTCATCAAGCAGAGGCTTCATTGTTTTGCCGAGTCTTGAAACGGCAACAACCTCGTTTGATGTGTTATGGATAATATTATTGAATGAAGGGCAGGCGTTATAGATATCTTTATGAGCGAGCATAATCTCTGCTTCGCTGCCGATAGCTGATGCCGCACCCTGAACCGGCATTGAAACTTCGGAACCGTCGGCCTGATTTGTGAAAACAATCTCGCCGGTTTCTCTGTTGCATACACTATTATACAACATTGATTTATCAATTTCAACAGTTTTTTCAGATTTTGTAAGCTTGTCGGCAATTTCGCTACAGAAGTCATCAAGATTGTCTGACTTTAAGCCGAGCTTTGCTTTTGCACTGTCAAGAATATAATCTGCACAAACTTTTTCAAGTGAGTTTGCAACTTCAAATGCCTCGTCGCTGTCTTTGCCGAAGCAAAGAGCACCGTGATGAGCCATGATAACAGCCTTTGAGGAGCTAAGCTTAAGAGCGTTTGTAACACCCTTCTTAAGCTTCTTTGTGCCGGGCAGACCGTAGCCGCCGAGATGAATTACGCTGCCGATAAGCTTTGCAGCTTCGCCTGCAACGGATTCAATTCCGTTTGAAAGTGCACTGACAGCGGAAGCAACCTTCTGATGAGTGTGGATAACGAAGCCTGCTTCGGGATATGCCTTATATACTTCGGCATGGATACCCTTTTCCGATGAGGGCTTGACGTTTCCGCCCCATTCGAGGGTATTGATTGCAACTTCAACGATATCGTCGGGAGTAAGACCGATATACGGTTTGCCGCTGGGAGTTATAACGAAGGTTTTATCGTCAACACGGCAGCTTACGTTACCCCATGTTCTTGCGATAAGACCTGTTTCAACAAGCTTTTCGCCTGCAGCAATAACAAGCTGTTTTGCGGTTAAAACGTCCATAGTAGAATTCCTTTCGGATTGATTTAAAATAAGGCGGGATAAGGGATATCCCGCCGATGTGTTTATTTATTTCTCAATGCAAACAATATTCTCAAATACTCTGTCAAATCTTGCAACTGCGTCATCAATCATTTCGTCTGTGTAAGCAGCACTTGTGTAGAGACGGCTGCCTGCAAGAGTAACAACACCTTCTGCCATGTAAGCAGCACCCATGTGGGTCATAACCTTCTTACGGGCTGAAGTTTCTTCAAGAACCTTGGGAATGCCCCAGGGCTTGCACCAGTTGATTGAGAAGTTCATTGTACCAACTGTTTCAAGATGGCAGATTGAACCCTGGTTGAATGCAACGAAGGGAAGGTTTCTCTTCTTGATGATTTCCTGAAGACCTGCTGTGAGTCTGTCACCTGCCTGAGCTGCCTTGTAGCAAGCATCAGCTTTTTCCATTTCTTCAAGCATTGTGTAACCTGCGATACAGCTGAGGGGGTTAGCAGTCATTGTACCGCCGCAGAATGCCTTCTTAATCTTCTTGCCGTCGCCGTCAAGACCTGAGCCGAGGTGCTTCATGTATTCCTTCTTGCCGCCGAGACCGCCTGCACCGGGATATCCGCCTGCCATAACCTTACCGAATACTGTGAGGTCAGGTGAAACGCCGAAGTAACCCTGAGCACCACTCATGCTTACGCGGAATGCTGTAACAACTTCATCGAAGATAAGGAGCGCACCGTACTTACGGCAGAGCTGTTCAACGCCCTTGCAGAAGTTCTTGTCAACGGGTCTTGTACCGCTTTCGGGGCCAACGGGTTCAAGCATAACAGCAGCTGTGCCGCCCTTGAGTCTGTTTGCCTTGAGCTTTCTTTCAAGGTCATTGAGGTCGCCGGGGAAGAATTCGTCTGTATCCTTGAAGCAGAACAGAGGAACACCGGGAGCCTGAGTGAACTTTGAGCCGGGAACACGGATGCTGTAGCCAAGCTGATCTGACCAGCCGTGGTATGCACCGCCCATTTTAAGAATCTTCTTCTTGCCTGTTGCAAGACGGGCAACACGGATAGCTGTCATACAAGCTTCAGTACCTGAACCGAGCATACGGAACATATCTACTGAGGGGATAAGGTCAGCAATCTTCTTGCCGAGCTTATATTCATATTCATGGAAAAGACCTGTTGAAGGTCCGCAGGTGTTGAGGAGTTCGATAACCTTTTCACGAACTGCGGGAGGGTTGCTTCCGAGAACGGTGGGACCACCTGCCTGAAGGAAGTCATAGTATTTATTTCCGTCGATATCATAAAGATATGCGCCCTCTGCCTTTGTGAAAACAAGGGGGAACGGATAGTTGAAAGCAAGGTTATGCTGAACGCCGCCGGGGATAACCTGCTTTGCTTCTTCAATCATTGCCTTTGACTTTGCACACTTTTTGTCAAAGTATTCTGCTTCATAAGCCTTGAGAGCATCGGGAGCGATGGTGTGGATAGGCTTTTTGATAAGTTCGTCAAGCTGCTTCTGAACAGCCTGTGCATCGGGGTATGTAATAATACCGTGGTTTGACATTTTCTGTTCCTCCTTGAATGCAAAATGTTGCTATATTTTCATACATTAATTATTATATCATGCACTTATATATTAATCAAGTGCTATTTTACGGTCAATTGACCCGTTTTGATTATTCAAGACCGAGTTTTTTAGCCATTTCTGCCGTTTTGAGTTCGAGAAGCTTGGAAACACCCTTTTCCTGCATGGTTACGCCGTAGAGCATATCCGCTTCATCCATTGTGCCTCGTCTGTGGGTGATAAGGATGAACTGAGTGTTACCCGTCATTTCACGAACATAAGAAGCATAACGGCTTACGTTGACATCGTCAAGAGCAGCCTCAACCTCGTCGAAGATGCAGAACGGTGCGGGAGTGACCTTGAGAATTGCAAATAAAAGAGCAATTGCGGCAAGACCCTTTTCACCGCCCGAAAGAAGGTCGATATTCTGAACGTTCTTTCCGGGGGGCTGCACTCTGATGTTGATGTTACATTCAAGAACATCCTGCGGGTCATCAAGCACAAGCTCCGCACGTCCGCCGTCGAACAAATCCTTGAAGGTTTCGCCGAAATGGTTGTTGATTCGTCTGAACTGCTCACGGAAACGCTCTGCCATTTTGCCGGTAAGCTCCTCGATAAGCTTAATAAGCTCTTCACGTGCCTTTTCGATATCGCCTATCTGTCCGCTCATGAATTCATAACGCTCGGAAACCTCTTTATATTCTTCAACCGCACCGACGTTTACGCTGCCGAGAGCGCGGATTTTGTTTTTGATTTCCTGAAGAGTTCGCTGTGCCTTGGGAATATCCTCAAGCACGATTCCCATATCCGCCGCCTCACGGAGAGAAAGCTGATATTCGTCATAGAGCTTGTTCTGTGCCGTTTCAAGCTCTCTCTGCATTGCATCACGGCGTTCTTCAAGTCTTGCAAGCTCACCGCCGAGCTTTTCACGCTCAGAAGTCATTTCTCGCTCTTTTGAACGGAGTGCCGTGCTGTTTGCCTCGCCCTCTGTACGCTTTGCGATAAGAGACTCGATGTTTTCACGGGTCTTTACGGAGTTTTCACGCAGCTGAGCCGCCTGCTGCTCAAGAGAAGCGATGCCTGCAAGGGTTTCTTCGTTTTCTTTCTTAATCTGTGCGATTTCTTCGCTGAGCTTATCCGCACGGCTGACGATGATTTCTTTTCTTTCGATGCAGCCTGCGATTATCTCGTTATCCGCTTCGATATCCTTATGGAGAGCAACAATTTCAAGGTTGAGTCCGTTCTGGATTTCCGCAGATTCCTCACGGAGCTTATCAAGGGATTCACGCTCTGCGTTGAGACCGTCAAGCTCTGCGTTGAGCTTTTCTGATTCGGCTGTGATTGCCTCGATTTCCTCGTCTGCCTTCTTTTCGGCAAGCTCGGATTCCGCAATTCTTGCTGCTGCTCTTTCTTTTTCGGCTGAAAGTTCATCGATATGACCCTTTGCGGCTGAATATCTGTCCTTGACAAGGTTAAGAGCACTTTCTGCACGGATTATATCTTCCTGAACCTTTATGAGTTCAGCTTCGCTTGCTTCAAGCTCTGCCTGAACAAGAGCCAGATCTTCGGAAAGAGATTTGAAGCTTTCGTTCTTCTCTGAAAGTGTTTTTTCAAGAGCCGAAACCTTATCCTTAAGGCTTTCGATTTCGGTCTGACGGCTTAAGAATCCTGCGCCCGAACCTCTTGAACCGCCCGTCATCGAACCGCCTGCGTTGAGCACCTGACCGTCAAGGGTAACAATCTTGAAACGGTAGGAATACTTCTTTGCCATATCGATGCCGTTGTCAATATTATCAACAACCGCCGTTCTTGCAAGCAGTGAACCGATGATTTCGGAATACTGCGGGTCAAAATCAAGCAGCTTGTCCGCCATATCAACAAAGCCCTCACAGTTTTCAAGTCCCTTTTCGGTGAAGGGTCTTGACTTAACGGAGGTCAAGGGCAGGAATGTTGCACGTCCTGCTCTGTTTTCCTTAAGGAAATTGATGGCTCTCTTTGCCGTGTTTTCGTTATCGGTAACAACATTCTGAATTGCCGCACCGAGAGCGGTTTCGATTGCAACCGCATATTCGGCAGGGGTTGTTATAAGCTGTGAAAGTGTGCCGTGAATGCCCCTAATTGAACCTCTGTTTGACTCCCTGATAACCTTCTGCACACTGCCTGCGTAGCCGTCAAGATTCTTTTCAAGGTCATCAAGCATTTTGATTCGGGCATTTTTCTGATAAATGTCAAGATTGAGATTTTCGATTTCCTTGCGGAACCTTTCAACCTTATCTGCCCTTGTGCCGATAATCATTCTGTAGCCGTCAAGGGAGTTTTCGTGCTCTTCGGCTTCACCGTTAAGACGGTCAAGCTCCTTTTTGGCTTCCGCCATCTCTTTTTCAAGATTTTCGATTACTCCGCCTCTTGTTTCGATAACCTCGTTGATGTTTTCTATTCTTGCGGAAAGCTCTCTGCGTGCAGACTGTGCGGTAGACTTCTCAACTCGTTTATCTGCAAGCTTAAGAGCCGCTTCGGTTATTTTGTCATTGATTTCTCTTGCTTTTTCGCTGTTTTCGCTGTTCTGCGAAAGCAGGGTGTTGAGTCTGCTCAGCTCGTCGGCAAGAGCATTCTTTTTAAGCTCTGCGGCAGATTCTTTTTCGGCAATATCATTCTTCGCCTGTTCAATCTGTGCATCGATTTCAGCGGCAGATGTTTCACTGTCACCCATATCACCGCTGATACGCTCAATGGTCTGATTGTTATGTTCAATTGTGTTTTTCTCAACGGCGATTCGTCCGTCGATAACGGCGGCTTCTTCCTCGCTGTCGGAAATGCTCTGACGCAGACGCTCGATTTCAAGAGTCATTTCCTGACCCGCTTTGATTGCCTGCTCAATCTGTTCGATGAGTTCAAGAAGCTCTGTTTCTGTTTTCTCATACTGCGCCGAAGCAACAGTCAGCTTATGCTCCTGCTCACGCAGACCGTTTTTGGATTTCTCTATTGTATGAAGCCACAAGCCGATTTCAAGAGTTTTCTTTTCATCGGCAAGGGCAAGGAATTTCATTGCTTTTTCGCTCTGGGTTTTGAGGGGTCCGATTCTTGACTCAAGCTCTGCAAGAATATCACGCAGACGAACAAGGTTTTCCTCCGCCTGGTCAAGACGGCGGTTTGCATCGGCTCTTCTGTAGCGGAAAGCGGAGATGCCCGAAGCTTCTTCAAGCATATCACGGCGCTGGGTTGAACGGGCTGAAACAAGGTCTGCAATTCTGCCCTGACCTACCATCGAATAGCCGTCGCGTCCGAGACCCGTATCCATAAACAGCTCATGGATATCCCTGAGTCTGCACACCTCGCCGTTGATTTTATATTCACTTTCGCCCGAGCGATAGTATCGGCGGGTTACGGATACATCGTCCTTATCGCTGTTGAGACCTCTGTCGGAGTTATCAAGACGCAGAGTGACCTCGGCATAGCCGAGAGGCTTACGCTGACTCGTACCGCCGAAAATAACGTCCTCCATCTTTGCGCCTCGGAGGGTCTTTGTTGACATTTCGCCCAGAACCCATCTCACAGCATCGGAGATATTGCTTTTGCCCGAGCCGTTTGGTCCGACAACGGCGGTTATGCCCTTGCCGAATTCAAGCACGGTTTTATCAGGGAATGACTTGAATCCCTGCATTTCAAGCGATTTTAATATCATGATATCTTTCCTATTCTTACCTCGTATTTTGAAAGACCTTCACACGGCGATACCGTGCATTCATAGCCTTTTCCACGAAGTTTAGTCAGATTTTCTTTCTTCTGTCCTGTCATTTTGGAAATCTCTCTCGGATTTACCGAAAGAACATATTTCCCTTTTGCCTGTTTTTTAAGCAAATCAAGTGCGTTGTTGTAATAAATCCTGCCCTCGCAGATTTCACGCAGTGCAGGGTGATACGCACCTCCTGCAAAGCCCTCCTCAACTCCTCCGCCCGAATGCAGACCCACTCTTATGACCTTTATGCCTGCATTCTCAAACATGGGAATCAGCTTTGCACACAAACCGGCGGTTTCGTCAATTCCTTTCGGAATGAACACGCCCGATTGCATCAGGTCATAAAGTTTTGTGCCCTTTATAACAACGGTGGGATAAATCCTGACCGTATCGGGAGCGAGAGCAACTGTTTTTTTGGCAGTTTCAAGGCTGTCTGCATCCTCGGAGCCGTAAAGACCCGTCATCATCTGCAGACCGACCTCAAAGCCGTATTTTTTGAGCATTACGCAGGCTTCCTCAACCTGTTTTGCAGTGTGACCCCTCTCGTTCATCGCAAGCACACGGTCATCGAGGCTCTGCGCTCCGAGTTCAACGGCTGTTACACCGTATTTTTTCAGAATATCGCAGATTTCGGGGTTTATTCCGTCGGGTCGGGTTGAAATTCTTATGCCCTTGAACACTCCGTTTTTTATGTATTCGTATGCCGCCTCAAGCAGAGATATCATGTATCCCCTCTCGACCATGGTGAAGCTTCCGCCGAAAAAAGCGATTTCTCCGCCTGCCGCCTGACTCTCGGAAAGAGATTCGATTGCGGTTTTTGCGGCTGAATGAACATCCTCGGGAGTTAAATCCTTTTGGCTGCCCGATATACTCCGCTGATTGCAGAAGGTACACATATGCGGACAACCCTTATGCACAACAAAAAGAGCTATGTTAACGTGTTTCATTTTATTCCCATCAGTGCAAGAGCTTCTTTTGCAGCCTGCTGCTCCGCAAGCTTTTTGCTTTTACCCGTACCGCTTCCGATAACGTTGCTGTTGAGGTGGACTTCAACAGTGAAGGTTTTTGCATGGTCGGGACCCGATGCATCAACAACAACATATTCAACATGCTCTTCGCGGTTACGCTGAACAACTTCCTGAAGAATTGTTTTGTAGTCCCTGATTTCAACAACGATATCCTCACGGGGAATGAATCGCAAAACAATTTTGCTTGCTTCTTCAAGTCCGCCGTCAAGATAAACCGCCGCAAGCACAGCCTCAAAAGCATCGGCAAGAATCGAGGGTCTTTCACTGCCGCCCATTCTTGTTTCGCCCTTGCCCAGACGGAGTGCGGGACCGATTTCAAGCTCCTTTGCAAACACGCAGAGTGCATTTTCGCAAACCCTTGCCGCCCTGTGTTTTGTCAGCTCGCCTTCGGGAAGGTCGCTGTAATTCTCATAGAAAAACTTTGCCGAAACAAAGCCGAGAATCGAGTCTCCCAGAAACTCCAGACGCTCGTTGCAGATAACTCCGTCACCCTTTTCGTTTGCATAGGATGAATGAGTCAATGCTGTTTCGAGCAATTCAATATTCTTGAAGCGATAACCCAGATTTTCCTGAAGCTTCGCCAGACTTTCGTTCATCTTTCTTCTTCCTTTCTCAGGAATTGATATTCTCCTCTATTATCCCGGCAAGCTCACCGACGGTTGTTTCACCGTCTGCATCGCCGAGCTCAACATCAAATTCACCCTCAACTGCGGAAATAAGCTCCTGAAGCTCGAGTTCATCACCCACAAGCTCGCCGAGAGCCGCATCCTCACTGATTTCGTCGCAACCGAGTTCATCACAAATCAATGAAATCAATTTTTCAAGTATCACGAAAATTCCTCCGTTACTAAAAATTATTTATTAATTTGAATTTGTTCCTTTAATGCATCCAAGCCTCTTGCGGCAAGTGCCTCATAACGAAGCTTTTTATCTCTGATTTTTTCATCAAGTGCAGGCAGCAGACCGAAGCTTGCACCCATGGGTTGAAAATTCTTTACGCTCTCATCGCTGATATATCGGGCAAGTGCACCCGTCATGGTAAGCTCCGAAGGCACGAAAACCTCTTTGCCGAGAATTCTGTTAGCGGCATTGATGCCTGCAAGAATTCCCGATGCCGCCGATTCCATATATCCCTCAACGCCCGTTATCTGACCTGCAAAATACAGTCCTTCTTTTGATTTGAAGCCGAAATCGCTGCCGAG
This sequence comes from Acutalibacteraceae bacterium, assembly GCA_045542715.1. Taxonomy (GTDB): domain Bacteria; phylum Bacillota; class Clostridia; order Oscillospirales; family Acutalibacteraceae; genus CAG-177. Next base: position 11,737 of record JAZQLN010000022.1, read on the forward strand.
GAGCCGGGGAGAATCGATAAATGTGTTGCGGTGCATAACTCCGTAGCGTACAAACTCGGCATTTTCAAGAGCAGGTATCATCGAGAAAACTCTTTTCTGCTCACCGAATTTAAGATTTGTCTGAAATCCCACGATATTATACATCGTGCCTGCGGTATTCTCCTTGCGGAGCTGAAGATTTGCCCATGGTCTGTGACCCGTCCTCGGGTCAAGAAGTCCCGAAGGCTTCATCGGTCCGAAACGGATTGTGTCGTGACCTCGTGATGCCATAACCTCAATGGGCATACAGCCCTCGTAAACGCCCTTTTTCTTATCGAATTCATGGGTGGGAGCGCTCTCTGCATTAACAAGAGCCTCGTAGAATGCTTCGTATTCTTCCTTGTTCATCGGGCAGTTGATATAATCCTCGGGGTCGCCTCTGTCATATCTGGACTGCATGAAGGCTTTTTCAAGATTGATGCTTTCAGCCGTCACGATGGGAGCTGCCGCATCAAAAAAGCTCAGGCTTCCGCCGCAAAGCTCCTTTATCTTTTCGGAAATACCCTCGGATGCAAGAGGTCCTGCGGCAACGATAACAACGCCGTCGGGGATTTCGGTTATCTCTTCACGGATGAGGGTTATTTCTTTTCTTGAAAGGATTTTTTCGGTTACCAGTGCGGAAAACTTATCTCTGTCAACCGCCAGTGCACCGCCTGCGGGCACAGCCGTTGCCTTTGCACATTCAACGCAGAGGGAGCCCATAAGCTCCATTTCGGCTTTGAGCATTCCTGCCGCACAGCCGAGACGCATTGCCTTGAATGAGTTTGAGCAGACAAGCTCTGCGAGACCTTCGCCCGAATGGGCAGGGGAAAACCTGACAGGCTTCATCTCATAAAGCTCAACCTCTATTCCCCTGTTTGCAAGCTGCCATGCAGCCTCAACGCCTGCAAAGCCGCCGCCGATTATTTTAACTTTATTCATCGTTCTTTTTCTTTCCTGATGCCTTTTCGTAGCCGCAGCCTTCTGCCATACAAATTGTTTTGCCGCCCTTCTTCTTGAAGAGGGTCTTTCCGCACTTGGGACAGTTTTCACCGGCGGGAGCATCCCAGCTCATGAAGTTACACTTGGGCCAGTTGCCGCAGCCGAAGAAGGTGTGGCCTTTTTTGGACTTTCTTTCAATGATTTCGCCGCCGCATACGGGACATTTTGCACCCGTGTTGACAATAAGCGGCTTTGCGTTTTTACATTCGGGGTATCCGGGGCAGGCAAGGAATCTGCCGTATCTGCCCGTCTTTATAACCATCATTCTTCCGCACTTATCGCAGGGAATATCGGTTGTATCCTCTTCAAGCTGAATTTTGACATTCTTCATCTCAACCTTGGCTTTGTCAAGATTCTTCTCGAAATCGGTGTAGAATTCATCAAGCATTCTCACATAGTCCTCTTCGCCGCAGCCGACCTTATCGAGGTTTGTTTCCATCTGTGCGGTGAACTTTGTGTTAACGATTTTGGGGAATTTATCCTTGAGAAGGCCCGTGATAGCCATACCAAGCTCTGTGGGAGCAAGCTGCTTTGCCTTTCTCTGGACATATCCTCTCTTGATGATTGTTGAAAGGATTGTTGCATAGGTTGAGGGTCTGCCCACGCCGTTTTCTTCAAGCTCCTTGATGAGTGAAGCTTCTGTGAAGCGTGAGGGAGGCTGAGTGAAATGCTGATTGGGAATAAGCTCACGGAGCTTGAGCTTTTCATCCGCCTTGATTTCGGGAAGGACACCCTTTTCGGCATCCTCTTCGGGAAGGTCATAGATTTTTGTGAAGCCGTCAAACTTAACCGAATAGCCTGCTGCCGTGAAGATGCAGAATTCCTTTTCGCTGCCGTTCTTTGATGCGAGAACCTCTGCCTTGACAGTGTTCTGAACACAGCTTGCCATAAGGCTTGCCATGAATCTCTTCCAGATAAGGTTATAGAGCTTATACTGGTCTGAGGTGAGGCTGCTCTTTACATCATCGGGAGTAAGCGACGGAATTGAAGGTCTGATTGCTTCGTGACCGTCCTGAGCGTTTGCTCTTGATTTATAATATACGGGTTTTTCGGGAAGATATTCTTTACCGAATGTATTTGCGATAAAATCTCCTGCCGCTGCCCTTGCTTCTTCGGAAATTCTGAGCGAGTCGGTTCTCATGTAGGTGATAAGACCGACCATACCCGTGCCCTTAACGTTAACACCTTCGTAAAGCTCCTGTGCGGCTCTCATTGTTCTTTCAGCCTGGAAACCGAGCTTTCTTGATGCTTCCTGCTGAAGGGTTGAGGTGATGAAGGGAGGTGCGGGATTCTTTTTTCTTGTGCCCTTTTTAACGGACTTCACTTCATAGTCCGCACCGTCAAGGCGGTCAAGATATTTCTTTGCCTGAGCTTCGTCGGAAATCTTGATTTTGCCGTTTTCGTCGGAATAAAGGGTTGCGGTGAAAGTACGGCGCTGTGCGGTTGCAAGCTTTGCTTCAACAATCCAGTATTCTTCGGGATTGAAAGCATTGATTTCCTCTTCACGGTCAACAATAAGTCTTACCGCAACGCTCTGCACTCTGCCTGCGGAAAGTCCTCTTCTGATTTTCTGCGAAACAAAGGGACTTAATCTGTAACCCACAAGGCGGTCAAGAATTCTTCTTGCCTGCTGAGCGTTAACAAGGTCGATATTGACCTTCTGAGGGTTAGCCATACCGTTTGCGATACCCGTTTTGGTGATTTCATTGAAGGTAACGCGGTTTTTCTTGCTCAGGTCAAGACCGAGTACGGTTGCAAGATGCCATGAAATTGCTTCTCCTTCGCGGTCAGGGTCGGCTGCAAGATAAACTGCTTCGCTGTTTTCGACCATATCTTTAAGCTCTTTTACGAGCTTTTCTTTGCCTTTGATGAGTGCATACTTGGGTGCAAAGTTGTTCTTTACATCAACGCTGAGCTTTGCGGCAGGCAAATCTCTTACGTGACCCTTTGATGCAACAACCTCGAATTCCTTGCCGAGGTATTTTTTGATTGTATTCGCTTTTGCAGGGGACTCAACTATAATAAGCTTTGACATTGATTTTTCTCCTGTTAATTAATCTTTCAAAATATATAATTTTCCGCCGATCTGTTTGATAAGATCGCCGATTTCAAGCTGAATAAGTGCCGCTATGACCTTGGGCATAGGCAATCCGCTTCCGGCACAGATTTCGTCGGGATGAACAGGTTCATCTCCGAACATATTATAAACCGCATCCGCATCGTCTCCGAATCCGCTTACGAGCTTCTGCCCGGATTTTTTGGAAGATGTTCCGGACTTGGCTGCGGTTTTGACGGCATTTTCAAGCGGAGTGTCGTCAAGCACCGACAAATCAAGTCTGTCGGGATACATTACCGCATAGCCTTCGAGCACATCTCTCGCACTCGTCACAGCCTTTGCACCGTCTTTGATAAGACTGTTCACGCCTGTGTATGCCGATATAAGAACACTTCCGGGAATTGCAAAAACATCTCTGCCCTGCTCCGCCGCACGTCTTGCGGTTATCAGCGAGCCGCTTTTCGGCCCTGCTTCAATAACAACAACGCCGTGGCTGATACCCGATATGATTCTGTTTCTTTCGGGGAATGTGGAGCGTGACGCTCTGGCAAACGGCGGATATTCGGTAATAACCGCACCGCTTTTTGCAATCGCTCTTCTCATCGGCTCGTTCCCCATGAGGTAATCCGTACCGAATCCGCAGCCGAGCACGCAAACCGTTTTGCCGTTTCTTTCAAGCGCACCCTCGTGAGATGCACTGTCGATACCTCTTGCACCGCCGCTTACAACAACAGCTCCTGCCGAGGCAAGGTCGCCGCTGATTTTACGGGTTATGGCAATGCTTTCGTTGCAAGGCTCTCTTGTTCCCACAACGCCGACCATAACACTGCCCCTCAGGCAGCTTATATCGCCGTCAACATAGAGCACAAGAGGTCTGTCGGGAAGCTTGCGGAGTCCCGCAGGATAAAGTCTGTCAGACGGCACAACGATATTCCAGCCGTTCTTTTCACAGATTTCAATTCTTCTCTCCGCTTCGGAAAGGGGAATTTCATCCATTCTTTCAATCTGACGCTTTGTGAAAACGCCCGACATAATCCGTTCGTTCTTCGTTGCTTCGTAAAGCTCCTCGGGGTCGGGATATGCACAGATGATTTCGTCAACTCTCACCGACGCGCCAAGCACAGCCGAGAGCCATACCCAATATTTCTTTCCGTTCATCGTATCAGCTCCCATGCAAGAATTGCGGCTGCAGCCGATGCATTGAACGATTCAGCTCTTCCGTTCATGGGAATAACGACCTGCTTTGCACATTTTCCGATTGTTTCTTCCGTCAGACCCGAACCCTCGTTGCCCACACAGCAGATAACTCCGCCGTTCATGGAAACTGTTCTTATGTCCTCCGCGGTACTTCTCGGAACGGAAGCAAGAGTGAGCATTCCTTTCTGATTTGCAGTCATGATGAACTCCGCAAGATTATCAGCGGAAATAACATCCATTCTCAGCGATGAACCCATCGCCGCACGCAGAGCCTTGGGGTTATAAATATCGCATCCGCCGCTGACTATAAGACCGTCGAGACCGAGAGCCTCAACGCTCCTGCATATCGCACCGAGATTCGAGGGATCCTGAAGATTTTCAAGAGCGATGTATTTACCGTTCGGTTTTATGCAGTCGCCGTTATTGCGTTCCTTTGCCCTGCACACGCAGAAAACGCCCTGAGGATTTTCCGTTCCCGAAAGCTTCTGCGAAACCTCGGCGCTGATTTCATAGCATTCGTCGCTTTTTTCGATTATGCTTTCAACGTATTCGGAATATTTCCAGAGTGCCTTTGCGGTCAGAAACGCCTGACGGATTTCAATACCCGTCTGAACGGCATCGCTGCAAAGCCGTGCGCCCTCGAGAAAAAATTCCCCTGCCTCTTTTCGGAGCGAAGCACTTTCTCCAAGACGGACGGCATATTTGATTTTATCATTTGTTCTTGCGGTTATCTTTTCCATACCAACCTGCTATAATGTTTAAATATTTGATACCTTTTATATAGTGTTTTTTCGACAGATTTCTCTGCAAAAATACTACAGAAAATCTGCCAAAAACACAATATACCCGTGAATTTTCACAGGTCAAATAAACACAATCAGAGATGTAACATTATGCCACATCTCTGATGATTTCTCTATGATTAGTTGAGAGCTGCCTTTGCCTTTTCGGTAAGAGCAGTGAATGCTGCGGGATCAGCAACAGCGATTTCAGCAAGCATCTTTCTGTTGAGGTTGATGTCTGCCTTCTTGAGGCCGTTGATGAATGATGAATAGTTCATGCCGTTCATCTTGCAAGCAGCTGAAATACGAGTGATCCAAAGACGACGGAAATCTCTCTTCTTCTGCTTTCTGCCGATATATGCATAGTTGCCGCTTTTCATAACAGCCTGCTTAGCTGTCTTGAAAAGTGTGCTCTTTGAGCCGTAGTAGCCCTTAGCCATCTTGAGTACTTTATTTCTTCTCTTGCGCGTCATGATAGCGCCTTTAATACGAGCCATTTTTGATATCCTCCGTTAATTGTTAATTGGTTTTAAGTTCCGATATTATTTATAGGGAACAAGACGCTTGATCTGCTTGCAGTTTGTTACGTCAGCAACAGCTGTCTTGCGAAGATTTCTCTTACGCTTTGTTGACTTCTTGTTGAGAATGTGTGACTTGTAAGCATGTGCGCGCATGGGTTTGCCGTTCTTTGAAATCTTGAAGCGCTTCTTTGCGCCGCTGTGGGTCTTAATCTTAGGCATGGTTATTTCCTCCTTAATAATTTAAACCTTTACTTTGTGTTTTTCGGAGCCAGGAACATCAGCATCTGTCTGCCTTCAAGCTTCGCTGCCTTTTCAACAGAGGCGCAATCCTCAAGGGCCTCCGAACAACGCTTCATAATAACGAGACCAAGCTCGGGATGAGCCATTTCTCTGCCTCTGAAACGAATGGAAACCTTGACCTTATTGCCTTGCGAAATAAACTTACGGGCATGGTTGATTTTAGTTTCAAAATCATGGGTATCGATGTTAAGAGAAAGTCTTACTTCTTTAATCTCGATTATTTTCTGATTTTTCTTTGCTTCTTTCTCTTTCTTTGCCTTTTCAAAGCGGAACTTACCGTAGTCCATAACTTTGCAAACGGGCGGCTTTGCCATGGGAGCAATCTTAACGAGGTCAAGATTTCTGCTTTCTGCAATTTTGAGAGCTTCTGCTGCCGACATGATGCCGAGCTGCTCACCGTCGTCTGAAATTACTCGGATTTCTTTATCACGGATTTCCTCATTGATTTGCTGTTCTTTGCTGCTGATGTTAAAGCACCTCCAAAGATAAAATAAATATAAAAGCGAGGGCAGGAAAACCCCGACCTCGCATAAAATCAACGCTTTTCACGGGCAGAATACGCCCGGCTAAAAAGAAGCTATTGACCAACGCGGGAGTTTCCCGGAAGGTGAGAGCAAAGCCTGCTCTGCTTTATTGTGCAAGTTATTTTAATATGTATTTTCGGATTTGTCAAGAGTTTTTTGAAAATTATTTGATTTTGCCTATAATCATGGCTCCTGCGGAGATTAACAGACCTGCTCCGAGGAATGCGGCGGCGGTGAGACCGCTGAATACCGCACCTGCAGAGCCGCAGTAAAGTGCCATGCCGAAAACAAATCCCAATACGCTGAGAATTATCTGAACAATTGAGCCGATTTTATTCTTGGATGCAACATCACAGGCGGCGGCAACGGATTTGAGCATCGAATAAGCCGTGCCATCATGGACAATTCTTGCAGGAAGCTTATCCGTAACCGCATCACGGCGGCGCTTGAAGAGTCTGCCTGCAACGGATGAAAGCATCTTGAAGTTTTCCTGAGGCATACCGAAGCTCTTTGAAATAAGCTGTTCGGTAACGTTAACGTCGTTTGTTCTGACAAGTACCTGAATTCCGTTCTTTTCAAGACGCTTGAGATAGGGAGTCAGTTTCTTGTCAACCGCATAGCTGACGACGAAAAGTGCCGCAATCTTACCTGCAACGGCAAGATACATAACCTTTCTGCCGCTGTGCGAATATCTTTCTTCAAGCGACTTTTCAGGGACTTCGATGTTATGGTGAACAAGCAGATTTCTGTTGCCCAGAAGCACCTTCTGGCCGTGAATTCTTGCCGCAATGCCGAGTTTATCCTCATAAACAAGCTCCTTGACGGGAGGCAGCAAATCCTGTCTGCCGTCAACAACCTGCTCAAAGCTCTCGCGGAGAGGTCCGCCCGATTTGATGACGAGTGCCGCAGCGTAGAGAAGCACATCGTCAATTCTGATATTCTTGAAATCCTTCATGCCGTGCATTGCACATCTTGAACGGTCAAAAACATCGGCACTGTCAAGCACAACCGCATTTGCACAGGCTGTTTTTTCTGCCGCATCGATGCTTGCAATCATTGTGCCTTCGGGATTGAGGCTGTGATTCGTCACTCTTTCAATAAATGCGGGAATGAATGTTGAGAATACGGGAGCACAGATACAGAATGTGCCTGCGAAGGCGGAGAATGCCTGCATAACGCTCTTTTCAACGATACCTGCCGCAATTGCAGTAACCGTTGCCGCACCGAATGCAACGGGAATAAGGATTTTAACAACCTTCTTTTCGCTTGTTTCCGCCTTTGAATTCTTGAGAAATTCCGAGGGGAATGAGAACTTTGACGAATAAAGCAACTCGGCGTTACCCATCATAAGACCTCTGCCAAGCTCAAAAATCTCGGACTCATTTTCAATGGGATGCACCGCATACATATTATGCTCATATTTATAAGCACATACCTCGAAGTTTTCGAGCGTTCTCTGTGCATTGAGTTTATCGGTAAGCTTGCCGATAAGCACAGCCGTAACTGCTGCCGCTGAGAACACTGCGGTATCCGCACTGCCCGTAACCGCCGCCAGAGTATTCTGAAGCAGGGCAATCGCGATAGCAAGGCTTGTTGCGGAATCGGGAGTTAATTTTCTCTTGATAACAGCGGTAATTCCGTCAAAGAATTTCAGGTTATCAACCGCAACGGTGGCAATGAGAAGCACGGCATTGATTACGCACACCACGGATGAACCGGGTGCAAACGCCGTTGTTTCAATGGATAATTTCGCTGCGAAAGAGGGAATCAAATTGAAAATAATCATAAGAATTTCAATAACTCCCACTGCGATAAGACCTATGTTTGCCTTGTGAGCAAGCTCCGTAAGTCTTGTATGAACGGAAGCTCTTTCGGCAGGAGACGTGTATTCATCGGGAAGAGGTCTCTGTTCTTCACGCTCAGCTTCCATTTTTCTTTCTTTTTTCTTTCTTGCCTTTTCTTCACGGGCGATTTCTTCGGGTGATACTTCAAAATCTCCCTCAAAATCCGAATCAAGGTCAATCGAATCTATAATCTTGAAGTTCTTTGCTCTCTGCTTACGCTTTTCCCAGAGCTTTTCTTCAACATCGTCTTCATTATCCTGCACGGGTTCGGATTCATCGGAATCATCGTTGAAGCCCGTAAGCATTATCTGACCCTCAACATCGTCACCTGCGGTACGGGTCTCTTTTTTCGCCGTGCCGACAGCTTCCATGACTCTTGTTTTTTCATCGTCAAGCTCCTTGGCATCCTCAGCGGCAAGAACCTTGGGCATAGCTTCAAGACCCGGCTCGTCACTCTCTTCCTCGGCTTTTGCAACAACGATGCCCGATCTGTCGATGGGTTCGTTTTCGTCAACAGGGTCAAATTCGCCCGTATCTTCCAGCTTGAGAGTTGTGAAAAACCTTGTTCTGTAGTCGATTTCGGAAATTTTTTCTTCCTTCTTCTCCTCTTCTTCCTTCTTCGGTTCTTCGGCGGTTATCTTCTTTGTAAAGAAATCCTTGGGAGATGAGTCTCCCTCATAGAAAGTTCTGATTTCGGGAGCTTCTTTTTTATAGGCAGGCTTTTCAACCGGTTCCTGCCATGCAAATCTGAGGGTTGAAGGCTCGGGAATATCCTCGGGCACTATAACCGTTTCAATCTCAAACAGCGATTCGTCAAAAATATCCTCCTCTTTTTCAAAGAAGGTCTCCTGACCGTCAACCTCACTTTCAGCGGAAACGGAAGAAATATCCTGCATCTCTTCCTTTTCAACCTCAACCTCTTTTATCGGCTTGAAGGTGAAAATATCCGTGTCGAACTCACGGCTGAGAATTCTGTCAAAATCCTCTGCGGGAGTTGCATCCTTTTTCTGTCTGGGGATATACTCTTCACCTGTTGTGCCGGCGATAAGCTTATCGATATCATCCAGCGACCAGGTTTTTACAGGCTCATCGCTTACGGTTTCCTGCTTTGACCTCTTCACCTCCGCAAGAATGGCGTCAAGCTCGCTTTCCCCCGATAAAATTTTCTTATAATCGCTCAAAGCATTCACCTACCTGTGTTTTGCAATTTCATACATTAATATTCCCGCCGCCACTGAGGCATTGAGAGAATTGATTTTTCCTTTCATCGGAAGAGACACAATAAAATCGCACTTATCTTTCACAAGACGGCTGATTCCTTTGCCTTCCGAACCCACAACAAGAGCAACACTGCCCGAATAATCCTGCTTATCCCATGGAGTGCCGTCCATATCCGCACCGTAGACCCAGAAGCCTTTTCCCTTGAGCTCTTCGATAACGGAAGGAAGATTTGCAACTCTTGCAACGGGAACATATTCAACAGCACCTGCCGAAACCTTGCCGACCGCATAGGTAAGGGCAACGCCTCTTCTTTTGGGGATGATAATTCCGTGAGCACCGCAGGCATCGGCTGTTCTTATTATCGCGCCTAAGTTATGAGGGTCTTCGATTTCGTCGCAGATAACAACAAAAGGCTGTTCACCTTTTTCTTCGGCATTCCTGAGGATATCCTCAACCGAAGAATATTCCTTGACTGCCGCCCATGCCGCAACTCCCTGATGATTTTCACCCTCACAGATTTTGTCAAGCTTTCTGCGGTCTGTTTCCTTAACAACAACTCCAAGGTCACGGCACATCCCGATGATTTTACCGACTGAGCCGCCTCTTTCGCCCTTTGCAACCAAAAGACTGTCGATAGCCCTGCCGCTTTTGAGTGCTTCAAAAACAGCATTGCGTCCTATAATAAGACCCTGTCGTTCATTCTGTGTTTCCATAAAACAGACCCCTTCCGCAGGAAACGGTTATCATTTCCCCATTATCCGTATAAGTATATCATATATTTTTAAAAAAGAACAGTCTTATTGCAATTTTTACAAAAAATTCCTCAATATTTTTTCAATTCCGACCAAGATATTGACAGTTTTTGCCATTTGTGTGCTGTAATATTTCATTAACCAACGATTTATGAAAGGATTTTTGTTATGGAAAGAACATCAGTCATCCGCAACGACGATATTGCGGACAAGCTGTGGGAAAAAGGTATACGGATTTTGACCTTTACTCTTTATTTTGTTTCGGGATTTATTCTGTCGGGTGCGGAGCTTTTTTCTATGAAAACCCCTCTCTGCGTCAGTCTGGCGGCGGCGTGCACGGGTTACGAGCTGCTTTTTGCGGCGGCAGGCGGTCTTGCGGGTGCGTTTCTGCGTTTATCCGACGGCGATTTGCTCAACACCGTTATTCCGCTTGCAGGAATCACGGCAGTTGTTTTTGCTCTTGAAAAATACGGCATACGTAAAAGGAAGCGCGCCGTACTCACAGTTTCGGTTTTTGCTCTTTGTGCCGTCTGCGGCACTGCCGTTATGTTTTCTCAGACTCCCACCCTGCCCGATTTCATTCTTGCTCTATGCTCGGCACTTATATCCGCCGGCTGTGTTACTTTTTGCTCCGGCACGGTTGATTGCATAAGAAAAAAACGCAATATTTATATGCTCGATAACCACAGCCTTGTGTGCATCGTTGCAAGCCTCTGCTCACTGCTGCTCGGTGCATCGCAAATCAGCATTCTCGGTTTCCGGCCTGCAAGATTTTTCGGTGCATTCGTCATTCTTCTTGCATCGTATCTGTTTTCTCGCTCGGGCGGAAGCGTTGCCGGAATTGCAATCGGGGGATGTATTGCAGTTTCGGGCACGAGCGTTGCCCTGAGTATCTGCTACGGCATATGCGGTCTCATTTCGGGAATTTTCTCAAAATTCGGTCAGCTTGTGTGCGGACTTGTTTTTTCCGTTACCGCAGGCATCGCCGCTTTGCTTGACGGCTCGGCGGAGGGCACTGCGGTTTTTGCGGAGGCTGCTCTTGCATCGGTTGTTTTTGTGTGCATTCCGTCATCCAAGCTCTCGAAAGTCAGAGGCAACATTCTCAATCCCAAGGTCAGACGTATGGAGACCGAATTCTGCTCCGCAGGTGAAAGACTTCTTGAAGCATCAAGGGCAATCGGCTCTGTTTCCGAGTGCGTTTCATCGGTATCGAAAGGTATCGATGCACTCTCTCCCGCCAACGATATCATGGTCATAATGAGAGTGCGTGAGAGGGTTTGCGCCGAGTGTCCTCTTAAGGACTCCATGTGCCCCGAGGAGGGCGAATTCTCCGCTATTCTTCAGAAGTTAGCCGACGGCGAGACTGTTTCTCCGCAGGATTTTTCTGTGAATTTCAACGCAAAATGTCCGTCTGTGCCGAGAATTGCGGATAACTTCAACAAGGTTTATTCAAACCGCAACGCAGTCAACGCCCTTCAGGCAAATTCAGCAAGAAACAGGGAGCTTTGCTGCGGTCAGTTTGACTGGACCGCCCTGCTTCTGCGTGAGCTTTCCGAAGAGCTGGGCAACGGTGCTCAGGTGCTTTTCGGCAAGGAAAAAAGTGCTGTCCGCGTGCTCTCGGATTTCGGGTTTGAGGTGCTTTCGGTAAGCTGTGTCCAGCCCGTTTCGGGAGCGTTGAAGCTGCGTTGCACGGTTGAAGAAATCCCGACCTCCATAAGCCTTTCACAGCTCACAAAAGCTCTCTCGACAGAGCTTGAAGCAGAGCTTAATCCGCCGAAAATCAGCGAATTCAAAAACGGAAAAGAGCTTGTTTTTCTTCGCAAAGAGCTGTTTAAAATCCGTCTCGGGTCTGCGGTTGCAAGCTGCGGAAATCAGAAACTCTGCGGAGATTATTTTGAATGCTTTCAGACAGAATCCAAGGCATACATCATCCTATCCGACGGCATGGGTACCGGCGGCAGGGCGGCTATCGATTCGGCTATGACGGTTGAACTTTTTTCACGGCTTATCCGTGCCGGGCTGAGCCTCGACACGGCTCTGAATATAACAAATTCGGCTCTTTCGGTCAAATCCGACGATGAATCTCTCTCCACTCTCGATGTTGCGGAAATCGACCTTTTTGACGGCACAACAACGGTTTTCAAAGCAGGTGCGGCACCCTCTTTTTACACCTCATCGGGCAGAATACGGGAAATTGAAATCCCCTCAACTCCCCTCGGAATTCTGCCTAAGGTCGGCTTTAACCGCTACACCCTGAAACTCCGCGGCGGCGACACCCTTGTAATGGTCAGCGACGGCGTGCTGGGATGCGGCAACATCTGGCTGAAAGATGAGCTGAAAACCTTCAGCGGTGCCGATGCAACCGAATTTTCGGAAAGCGTTCTTGAATGTGCACAAAGACGGTGCGGCAGAAAATTCGACGATATGACCGTCATCACCGCCGTTGCGGAGGAAATTTAGTTTTCTTCCGTCATATATCTGCTCTTTACACAAAAAGGCACCATCCATTACGGACGGTGCCTTCTATTATTATATTACATTATATTATTTGTAGTATTCAACAGCCGATTCGAAGAGCTTGAGGTCGAATTCGCCGGGAACGTTCTTATAAAGACCGAAGCCGGTTCTTTCTGCGTGACCCATCTTGCCGAGAACTCTGCCGTCGGGTGAAACGATACCTTCGATTGCGAAATCGGAGTTGTTGGGGTTGAATGCGATATCGTTTGTTGCGTTGCCGTCGAAGTCAACATACTGAGTGATAATCTGTCCGTTTGCGGCAAGCTTTCTGATGAGAGCTTCGTCAGCGATGAATCTGCCTTCGCCGTGGGAGATGGGAACGCTGTAGATTTCGCCCTGCTTTGCCTTTGAGAGCCAGGGTGAGTTGTTGGAAACAAGCTTTGTGCGGACAATCTTGGACTGGTGTCTGCTGATTGTGTTGTAGGTAAGAGTGGGGCAGGTTTCATCGGTATCGATAATCTTGCCGTATGGAACAAGACCGAGCTTGATGAGAGCCTGGAAACCGTTACAGATACCGAGCATGAGACCGTCACGCTTTTCAAGAAGCTCTGTTACAGCCTGCTTGATTTCTGCGTTGCGGAAGAATGCGGTAATGAACTTACCTGAACCGTCGGGTTCGTCACCGCCCGAGAAGCCGCCGGGAACAAAAATAATCTGGCTGTCTGCAACCTTCTTTGCGAAATCTTCAACGGATTTTGCAATGCTTGCGGCTGAGAGGTTGTTGATAACAAAGATTTCTGCCTCTGCACCTGCTCTTTCAGCATACTTTGCTGAATCGTATTCGCAGTTTGTGCCGGGGAATACGGGGATAAGAACCTTGGGTTTAGCGGTTCTGATTGCAGGCTTTGCGAAGGTTGTTGCCTTGTAATCGAAGGTTTCAATCTTCTTTTCGGGCATTGCGATATTGCAGGAATAGATTTCCTCAAGCTTGTCTTCATAGATGGGAAGAAGCTTTGCGAAATCAACTGTTTCCGAACCGTATGTGATTGCAGCCTTGTCGGTTGTGTAACCGAGAAGAACACCGCAGTCTGAATCATCGTTAAGCTCGATGATGAATGAACCGTATGAATAGCCGAAGATGTCTTCAAGCGATACATCGGCAAAATCAAAGCCGATGCCGTTACCCATAGCCATTTTGAGAACTGCTTCTGCTGCACCGCCCATGCCGGGAGTATAGATTGCGGCAGCCTTGCCTGCGGTAACAAGAGCATAAACTTCTTCGTAAACCTTAAGAAGTGATGCTGTTTCGGGAAGATTGTCGGCTGTGTATTCGGGTTTAAGCATAACAACCTTGTGACCTGCCGACTTGAATTCGGGAGATACGATATTCCTGATGTTTTCGGTTGTTACTGCGAATGAAACGAGAGTGGGAGGTACGTCGATATCTTCAAATGAACCACTCATTGAGTCCTTGCCGCCGATAGCCGCAATCTTGAGGTCCATCTGAGCCTTGAATGCACCGAGAAGGGCTGCAAGGGGTTTGCCCCAACGCTTGCCGTCCTTCATGGGTTTCTCGAAGTATTCCTGGAATGTGAGATAAACTTCGCTGAAGTCTGCACCTGCAGCGATGAGCTTTGAAACGGACTCGATTACTGCAAGATATGCGCCGTGATAGGGGCTCTTTTCGGTGATGAAGGGATTGTAACCCCAAGCCATAAGTGAACAGGTTTCTGTATCCTGCTTCTCAACGGCAATTTTATGTACCATTGCCTGAATAGGAGTGAGCTGATTCTTGCCGCCGAAGGGCATAAGAACAGTATTTGCGCCGATTGTTGAGTCGAAACGCTCTGAAAGACCTCTCTTTGAGCAGATGTTGAGGTCGCCTGCAAGAGCAGTGTAGTTATCCGTGAACGAACCGCTGATTTCCTTGCGGTAGTCCTCAACCTTTGCGGGAGCGATGTCAATGTGTTTCTCAGCACCGTTTGAATTGAGGAATTCACGGCTGATGTTACAGATTGCCTTGCCGTTCCAGTACATTACAAGATAAGGCTTTTCCTTAACGGTTGCAACGATTGTTGCTTCGAGGTTTTCGCTTGTTGCAAGCTCCATGAATCTTTCGGCATCCTTTGCTTCAACAACAACAGCCATTCTTTCTTGGCTTTCTGAAATTGCAAGCTCTGTGCCGTCAAGACCTTCGTACTTTTTGGGAACTGCGTTGAGGTTGATTTCAAGACCGTCTGCAAGTTCGCCGATAGCAACGGAAACACCGCCTGCACCGAAGTCGTTACAACGCTTGATGAGCTGTGAAGCTTCTTTATTTCTGAACAGACGCTGAAGCTTTCTTTCTTCGGGAGCATTACCCTTCTGAACTTCAGCACCGCAGTTTTCGAGTGACTTGAGGTTATGCGATTTTGATGAACCCGTTGCACCGCCGCAGCCGTCACGGCCTGTGCGTCCGCCGAGGAGGATAACAACATCGCCGTCTTCGGGGCGTTCACGGCGTACATTCTCTTCGGGAGCAGCCGCAATAACAGCACCGATTTCCATTCTCTTTGCAACATAGCCGGGATGATAGAGTTCATCAACGATACCTGTTGCAAGACCGATCTGGTTACCGTATGAGCTGTAACCCGCAGCAGCAGTCTGAACAATCTTTCTCTGAGGGAGCTTGCCTTCGATTGTTTCGCTGACGGGCACTGTGGGGTCGCCTGCACCTGTTACACGCATAGCTGCGTAAACATAGCTTCTGCCTGAAAGGGGGTCACGGATTGCGCCGCCGATACAGGTTGCAGCACCGCCGAAGGGCTCGATTTCTGTGGGATGGTTATGAGTTTCGTTCTTGAAGAGGAGAAGCCATTTCTGGGTTTCGCCTTCGATTTCAACATCAATCTTGACTGTGCAGGCATTGATTTCTTCGCTTTCGTCAAGCTTGGGAAGAAGACCCTGCTGCTTGAGATATCTTGCGGCAATTGTGCCGATATCCATAAGATTAACGGGCTTTGTTCTGTTGCAAGCCTTTCTTGCATCGATATATTCGTCATAAGCCTTCTGAAGAAGCTCGTCTTCAAACTTAACGGAATCGATGTTTGTGAGGAAGGTTGTGTGACGGCAATGGTCTGACCAATAAGTATCAATCATTCTGATTTCGGTGATTGTGGGGTCACGGTCCTCGCTGATGAAATACTTCTGGCAGAATTTGATGTCGTCAAGGTCCATTGCAAGGCCGTAGTCTGCAACAAAAGCCTTGAGTTCATCCTCTGAAAGCTTGATGAAGCCGTCAAGAGTCTTGACTGTTTCGGGAATATCGTAATCCGCTGCAAGAGTTTCATAGGTTTCGAGTGAAGCTTCTCTTGATTCAACGGGGTTGATTACATACTTTTTAATCTGAGCAACATCGTCTGCGCTGATATTACCGCTGAGGCAGTATACCTTTGCTGTTTTAACAAGGGGACGCTCACCCTTTGAGATAATCTGAATGCATTCTGCACATGAATTTGCTCTCTGGTCAAACTGACCGGGAAGGGGTTCAACCGCAAAAAGAACGTCACATTCAAGGTCGGGTGTTTCTGTGATTATATCAAGCTGAGGCTCCGAAAGAACGGTGCCCTTTGAATAATCAAAAAGATCTTTTTCGATGTTTTCGATGTCATAACGGTTGAGAACACGAACATTTTCAAGACCGTTTATGCCGAGAAGTGAAACAAGCTCGCTTTTGAGTGCACGGGCTTCATTATCAAGTCCGCTTTTCTTTTCAACATACGCTCTGTATACCATGATATATCAAACCTCCAATGCTTTTTTGCCGATGTCATTTCTGTAATAGGCATTTTCAAAATTAACTGCTTTAACGGTTTCATAAGCCTTTGCAATTGCATCGGCAAGGGTGTCTGCTGTTTCCGTTACGCCGAGAACACGTCCGCCTGCGGTAAGAAGCTTACCGTCGGCAAGCTTTGCACCCGCAACATAGATGTTTTTATCCTTGGGCATGGTAATTTCAAAACCGCTTTCATATTTAACGGGATATCCGTCGGAAGCCATAACAACGCAGCAAGCTGATTTTTCGCTGAACTTGACTTCGGTTTCGCTGAGTGTACCTGCGGCAACGCTCTTCATGATTTCAAAAAGGTCGCTTTCAAGAAGAGGAAGAACAACCTGAGTTTCGGGGTCACCGAAACGGCAGTTATATTCGATAACCTTGGGACCGTTTTTGGTAATCATAAGACCGAAATAAAGGCAACCCTTGAAAGTTCTGCCTTCAGCGTTCATTGCGTTGATTGTGGGAAGGAAGATTTCCTTCATGCAACGCTCTGCAACTTCGGGAGTGTAGTAAGGATTGGGAGCGATTGTTCCCATACCGCCCGTGTTAAGACCTTCGTCGTTATCCTTTGCTCTCTTATGGTCCATTGATGAAATCATGGGCACAACGGTTTTGCCGTCTGTGAATGAAAGCACGGAAACCTCAGGACCTTCAAGGAATTCTTCAATAACAATCTGATTGCCGCTTTCGCCGAAAGCCTTATCCTGCATGATTGACTTGACTGCATCATAGGCTTCGTCACGGGTCATTGCGATGATAACGCCCTTACCCAAAGCAAGACCGTCAGCCTTGATAACTGTGGGAATGGGAGCATCTGCAAGATATTCAAGAGCTTTTTCAGCGTCATCGAAAACCTCGTAGGTTGCTGTGGGGATGTTGTATTTCTTCATAAGATTTTTGGAGAAAACCTTACTGCCTTCGATAATTGCGGCTTTCTTTTCGGGACCGAAGCAGGGAATACCCAGCTTTGAAAGCTCATCAACGGCACCGAGCACAAGGGGGTCATCGGGAGCAACAACCGCAAAATCAATGCTGTTTGCCTTTGCAAACTCAACGATTTCGGGGATATCCTTTGCACCGATTGAAACACATTCCGCGTCATCTGCCATACCGCCGTTGCCGGGGAGTGCATATATTTTTTCGATTTCTTTATTTTCTCTAAGCTTTTTAATGATGGCGTGCTCGCGTCCGCCGCCGCCGACTACCATAACTTTCATGCGTTAGCCTCCGATATAATGTCATTACAAACTTTTTCTGCCGACATAGGAAGAATTATCCATTCCGCCTGCTCCATAACTCTTTTCTGGAGAATTTCGGGAGTGTCGCCGGGCTGAATTTCAACGGCTTTCTGCATTATGATACGTCCGCCGTCGGGGATTTCGTTAACAAAATGAACCGTTGCACCCGTCACCTTAACTCCGTAGCCGAGAGCCGCCTCGTGCACACGCAGACCGTAGAAGCCTTCGCCGCAGAAAGAGGGAATGAGTGAGGGATGAACGTTGATTATTCTGTCTTTATAGTGATTTGTGAAGCGTTCGGAGAGAATGCTCATGAAGCCCGCAAGAACGATAAGGTCAATGCCGTCGCCGTCAAGAATTTCGATAAGTCTGCCCTCGAAGTCGGGAACTTCCTTTCTGAGAACGGTTTCTGTTCTTATTCCTGCCTTTGCGGCTCTTTCAAGGGCATATGCCCCTGCTTTGTTTGAAATAACAAGGGTGATTTCACCGCTTTTTATAATTCCTGCCGCCTGAGCATCAATCAGAGCCTGCAGATTTGTTCCGCCGCCTGAAACAAGAACGGCAATACGGGCTTTTTTCAATTTTTTCACTCCGTTCAAAATTTTAAAATTCGCAATTAAGGACGGGTTTCACCCGTACCCCATTAAATAACGGTCATAGGCGGAGCCTATCCTTTAATTTCGCATTGCGCATTCATAATTACGAATTGTTATTTGTCTCAGCAAATAACAACCTTTTCGTCGCCTTTGATGATTTCGCCGATTATGTAGGCATCTTCACCGTTTGCCTTAAGAACTTCAAGAGCCTTTTCAGCATCTTCCTTGGCAACAACGATGCTCATGCCGACACCCATGTTGAATGTGTTGAACATATCTCTTTCGGGGATGTTGCCTGTCTTTGCAATGAGGTCAAAGATGGGAAGAATCTTAAGAGCAGACTTGTCAATCTTTGCACCGAAGCCGTCGGGAATGCTTCTGGGAATGTTCTCATAGAAGCCGCCGCCTGTGATGTGTGAAACAGCCTTGACTGTTACTTCTTCAAAGAGAGCAAGCATGGGCTTTACATAAATCTTGGTGGGAGTAAGAAGAGTTTCGCCGACTGACTTGCCGCCGAGTTCAGCAACGGGAGTTTTGATGTCTGCGTTATCAACATCGAAAACTTTTCTTACGAGTGAGAAGCCGTTTGAGTGAACACCGCTTGAGGGAAGAGCGATAACAACATCGCCTTCAGCCATCTTTGAGTTGTCAAGAACCTTATCCTTGTCAACAACGCCTACGCAGAAGCCTGCAAGGTCATATTCGTCGATGGGATAGAAGCCGGGCATTTCGGCAGTTTCGCCGCCGATAAGAGCCGCATTTGACTGAACGCAGCCTTCTGCGATACCCGAAACGATTTCAGCGATTTTTTCGGGAACATTCTTGCCGCAAGCGATATAGTCAAGGAAAAGCAGGGGCTTTGCACCGCAGCAGATGATATCGTTTGCGCACATTGCAACGCAGTCGATACCGACCGTATCATGCTTGTCCATGATGAAAGCGAGCTTGAGCTTTGTGCCGACGCCGTCTGTACCGCTTACGAGAACGGGCTTTGAGATGCCTGTAAGGTCAAGCTCAAAAAGACCGCCGAAGCCGCCGATATCGGACATTGCACCTGCTGTGAGAGTTCTTTTGATATGAGTTTTCATGAGTTCAACAGCCTTGTAGCCGGCGGTAATATCAACGCCTGCTGCTGCATAGCTTTCGCTGAAGCTTTTTTCCATTATATTAATCCTCCTAAGAATAATTTATGATTTATATTAACCTTTACCGTTCCAGCAGTATGTGCATACACACTCTGCGGGAAGTCCGATTGCTTCAATAAGGCCTTCGATTGACTGATAACCGAGAGTTGTCAGCTTAAGCTCCTTGCCGATGATTTCACGGAGCTTCTTGCCTCTTTCGGTCGAAGCATCAAGGTATTCATCGATGTGGTTGTCGCCTTCCTTGCCCTCAAGGTCATGGATAACACGGCGTGCGATGAGGTCATCATCGGAAGTGTTGCGTGAGAAGTTGAGATATTTGCATCCGAACATTATCGGCGGACAGGCGGAGCGCATATGCACTTCTTTTGCACCGTGTGTATAAAGAAAATCAACCGTTTCACGAAGCTGAGTGCCTCTTACTATTGAGTCGTCAACGAAAAGCAGACTCTTGCCCTGAATGAGGTCGTGAACGGGAATCATCTTCATCTTCGCAACCTTGCTGCGTTCGCTCTGGTTTGCAGGCATAAAGCTTCTGGGCCAGGTGGGAGTATATTTGATAAAGGGTCTTGCAAAGGGTATACCGCTTTCGTTTGCATAGCCGATTGCATGGGGAGTGCCCGAATCGGGAACACCGCTTACGTAGTCGATTCCGTCACAAAGACCGTTTGCCTTGTCTTCTCTTGCCATAACGGCGCCGTTTTTGGTTCTCATAACCTCAACGTTAACGCCCTCATATCTTGCGGTGGGATAACCGTAATAGCTCCAGAGGAAGGCACAGATTTTCATGTTTTTCTGAGGCTCTGCAAGAACGTGAACCCTGTCGGGATAAATTCTTACGATTTCTGCAGGACCGAGCTCTTTTTCGAAAGAATAATCCAGCTTTTCAAAAGCAAAAGATTCAAACGAAACGCATTTGCCCTCGGAATCGTTGCCGATAAGAATGGGCAGTCTGCCGACCTTGTCTCTTGCGGCGATGATGCTGCCGTCTTCAAGAAGAATAAGGATTGACATTGAGCCGTCAATCTTTTCCTGAGCAAAACGGATACCGTCAACGAAGTTTTCTTTTTGGTTGATGAGTGCGGCAACAAGCTCGGTTGAGTTTATTTTGCCCGAAGTCATTGTGGTGAAATGACCGACACCCGTTGAAAGAAAGTCTTCGATAAGCTCATCTGCATTGTTGATGCATCCGATTGTTGTTATCGCATAAACACCTAAGTTTGAACGGATAAGAATGGGCTGAGGGTCGCTGTCGCTGATACAGCCGATGCAGGCATTGCCCTGCATTTCATCCGTTATTCCCGCAAACTTTGTGCGGAAAGGTGAATTTTCGATGTTGTGGATATCACGCTGAAAGCCTCTTTCTTCATTAACGGCTGCCATGCCGCCACGGCGTGTGCCGAGATGTGAGTGATAGTCAACACCGAAGAAAACGTCCAGAACAACATCTCTTTTGGATGTTGCACCGAAAAATCCTCCCATAAAATTTTTACCTCGCTGAATTATTTATTAAACTTTTCTTCTATTTTCTCATTTGCGGCAAGAACCTTTTCCGTTGCCGCTGCTCTTGCTGCTGCAAGCTTTTCGGCAAGCTCGGAATCTGTTACCGCAAGAATCTGTACAGATAACAAAGCGGCATTGACTGCACCGTCGATTGCAACTGTTGCAACGGGAATGCCTGCGGGCATCTGAACAGTTGAAAGAAGTGCATCCAAGCCGTCAAGTGTTGATGATTTTACGGGAATACCGATAACGGGGAGTGTTGTGTTGGCTGCAATTGCACCCGCAAGGTGTGCTGCTTTGCCGGCTGCGGCAATAATTGCACCGAAGCCGTTAAGGATTGCATTCTGAGCAAATTCTTTTGAATGCTCGGGTGTTCTGTGTGCGGAAAAAACGTGAACCTCGTAAGGTACACCGTAATCCTTAAGTGTGTCAATTGCTTTTTCAACTACAGGCAAATCGCTGTCGCTGCCCATTACAATTCCGACTTTTTTCATGGTAATCCTCCTTAAAAATTGCTACTCCAATTATACAATATTATATATATATAATTCAAGTGTTTCTTGGGTAAAATTTCGACGATATTTGCTGTGCAGATTTGTTACTGTTAACAAAAGAAAAGAACTGTTATAAACAGTATTGACAAACACCTTGAAATCATGTTAAAATACTAAAAATCAAGCAATCGGTCGGGTACTCTGGTATCCGATTTTTTATTTGAACAGGAGAAACAAAATGTCACTTGCAACTTTGTTTATCACAGCCGTCGGTCTTTCCATGGATGCCTTTGCCGTTGCAATCTGCAAGGGTCTTGCCGTCAAAAAAGCAGGAATAAAGCAGATGCTTCTTGCAGGCTTATGGTTCGGCGGTTTTCAGGCACTCATGCCCACTCTCGGATACCTTTTCGGCTCAACGCTGAAGGAATATGTTGAAAAATACGACCATTGGATTGCATTTATCCTTCTCGGAATCATCGGTGCAAACATGATTAAGGAAGCTCTTTCAAAAGATAAGGACTGCGACTGCGAAAGCTCAAGCGCATCAATGGGAATGAAGGAAATGTTCACTCTCGCCGTTGCAACAAGCATTGATGCTCTCATCGTCGGCATAGGCTATGCGTTCCTTCCGGATGTCAACATCGGTGCGGCTGTCGGATTCATAGGAGTTATCACCTTTGTGCTCTCCGCAATCGGTATCAAAGTCGGCAACATTTTCGGAATGAAATTTAAGTCAAAAGCAGAATTCACAGGCGGTCTTATCCTTATTCTCATGGGTCTCAAGATTCTTCTCGAGCATCTCGGAGTGCTGAATTTTTAACACAGGAGGGGTTTTATGCCTCGCAAGGACTCCCGCAACACAAAAATGAAAATAGTCAATGCCGCATGGGAGCTGTTTTATGAAAACGGCTACGAAAACACCACCATTGAGGATATCGTTGAACGTTCCGAAACCTCAAAAGGCTCGTTTTACCATCATTTCAGCGGCAAGGATGCTCTTCTCTCAACTCTTTCGTATCTTTTTGACGATAAATATGAGTCTCTTGAAAGCAGAATTGACTTTGACGGCGATGCGTTTCAGACACTCGTTGACCTCAACAAAGAGCTGTTTTTCATGATAGAAAACAGAGTTTCGCTTGATTTGCTCGCAAGAATGTATTCAACCCAGCTTATAACAGCGGGCGAAAAGCATCTGCTTGACAATAACAGAACCTACTTCAAACTTCTGCGTAAAATAATATCCCGCGGTCAGCAGAACGGCGTTCTCCGCAATGATGTTTCAACCAACGAAATTTTAAAGGCATACGCACTCTTTGAGCGTGCACTGCTCTACGATTGGTGCCTCTGCAACGGAAACTATTCCCTCTGCAACTATTCGCAGACACTTCTGCCCATGTTCCTCGACGGATTCAGACAAAAATAACGGTCTTTTTTAATTTTTAATTTCCGTGTGATAAAAAGTCTGTTTTGAAAGCCTTGGTTTTTCAAGGCTTTTTTCTTTTTGTTTGCGTTACGGTATGAACTTCATTCTATAATGCAGTCTGTATTGCATATATATTAATTTTCTGTTAACATATCAACTACATTATTTTTTTGAGAAAGGATTTTGATTTTTATGACACCTCAGATCGCGGCATTTATAGTATATTTCATTGCCGTACTTTCAATCGGTCTTGTATTCTTCTTCAAATCGAAGGGAACAGGCGAAAAGGATTATTTCCTCGGCGGACGTTCAATGGGTCCCTGGGTAACAGCTCTCAGTGCACAGGCATCTGACATGAGTGGCTGGCTTCTCATGGGCTTCCCCGGCAGCATTCTCGCTTTCGGCATGGGTCAGGTATGGATCGGTATCGGTCTTGCCCTCGGAACCGCTGCCAACTGGATTTTTATTGCACGCAGACTCCGTAAATTTTCACAGGCTGCAAACGATGCAATAACCGTTCCTCAGTATCTTTCAAACAGATTTCTCACAAAGAGCCCTGCTCTTCAGATAATCTGTGCTGTTGTTTTCCTTATCTTCTTCACAATCTACGTTGCATCAAGCTTCGTTGCAGGTCAGAAGGTATTTATCCAGGTTGTTCCTCAGCTTGAAAGCAACCCCAACCTCGCACTTCTCATTTTTGCAGCTATTATTATTGTTTATACATTCCTCGGCGGCTTCAAGGCTGTTTGTTGGACAGACTTCTTCCAGGGTCTTATGATGCTTGCGGCTCTTCTTGCCGTTCCCCTTGTTCTTGTTTTCGTTAAGGACATTGACTACAGCGTATTCGAAGCAGTTGAAGGCGGCGTTAACCCCCTCAATCCCTTTGAATCAAGCTGGCAGGATATCGCATCCGGTCTTGCATGGGGTCTCGGCTATTTCGGTATGCCTCACATCATCGTAAGATTCATGTCAACCAAGAACTCAAAGGTTCTCAAGAAATCGGCAACAATCGGCATTGTATGGGTTGTTCTTTCGCTCGGTGCCGCTATCGCAATGGCTCTCCTTGGCAGAGGCTACGGCGCTACTCAGGCTCTCGTTGACGCAGGTCAGCAGGAACTCGTTTTCGTAACTCTTGTTGATGACATTTTCAACGGTCCTTGGGCATTCGTTGCAGGTCTTCTTCTTGCAGCTATCGTTGCAGCCGCAATGAGTACAGCTGACTCGCAGCTTCTTGTTGCTTCATCATCCTTCACAAGCGATATTTACAAACCCATCTTCAGAAAGAACGCTTCCGATAAAGAAACTCTCTGGGTAGGCAGACTCGTTGTTCTCATTATCGCAGTTGTTGCTTACTTCATCGCAAGCAGCAAATCCGAAGGTGCCGCAACAATCATGACTCTTGTTGACAACGCATGGGGCGGCTTCGGTTCGGCATTCGGTCCCGTTATCATTCTTTCACTTTTCTGGAAGAGATTTACTTACAAAGGTGCAATCGCAGGCGTTGTAGGCGGTGCAGTTGTTGACGTTCTCTGGATGAACTTCCTCACAGAATCAACCGGTGTTTACGAGCTTCTTCCCGGCTTCATCGCAGGCTTCCTTTTCTCAATCGTTGTTTCACTCATTGACAAGAAGCCTTCAAAGGAAGTTGAAGAACTCTTCGACCTTGCAGCAAGCTCCGAAATCGAATAACAATCAGAGTACCGTCAGCAATGGCGGTACTTTTTTTTACAAAAAGAGAGTTTTGTGTATTGCAATTTGTTAAATATGTGTTAAAATTTTATTATCAATAGAAAGAGGTTGATAATATGAAAAAAATCATAGCTGTTCTGCTTTCTTTAACAATCGTTTTCACATCCTTTGCCGCATCGGCAGCGGTTGTTGAAACAGGTCTTGTAACAGGCGATATAACCGAATATCCCGTTATCATCGTTCCCGGCTACAGCTCATGCTCGCTGATTTACGGCGAGGACAGAGAAACAGGCGAACACGTATGGGGCATCAACATGGACCTTATTATCGAACGTCTGCTTGCACGCATTGCGGATATCGGTCTCGGTCTCGGCATAATGAGCTTTGACAATGCGGAGTACATCGCAGGGGTTGTCGGTGAAGAATTCGCAACCATGTTTGAAAAAATCCGCTGTAATCCCGACGGCTCAAGTGCTTATCCGCTTAAAAGAGAGATAACAACTGCTCAGCAGTCAAACAGCCTGCTTCTCATGGAAAGCAATCCCGACGGCGAGCATCAGCATGAAATCGAAATCGCCGCTGAAATCGCACATTATGTAGGCTATAAAAACATCTATAATTTCCAGAGCGACTTCAGAATGGGTGCGGAAGTATGCGCAACCATGCTTGACGAATACATCCAGACCGTAAAGGAACACAGCGGCAAGGATAAGGTCAACCTTTTTGCCGTCAGCCACGGCGGTCAGGTAACTGCAACATATCTCAACCTTTTCGGCTACAAGGGTGACGTTGACAATGCAGTTATGACCGTACCTGCCATCGGCGGTGCCGGCATCGCTTACGACGCTGTGATGGAAAGCTTTGATTTTGACGAAGAATGCCTTTTCAGATTCATCGAAAACGGCACAATGATGGAAGAAAACATGAACTGGCTTGTAAAAGCTCAGCAGCTCGGCTTCCTTGACGATATTCTCGATAATCTTGCTCCCTATATCAAGCAGATTCTCGGATATTGGGGCAGTATATGGGACTTCATGCCCATTGATAAATATGAGGAAGCAAAGGAATTTGCTCTTGACCCCGTTGCAAGTGCGGAGCTGATTAAAAAGAGTGACCGCTATCACTATGAAATCCTCGCAACAATGGATGAGAAGTTTGCCGAATGCATTGAAAACGGCATGAACATCTCAATCATTTCGGGTACGGGCAACAGAATTGTTTCGGGCATGAACGAAAATTCCGACGGTATCATCACAACCGCCGCTTCATCGGGCGCAACCTGTGCTCCCTGCTACGAAAGATTTGCAGACGGTTATGTTCAGATTAACGACTGCGGCGGCAAGAACAAGGTTTCTCCCGCTATGGATATCGACGCATCAACAGCATATATGCCCGATAACACATGGTTCGTTGATAATCTTTATCACGGCATGACCTATAAGGATGATTACACAAGAGAGCTGATGATGAATCTGCTCCTTACCGATAACATCACCGATGTTTATTCCGACGAAAGATTCCCCCAGTTCAAGGACAGCACAAACCCCTCACTCACCGTTTATGCCGAATTTGAGGGCTGTGCTCCCGGATTCATCGACAGCAACGCAAAGAATCTTGTTGTTACAAACACAAGCAAAACAAGCAAGGTCAGCATCACTGCCGTTGATGCAGACGGTATCAGCCTTAAATTCAAGGTTTCACCCTTCAAGCAGCTTGCTCCCGGTGAAAGCATAGTTATTCCCTTCAGCGGAGACATTCCCGAAGTCAGCAGAAAATCCGCAAGAATTACGGTTTATTATTCGATGGATACCGTAACTCCCGTCGGCTACAGAACACAGGGCTTCACAATCGATAACGGCGACCCCGTTGAAGCAGAAGACGGCTACAGAAGTGCCGAGGCAATAACTCCGTTTGACATTCTTATCGGCGACGGATTTGACAAGATTCTCCGCCGCATGGGTCTCAAGGAAGTTTACTCGATGCTTTACACAATAATGTACTATTGGTTCAATAACATTTTTGCATTTTAACAGATAACGGGACTGTCTCACTGAGCGAAGAACAAAAGAAACAGAATAAACAAAGAGCGACTTGCATCGGAATTTACACCTTCGCAAGTCGCTTTTTATTGTATTTTAGAACAAAACCGCCGGTTTTATGTTTCTTTTTAGCCGTTTTTTCCGATTTGGCGTATACACATACGCCTTGCACCGGAAGAAAACGACTTCTTCATCTTATTGAGACAGCCCCGTTGTTTTTATGCGATATTCTTTTTTCTGAGATTGAATAATTTTCCGATTGCAAGCGAACCGATAACCGTCAGCACAAGCTCAATGAGCATATATGAGCCGTTATAGAAAAAGGAATAGAGCCCCACAGCCATGCCTTCGGGGCAGTAACCTCTCCAGATGGTGACGCCGCTGATGAAGTGACAGATAAATCTGATAACGCAGACAACTCCGCCGCCGGCAGCCATTTCGAGGCTCTGTTTTCCGCCGAATTTATCTCTGAACATTCCGCCCAATCCGAGACAGCCGAAGGCAACAATATAGTCCGCAAAGGCAACGATGAGATAAGCCGCAAGACCCGTCACATAAGTAAAATTCTTATATCCCATCATCATTTCGAACATTGCAAGCACCGTTGCGGCAGGCAGACCGTTTTTTATTCCGTGGCGGTATGAAATAAGGATAATCGGCACCTGACCGAAGATGCTGAATCCTCCGCCGTAAACGAATGGCCACGGAAGCATATCCGAAACGGCAAAAATCGCGATTGAAAGAGCAACCATGATTGCACTCTCCGCAAGAACCTGTGTTTTTGTTATTTTTTTTGACATTTTTTGATTTCCTTTCTGTTGAAAGGGGGATGCAGAAAACAAAAACCCGATGTAAAAATACATCGGGCATAGAATCTGCACTGAGCCTTTTTCCTACGCCCGCATTACCGGGATCAGGTTTGAGGGTATAATCTCAGCCGTCGAACGACAGCACCCCTTTATTATTTCGGAATTACGAATGCGCATTCAATTCCAATCGCATTATATTCCTGTTTTTTTCTGTTGTCAAGATTATTTTTTCTCCGCTTTTCCCTCGGGAGTGTCGCGGTAATACTGGGTTTTGGGGTTGGGATGTTTGGTTGAATTCCACAGCTCATCCGCAACGGGCTTCCACGCATTGGCGAACTTATCGCACTTCGAGCAAAGCTGTTCAGCACTTTCAGGCTCAATCAGATCCGTTGACTTCGCCTTTGTCTGCTCAATCATTCTGCGTAAGCATTCGGGATTTTCAAGCATCGGGCAGGGTCTGAGATGATTGTCGTTGAACGGCTGATTATGATAATATGCTTGGAAAAGAGGATTCTTGAGTCCTTCAAGCAAAGTGTGAGTGCGGATATTCGAATCCGAATAGTGGATGAATACGCAAGGCTCCATGTCACCCTCGGAATTGATGTGGAAATAGTTTCTGCCGCCTGCAATGCAGCCGCCGACATATTCCGCATCGTTCTGGAAATCCATAACAAACATGGGCTTGCCCGTTTTTGAATTTCTGACCTCACGAAGCCACTTATACATATATACTCTCTGCTCGGGAGTGGGTATGAGGTCAACAACCGCATCCTTGCCCACGGGCATATAGTTGAAATAAAATCCGAAGCGTACGCCCTTTTCAACCATGAGGTCAAGGAATTCGTCGCTCGTTACATAAGGAATGTTTTTGCTCGTATAGCAAACGGAAATGCCGTAAAGCAAGCCGTTTTCCTTAAGCAAATCCATCGCCCTGATTGTTGTTGAATAAGCACCCTCGCCGCGGCGGAAATCATTGCTTTCTTCGTTGCCTTCGATGCTGAGAGCAAGGGCAAGATTGCCGACCTTCTTCATTTCCTCGCAGAATTTACTGTCAATAAGGGTTGCATTCGTATAGGCAAGGAAAGCACAGTCGGGATTTTCCTCGCAGAGAGTGAGAATCTCGTCTTTCTTTATAAGAGGCTCACCGCCCGTAAGCATATAAAGGTGAGTACCCATTTCCGTGCCCTGATTGACGATGCTTCTCATCTCGTCAAGGCTGAGGTTGGACTTATGGCCGTATTCGGCGGACCAGCAGCCCTTGCAATGAAGATTGCAGGCGCTTGTGGGGTCAAAAAGAATGATAAAAGGTATGTTGCACTTATATTTTTCTCTGTTTGCACGCACAGCCTTTGTACCGTTTACTCCGGCACCGAGACCGAGTGCAAGAAGCATATTCTTGATAACCTTTTCGTCGCACTGCTCGATAATATTCATCGCAAAAGTACGCCATACGTTATCTTTGTCAACAATTGCCTTGCGGAAAGCATCAAAATTCTTTTCGGGGAATGCACCGCCCATCAGCTTCTGAGCAATGTCAATAAGCTTGATAACATTTTCTTCGGGATTCTTCTTGACATACTTATAAATTCCGTCAAAAGCAACCGATGCCGAAGCTCTTTCAATTTTCTCTTTCATTGTCATCATGGCGGTTATCCTCCTTTCCGCAAACGATATAGAAACAAGTGTACCACAAAAAAATGATATTGTCCATAAAAATTTTTATTATTATCGGTCATTTTTCTTGATTTAACCGTCTTTATGGGTTATTATTACAATATATTGTTAAATTTGTTGTACGAAATTTGAAACTTTCTGTTAAGAGGTGCACCGTGAAAGAAAAATTCCTCAAAGGCTCCCATGCCGTAGGTCTTGCAGTAAGAATAATCGCTGCGGTTGTTATTATTGCCGTTATTATATGGAAATATGATGATTTCAAGAATATGGATATCCGTGCTCTCGTTGCCGCAAGCTCAAGCGTTGCCGTCGGCGTTGCAACGATTCTCGGAGTTTATCTGCTCAAATCGTTGGTTTTTGTTGTGCCCGCATCCCTTGTTTACATTGCGGTCGGCATGGCATTCCCGACCCATTGGGCAATCCTCATCAATGCGGCAGGAATTCTGATTGAAGTTTGTGCAACCTATCTTTTCGGTCTTGTCATGGGCGGTCCGTATGTTATAAACAAGCTCGAAAAAACAAAATACGGCAATAAAATCCTTGAGCTTCACGGCAAGGGCAAGCTCTCTGCGATTTTTGCAATCCGTGTTCTGCCCGTTTTCCCCATTGACCTCGTCAGCCTTTTCCTCGGTGCCGTAAGAATGAGATTCATCCCCTATCTTCTGCTTTCATTCGTCGGAATCATGCCGAGAGTCATCCTTTTCACCATCCTCGGAGACGGTCTTTATGACTACATCCCCATGCAGAAGCTCGCAATGGCAGCCGCAATCCTTCTGCCGATTGCCCTTGTTATCTGGGTTATCCGTTACGCAATGAAGATGAAGAAAAAGGAAGACGGCTACGGAAAATACCCCTATGAGCCTCTCAAGGACAGCAAAAACAGCGTTATTTTTGATACCGATATGGGTCCGGACTGCGATGATGCCGGTGCGCTCGACATCCTTTTCAAGCTTGCCGCAAAGCATGACGTAAAAATTCTCGGTGCGGCAAACTGCACATCAAACGCATGGGGTAACGGCGTTATCCGTGCGATTGCCGGGCATCACGGCGTTGAGGATTTCCCCGTCGGTCAGCACAAGGGTTATGATGTTTTACCCGACGGCGATAAATATAACAAAGAGGTCACCAAAAAATATTTCAGGCACACAAACAGCATTATCAATGCGGAGTCTGCACTTGAATTCTATAAAAAAGCTCTCGAAAAAGCAGAGAAAAACTCCGTTACGGTCATAACCGTCGGCACTCTCACAAACATTGCGGAAATACTTGAAAAAGAGCCGAAGCTCTTCAACGAAAAGGTCTGCAGCATCGTTGCCATGGCGGGCAAATTCCCGTCGGGCAGGGAATTCAACATCGAAAGCGACATCGGTGCCGCAAAATATGTTTTTGAAAATTTCAGAAACGTTATTGTCTGCTCGGGATTTGAGGTCGGTGCAGGGGTAATGACGGGTTTTGACGGAGAAACCGAAAGTCCCGTTTTTGACTGCTACAAAGAATATCTCGGCAAAAAAGCTCCTTATCTGCGTGACAGCTGGGATTTGACCGCCGTTCATTTTGCTTTTGAGGGATGCGGCGATTATTACTCCCTTTCAAAAGCCGTCAGAATAACCGTTGAAGCCGACGGAAACATCAATTCCGTCAAAGACAAATACGCAAAAAGATTCTATATCAAGCGAACAACCGATAAACCCGTGCTCGCCGAATATCTGAACGGAATTCTCAACGGTTGACAACAGATTTTATCATTGTATAATAGACACAAAGTATGAAACGAGGTCCGGCTATGAAAAAAATCAAAAAAACTCTCGCTCTTTTGCTTGCGGCTGCAATGCTCTTTACCTTTGCGGCCTGCGGCGGAAACAGTGAAAATTCCACCGAAGAATCTTCGGATTACGTCCGTGAAACAAAAACAAAGGTTGCCGCACTCAGCGATGCTCTCGGCTTCGGTCTGGCAAAGCTCGCAAAAGACCGCGACTATGCCTATGAAGTGAAGAATTATTCCGATGCAGAAGAAATCGTTTCTCTCCTTAAGGAAGGGGAAGCAGACATCGCATCTCTCCCCGTTGACACTGCGGCGAAGCTCTATAAGGAAACAAACGGCGGAATAAAGATTCTTTCCGTAAACACCCTCGGTATGCTCTTCTGCATCGAAAACGGCAGTGCAATCAAGAGCTTTGACGACCTCAAGGGCAAAACTGTCAAAGCTGTCGGCAAGGATACGGTTTATGAATTCGTTATCAATCATGTTCTCACTCAGAAGGGTCTTGTTCCCGGCAAGGATATAACCGTTGAATACGGTTCAACCGCCGAAGAACTCGCAGCTATTTCCGCAGAGGGCAAGGCTGATTTCGTTATCGTTCCCGAACCTTATGCAACAAATATTCTTTTCAAGAACGAAAATGCTCACAAGCTTATCAATTTTGCAAAAACATGGAGCGAAATCAATGAAAATCTCCTTGTTCAGGGTGTTATAGTTGCAAGAACAGATTTTATCAGCGAAAATCCCGATATCATAACCGAATTCATGGGCTTTAACGAAGTTTCCGTTAATTACATCAGTGCAAACCCCGAATCCTCAGCTGTTTTCTTTGCTGACAACGGATATTACGAAACCTCCGAAATTGCCTATGCTTCACTCCCCCAGTCAAACGTCACCTATATCGAGGGCGAAGAAATGAAAACCGCAGTCAAGGCACTTCTCGGCATGATTTACGCATCAGACCCGACATCAATCCCCGACGACGGCATATATTATGTTTATTGATTATATCTGAAAAGCAAGCAGGTTTATTGTTATATATTAACAAAAACCTGCTTTTTTTCTCCGACATCGGACAAAATTATGGCTGACCGTTAATTTTTTGCTTGCAATTGTAATAAATTTATATTATACTTATTGCATACGCTGTTGGCGGCGGATTACGATAATTTTCGCAGTCAACGAGTAATCAGAAAAATGAATTCAGTTTCAGGAGGAAGAATCATGAAAAAAATTCTCGCAGTTCTCCTCGCACTTGCAATGCTCCTCGGCTTTGCAGCTTGCGGCGGAAACAATGAAGACACAACAACCACAACAGCAGAAGACATCTTTGCAGAAGTTGACGACACAACTGTTGCTGACGAAGCTACTACAGTTGCTGATGAAGCTACAACAATCGCTGACGAAGCTACTACAGTTGCTGATGAAGCTACAACAGTTGCAGGCGAAACAACAACTGCTGCTGCAGAAGAAGCAACAACAGCTGCAGGAGAAACAACCGCTGCTGCAACAACAGCTGCAACAACAAAGGCTGCAAGCGCTATGCCTCAGGGCACAGAAGCTATCGTTGCTTACTTCAACACAGCTATCAACAACGCAAAAACAAACTCCAAGAGCATCCACTCAAACTACATGAAGCATGCTGTTGCAGGCGAAATCACAGGTATCCCCAGTGCTCTTGATTCAATCGGTCAGTCACTCATCAAGGATAACATGGGTGAAGACGAATCCAAGAAGAACGTTACTTGGACAACTGCTGCTGATAAGAACGCTTATTTCCCCGTTGAAAACGAAACATGGGCATCAAAGCTCACAGCTGCAGACGTTAAGTCAGCAACCATTACCGAAAGCAACGGTAAATATACAATCACAATCACAACCAAGGATGATCCCCGTTCAGAAGGCTACAAGCACGGTTCAGGCCATGCTCCCAAGGCTTTCAACGTTGTTCTTCCCGGTATCATTGACGGTTATATTCCCGGTATCGTTAAGAGCATGTTCAGCGTTGGCACAGTTTCAACTGCTTATCCCTCAAGCACAGTTAAGGTAACAGTTGATGCTGCAACAGGTAAGGTTCTTACCGCTAACTACATGATGTACTGGACTCTCTATATCCCCCTTGGTGATACAGACGTTGTTCTTCCCTTCTCAACAGAGAACGATTACACAATCAACTGGTAAATAATTTAAAATGGTGACCGTTTTCAGCGGTCACCATTGTTTCGTAAAAATATTATTATATAAAGGTGATTTAATATGAAAAAGGAAGTTCTTGTTGAAACTTCTGCACGTCACGTGCACGTAAGCCGTGAAGCTCTTGACATTCTCTTCGGCGAAGGCTATGAGCTTACCCACAAAAAAGACCTTTCACAGCCCGGTCAGTTTGCCTGCGAAGAAAGAGTTGCAGTTATCGGCTCAAAGGGCAGCTTCCCCGCTGTTTCAATCCTCGGTCCCGTTCGTCCCGCAACTCAGCTTGAGCTCTCACTCACAGACGCACGCAGCATCGGCGTAACTGCTCCCGTTCGCGAAAGCGGTGACATTGAAGGCTCAGGTACCTGCAAGCTCGTTGGTCCCAAGGGTGAAATTGAAATCGACTGCGGCGTTATCTCCGCTAAGAGACACATCCATGCAACTCCCGCAGATGCAGAGAAATACGGTCTTGAAGACAAGCAGATTGTTTGCGTTAAGGTTGAATCAAACGGCAGAAGCCTTATCTTCGACGATGTTGTTGTAAGAGTTAACCCCAACTTTGCTCTTGCTATGCATATCGATACCGATGAATCAAACGCTGCAGGTGCTGTTCCCGGCATGATGGGCGAAATCCTTTAATCATTACATAAAATTAACGGCTGTTTCAGACGAAGCAGCCGTTTTTCTTTTTTCAGAATACAGATTCAATTATCTTTCCGCTTTCGGGCGGTGAATAAACCCAGTTATCAATTCTGCCGCTGTCAATGAAATATTTCGGCGGCTGGGCGGGATAATCCGCATCGAAGGCATCAACGATAATCAGCTTGATTTTCATTTTTGAGGGAATGATGCTCTTGATGTAAACACTTGCGTGGCTGCCTGCCTCAATTCCCTCGGAATACTCTGCAAGGCCCGCAAGGTTGGGGGTCAGCTCAACGAAAATCCCGTATTTTTCAACAGAACGCACAATTCCGGGTACGGTTTCGCCAACAGAAAAAAGACTTGCATTTTCTTCCCACGTGCCGAGCAATTCTTTGTGGCTGAGAGTGATTCTGCCGTTTTCATCAATGCTTTTCACAACCGCAAAAATATTCTGACCCGGCATGAATCTCGCACTCGGATGCGGAATTCTCGAAACCGAAATGCTGTCAATGGGCATAAGAGCACTTATTCCCGAACCGATATCGCAGAACACTCCGAATCCCTCAATGTGCGAAACCGTAGCAGGAATAACATCTCCCGGCCGCAGACCCGCAATATAGCTGTTGCTGCATTCCCTCTGCACCGCCCGTCTGCTGAGCACCGCAAGGTCTGCACCGTTTTCATCGGTACGGAATCCCGTAATCACAAAGGCAACGGGTTTGTTGACTCTTGAAATAAGGGCGATATCCCTCACCGTACCTTCTTCAATACCCACAGCACCCTCGTTCCTTGGAATAATCCCCTTCATGCATCCCAGATCAACATGGAGATTATGCTCACTGTCGCAGCGTGTTACCCTGCCCTCAAGCAAAGCTTCGGCATAATATGCATCACGCAGTGCAAAAGGACTTGAAAGGTATCTTTTGTTTTCGTCTGTTGTTATTATCTGACCTTCCGGTTTAAAAAGCTTCATTTCTGACCACCGTTCCGCCGTTTCGGCTTGAATTTTAATTTCAATTAGAGTATATGCAGACTTGTTTCCAAAAAATACTAAAAAAATTAATATCCTGCATATACAATTGAAACACTTTATGTTATAATATAATGTAATACTTTTATCGGAGAGATGTTTATGGATGTAAGAGTCGGAGATACCCTCATCATGAAAAAACCTCATCCCTGCGGAGAAAACAAGTTTGCTGTTCTTCGTATCGGTGCGGATTTCCGCATCAGATGCATCAAGTGCGGCAGAGAAGTTATGCTGGAAAGAGTCAAGGTTGAAAAAAACATCAAAAAAATTATCCGTGAGGACGGGGAATAATTATGCTTGATAAATTGGTTAAGGTTGAAGAAAGATTTGAGGATATCAACGCAAGGCTCTGCGAAAGCGACGTTGTTTCCGACATGGCTCAATATAAAAAGCTTATGCAGGAACTTAAGGTTTTAACCCCTATTGTTGAAAAATTCCGTCAGCTTAAGGCGGCTCAGGAAACCCGTAACGAAGCAAGAGAAATGCTCGATGCGGGCGGAATGGATAAAGATTTCCGAGAAATGGTTCAGGAAGAATACGAAGAAGCCGGCAGACAGATTGAAGTTTACGGCGAAGAGCTGAAAATCCTTCTCCTGCCCCGTGACCCCAACGACGACAAAAACGTTATCGTTGAAATCAGAGGCGGCGCAGGCGGTGAAGAAGCTTCACTTTTTGCAGGCGTTTTATACAGAATGTACTCAATGTACGGCGAAACAAAGGGCTGGAAATCCGAAATCCTCAATTCCAATCCAACGGAACTCGGCGGATTCAAGGAAATCAGCTTCATGATTGAGGGTGAGGGTGCATATTCTCGCCTTAAGTTTGAAAGCGGTGTTCACCGTGTTCAGCGAGTGCCCGAAACGGAAAGTCAGGGCAGAATTCACACCTCAACCGTTACCGTTGCCGTTCTTCCCGAAGCGGAGGAGGTTGATATTGAAATCAACCCTGCCGATTTGCAGATTGATACCTACCGTTCGGGCGGTGCAGGCGGTCAGCACGTTAACAAAACCGAAAGTGCAATCAGAATAACTCACATTCCCACGGGTACCGTTGTTGAGTGTCAGGACGAAAGAAGCCAGCATAAGAACAAGGACAGGGCGATGAAAATTCTGCGTTCGAAAATCCTTGAGGCTGAAAGAGAAAAGCAGCATGATGCCATTGCAGGCGAAAGACGTGCACAGGTCGGCACGGGTGACAGAAGTGAGCGAATCCGCACCTATAACTATCCTCAGGGACGTGTCAGCGACCACAGAATCAATCTCACTCTTTATCGTATCGATGCAATTCTCAACGGCGACCTCGATGAAATTATTGACGCACTTATCACCGCCGATACAGCGGAAAAACTGAAATCGGATACAGAATAAGAATTTTGCAACGGAGAGAGCAATATGATTAAATCTGTTTTATGCACCATATTCGGTGCAGCTATTATAATAGGTATTCTGCGAGGAATTTTATTGGGCTTAATAGAAGAATTCCCGGTTACGCGTATTGTTATTGCTACTTTTTTTGCAATTTTGGCTGTTGCCGTTGTTTCTTATGTTGTTTATCGATTGGTAATAATCATCAAAAACAAAAAATCCGCAAAGAAAGAAAAAATTCAACCGAGCTTTTTGGAAGCTCTCAAAGAAGAAGAAAGCAAAGCCACTTTTTGGGAAGAATAATCCGCAGCAAACAACCCTTCACTTTGAACTTTTCACTTGACAAGGTAGACATATGAAAACACTTTATTTGAAATCAGACGATAAAAATGCAATACAGACTGCGGCGGAAATTCTGCAAAACGGCGGTCTTGTTGCCATACCCACCGAAACGGTTTACGGACTTGCGGCGAATGCTCTCGACAGCGAGGCGGTTAAGAAAATCTTCATCGCCAAGGGCAGACCTCAGGATAATCCGCTGATTGTCCACGTTTCTTCAATTGAAGAAATCGCACCTCTCGTTGAAGAAATTGACCCCCGTGCATACGCACTTGCGGAAAAATACTGGCCCGGTCCGCTGACAATAATAATGAAAAAATCGGATAAAATTCCGCACGAGGTGAGTGCGGGACTTGACACCGTTGCAATCCGTATGCCTTCTCACGAATGTGCAAGAGCGATTATTTCCGCATCGGGACTTCCGCTTGCCGCACCGAGTGCAAATGCATCGGGCAGACCGAGTCCCACAAAGGCATCTCATGTTATTGAGGACCTTGACGGCAGGATTGACGCCGTTGTTGACGGCGGAGAGAGCGACGTCGGCGTTGAGTCAACGGTTGTTACCCTCTGCACAAATCCGCCCACTCTCCTCAGACCCGGCGGAATAACCCCTCAGCAGCTTGTTGATGTTCTGGGTGAAATCGAGATATCCCATGCTGTTTACGAAAAGCTTAAAGAGGGAGAAAAGGTGCAGTCACCCGGCATGAAGTATAAACATTATGCCCCGAAAGCACAGGTCACAATCATCAAAGGCAGTTTTGAACAGTATAAAAAATTCCTTCTTGCACAGAGGGATACGGTCTGTGCCGTATGCTTTGAGGGAGAGGGAAAGCACTTTGAAAAATACATAGAATACGGCAGAGAGAGCGACGAATTATCGCAGGCACACAGCATTTTTGATGCCCTGCGTGAGGTCGATGCCATGGACTGCAAGCGTGCATTCGTACGCTGTCCCGTTTCAGACGGTGTAGGTCTTGCTGTCTATAACAGGCTTCTTCGCTCCGCCGCTTTCAGGGTTATCGACCTTGATATAAAAATCCCCGTTATCGGTCTGACGGGTCAGACAGGTGCAGGCAAAACAACCGTCGGCTCAATTCTCAAGGAAAAAGGCTACGCATTCATCGATGCGGATATCGTTGCACGCAAAGCGGTTGAAAATCCCGAGGTTATCGGAATGCTTGCCGACCGATTCGGGGAAGATATAATCAAAGACGGAATTCTTGACCGCCGTGAGCTTGCAAGGAGAGCATTCAAGGATAAGGAAAGCTCCGAGGCTCTCAACGCAATCACCCATCCCGAAATAACCCGTCTTGTTGCCGAAGAAATCCACATTGCCGAAAAAAACGGTGCAAAGGCGGCTGTTGTTGATGCGGCATTGCTGTTTGACAGCTGCATCGTTGCATTCTGCGATAAGAATATCAGCGTTGTTGCGGATGTTGAAGTCCGCCTTGAAAGAATCATGAAGCGTGATTTAATTTCAAAAGATGACGCACTTCTCCGTATAAATGCACAGCCTCCCGTGGAATATTATATTGAAAAAGCGGACATTGTTATTAATAATAACCCCGATGATGATTTAAAAAGTCAGTTGAAAGATTTATGATTATATACGAAAGGAAAATGAATATGAGCGAAAAAACACAGGCTGAAATCCTTAAGGAACAGCTTTTTGCAACCTGCGACCATGCATCCTACACCTGCAGTGACGATGAAATTGCTGCTGCCGATGCATTCTGCGAGGACTACAAAAAATTTCTTGATATCTGCAAAACAGAGCGTGAAGCCGCCGCTTATGTGAAGGCACTCGCCGAAAAAGAAGGCTACAAGCCCTTTGACCCCAAGGCAGTCTACAAAGCAGGCGACAAGGTTTATTCCGATATCCGCTCAAAGGCTCTCATTCTCTGCACATTCGGTACGGAAAGCCTTGAAAAGGGTGCAAAAATCGTTGCATCCCATATTGATTCACCCCGTCTTGACCTCAAACCCAATCCGCTTTATGAGGATGCTGAGCTTGCTCTCTTCAAAACTCACTACTACGGCGGAATCAAAAAATATCAGTGGACCGCAATTCCCCTTGCTCTCCACGGTGTTATTTACCGCAAAGACGGCAGCTGTGTGACGGTTTCCCTCGGCGAAGATGACGGCGACCCGCAGTTTGTTGTAACCGATCTTCTCCCCCATCTTGACAAAAAGCAGGCTAACAGACCTCTTGACGAGGCAATTGCAGGCGAGGACCTCAATATTCTTGTCGGCAGCAGACCCTTCGGCAAGGATAAGGGCAGTGAGATGGTGAAGCTCAACATCATGAAGCTTATCAACGAAAAATACGGCATTGTTGAGGCTGATTTCCTCAGCGCAGAGCTTGAAATGGTGCCTGCATTCAAAGCAAGAGACATCGGTTTTGACCGTTCACTCATCGGCTCCTACGGTCATGACGACAGAGTATGCGCATATCCCTCTGTTGCCGCTGCTTTTGCGGTAACCGCACCGAAATACACTTCCGTTACCGTTATCACCGACAAAGAAGAGGTCGGCTCAGACGGTAATACGGGTCTCCATTCCGCATTCCTCAAGCATTTCATTGCCGATATTGCCGCAACTCAGGGTCTTAACGGCAGAGATGTGCTCCGTGCATCGGAATGCCTTTCAGCCGACGTTAATGCAGGCTTCGACCCCACTTATCCCTCGGTTCACGATAAGCTTAATGCGGCTCGTCTTAACAAGGGTATTGTTGTTACAAAATATACAGGCTCCAGAGGCAAGAGCAGCACAAACGACGCAAACGCAGAATTCATGGCAAAGATGCGTAACCTCTTTGACAGCAAGAGCGTTGCATGGCAGACAGGTGAGCTCGGCAAGGTTGACGAGGGCGGCGGCGGAACGGTTGCAAAATATGTTGCAAACCTCGGCGTCGAGGTTGTTGACGTAGGTGTTCCCGTTCTTTCAATGCATGCACCGTTTGAAATTGTTTCAAAGCTCGATGTTTATATGGCATTCAAGGGCTTCAAAGCCTTTCTTGAGCAGTAAGCTGTTGGGCAAAGATATAAAAGTGTGCAAAAAGAGCTGATTTTGTCAATTTGTTTACAATTTGTTCATAAATTTATCACAAAAACAAAGTATTTACACAATATTATACAGATATACGGAATTTTGTTGAATTTCGTTAAAATTGACAGCTTCTTTTTTCATTTTTATTTTCTCTTTCCCCAACGCACTGCCGATTGCTGCACACACTCGGCAGTGCAACTTTTTTATACGGTGATATTTATGGAACTGCCAAAGCGAAAACAAAACAGATTGAAGAACTACGATTACAGTCAGAATGGCGGTTATTTTATAACGGTTTGCACTCATGAAAAGAAGCATATTCTGGCTGAAGTAACCCGTGTAGGGGAGGGGTCTCCCCTCCTGCAGCTGACGGATTACGGTAAAATTGCAGACAAATATATTCGCATGATAACCTCCAAATACCCCGTTATAAACATAGAAAACTTTGTTGTTATGCCTAATCACATTCATATTCTGGCTGTAATTTATAATGAACCTTACGGGACGGGAAACCCGTCCCCTACTATCAGCAGTGCAATCGCATGGTTTAAATATCAGACCACAAAAGAAATAAATCTTCTTCGGAAAAGTCCCGGTGCCCGAGTGTGGCAAAGGTCATTTCATGACCACATTGTCAGAGGTCAGCAGGATTATGAAGAAATATGGCAATACATTGATGAAAATCCTCTGCGTTGGGATTCAGACTGTTATTATTAAAATTTGCAAAAGAGGAAAAAATGGATAAAATTAAAAACCTTCAATCCACCCTTGAAAACGGGTGTGCATATCTTGTTTCGTCGCCCGAAAACCGCCGTTATTTGACGGATTTCCCTTCGTCTGACGGCTATGTGCTTATAACAAAAACCGAGGCTGTGCTTTTAATTGACAGCCGATATATCGAGGCGGCACAAAGCTCCGCAAGAGGCTGCACGGATATAATTCTGCTCACCTCCCTCTCGGCACAGCTGCCCGGACTGATTGAAAAGCTCGGCGTGAAAACCGTTTATACCGAATCGGAAAAGCTGAGCGTTTCGGAATACCGTAATTTCTGCAGGCTTATCCCCTGCGGATGTGATGCGGAAAAAGCGGATGATGAAATCAACAACCTCCGCCGCCGTAAAAACGAAACCGAAAAGCAGAAAATCCTTGCTGCTCAGGCGATTGCCGAAGAGGCATTCGACCACATTCTCGGCTTTATCAAAGAGGGCATAACCGAGCGTGAAATTGCCCTCACTCTCGACTTTTTTATGCTGAAAAACGGTGCTGAGGCGATTTCATTCGAAACAATAGCGGTCAGCGGCAAGAATTCATCCATGCCCCACGGTGTGCCCGGTGACAAAGCGGTTGAAAAGGGTGATTTCATCACTCTTGACTACGGTGCCGTTGTTGACGGATATCACAGCGATATGACCCGCACCGTTGCAGTCGGTTTTGTTTCCGATAAGCAGGCAGAGGTTTATGAAACCGTGCTCACCGCACAGAAAAAGAGCCTTGAAATCCTCAAAGCGGGTGTTTCGGGATTCGATGCCGATGCCGCCGCAAGAGATGTTATCAAATCCGCAGGCTACGGCAACTTTTTCGGTCACGGTACGGGTCACGGCGTGGGAATCGAAATCCACGAGCAGCCCCGACTGTCACTCAAAAGCAAACAAATTCTCGAAATCGGCGATGTTGTGACCGTTGAGCCGGGTATCTATCTGCCCTCGGAATTCGGCGTAAGAATTGAAGATATGGCTTTCATAACCGAAAACGGATGCGAAAACCTCACAAAATCACCGAAAAATCTCATAATTCTTTAAATCATAGCCCATAATTCAATAAAAAAGACTTGAAAAATCACGGTGAATAGTATAAAATATCTGTGATAACATATAAACAATATAAGGAGAAATAAAATTATGGTATCTGCAGGCGATTTCAGAAACGGCGTAACCTTTGAAATGGAAGGTCAGGTTTATCAGATTATCGAATTCCAGCACGTTAAGCCCGGTAAAGGCGCTGCTTTCGTAAGAACTAAGATCAGAAACGTTATCGGCGGTGCTGTTGTTGAAAGAACATTCAACCCCACCGATAAGTTCCCCACCGCTTACATCGAGCGTAAAGAAATGGAATATTCATATGAAGACGGCGGTCTCTACTACTTCATGGACCCCGAAACCTATGACATGGTTCCCATCGGCGCTGACACTCTTCCCGACAACTTCAAGTTTGTT
Organism: Acutalibacteraceae bacterium; assembly: GCA_045542715.1. GTDB lineage: Bacteria > Bacillota > Clostridia > Oscillospirales > Acutalibacteraceae > CAG-177. The sequence continues at coordinate 53,420 of JAZQLN010000022.1, forward strand.
AAGGAAAACGAAACCTGCCGTGTTCTTTCATACAAGGGCAGCGTATTCGGCGTTGAACCCCCCAACTCAGTTACTCTTCAGGTAACAAAGACCGATCCCGGCTTCGCAGGCAACACTGCTACAAACGCAACAAAGCCCGCAACTCTTGAAACAGGTGCCGAGGTTAAGGTTCCCCTCTTCATCGACGAGGGCGAAATGATTGTTGTTGATACACGCACAGGCGAATATCTCAGCCGCGCATAATCAATAAATCAAACATTTTTATTGGAGGACAAAGAAATGATTGAAAAAAAGGTTGCATATCTTAAGGGTCTTGCAGAAGGTCTTGCACTTGATGAAAACAAACCCGAAACAAAGATTATCAACGCAATGCTCGATGTTCTTGATGAGCTTGCAATGTCCGTAACCGATCTTGAAGATGCAATGGATATCTTCTCAGAGCAGCTTGACGCTGTTGACGAAGACCTCGACGAGCTTGAGAACTTCGTTTACGAAGAGCTTGACGATTGCGGTTGCGACTGTGACTGTGACTGTGATGACGAAGAAGAATATTATGACGTTGAATGCCCCAGCTGCGGCGAGGTTATCTGCGTTGACAGAGATATTCTTGAAGAAGGCAGCATCAACTGCCCCCAGTGCAACGAGCTCCTCGAATTTGAGGTTGAGTGCGATTGCGACTGCGACGATTGCGAAGACTAATCAATAAAAATTATCCGCTCTGATTTCAGGGCGGATTTTTGTTTTTATATTGAAGTATTTTTTGTTTTGTGATAGTATAATCCTATTGAACTTAAGGATGTGACATAATGAACAAGGTTTCCCTCAGAGAAAAACTCGGCTACGGCGTCGGTGCCGTCGGTCTTGACCTGAGCTACGGTCTTTTCTATTCCTATCTGTCAATTTATCTCACAAACGCTCTGGGCATCAGCCCCGCATTCCTGCTTATCATTACTCCCATTGCACGTCTTTGGGACGGCTTCAACGACCCGATGATGGGCATGATTGTTGACAAAACCCACACAAAAATGGGCAAATACCGTCCGTGGATTCTGACAGGTGCGCTCCTCAATGCAATTGTACTCTGCCTTCTCTTCAATAATCCCGGATTTTCGCTCGGTTCGACGAGTCTTTATGTTTATGCCGCCGTGCTCTATGTTTTCTGGGGTATGACAAACACCCTTGCCGACATTCCTTTCTGGTCAATGGTGCCCTCATTCGCAAGCGAAGAAAAAGACAGAAACCTCGTTTCCACCATTGCAAGAGCTTTTTCGGGCATCGGTCAGGGAATCATCTCGATTTTCACCCCCATGGCAGTTGCATTTTTCGGCGGCGTTGCAGGCAGCAAGCTTGACGCAATGACCTCCGACACTCTCAGCAAAGGCTTCGGTAAATGGTCAATGATAATGTCTGTCGGTCTTGTTGCGTTTGCACTCATTACCGTGCTTTCCACCAAGGAAAGACGCATTATTGTCAACAAAGAAAAATTCTCATTCAAAGCGGCAATCAATGTTATCAAGAGCAACGACCAGCTTCTCATTTTTATGCTCTTTGCAATGATTTCAAATGCCGGCTTCTATATGACCTCGGGTATCAGCAGCTATTATTTCACTTCGGTGCTCGGCGACCTCACTCTCCAGTCAAAATTCAATCTTATGGGTACAATCGGCTCGGTGCTTTCCATTCTCGTTGTGCCCGTATTCTCAAAATTCATGAACAACCGTCAGATATACAAGCTTTCGCTCAGCATGGCGGCAATCGGCTACATCGGCATGGCTGTTATGGGATATGTTTTCACGGGCAACGTTACCGCACTCGGCATTTTCTATATCCTCACCTCGCTCGGCACGGGCAGTATGTTTGTTAACCAGACGGTTATGCTCGCAGACTGCGTTGACTACGGCGAATTCAAGACGGGCAACAGAAACCAGAGCCTCACCTTCTCGATGAAAGGCTTCCTGCAGAAGATGGCATACACAATGCAGGCAATCATCATGTATGCAACATTCACGGTTACGGGCTATGACGGCGAAGCACTCGTGCAGACACCTCAGGCACAGAGTGCAATTTCATTCCTCATGTTTATCGTGCCTCCCGTTATGATTATCGCATCGCTGATTATCTTCACAAAGAAATATAAGATTTTCGGCGATTTCAAGCAGGAAGTTCTGGAAACGGTAAGCAAAAAGGCAATTGAAGAATAAATAATAGAGGCTTGAGCAGGATTAAATTCCGACTCAAGCCTTTTTGTTTAATAATTACGAATTACGCATTGCGAATTCCGAATTGAATCACTGTTGTTTTCTTACGTCGCCGCAGCAGTTTTTATATTTCTTTCCGCTGCCGCAGGGACAGGGTTCGTTGGGTTTTACCTTTTCTTTTTTCTTGACGGGCTGTTTTTTCTCTGTTCCGTCTGACGAACCGCTTGTTGCGGTTATTTTTGCGGTCTGCTCACGCTTTGTTTCTTCCTGGCTCTTAATCATAACGGTGAGCATCTGTCTTGCGGTATCCTCACGGATTGCCTCATTCATGCCGTCAAACATATCCGAACCGATGTTTCTGTAAGCAACAACGGGGTCTGTCTGACCGTAGGCACGCAGTCCTATACCTCTGCGGAGCTGGTCCATTGCGTCGATATGGTCCATCCACTGTCTGTCAACGTTACGCAGAAGAATCATCTTTTCAAGCTCACGCATAACAGGTACGCCGTTATCGTCAAGGCCGAAAAGCTCTTCACGCTGTTCATAGCTCTTGGTTGCTCTGTCAAGAAGAAGCTCGCGTGCATCTTCCTTATCAAAGCCATCCTTGAAGTCTTCATCGGTTGTGAGCCAGCCTCTGAACTTATCACGCAGACCGTCAACATTCCAGTCTGCCTTGGGAAGACTGCTTGAACAGAAGAAATCAACCGCCTCGTTAACGGTATTTTCAATCATCCTCATGATAACGGGTTTAAGCTCCTCGCCGTCAAGCACCTGATTACGCTGTCTGTAGATAAGCTCTCTCTGGCGGTTCATAACATCGTCATACTGAAGAACGCTCTTTCTGATTGCGAAGTTTCTGCCCTCAATCTTCTTCTGTGCACTCTCGATGGTATTGGTTATCATCTTTGCCTCGATGGGCATATCCTCGGGAGTTTTGAGGGTGTTCATAACCGTTGTTATTCTTTCGCCGCCGAAAAGACGCATAAGGTCATCATCGAGCGAAAGGAAGAATCGGCTTGCACCGGGGTCGCCCTGACGGCCTGCACGGCCTCTGAGCTGGTTATCGATTCGTCTTGATTCGTGACGCTCCGTACCGATGATGAACAGACCGCCCGCCGCACGGACTCTTTCTGCTTCGGGTGCGATTTCCGCATCATATTTCTTTTCGAGAGCTGAATATTCGGCTCTTGCGTTGAGGATTTCTTCGTTATCGGTTTCCGCAAAGCCCGTTGCCTCGGCAATAAGCTCCTCTGAGTAGCCTTTTCTGCGAAGCTCGGATTTAGCAAGATATTCGGCATTACCGCCAAGCTTGATGTCGGTACCACGGCCTGCCATGTTTGTTGCGATTGTTACGGCATTCTCTTTACCTGCCTGAGCTACGATTTCAGCTTCCTTTTCATGATGCTTTGCGTTGAGGACTTCGTGCTTGATACCCTTACGCTTGAGAAGTGCGCTGAGAAGCTCCGATTTTTCAATCGAAACGGTACCTACAAGCACGGGCTGACCCTTTGCGTGGCACTCCTCGATTGTCTGAATAACGGCAAGATACTTGGCTTTTTCGTTCTTATAAACAACGTCAGCCATATCTTTTCTTATCATCGGCTTGTTGGTGGGAATTTCGATAACGTCAAGGCTGTAAATCTGATTGAATTCGGTTTCCTCGGTCATTGCAGTACCGGTCATACCCGAAAGCTTTTTATAAAGACGGAAATAATTCTGGAATGTGATTGTTGCAAGGGTTTTGCTTTCATGCTCAACATTAACATTTTCCTTTGCTTCAATCGCCTGATGCAGACCCTCGTTATAACGTCTGCCCATCATAATACGACCCGTGAATTCGTCAACGATAAGCACCTGATTATCCTTGACAACATAGTCAACGTCACGCTTCATAACACCGTGTGCCTTGACTGCCTGATTGATATGGTGCTGAATTGTCATGTTTTCGGCATCCATGAGGTTTTCGAGGTTAAAGAATGCCTCTGCCTTGGCAACACCGCTCTTTGTGAGGGTTGCGGTTTTTGCCTTTTCGTCAACAACATAGTCACAGCTGTCGTCAACAAGGTCTTCAATGTTTTCTTTGGAATTGACTTCCTTGATTCTTACGCACTTGAGGGAAGAAGCAAATCTGTCTGCCATTTTATAAAGGTCGGTTGATTTTTCGCCTCTGCCCGAAATGATAAGGGGAGTTCTTGCTTCGTCGATAAGGATTGAGTCAACTTCGTCAACAACCGCAAAATTATGACCTCTCTGCACCTTATGTTCCTTATATACAACCATGTTGTCACGCAGATAGTCGAAGCCCATCTCGTTGTTTGTGCCGTAAGTGATATCGGCGGCATAGGCTTCTTTTCTCTCCGCATTCTCTTTTTCATGGATGATAAGACCGACGGTAAGACCCATAAAACGGTAAACCTTGCCCATCCACTCGCTGTCACGGCGTGCAAGATAATCGTTAACGGTAACGATGTGAACACCGTCGCCGGAAAGTGCATTGAGATATGCAGGCAGGGTTGCAACAAGAGTTTTACCTTCACCTGTTCTCATTTCGGCAATTCTGCCCTGATGCAGAATAATACCGCCGATAATCTGAACGGGGAAATGCTTGAGACCGATTACTCGCCACGATGCTTCACGGCAGGCGGCAAATGCTTCGGGAAGAATATCGTCAAGAGTTTCGCCGTTTGCAAGACGTTCTTTGAATTCGGGAGTTTTTGCCTGAAGCTGTTCGTCAGTCAGCTTTGAATACTCCTCCTCAAGGTCAAGAACCTTGTTGCAAAGGGGACGGATTCTCTTAATTTCTTTCTGAGAATAGTCGCCGAAAATTTTCTTTAAAAGACCCATTGGTATCACCTCTGTGTTAATATGCTGTTATATGTTTTCTTCTCTGAAATCAATCAGAAGCTCATCCTTTGCGGGCTTGAGCTGAGTATATTTTACACCTGCGCTGTCAAACATTCTTTTTGACGCACGAACGCCGACGGAATCCGCATACTTATCGGAAAGATAGAAAACCTCCTTAATTCCGCTTTGGATAATCGCCTTTGCACATTCGTTGCAGGGGAAAAGTGCAACATAAATCTTGCATCCCTCAAGGCTTCCGCCGCCGTTGTTGAGGATTGCATTAAGCTCCGCATGGCAGACATAGGGATATTTTGTTTCGTAGTCGTCGCCCGTTCTTTCCCAGGGGAAATCGTCGTCGCTGCAGCCTCTGGGGAAGCCGTTATAGCCGACGGACATAATCTTATTGTTATTGTTTACGATGCAGGCACCAACCTGAGTTGAGGGGTCCTTGCTTCTGCGTGATGAAAGAATTGCGATTCCCATGAAGTATTCGTCCCATGAGATATAGTCTTCTCTTTTAGGCATAATTTCTCTCCTTTTTAGATTTACGGGATGACACGGAGGTCATCCCCTACGGTAACAAGTCAAAATGTAAACACAACCGAGCCTGCGGCTGCACCCGTGCCGTCAAGGGCACGGACACTCATAACGCTCGAATTATCAAGCCACTCAAAGCCCGAAGCTTCGCTGAAAAGCATCGGCTCACTGTAGATAACCGGCTCAGCCGAGCCGTCAACGGTGCAGTATGTAAGAGTCTGGATGGGTGCATTGTTTGAATTCAGCTCACCCTTTGCCGCAAAAACAGCCTTTGTGCCGTCGGGACTGAGTGAGAATATATCCGCATTTTCAATCACGATATCCTTAAGCTCCTTGGCTGCACCCGTGATAAGGTCGGTCATAACAAGAGTTTTTTTGTTTATGATGTGATTGCCGCTGATGAGATAATCAGCAAGAAAATCGCCCTCAAATTCGGCAACGGTCTGCTCCGCATTGTTCACATTGAGAATATTCGCAAAGCCGTTTGCGGTTTTTCTGAGATAATGCATACCGTTTGCATCGTTCACAAACCATGTGCCGAGAATATCCTCAACAACGATTTGGGGTCTGTATGCATTTGAAAGCACCATTACATCGGCTCTCTGACCCTTATCGGCTTCATTATAGTATCTTGATGAGAGGAAATATTTTGCATCGCCGAGATTTGCCATGAAGTCATCGGTGAGAAGTGTCCAGTCCTGACGGAAGGTACCGTTTCTGTCAATCATACGGGTATGATTGGAAACATATGTTGATGCACTGCCCTTTGCAAGGTTAAAATTATAGATTTCGGAATAGAGCTTGTCGGAATTATAGAAATTATTCTTGTCAAAATCAACAGCAAGCAGATGTCCCGTGCCGTAGCCGGCAGGCTTCATCGTAAGCTTCGCGAACGCATAGGCATAAACGTCAACATCGCCGCCCATATCGGATGTATACACGCCGTAACCGCATACTTTACCGTCTTTTTCAATATAATTTACGGTAACGGGAATTTTTTCGTAGCTTGCGGCAAGAGTGGTTTTAACCTGCTTTACTTCGAGTGAGGAGGGATTCATCGCACCGTTTGCATATTCATAAAAAGCAACCTTGCCGTCAAGGGATGCGGTGTAATAGATGCCGTCAAAGTCTGTCGGCATGAATATTTCGCCGTTTGCACCCTTCACGGAAAGTGACGGATTGGCGGTATATTCACTCTGCTCAAACGAATAGGATTTGGGCATGGAATTTTCGGTTATTACCTCGTTTCCGCCTCTTGAAACAAAGAATGCCGCACCCGCACCGATTGCGGTCACAAGCAGAATTGCGGTTAAAATTTTAAGAATTTTCATTTTCTCTCCTCCATTTACATAAGTGAAAAGCTAACGGTTTTATCTTTAAGTTTTTTCAATTCGCAATGCTCAATTCGCAATTCGCAATGAAGGGTCGCTTGGCTCCGATTATATATTGCTCCGCAAAAACTGACTGTAAACGGATACATATAAAATGGGTACGGGTAAAACCCGTCATCAATTACGCATTACGCATTTCGAATTACGAATTATAACTCAATCTCAACCTCAACGGGACAGTGGTCAGAGCCGAAAATCCCGCCGTGGATTTTTGCATCCTTAAGGCTGTCTCTGAGCCTTTCGGAAACGATAAAATAGTCAATTCTCCAGCCCGCATTCTTCGCTCTTGCGGAAAATCTGTATGACCACCAGCTGTATGCACCCTCAAGGTCGGGATAAAAATGCCTGAAGGTATCAACAAATCCGCTTTCAAGCATCAAAGAAAACTTTCCTCTTTCCTCATCGGTAAAGCCGGGATTCTTACGGTTGGTTTTCGGGTTTTTAAGGTCGATTTCCTTGTGTGCCACATTAAGGTCACCGCAGAAAATAACGGGTTTCTTCTTATCAAGCTCACAGATGTAATTTCTGAAAGCGTCTTCCCATTCCATTCTGTAATCAAGTCTGACAAGTCCGTCACGGGAATTGGGCACATAAACCGTTATGAAATAGTAATTCTCAAATTCCAGAGTGATAACCCTGCCTTCGGTGTCATGCTCGGGAATACCCAGACCGTATGAAACGGAAACCGGCTCTTCCTTTGAGAAAACCGCCGTGCCCGAATAGCCTTTTTTCTCGGCATAATTCCAGAATTGATGATATCCGTCAAGCAAAAGCTCCGTCTGACCCGACTGCACCTTGGTTTCCTGCAGGCAGAAAATATCGGCATCAAGTGCTTTGAAGCTTTCATAAAAATCCTTGTTCATGCACGCTCTTATTCCGTTGACATTCCATGAAATAAATCGCTTGACCGCCATACACACAATCCTCCATTTTATATTAAAGCATATTATAACACATTTTTTTAAATATGTCACCTATAAAAATAAATAATATGTAAACATTTCATAATATCCGGACATTTTGTCTGGTCCGTATGAGGATATTCGCACTTGACAAAATCGCATTTTTGAGGTATTTTTATTACATACGTTGTGCAGTTTCCGTCGGTAACTGTGCAAAATGTAAAAACAAACATTTTTCAGGAGGAAGAATCATGAAAAAAATTCTCGCAGTTCTCCTCGCACTTGCAATGCTCCTCGGCTTTGCAGCTTGCGGCGGAAACAATGAAGACACAACAACCACAACAGCAGAAGACACAACAGTTGCCGAAGAAGTAACAGACGAAGCTGCAGGTGCTGAAGACACAACAGCTGCTGACGCTGAAGAAACAACTGCTGCAGATGCAGAAGAAACAACCGCTGCTGACGCTGAAGAAACAACTGCTGCAGATGCAGAAGAAACAACTGCTGCTGAAGAAACAACAGTTGCAGGCGAAACAACAGCTGCTGCAACAACAGCTGCTCCCGCTGCTGACATGACAAAGGCTGAATTCGTTAAGTTCTACAACGCTGAAACAGCTAAGATCGCTAAGAACGGTTCATACGCTCTCACAAGAGTTTGTGAATACACCGATCCCATCGACGTTGGCGGTGCAACAGGTGCTCTCAACGCAATCATCCAGGCTATCGACGAAAACTCAGACCTCAACTCAGTTGTTGGCGGTTTCCTCGGTATAGGCACAACAAAGGGCAACGTTCCCAAGGATGATATCAAGGGCGACTACAAGGTTAAGGCTGCTGCTCTCACAGAAGCTGACCTCGGCAACTTCTCAGCTAACAACGGTACTTACACCTTCACTCTTGCAAATGCTTCAAACCCCAAGAAGACAAATGCAACTCCCATCTCAAAATTCACAAACGACTTCATGACTCATGAAGAAGTTGTTGACGGTATCGCAGGCTTCACAACAGCTATCACAGTTAACAGCACAAACGTTAACTACAAGAACATCAAGGTAACTGTTAAGGTTGCTGACGGCAAAATCACTGACATCAGCTACTCATATGACTTTGATGCAGTTCTTGAACTCAAGGCTGTTATCAAGATCACAGGTACAGGCGCTGCTACAACAAAGGGCACATACGCAAACATCAAGTATTAATTGAATTTTTAAAAGCGTACCGTTTGGGCGGTACGCTTTTTTCTTTACTTGACAAAACACTGTTTTTAAGGTATTTTTATACTACAAAAACAATTTCAGGAGGATTATTCATGAAAAAGATTCTTGCCGTTCTCCTCGCACTTGCAATGCTCCTCGGTTTTGCAGCCTGCGGCGGAAACAACGAAGACACAACAACCACAACAGAAGAAGATATCTTCGCAGAATTTGAAGAAGATACAACTGCTGCCGAAGATGTAACAGAAGACGCTGCTGCTGAAGAAACAACAGCTGCTGAAGAAGAAACAACCGTTGCTGAAGAAGAAACAACCGTTGCTGAAGAAACAACAGCTGCTGATGCAGAAGAAACAACAAAGGCCGGCGAAACAACAGCCGCTACAACCAAAGCCGTTACAACAGCTGCGACAACAAAGGCTGCTTCCAAGGGTCTCAACTCAGAAGATGCAGCGGAAATCGTTGAATACTACAAGGCTGCTGCCAAAAAGACCGGCAGAATCACAGACACAAAGAAAATGTGGCTCGCTGAAGATATTACAGGCGAAGGTGCTGTAGGAACCGTTCTTAAAACTCTTCAGCCTCTTCTCAAGAGCGTTATCGAAGGCCTCGGAAGCACCAAAGAAAGAGATTTCCCCGGCTCAGACGATGCAGTTGCAAGAATCACCGCAGCTGACGTTGCAAAGGCAAAGGCTGTTTCAAAGGACGGCAAAACAACAATTGCCATCCAGCTTAAAGAGCAGGTAGACGGCCCTGACGGAAACGGCAAGACTGACGGCCCCGTTGCAAGAGGCATCGGCACTCTTGACGGAATTGAAGAAGCTCTTGCAGAGGTTGACGGTGAAATCACAAGAGGCAGAGATACCGTTACTCTTACATACAAAAACCCCACCATCAAAGTTGTTGTTGATGAAAACACAGGCAAAATTATTGAGGGCACATGGAAATATGAAATCAATATCGATGTTGCAGACGCAGACCTCAAGATTCTCGGCTTCAAGCTTACCGCAAAGAATCTCCACACCGTTATCGGCTTCAGCCTTGAAATGTAATTTATGAAGATGATTTGTCAAACTAAGTGCAACACTTTTTGATATAATCATCAAATAAATCCAGCGGTTTTTGGTAATTTAAAACTTTCTTGGGCCTGGCGTTAATCAACGCCAGGTTCTTTTTTAATGTAGCAGGACTGACACGG
>JAZQLN010000023.1:0-26607 GCA_045542715.1 Acutalibacteraceae bacterium
GCAGTTTTTATCAGGTTATTTTACGTTCAGACGAAATGACAAAAATCCCGCAATACTTTGTGTATTACGGGATTTTTTCATAAAGTATTAACGGAAAAGAGCCGATAAAAACCTTAACTTCCTTGTGAAAGGTCGCCCAAAAAGCAGATTCGTTTTTTACAGGGGATGTTATTTTAATTTTAAACAACAGGAACGCTGTGGTCATATACGGGATACCATTTTGCGGTTGCGTAGTTTCTTGCTCTGAAAAGAACCTCGTCTTCATAAACCTCCATCTGGAAGCCCATTCCGCCCCAGGGCACACCGTATCTGTTGACAATCATGTATGTGGGAAGATTGATATAGTTAACGCCGTTGATGGTTTCAACGCATGAGAAACCGAAAACAGTTTCAACAAGAGGTCCGTTGATGCCTGTGTGAACATGGCCGCTGATGAAGAAAACATTCTCATACTTTTCAAGAATGCTCTGAACGGCATCGCTGTTATCATCAAGACCGCCGTCTTCCCAGATTACGTCCTGACCGTTAACGCCCTCAACGGGTACATGGCATACAACAAACATGGGAAGATCTCTGTCTGCAGCCTCAGCAAGAGAATCGTCAAGGAACTGAAGCTGTTCTGCTGACATATCGGGAGTATCCCATGTATCGTCGCCGTCGTCGCAGAGAACAACAAATCTGTAGCCGTTTACATCTGTCTTATAGTATGCCTTTTCAATCTTCTCCCCTGCGGGATTAAGAGTGTTGTAAAGCTCAACGAATTCCTGCCTTGCCTGCTCCTGAGGTCTGTCCTCAACATGACCTACATCATGGTTACCCATGGCAACAACCCAGTTTTCGGCACATCCGCTTTCAGCCATGATGTCAAAGTAGCTCTTCATTGAAGCAGCATCGCCGTAGTTGGTGAGGTCGCCCGAAACGATAAGAGCATCAACGGTATCCTTTGAGCGTGCAACATCGCCGAGACCCATCTGCCATATCCATTCGCCTATGGGCCAATCCACGTCGATATGGATGTCGGAAACGATTGCCGCATTAAGCTGACAGCCTTCTCTCTGCTCGGCAAGTTCAAGAATATCCATGCCGTTGAGAAGCTCGCTGTTGGGGAAAACCGTAAGAAGTGCGGTAACGAGAAGAGAGATTAATTGTTTAATTGCAAACCACATTTTTATTTCTCCTTTATGATTTAATGTAAATAATATAACATAACAGGAAAACAGATGCAAGAAAAATAATTATTTTATTTCCTGCTCAAGCATATCGAAATCCTCGGTTGAAAAGAATTCCCCGAGTGTAATCTCAAGCCCGTCACAAAGCTTTTTTATAACTGTAATTGAAACATCCCTTCGGTTTTTATCGGTCATGCTGTAAACCGTTGACGGAGTAACACCCGAAATATTTGCCAGCTCATTGAGCTTTATGTTTCTTTCGTTACATATCTCCAGAAATCTTTTAACAACAATATCTTTTACTGCCATTTAAGTCACCTCAAAAATATTGTAAATTTTTATCCGCACAAGCGTATACGCACTTGCGTAAATAACAGAGTTTTTACGGCACATCAACCGACTATATCCTTTGTCTGACAAAAACCAAAGCGGGCAGACAATATCCGCTGCCCTCTTTAAAACAAAAAAGACAGCCTTTCGGCTGTCCTGAAAAAATTATTCAACAAATTCCGCTTCTTCAATCATATCGCAGATGAGATTTTCCATGAGCGAATATACTCTTGCACCGAGCGAAACAAGATAAGCATCGTCATCCTTATCGCAGAGCATTGCGTAATTTTTGCCGATTCTTTCTTCAATATTGTTGTTCTTTCTTACGGAAAGATAATAGAATGTGAACGATGAGCCGTCTGAGATATTCGCAAAAAATCCCTCCGAATTTTCGCTCAGCTCAGCATACATGGCATTGACCGCCTGAGACGAAAGTATCTGATGGGGAAGATATTTGTTAAGGAAAATCTGTGCCGCAAAAACAATAAGTGCACGAAGCTGACGCACTTCATTTGTCGTGAGCTTTGCCGCATCCTCAGGGCAGATGTTTTCAGGCTTCACGTCTGCAAGCCTGATTCCGAGCGCACCTGCTTTTTCCATGTTGCCATTGCTGCGGTATGCATCCATAATCAGAGCAAGCTCCGCAAGGTCTGCACCTGCACCGTCTTTCTTCGCAGGATGAAAAATCTTGATATCGTCGTCGTTATGTTTCATTTTTATTTATTCTCCGTTGCTGCTTTTTTCTTTTTCATCTTGGCTTTATAGCTCATAAGAGCCTTGACCGCCGCATCAGGGGTTGAGTATTCACCGACTGTTATGGGTCTTCTGGAATACATACCCATGAATTCGGTGCCGCCTGTTGTTAAAAGTCCGTTTGCATGGGCAAACTTAAGAAGCATTGTCTGCTGCTCGTCGGTATTATCGGGATGCCATACCTCAACGCCGTCAAGACCGCTTGAAACAAGCTCTTCCATAAGCTCAAAGCTGTCGTTTGTGCCGGGATGCGAAAGCACCGCAATGCCGCCTGCCTCATGAATTGCCTCGATAACCTGCACAGGGTCGGGGAAATCAACCTTGACAAGCACATTTTCGGGGCTGTCGGGCGAGAAAAGCTCGTTGCGAAGCTCGCCGTATATCTTGTCCGTTATGCCGCACTCAAGCAAGGCGTGCATTATATGCTGCTCAAAAACCGCAGTTGAACCCGTCGCACACTTAAGAACAAGTTCGGGAGTTATGGGATATTTTCTTGCAATTTTAAGGGTGATAAGCTGGCTTGCCTTTTTTCTTGAAACGATGTTTCTGTGGCAAAGACCCTCAAGTCTGTCCGGGAAATCGCAAAGATAGCCGAGAATATCAACGCTCCTGCCTCTTTTTGCATCATAAGCGGTTATTTCAACGCCGGGGATAACTGTTATTCCCCTTCTTTCGCCTATGATTTTGCCTCTTACCGTACCTGCCTGACAGTCACGGTCAGTTATGGCAATTGTTGTTATTCCGTTCTTCTGAGCAAGCACAATAAGATCATCAATTCCCATTGAGCTGTCCGATAATTTAGTGTGACAATGCAAATCTGCGGGCATAGTTTTCTACCTCTCTAAAAAAATTGCAATATTACCTCAATATACTCTAATTATATACCATGAAAATAAAAACTTCAAGCACTTTTAATGAATAAAAACAGACAAAAATCACAAATTTTCTGAAATTTTATGCAGACTATTTAAAAACAGCAGATTATATGTTATAATAAAATTCCCTTATAAAATTATGATGTCGGGAGAGAATTCGGATGAAGAAAATTGCAATCGGATTAAGCGGCGGAGTTGACAGCAGCACAGCCGCCAGCCTGCTTTTACAACAGGGCTACGATGTTACGGGCATCATCCTCCGTCTCAAGCCCGACAATCTTGCTGATTCCGACATTGCCGATGCCCGGCGTATTGCCGATGCGCTCGGAATTGAGCTTCATGTGCTTGACCGCCGTGAAATTTTCAGAAAAAGCGTCATCGAGCCGTTTGTTTCGGAATATCTTCATGCACGCACTCCGAATCCCTGTGTTGAGTGCAATGCCGCCATAAAATTCGGCACAATGCTCGATTATGCGCTCGAAATCGGATGCGACGGAATTGCAACGGGTCATTACGCAAAAATCGAAGAAAATAACGGCAGGCACCTGCTCAAACGCTCCGAAAGTGCCAAGGACCAGAGCTATTTTCTTTACCGTCTTAATCAGTTTCAGCTTTCTCATTCGATGTTTCCGCTTGAAGGCATGGATAAAGAAAAAATCCGCGAAATCGCAGAAAAAGCAAACCTCCCCGTTGCCCATAAGCGTGACAGCCAGGAAATCTGCTTTGTTCCCGATGACGATTATATTTCCTATCTTTCATCTCTCGCTATAAGCTCCCCCAAGGGCAATTTTATCGACAAAAGCGGCAGCATTCTCGGCACTCATAACGGAATTATCAACTACACAATCGGTCAGCGAAAGGGTCTGGGTGCATTCGGTAAGCCGATGTTTGTAACGGACATCAACGCCGAAAACAACACGGTTACAATCGGCGAAAACGGCAGCCAGTACAGCAGAGGTCTTGTTGCGGACAAAATGAATTTTATTGCATTCGAAGAATTAACCGGTCCTGTCCGTGCGGATGTCAAAATCAGATTCAGAGCCAAGGAACAGCCCGCAACGGTTACTCCCAACGGCGACGGTACGGTGACGGTGATTTTTGATGAGCCTCAGCGCTCCGTGACTCCCGGTCAGGGTGCCGTTATGTATGACGGCAACACCCTCCTCGGCGGCGGAAGAATAATAAAAGCAATCTGATGAAATCCAAATGAATATCAAACAGCAAAAAGCTTGAACGGAACCGCATCTGTTCAAGCTTTTCTATGTTTCGTATGTTGTCATAATCAACAATATAAGGCGTCGGTTTTTGTGCAAAAAACAGAAATTTGAAAAAATCCAAAATTTTTGTGTTATGTTTTGCGTTTTTCGTCATATATATTATGAGAGCCTTTTAACAGAAACAAAATTTGTTAACAGACTTTCAGAATAAAACGGGAGATAACCATTCCCGACGGTTTTTCCGACGGCAGAATTGACATAATCGCCATATAAAAAATGCTGAACAATCAGCAATATACCTCCATAAAGCAAAAACAGCTCGGACATCATGTTCAAGCTGTTTTTGTTTTCAAAAACTATTTTGTGATTTTATATCCCATTTTCAGAATAACCTTTATGGTTTCCATGGATGTGTTCCTGTCATATTCCTTCTCGCTTTCGGGAAGCTCGGAATACGGAACAAGGCAAGGCGTTGTTTTCTTATCGTCATCACGCTTTTCCCCGTATGTCCAGCCCTGAGCAATTCTTCCTTTTGCCCAGATGTCATGAGTATTCTCCGCAAGCTCCTCACACAACGCAAGCAAGTCCTCGCTCAGCACAGCATCGCTTGTGTCAATGGGTTTTGGGTCATATGTCATTACTTTATCTCCTTTGAGTTGAGTGTTTTGATCAGGCAGTCTCCCGATTTTTCCACCATGATACGATCATATTTTGTGTATTGGTCGCTCGGATATCCGAGAGCTTCGGCAAGAGCAGCAAGTCTGCTGTTTCCCGTAATGCACGCATGGGTTTCGGTGCAGTAGTCTTTTTGCGGACTCTTTTCACCGTCAGCTTTTCTTGATTCGGCAATAGCACGGGGCATATTTTTCCAGCCGTTGAGAATCATAAAACGTACCCAGCGGTTATGCTCATTTCTCTGATGTTTTTCAACATCAACCTGTCTGTCACCTTTTTTGTTAAGAATATATTCCCCGTTCTCTTTCTTCACAATGGAATTGCCCGCATCAAAAATCTTGTATTTGGAATGTACGGCAACCGCAAGATTGGATAATCGCTCAATTTCAGGCAAATCGTCATAGCTTTTATCCGATTTCGCTTCACCGTTGTAATACTCATTGAATTTTTTGGCAATTTCTTCGATTTTCGATTTTATGACTTTGTTATAGGAATAGATGCTTTCATAGAAACCGAAGGGAGTCAGCTCGGATTCTTTGGCGGAGGATGCTATTTCCTTATAGTTGCTGTTCTTAAGAACAGGAATTATTTTCGGCGAATAACCGGCTGAAAGTCTTCTGTAAAGCTTACGGAGAAGAATGGCTGTGCTCAGTGTAAGCTCATCGTTGCCGAGTGCAACAACAATATAGGTTGCTTCCGGATATTCGTTGACCGCTTCTTCAAGTCCGTCGCTGTCAATATTTACCGATTTGCTCTTGCAGACAACAGGTGCCTCCGCAATTACGGCAGCTTCACGGAAATCGCCGTATTTCGCCTCAAGCTCCTTCATTTTGTCATCTTTATCTATAATCATAAGATTATAACCGAGAGAAACCATCGAACCGCACCAGATTGAATTTTTTGCAATCTCAAGACCCGTTTTTCCTGCTCCGACAACAAGAACAGAGTTCATGCCGTTGTTTGCGGATTCATACATGGGATGCTCAAACAAAAGCGAATAGGCAATCACCTGAGCTTCGTTTATCAGGTGAACGGGAGTTTTGCTTGCTTTCTTGGCGGCATTGATTATGCATGCCGAACTTTCCAAAGAAGAAAAAACATAAATATGGTCTATGCTTCCGCATTCCGACTGTGTCAAATATACACAGTCTTTTTCATTAACAGCATCGTTTCCGCTTGAAAGATAGAAACAGTTTTTCTTCTTTTCCAAGGTTTTGTTATCCGGTTTGTCGGACCCGTTTTTCTTTGTTTTGCCCGGCACAACAAGCTTGGCGGTTTTGAAATCAAGAACGGATTTTTTATAAAAAGCCGCATTTATATTTTCCGCTTTCAGCAGCAGACCGTCGCTGACATTATCTTTTTTTACATTGCAGAATATAATAAGGGGCTTTATCAGCGATTTATGGGATTTCGATTCATTGTAAATATCGGTGGCAAGGCAGATTGATTTTTCCGTTAATGCAGAAAAAACGTGGCAATCTCTGCCAAACGAGAAATAATATCTCAGCCTTGTGAATCTGTCTTTGAAAAGGCTGAAGAAAGCTCTTGCCGTCAACAACGGCAATCCGAAATACAGACACACTATGAATATTCTGTCAAAAAGCTTTATCTGACTGATATCTGACGGAAATTCCGCTTTTGCCGCATATTCGTAAATTTCATTAAAATCAAGCAGACAGTTAAAAACGTTCAGCGTGTTTTTGAACGAATCCGTAACGGTGCGGAAATCCCCGAAATCAAGAAACAGAAAATAAACGGCTGCAAATGTGCCTGCCGTAAAAATATTCAGCGGAGTTAAAAGCTTCGGCCTTTTCTTTGATATATATGTATACTCAATAATTATTTTCCAGATTACCGAACCGATAAGCGAAGCCGCAAAAATCACGGCAAAAATAAAAGCGGATGTCTCATCGAAAATATTGGTTTTCATCTTTCAACATTCCTTTCGCAAAAGCTCCCGTTTCACACTACACACGCAACAACAGACATACCGTCTCCACGTGGCCTGTGCCGGGGAACATATCAACGGGGGTGGCTTTGACGGCGGTATAGCCGAGTCCGGCAAAAATTCCGCAGTCTCTCGCAAGTGTTGCGGGGTCGCAGGAAACATAAACAATCCTGTCGGGGTTCATCTCCGCCGCAGTTTTCAGCATCTCGGGACTGCAGCCCTTTCTCGGCGGGTCAAGAATAATAACCTCGGGGCGGATACCCTCGTTTTTCAGTATCCCTGCAGCTTCGGCCGCATCTCCGCAGATAAACCGAGAATTCGTTATTCCGTTTATCTGTGCATTGACCTTGGCATCCTCAATCGCTTCGGGCACAATCTCGACGCCGATGATTTCCTTTGCCTTATCCGCCATGGAAAGCCCTATCGTACCTGCACCGCAGTAGAGGTCAAACACGGTTTCACTGCCCGTAAGATTTGCGTATTCGGCGGCTTTGTTATAGAGCTTTTCCGCCTGATTTCTGTTGACCTGATAAAACGAAAGCGGCGATATCCTGAATTTCAGTCCGCAGAGAATATCCGTGATTGTGTCGCTTCCCCAAAGGGTACGGCACTTATCTCCGAGAACCACATTCGTATCTTTTATATTCGAATTTACAATTATGCTTTTAATCTGGGGTTCTTTTTCAAGAAGCATTTCCGCAAGCTTATCTTCCGCAGGCAGAGCTTTTCCGTTGATGACGGCACAAACCATGATTTCTCCGCTTGCACTGCCTTTTCTGATATAGATATGACGCAGAAGTCCCTTGTGTTTTGTTTCGTCATAGACCGAAACCCCGAACTTCTTCACATAATCCGAAAAAACGCCGATTATTCCCTCGAATTCCGACGGCTGAAGCAGACAGTCGGGGCAATGCACAACTCTGTGGCTGTGGGGAGAATAGAAGCCTGTTTTTATTTCTCCGTTTTCCGATGAAACGGGATACTGTGCTTTATTGCGGTAACGGTAACGGTTGTCACCGCCTATAATCGGCTCGAATTCGGGATTCACTCCGCCGATTCTTCTGAAACATTCGGCAACATGGTCAGCCTTGATTTTCTTTTCGGCATCGTATGTCATGTGCGAAAAAACACAGCCTCCGCATTTGAGATATACGGGACATTCAGGCTCGATTCTGTCCGCCGACGGATTTATGACACTCTCAACCTTTGCAAAAGCATAGGTCTTTTTTGCTTTGAGGATATGGGCGGTTATTTCATCACCGATTGCCGTAGCGGGAACAAAAACCGCCATGCCGTCATATCTGCCCACACCGCTTCCGTTTGATGAGCAGGATTCAATTTTCAGATTTATTCTGTCATTCTTTTTAAGCACCGCCGAAAATCCTCCGCAAAAAGTATTTTTGTAATTATAGCATAATGCACATGGGTTTGCAAATACTTTATATAGCGGAAATATCTGTTGATTTTTATTTTGTTATTTGGTAAAATAACTTGAATTTGTTTTGAGGAGAATTGTAATGAGAAAAATTGCCGTTAAAATCACCGCACTTGTTCTTGTTCTGCTTTCGCTGTCGTCAACATTCATATCGGGTGCAGCCGTTATTGCGGATGAACTTGAAAACACCGAAGCAGCCGTTGCGGTAAGCGAAACAGAGGAAACAACAGAAACTCCCGCAGAGCCTGAAGTTCCTGCAGAGCCTGAAGTTCCCGCAGAGCCTGAAGCTCCCGCGGAGCCTTCAATCAAAATAACGAGCGAACAGCTCACTGTCAAGGTTTACAAAACCGTTCAGATGACTGCAACAATCGAGAATGTTGACCCCCTCCCCCTTATTGCATGGAGAAGCAGCGACTCTTCAATCGCATCCGTTGACGGCAACGGTCTTGTAAAGGGTGTCAATCCGGGCAAGGCAACAATAACCGCCTCAATCGTTATCGGCGGTGTTGTTTACAGCGATTCGTTCGACATCAACGTTGTCACAAACAGCCACTTCATCAAGGATTACCTCGCAAAGCAGCAGGTGCTCGGATATCAGTACAGCTACATTGATGACTATTACTACACGAACGATAAGGATTGCTGGCAGGTTGACTACGGCTTCGGTCCGATTTACGACCTTGTTGCTCCTTATATTCTTCTTGAATATGACTATGTGCGTGTTTTCTTCACCTACGAAGAAAAAGACTGGATGGTGCAGCTCTGGAAGGGTCAGTACGGTCTGCTTTTCTACGGCAGTGAAATCGGTGTTTACAACAAGCCTCACACAGGCGAGGAGGACAACATCGCAACCTTCTATAACTGTCCCGGCGAAGAAGACTGGCTCGGCATGGAAATGACTATGTATCATCAGGATTTAAGCGGCGAATACAAGCGTGAGCTCACCAGGGAATACGATAAATACTGGTGGTGCACAGGCTTCAAAGGCGGTCAGCTCCGCATTCAGGAGCCTGCTGACGAGCTTCGCATGACGGGCAGAATCACCATGAAGGATGAAGAGATGACAAAACTCTTTGTTGACGGTCTCAAGGAATGCAGATTTGTTCAGGCAAACAGCAAGGAAAACATGACAATCGACCAGTTTTATGTTGACGGCTGTGACGTTTATCTCTCATGGCAGAACATCAACGATGCCGAAAACACCATGGCTCTCAAGGTTATCGGCGGTGCGGCAACAATCTGGACTCTTCTTCCCTTAATCATTCCCGCACTCCCCATGCTCATTCCCATGCTCGGCATTTTCGGAATTGCAATGCTCTTCCTTTCACTTATCATATAGTAATTTCAAAGGGGCTGTAAAAAAACAGCTCCTTTTTTGTTTTTTGAGGAAAAGATTTCAGGCAATCCGTATATATAATAACGGGGAATTCGGGCAGTAGACAAATTTATTATAATATGATATAATAAAACGGTATATATATCCGAGTGAAAGGAAGATAAAAATGACTGAACTCAAGCACTGGGAAAATCCCTATATAATCAAAGAAAACAAGGAAGACGGCCACAACACGGCTCTGCCCAGACCATCCGCCAAGGAAGCAATTGAGGGTGCGGAAGCTCCCGACAAAATATCTCTTAACGGAACATGGAAATTCTTCTGGCAGCAGGGTGTTGACGATGTACGCACCGACTATTACGCCGAGAATTTCGACGATTCCTCGTGGGACGATATGCCCGTACCCTCGCTGTGGCAGTTCAGCGGCTACGGCAAGCCCATCTATCTTTGCAACAGCCTTCCTTCGGCTCTTTCAACCGCAAAAAACGATATCCCCAAAATCAATCATGACCTCAATGAAATCGGCGTTTACCGCCGCACATTCGATATTCCCGAAAGCTTTGACGGCAAGGAAATTTTCATTCATTTCGGTGCTGTAAAAGCAGGATTTTTCCTTTATGTCAACGGCAGGCAGGTCGGTTATTCTCAGGGTTCGATGACTCCCGCGGAATTCAGGATAACAGACTATGCCGTTATAGGCGAAAACAAAATCACGGTTGAAGTTTTCAGATACACCGACGGTACATATCTTGAAGACCAGGATATGTGGTTCTTAAGCGGTATTTACAGAGATGTTTATGTTTATGCCGAGGAAAAGCTCTGTATCCGTGACTTTTTTGCCGATACTTCACTCGATGAAACCTATGAAAACGGCACTCTTGACCTTGAAATAACCGTTATGAACTACGGCGATGCTGCGGACTGTACCGTTGAAGCGGCTCTTGTTGTTGACGGTAAGCAGAAGAAGGTCGGCAGTGAAAAAATAACAGCTCAGAACGGTAAAACCGTTCTGAATTTCAAGCATATTGAAGAGAATGCAAAAAAATGGTCGGCGGAAGAACCCAATCTTTATCAGCTCGTCATCATGCTCAAATCGGGCAGAAAAACTCTTTCCGCAAAGTGCATCAAAATCGGATTCCGAAAAATGGAAATCAAGGGCAATGTTCTCTGCATGAACGGAAAAAGAGTTATCATCAAGGGCGTTAACCGCCATGATTTTGACCCCGACCACGGCTGGGCAATCCCCCTCGAAAGATACTCTCAGGACCTTCATCTGATGAAGCAGGCCAACATCAATGCAATCAGAACAAGCCATTATCCCAACAAAGAATTTTTCTATGAGATGTGCGACGAGCTTGGTTTCTATGTAATGGATGAAGCCGATGTAGAAAGCCACGGAGTACGCCGCAAAAACTGTCCCGGCGACAACCTTGAATTCAAAGAGGCTGTTGAGGACAGAGCCGAAAGAATGGTGCTGCGAGACAGAAGCCATGCCTGCGTATGCTTCTGGTCGCTGGGCAACGAAGCGGGCGACGGCTCAAACTTCACCCACGAAAAGAACGCAATCCTCGCTCTCGATAAGTCAAGACCCATCCACTACGAGGGTGACTTCGACTTCACAAAGAGCGATTTCATAAGCAGAATGTACCCCGTTGAGTATGTTGTTGAAACTCTCCGCAAGCAGGAAGAGCTTAAAATCAGCCCCTATGAGAATGTTGCAAACGCTCTTGCGGCGGACAACAAGCCCGTACCTGCCGAAATTTATAAAACCCATCCCGTCATGTACTGCGAATTTGCCCACGCTATGGAAAACAGCCTCGGCAACTTCAAGGAATATGTTGACGATTTCGAAAACTACGACCATATGTGCGGCGGATTTATCTGGGACTACGTTGACCAATCCATACGTAAGGTTGAAAACGGTCAGGAAAAATGGCTCTACGGCGGCGACTTCGACGAAGGAAGAACAAGCTATTATTTCTGTGCAAACGGAATCATAACCGCCGACAGAAAGCCCCAGCCCTCATACTACGAGGTCAAGAAGGTTTATTCCAATCTCGATGCAAAAGACCTCGACTGTGCAAACGGCAAAATTACAGTCAAGAATAAAAATCTGTTCATCTCAACGGAGGATTATGAAATCCGCTGGAGTCTTGCAGTCAACGGTATTAAAAAGAAAAACGGTATCATTGATAAAATCATCGCTCCTCTCACCGAAGAAGAAATTCAGCTTCCCGTATCTCTCGGCGATTATCCCGAAGGAGAGGTTATCCTTACGGTCAGCTTCGTGCTCAACAAAGACAAAGCATGGGCAAAGTCGGGCTTCGAGCATAATTTCTGCCAGATTATCCTGCGTGAAGCTCCCGCATCAAAGAAAAATCCCGCAAAAGGCGACCTTAAATTCAGGAAAAACGGCAAGAATGTAAAGATTGTCGGCAAGGATTTCACCGCCGAAATCAAGTCGGGTGCACTCGCATCCCTTAAATACGGCGGCAATGAAATCATTGAGGAAGGCTCTCCCCTCCGCCCCGATTTCTTCCGTGCACTGACAGATAACGATGCGGAATATCTCAACTTTGTTCCCGTGATAAAGGGAATTCATCCCCATTATCAGTGGAAACGCACAACCGCAATGACCGTTGCTCGTTCCGTCAAGGCAGAGTCAACACCTTCGGGTGTTAAGGTCAGCGTTAACTGGTCAGCACCCTTCGTTGCAGGCGTATCAACAACATATCTCTTCTCACCTGCAGGCGAAGTTACCGTTAAGCACAGCGCAATGGGACTCCTTCTGCCGATGCTCAAGGTAGGTGTCAGAATGGGCATCAAGAGCACTCTTGATAACGTTGAATGGTACGGCAGAGGACCTCACGAAAACTATCTTGACAGAAAAACCGGTGCAAGAATCGCACGCCACGCAATGAGCGTTGACGAGCTTGAGCACAGATATATGCGTCCTCAGGAAAACGGACACAGATGCGATGTCAGAAACCTTGAAGTTTGCGATGCTTCGGGATTCGGAATAAAAATCGATGCCATGGATATCCCCTTCGGCTTCAATATGGGTTATTACAACCCCGAAAAGCTCGATAAGGCAAAGCATCTCTATGAGCTTGAAAAGGATAACCATATCACTCTCTGCATCGACGGTGCGATGAGAGGTGTCGGCGGCGATATGCCGGGCTGTGCACATCTTCACAAGGAATACAGACTCAACAGCCACAAGAAAATCGAATTCGAATTCAGAATTTCAAAGAAATAATGCACTGTGACAAAAGTTAAGAACTTCCATCGGATTTTTATTGTAACTGATTTCAATTCGTAATGCGAAATTCGAAATTCGCAATTAAGGGTCGCTCCGCTCCGATTATATATTGCTCTGCAAAAACTGATTGTTAACGGATAAATATAAAATCAGTACGGGTGAAACCCGTCATTAATTGCACATTACGCATTGCGAATTGCGAATTGTAAATTCTCTTGGCTGTTCACTGAACAATAATAACTATGAAAACAACAAAAACAAATGCCATGCGTCTGCTTGAGGCGGCAAAAATCCCCTTTGAGGTGCTTGAATACCCCGTTGACGAAAACGACCTTTCGGGCGAAAGCGTTGCAAGGAAAACAGGCAAGCCTCACGAGCAGATTTTCAAAACACTTGTGTTTTCCGGCGAAAAAAACGGCTTCGGGGTATGTTGTATACCCACCTGCGAGGAGCTTGATTTGAAGAAAACCGCCAAAGCCTTCGGCGAAAAGAAAATCGAGATGATTCCCGTCAGGGATTTGCTGAAAACAACGGGCTATATCAGAGGCGGATGCTCTCCCGTGGGCATGAAAAAGCTTTTCCCCACCGCTATCGACGAAACCGCAACCCTTTTTGATAAAATTTATGTGAGCGCAGGGGTCAGAGGCACCATGCTCGGAGTTGACCCCGTTGCTCTTGCGGAATATGTAAACGCAAAATTTGCCGATGTTACGGCTATGGAGTAAAAAATGAAAAAGTCAGTTTTAAAAATCGTTTCAATAATCCTCGTTATCCTCTGTGTGACGGGTCAGACCGCCTTTGCGATGGGGATAACCGACGTTTCCTATGCAAAAAACAACTCCGATTTCGCAATAAAGACTGCGGAAATCATAAAAAAATACGATGACGGAAGCTCTGCCGAAAAGCTCCGTATATCGGGTAAAACAGCTTCCGGAAGCCTCAATTTTTATTCCCTCGGTGCAGCGGAATGCGTTGCGGGCAAAGACGGCAGATTCATTCTCCAGTTTGAAGACAAAAACTCTCTTGACCTCTGCCTCGGCTATCTTCTGAACAATCCCGACATTCTCTATGCGGAGCAGGATAAAACCGTTTATTCCGAAGCTGAAGAAGCTCAGTCTCCCGATGTTTCATGGGGTGTCGGTGCTCTCGGTGCGGATACCTATGCATCGTATCTCGCCGAAAATCATTCCGATGAATCTGTGACCGTTGCCATCGTTGACAGCGGCGTTGAGAAGATTGATTTCGTTGCATCAAAGCTCGTTGAGGGCTACGATTTCATCAAAGTCGAAGCAGGCGGCACAACCGACACCAGCATTGACAGCCACGGCACCTTCCTTGCAAGCATCGTTGCGGACTGCACAAAAAACACCAACATAAACATCATGCCCGTCAGAGTGCTAGAATCCAAAACAGGCTCTCTTGCCAATGCGGTAAACGGAATTCACTATGCGGTTGATAACGGTGCGGATGTTGTCAACGTCAGCCTCGGCGGTGAAATCCTCAACTGTAAAAGCCTCGACAATGCCATAGCCTATGCCGTTGAAAACGGCGTTTCGGTTGTCGTATGCTCAGGCAACAACAAAAAGAACATCAAAAATTACTGCCCTGCACACAACGAATGTGCGATAACCGTTTCAGCCGTCAACGAGGATATGGAATTCGCAAACGGCTTTTCGAATTACGGCGATGCCGTTGATATGTGTGCACCGGGTGTCAGCATCAACGGATACGATGCATCGGGCAAGGAAGTTACCATGAGCGGTACTTCCATGTCGGCGGCTTATATTTCAGCGTGTGCGGCGATGTTCAGGCTTCAGCACCCCGAATGTACCCCCCTGCAGATTGAAACAGCGATAGAAGGCATCTGCACCGACCTGGGCGACACGGGATTTGATATTTACTACGGCTACGGTTTCCCCGATTTCAGCAAATTCATCGGCGATGAAACCGTATATCTCAGCGGAATTTCCTTTGACGAAGCCGAAAAAACCGTTTTCACAGGCAGCACCCTTCAGCTTGATGTTGTTTTCACTCCCGAAAACGCAACAAACAAGGCTCTTATCTGGGAAAGCAGCAGCCCCGAAACCGTTTCGGTTGACGAAAACGGTGTTATCACTGCTCATAAAACAGGCTCGGCTGTTATTACCGCAACATCTGTTGCCGACGGCTTCTCCGCAAGCGTAACAGTCTATGCCGCAGACCCCGAAATCACATCCGTAACCCTTAAGAAATCACCCTCAAAAACAAATTATACATACAAAAGCGGTGACCCCCTCAGCCTTGACGGCATTGAGCTTGAAGTCGCTTATTCCGACGGCTCAAAGAAAACCGTCACAGATACGTCGGAAATGACCGCAAGCGGCTTTTCCGATAAGCAGGAAGGCTCTCAGACGGTATCCGTTGAGTATAAGGGATACAAGGTTGAATTCAATGTCACCGTCAGCTATGTCTGGTGGCAGTGGATAATCAGAATTCTGCTGTTAGGCTTTATATGGTATTAATAAAATATCTTACAATCGTTTAAAATGAATTCATACCGAATTAATATTTTCGGGGTATTATCTGATTGTACCAAGCAGGAGCCGCAACCTGCGAAGTACAGACGCAATACCCCTCCTCAATTCAACCCCATGCAGAAAAAGGTGCTGAAAAGTGCCTTTTTCTTGCGTTTTGCGACAAATTAAAAAAAATTGAAAAAAATTTAAAAAAACTATTGACAAATCGTTGAATAGGGTATATAATCATCAAGCATTCAAGAAACGCCGTTGCGTTTTCTTAGTCGGTGTTGATGACGTTGAGGGTCCACCCGTTCCCATCCCGAACACGGTAGTTAAGCTCAACAGTGCCGAAAATACTTGGCTGGAAGCGGCCCGGGAAGATAGGTCGACGCCGACACTTTTTTATTTAGCTGTCCAAAAGGGCGGCTATTTTTTTATACATTAACAAGCAAAAGGGGCTTCTCAATAAGATGAAGAAGTCGTTTTCCTCCGATGCAAGGCGTATGTGTATATGCCAAATCGGAAAAACGGCTAAAAAGAAACATAAAACCGGCGGTTTTATTCTAAAATACAATAACAAGCGACTTGCGAAGGTGTAAATTCCGATGCAAGTCGCTCTTTATTTATTCTGTTTCTTTTGTTCTTCGCTTAGTGAGACAGTCCCTTTTCCTTTTTATAATACAGTTTCCATAATCTGTTCAATGGATTTACCGTTGCAGGCAGACATGAATTTTTCCCTGAATCTGCGTACCTTTTCAACATCAAAGCCCGTTTCAAGACGCTTGATTTCAGCAATAACCTCGTCGGAATTCCTGACTATTTCTCCGGGCACGAAGTCCTCATATTCATAATAAAAGCTTCTTGCATCATAATAATTTTCAAGGTCAAAAGCAAAGAAAATCATCGGACGCTCAAGAAGTGCATATTCAAAAATAAGCGATGAATAATCCGATATAACAAGGTCAGCCGCACAGAGAGCAGTATCTATATCCACGGTTTTCGTGATATCAAAAATAAATTCGTCATATTTCTTCTTCTGCTCATTGGAGAATCGGAATGCCTTTGCGGTCAGCGGATGATGCTTGACAACAAAAACATAGTCCTTTGAGAATTCTTCGTACATTCTCTCCATGTCAAACATATTTTTCATGTATGAAGCCGCAATGCTGTTTCCGCGGAATGTGGGTGAATACAGAATAATTTTTCTGCTGCCGATTTCGGGGAACATCTCAAGCAGCTTTTTTCTGCCCTGTGCAACAAAATCCTTATCGAAATAAACATCGGTTCTCGGTGCACCGAGGGGATGGATAACATTCTCGCTGCATCCGAAGGCTTCCGCATAAGCGAACTTTACTTCGGGCGACGAAACGCATACATGGGTGTATGTATTGTGAATGGGATACAGGTCAAGCTGTTCCTTGCTTGCACCCCATTTCTTTTCGGCAGTTGAGTAACCCCACTTTTTGAAAGCTCCGCAGCCGTGCCAGAGCTGAACAACACTCTGTCCGTCACGGGGTTTGCAGGCAAATGCGGGGAAATAGTAGTCCGTCAGAAAAAGAGCCTTTGCATCGCCGTATGCCTTGAAGAACTTCCTGCCCCAGAAGCATCTTAATATCTCGTTGAGGAACGGATTTTTGCTGATTATTTCATTCTCTGCGGCATTGACAACAACGCACTCATAGCCTCTGACCTCAAGGTATTCCTTGACACAGCTCAGATTGTCGGGCATCTTCTTATAGACATGGGAATAGGCAAGAACAACCTTTTTGGGGTTGATGGGTTTCTTTGAATACTTTTTATAATAGTAAGGCCAGAGTTTATAGTAGAGAAAATGCTGCCTTCTCGGACTCAGCCAACCCGTGAAATCACGCTTGAACTTATTGTAATAATTACGAATAATTGCTTTGATATCCAAAAAATTCACCTCTGTAATTCGAACTGAATATGCCGTACAGGTCGGATTTCCGTTCATCTAAACATTTTATCACTAATTATGCCATAAAGCAAGCGAACGTGTCGAAATATATAAAGAAATATATTGAAAAAAATAATTTATATGATAAAATGATACGGAAATAATTTTTGACGGTGATATTATGAACTATGTTATGCTGATCGGCGCTGCCTTGCTTTTTGCTATGCAGTTTTTGTTTAACCAGCAATTCCGCACTCTTCGGGGCGACGGAATTGACTCAACCCTGATTTTTTCGGGGTATACCCACGGAGTGAGCTTTATCCTGATGCTCATTCTCAACGGCTTCAGGCTTGAAATAAACTGGTTTTCGCTTCTTATTTCGCTTATCTACGCCGTTGTCGTTATGGGCTACGGATATTCGGGTCTCAAAGCCTTTGCAACGGCAAATCTCTCGGTTTATTCCATTTTTGCCATGCTCGGAGGAATGATTCTGCCTCTTTTATACGGCGTTATTTTCTGCAAGGAGGAATTCGGAATCGCAAAGGCTCTCTGTGTGCTCCTCATAGGAATTTCAACGGCTATGAGCTTTGAAAAAAGCGAAACAAAGGGCAACAACCTCAAATATTATTTTGCGGTGTTCTTCCTTAACGGCATGGTCGGCGTGCTTGCAAAAATCCATCAGTCAAATGCAGAACTTGCCGTTGACAGCCGCAGCTTTATGGCAACAATCAACGCCTGCGTTTTTGTTATCTGCTTCATGTGGCAGCTCATCAAAAACAAGAAAATCGCAACGGTTTCTTTTAAAGAATTCGGCTGTATTTCGGGTCACGCAGTATGCAACGGCATAGGAAATCTGCTTTGCTTCATCGCACTCACGGCACTCCCCGCCTCCGTTCAGTTCCCGATAACTACGGGCGGAGTTATGGTTTTCTCAACCGTTATCAGTCTTATCCGCAAGGAAAAGCCGTCGGTCAAAACACTTATCTCAACTGCGATAGCCTTTGTTTCGACAATTCTGATAATGTTTTGAATTTTTTGAAAAATTTTGAAAAATCTTCAAAAAAACTTTAAAAGTACGGATTATCGGACACCTATGCGATTATAATTAAGACATAAAGTTCAGACGGACTTTAAGCACTTTGCTTTTTTCTTTTCCTTTCTTTTATACTCTCTATGCGAAAACCGTGCAGCGATAAAACTGCACGGTTTTTGCGTTTATCTGTGAAGCTTTAAAATCTCCTCAATCGGCTCTGCCATATCCTTTGAGACGGAGGGCATTTTCTTTGTGTTTTTGAGGAGCTTTGAGAATGTGAGACCCTTCTTGTCGTTACCCATCTGGAATTTTGCGATTGTTTCGATAAGAAGCTCTCTTTCGGGTCTGTTTGCGAGGAATTCACACTCTTCAAGAGCGATTTCAACGGTTGCATCCGCTTTTGCGGTAACGGTTACTTCAAGCTTGCCGTTGTTTTTGATTTCGGCATCATATTTTTCGCCGTCAACGGTAACGGATGCCTTACCGCCGACGATATCGCCGAATTTAACGGTAAATGTTCTCTTTTCGGGCACAACGGAGGCTGTTCCCTCTGCTTTTGCGATAGTGAACTTAACATCCCTGCCGTTTTCGGCAACGGTCATTGCGGTTTTGAGATATTCTCCGTTCTGATATGAAAGAGTTTCGCCGTCATCCTCATAAAGCACAAAGGTGTTATTGCCTCTGTAAACAAGGATTTCAAGGCTTACGGGGTTTGAACAGTCATTCTTTCTGCAGTTTTCGCTCATGGGTATGATTGCACCCTCTTTTGCAAGAACGGGAATTGTTTCAAGATCGCGGAACATCTTCACAAAACGGTTTCCGCTGTAAATTCTGTCTGTGAAAATATCGGTGTATCTGCCCTCGGGAATCCATACATTGACTCCCGCAAGGTTGGTTTTACTGCTTGTATGCTCGGTTACGGGGGCAACTATAAGCTCCGTGCCGTAGAAAAACTCGTTTCTGCATTTATAGGCATTTTCATCTTCGGGATATGCGTAATACATCGGCTCGCAGATTGCTCTGCATTCGGTGTGGGTGCGGTAATTCATCGTGTAGATATAGGGCAGAAGCTTGTGTCTGAAACGCAGACAGCTTGTTGCGATTCTGCCGACACTTCCGCTGTAATTCCATGGTTCTTTGCCCATGAATTCATTGTTTGTTGAGTGCAGACGCATAACGGGACTGAAAACTCCGAGCTGTACCCATCGGAGATAAAGCTCATCATCCTTTATACCCATGCAGTGACCGCCGATATCGTGGCTCCACCATGGATATGCAACGTTTGAAGCGGTTGCGGTGTAGCCCGGCTGATAGTCGAGGCTCTTCCATGTCTGAGTTGTGTCACCGCTGAAGCCGAGAGGATATCTCTGACTGCCCGCACCGCAGAAACGGGAAAGAATGAGAGGTCTGTGGTTATCCTTGGCATTATCGAGGAAATGATAGTGGTTGAGTGCCCAGAGGGGGTCAAGACCCTTGACGGCGGTTTTTGTGCCCTGCTGCCAGTCAATCCACCAGAAGTCAACGCCCTTTTCTTCAAAGGGTCTGTGGAGAATATCAAAATAATTTTCGGTGAACTTTTTATCGGTTATATCGAACGCAACAGGCTCCTTTGTTCCGGGATTCTGACCCATTGCCTTGCACATATCCTCATACTGATTTTCAAACCAACGCACACCCATTGACGGATGGATATTGAATGTAACCTTGTAGTTGTCATCCTTGAGCTTTTTCAGGAAGCCGTCGGGGTCGGAGAAAAGCTCGGTGTTGAAGCTGTAGCCCGTCCAGCCCTTTGACCAGATATCGTAAACATATTCCATGAAGTTGAGATGCTTATGCATTCTGTGAGCATCTTTACCGAATTTCTCCTTGATTTTAACCCAGTGCCAGTCCATGTCAACGGTTGCAACGGTGATGGGGATTTCCTCCGCCTTGAATTTATCCATGAGATTCAAATATTCATCCTGTGAATAATCCTTGTATCTGCTCCACCAGTTGGAAAGTGCGTAACGGGGAATAAGGGGCACTTTGCCCGTCAGCTTATACAAATCGGTTGTTGCACCGATATAGTTGTTACCGTAAGCAAAATAATAAACATCGGTTTCCTTGTTTTCACGGGGAAGAATCGAGCCGTCTGCCTTGATTGCAAGGGTTTTTCCGTCATCAAGAAGAGCAACACCGTTTCTGGAGCATACGCCGTCTCCCACTCTGTCAACTGCAGTGATATCAAGAGTACGGCTTGTACCTTTGAGGTTGCCTTTTTTATAGTTTGTGACCTTTCTGCCGTCACCGAGAATGATGCGGAGCATTTTGTTTGACTTGAGAGAATAAACAAAGGTTGTTTCGGCGGTTTTTATTTCGATAACACCGCCGTTTTCCTTGGTTTCAAACTTCGTATCGCAGAAATCTCTGAACCATACGCTCTGAGTGGGTTCATCGCAGAATTTTCCCTCGCTCTGCACCTCAACACGCAGAAGGCAGGGAGTGATAACCGTTAATCTTGTGTTACCCTTGACGATTGTCTGATTTTTCTTCGCAACGGGCGAACACTCGATTTTGAATCTTTTTGCAAAATTATCCATTATCCGTTCCTCACTATATTTTTTACCTTATAATATTATCATGAATGAAACATATTTTCAAGAACCATACTTGCAATTTCGTATGTATGTGATAAAATAAAACCAACTAATCAACGGAGGTTGAAATTATGCTTAAAGTAGGTCTTGTAGGCGTCGGCGGTATCAGCGGCGCACATATTCCCGCATGGGATGAAATGGAAAACGCGGAGCTCATCGCAATCTGCGATATCCGCACGGAAAGAATGGAAAAATACCCCGACAAGCGTCATTACACCGATTTTGACGAAATGCTCGAAAAAGAGCAGTTTGATATAATCGATATCTGTCTGCCCACATATCTCCATGCAGATTTTGCGGTCAAGGCAATGGAAAAGGGCATCAACGTTATCTGCGAAAAACCCATCTCTCTCAAGGAAGAGGATGTTGAAAGAGTTTACTCAACCGCAAAGAAAAACAACGTTAAATTCATGGTTGCTCAGGTGCTCAGATTCTGGCCCGAATACGAGGTTCTCAAAGAAATCTACGATACGGAGAAATACGGCAAGCTTCTTTCGGGCACGATGATAAGGCTCGGCGGAATTCCCAAATGGAGCTGGGACGGCTGGATGACTGACGAAAAGAGAAGCGGTCTTGTACCCTTTGACCTTCATATCCATGACCTTGATTTCATGGTTTACGCATTCGGTATGCCCGAAGTAAAATATCAGTTCCGTTCAAAGCGTTCCGACCAGGACTACATCAGCCTTTGCTACGATTTCGGCAAATTCTCAATCAACTCGGAGGCATCGTGGTATGCCTGCGACTATCCCTTTGCCGCGGAATTCAGATTCCAGTTTGAGGATGCGATTGTCACCAACGAAAAGGGCAAGATGATGATTTATCTCAAAAACAATGAAAGAATCGACCTTTCTCAGCAGGCAGAGGGCGACACCGGTGCAATCAACCTGCCCAAGAGCGACGCATACGCAAACGAAATTCACTATTTCGCAGACTGCGTAATCAACAATAAACCCGTTGATAAGGTTAAACCCGAAGAACTCAGCTGTGTGCTCAGAATTCTTAATAATCTTTAAAAAAGGGATGTAAAAAAGCGCAGACCGCATAAAACTGTATAAATCAAGGGGTTCCGATAGGTCATATACCTGCCGGAACCCCTTAAAACTCTCAAAACCGGAAACTGATGTTGTTTTTTGTTTTATGCTACGAACAAACCTCGCCACTCGACGTACTTTTGTACGCCTTCGGGCAAGCATAACAAGGCTTCAGCCTTGTTATTACTCGGTTTGTCCGTTCTGCATCTTTTTTCCTATCCCTTTAAAAACGGATTGGACGGAAATCCGTTCAAGCCGATTTTTTTGCATTGATTATCAGAAAACGTCTTCGTTGATAACGCTGTCAAGGAGTGCGGGCACCATGATAAGGAACTTGGGAAGCCATTCAACGAATGTGTAAGCTGCAAGACCCATGAAGCTGGGCACTACGCCGAGGTAATACTCGATTTCGCTTGTTGTGTTATCGCCTGTGAAGGTGATTTCATTCTGACCTACAGCCTTTTCAAGAGTGAATGAGTCAGACTTTGTGATTGTTTCTCTGGGAGTATCCATTGAAGCATCATCGGGTCTGTCCTTGAGAATATATGAATCGAAGGTGAGCTTGCCGCCGTCGATTGAGATTGTGTTGAAGCAGCCGCCCCAGAAATCTTCGTTTGTTGAATTCCAGTCGTTGCCGTTCCAGTAGTTGCCGTAGCCGTTCTTATGGATAACAAGAGCATCGATGATATCTGTATCAAGGAAGTTGTTTGCAAGGAATGAACGTACCTCGTATCTCTTTGCACCTGCGGTACCTGCAAGAACATAAACTGTTCCGTCTTCGTCTGCCTTGCCGTTCTTGATTGCCTTTGTGCGGAGATACTGATGGTCGTGACCGCTCATAACAAGGTCAACACCGCAGCTGTCGAGAACGCTTGTGAGTGATCTCTGAAGATAGAGAGCATCGGGCCACTTTGCATCCTTGCCGAGTGAGTAGGGTGACTTGTGCATGAATACGATTTTCCAGTCCTTATCGGTGCTGTTCATATCGTTCTTGAGCCATGTAAGCTGAGCGAATGAAATTGAAAGAAGGTCGTTTGTGTTGAGAACTGCGAAGTGAGCGTTGCCGTAATCGAATGAATAGTTAACGCCGTTGAGAACCTGAACGCTTTCGCTTGTGTCAAGGTTGAACATATTGTTGAACCAGTTCCATACGCCGAGACCGTCATGGTTACCTGCGATGGGAACGAGGGTTGAGTTGAGGTTGATATCAGCCATAGCTGTATCATAGTAATCCCATTCTTCATTGGTGCTGTCATCGGTGAAGTCGCCGAGGTTAACCATGAATTCTGCGTCGGGCATTACTTTATATGCAGCAGCTGCAGTTTCTGCGCCCTTGATGAAGTTTTCGAGGTTACCTGCCTGAACGTCTGCGATAGCAACAAAGTTAACCTTATCGTCACCGTTATCGGTTACGAAAGTACCCCAGTCGCTGAAGAGAGTGCCGTTACCTACACGGTATCTGAATGTTGCACCTGCAGCAAGACCTGTTACGGTTGCCTTATGCATGAAGTTGCCTTCCCATTCGGTAACATCTGTGTAAACGATGTTTGCGGAAACCTTTTCACCGTCAGCGGTTGTGATTTCAACAACGCTTGAAGTGTTTGCGGTTGTGAACCATGTGATACCCTTTGATGACTTTGTATCACCGTTAACAACAACTGAAATTCTTCTGGGAGTTGCATCTGAAGGAGCAACAACAGGAGCATCTGTTGTTTCTTCCGATGTTTCGGGAACGGTTGTGGTTTCGTCTGCAACAGTTGTAGTTTCTGTTTCTGAAACTTCTGTTGTGGTTTCTTCTGCAATTGTTGTTGATTCTGTTTCAAGAACCTCGGTTGTTGTGATTTCTTCATCAGAAATGAGCATTATGCCTTCATCAGCCGATGCCGATGTTGCAACAACGCCGAGAAGAAGCGAAACGCTGAGCACAAGTGCAATGAGTTTTTTGATGTTGAGCATTTTCATTTTCCTTTCACTGATTATTTAAGCGTAATCTTTGAATCCCACTTTGAGAGCCATTCGCCGGTAAGGCATTTTCTTGCTCTGAAGAGGATTTCATCTTCGTAAACCTCAATAATGTATGTAAGACCTGCACCGTTTCCGCCTTCTTCGCCGTCTTTGTTTTCGATTGAGAATGCGGGAACATTGAGCGAATAGAAGCCTTCGATTTCCTGGAAGCTGTACTGGCTGAAGCCTGCATGGAGATGACCCGTGATAAGAACAACGGTGCTGTCAACGGCATGCTTTGCAAGAAGTGCCTTGATTTCGTCATTCTGAGGACCTACCGAGCCTGCTTCCTTGTTTGTGCCGTTGCCCCATGTTGTGGGAAGATTGTGAGTGAGCTTGAGAGGCTGATGAAGAACAACAAATACGGGCTTGCCCTTTTCGGTTGCAAGCTCGTTATCAACCCATTCGAGCTGTGCTTCGCTGATGGATGCTTCTTCAAAAGCTGTTTCGTCAGAACCCATAACGATGAATTTATAACCGTTGATAACTTCCGAGTATGCAAGCTTGCCTTCGGAATATACTCTGTCTGCCATGGTTTCTTCGCCGTTGAGAGCATCGGTGAATGCATAGAAACGGTTTGTGCTCTGGCTGTATGCACGGAGTCTGATATCATGGTTGCCTGTTGCCATGATAAAGCGTGTGTCGAGCTTTGAAAGCTCATCGTAAGCAAGCTGATATTCTTCTGCAAGGCCGTTTTCAGCGATATCGCCTACGCCTACAACCGCATCAAGTCTTTCAGCATTCACAAGGTCGATGGATGCTTCCTGGAAAGCCTGATATCTGTCAAACATATAGTTTGAAACCTGAGGGTCTGCAAGGGTTGCAAAAACGAGCTTTGCATCGGGCTTTGCGGCTTTGATTACATCAGCCGTTGAGGGAGCAACAATACCGCCGTTAACCGAATAAACGAGCGATACGATGAGTGTAAAAAGTTTGAAAAAGATTTGCTGAACGGAATTGAGTACCATAAATATGACCTCCATATATAAATATACATCTTATAAAATACCACTAAAAGCCAAAAAAGTCAATAAACAAATCCGCCCCTGCGTTGCGGATTTTGGTTTCAGGTGCATGAGCGATTCACAAATCACCGCTATATAAAAGCGGAAATTGAAATTTTATACAAATTAACCGATAAAATTTTATTGAATTTGGATTAATTATAGGGTTTACAAATATAAAGAAAAGTGTTAGTATAATCAATGGTGCAAATTAATCAACCAACCTTTAGTTTTAACTAATTTTAGGAGGAAAAAGACTATGGCTAGAAAAATGAAGACCATGGACGGTAACAACGCCGCTGCATGGGTGTCATATGCCTTCACAGAAGTTGCCGGCATCTACCCCATCACTCCGTCAAGCCCCATGGCAGACTATGTTGACCAGTGGTCAGCTCAGGGTATGAAGAACATCTTCGGCACTACCGTTAAGGTTGCTGAAATGCAGTCAGAAGCAGGCGCAGCAGGTACCGTTCACGGTTCACTCGCAGCAGGTGCTCTTACCACTACCTACACTGCATCACAGGGTCTTCTTCTTATGATTCCCAATATGTATAAAATCGCAGGTGAGCTTCTTCCCAGCGTTTTCCACGTTTCGGCACGCTGCGTAGCTTCACATGCTCTTAACATTTTCGGCGACCATTCAGACGTTTATGCCTGCCGTCAGACAGGTTTCGCAATGCTCGCTGAAACAAACACTCAGGAAGTTATGGACCTCGGCGCTGTTGCTCACCTTGCATCAATCAAGGGCAGAGTTCCCTTCATCAACTTCTTCGACGGTTTCCGTACCTCACACGAACTCCAGAAGATTGAAGTCTGGGATTTCGAGGACCTCAAGGAAATGTGCGATATGGATGCTGTTGAAGCATTCCGCAAGAGAGCTCTCAACCCCGAGAGACCCGTTATGCGCGGTTCACACGAAAACGGCGACATCTTCTTCCAGCACAGAGAGGCTTGCAACAGCTACTATGATGCTCTTCCCGCTATCGTAGAAGAGTACATGGACAAGGTTAATGCAAAGCTCGGCACAAACTACAAGCTCTTCAACTACTACGGTGCTCCCGATGCAGAAAAGGTTATCGTTGCTATGGGTTCAATCTGCGACGTAGCAGAAGAAGTTATTGATTATCTTACCGCTAAGGGTGAGAAGGTTGGTCTTGTTAAGGTTCGTCTTTACAGACCCTTCTCAGCAGAGAAGCTCGTTGAAGCTATCCCCGCAACAGCAAAGAAGGTTGCTGTTCTCGACAGAACAAAGGAACCTGGTTCACTCGGCGAGCCTCTTTATCTTGACGTTGTTGCCGCTCTTGCAGCAACAGGCAGAACAGGCATCCAGGTAATCGGCGGCCGTTACGGTCTCGGTTCAAAGGATACTCCTCCCTCAAGCATCTTCGCAGTATATGACGAGCTTGCAAAGCACGCTCCC
Organism: Acutalibacteraceae bacterium; assembly: GCA_045542715.1. GTDB lineage: Bacteria > Bacillota > Clostridia > Oscillospirales > Acutalibacteraceae > CAG-177. Next base: position 26,545 of record JAZQLN010000023.1, read on the forward strand.
AAGGCTCAGTTCACTCTCGGCATCACCGACGACGTTACCAACCTCTCACTTGAAGAGAAGGAA
>JAZQLN010000024.1:0-5087 GCA_045542715.1 Acutalibacteraceae bacterium
CCGAGATTCTTATCACCTTTGAACAGGCACTTGAAATAATCAGGATGATGGATAACATAACGCAGGGTATAAAAAAGATTGTTTACCTTGTCGGTTGGCAGGGACTCGGACATGATGACTGTTACCCCGAAATGGAAGTTATTAATCCGTATCTCAAGCGAGACTGCGATGCTACGCCGAGAGACAGCTTTATGTGGCTTTTTGAAGAAGCTGAAAAATACAACACGGTAGTAAGTGTTCACGGTAACCTTGCCGACGAATATGATGCAAATCAATCACATCCCGAATTTGTTGAAGCAAGCGCAATAACAAAGTATCCCGACGGTACTCCGGCGGTTATTGAGGTTTTTTACGGCAGAAATGCATATAAAACATCATATAAGCAGTATTGGGAAAGCGGTCTTTTCAAAAAATATTTTGACCGATTCTGTGAGGTTATTCCTGTCAGAGAGGCGGGCACGGTTCATCTCGATAACTTCTGCATTGCGGAAAATTTCGGGCCGAGAACAGAAATGCACGAGCAGGATGAGGCAAGAAACAAGATGCTCGATTACATTATGAGCCTGGGAATTGACGTTACAAGCGAATATACTTACCGTGAAATGCCGTTACGCTCCGAGAGTAACCACCCCATAAGAAAGTATTACGAAAAATGCGGTGCTGAAATTATTGATACAGACTGGCGCGATGCACCTATCCGAACGCTGGGAAGAATCCCTGCCGTCTGGTGGATGAGCAATATGACAATCGACGATTGCATCAATATTCAGGCCGATGAATTCAGCGGATATCTGAACATTGAGCCTTTGAGAAATGTGTTCTACGGTACGGTACACGGCGAAGATATCTGGATGAACAACGGCATTGAAAAAGACGTATGGGTGCCGATGTTTATCAGGCAGTTCTGCACAATGCAGGTACCGTATACATATCTTAACAGATACAAGAGGCTCAGCTATACGGGTAATGACAAAGAAGGTTATAAAGTGACTTTCTCTGACGGTGTTGAAACGTGCGGAAATGAACTTTCAATCACCAAGAACGGCATTGAACTGAAAAAAGGTTACGACGTTATTCTGCCGATAACGGAAGATAACAAAATCTTTATCGCATATTCCGAAAACGGAAAAGACGGCGAGTGGAACATTCCCGATGCCGAATTTGACAAAGCCAGGGTATACAATATCACCGCTGACGGCAATGAATATCTTTGCGATGTTACGGTTGAAAACAAAAAAATATCACTCAGTTTAACTGCAGGTCAGGCTGTGGCTGTTATTGCAGAATAAAAAGGGAGGAAGAGATGGATGGCTGATAATGTTACAATCAGCAAAACAGAATTGCTTTACGATCCGCTTTTTGACAAAAAACCGGATTTGAAAATGAAAGGCAGAAAAAACACGGTATTCAAGGCGCTGTTTATTATCATAATATCGGTTTTTGTGGGACTTTCTTTGTTTTTCAGCTTTAATTCAATCAGCTCCGACAAATATACATACAAGGAAAACGATACGGGATATACCCTTTATCAGTTTGTCGGCAAGGAAGACGATGTAACTCTGCACATTGATTATGTCAGAGACGAAGCGGGTGTTGTTTACCTTACAAAACCCGTTACCGAAGTGCGTGAGTTTTCAATGAGCTGTAATGAATATGTGCGTTTTATATTCATCGGAAAAGATGTTTCCGGACTTGAACCTCATTGTTTTTACTATACAAAAAACCTTATGGCGGTAATCGTTGACCCCGAAAATCAGAGCTATGCTTCCGTTGACGGCGTTCTTTATTCGAAGGATATGAAAGAAATCATTCTCCATCCTATGAGAAATCATCAGTACAGAGCTGCACTCGGAGCAGGATGTGTTGCTCCTTCCGATGAAAAAACTGCCGAAGTATTTTTGAGTGAGTTTTCAAAAAAATACGGCGATGAAACAACAGCCGATGCCGAAGAATACGGCAAGCAGTTTTCAAAGCATGCTTTCTATGTAATACCCGATTCGGTTTCAAAAATTGAGGATTCATGTTTCAGCGACTGCGAAGCACTGATATATGTTGATATTCCTTCTTCAGTTAAAGAAATCGGTAACCTTGCTTTCTTCAAGTGTAAGGGTTTTGAAACGATTACAATACCCGACGGGGTTGAATCAATCGGTTCCGACGGATTTTCGTATTGCGAAAGAGTTACATATATTTATGTGCCCGAAAGCGTAAAGTTTATCGGACACCACGCCTTTTTCGGCAACCTGGGATGCGAAAAAATATATCTCGGTGCCGAAAATGAAGATATGATCGAATTTGGCGAAAACTGGCTTCCGAAACAAAGTACGACCTCTCTTAAAGATATAGAGGCTGTTTATGGTCAGGAAAGGAGGGCAAGCTGATGGGCAACGGTAAAATGACAGCTTTATTTCAAAATGTAAAAAATCATTGGAATGAACCTGACAGAGAAAAAGGGAACTACGTTCCGTTCAAAGAGTATCTGACAGTATTCTTCGGAGTCGGAATGAACTACAGCATCAAATCTCCTCTTGAATATCTTGGCTTCAGTGCATCATGTTTCCTCATAATGTATCATTACAAGCTTCCTTATCTTGCGTTTTCCGTCATTACTCTCATCGGACTTCCGCTGACCTATCTGTGGAATGTTCTTAACTGGTTCGTTAACGATAATCTCGGTATTCTTGAAAAGAAAACAGAGAGAAAACTTCTTGCTTTTTACGGCATAGTTTCACTTGCCGGATTATGTATGATACTGTTCGACTCCTCCGCGTTTCTTCCCTTGTCATTGGTTAAAGTTCTTAACGGAATAAACGGTGTAAGCGCAAGAAGTTTTCTTAAAATATTCGGCATACAGCTGTTTGTGAACGCATACGGCGGATTTCGTAATATTCTTTGGAGAAAGAAACTTGTTCCCAAATACGGAAGATATAAATATGTGCTGTTTTCAAACTTTGTCCAGAAGTCTGCTATGATAATCCTTATCGGCTGGCTTCCGATTTACAATGTAAAGCTTGTTGAAGACAGAATGTGGATGGCATATCTTCTGTTTATGGTATATGATATGTTCCCGTTTGATAATGTTATTGAGCAGTGTACTCAGAATATTTCTCCCAACCCTCACGAAAGAATGCTTATAAGAACCTGGCCCGTAAAACTTTCGCATTTTGTAAAGAATGTATTTGATGTTATAATTCCGATTTTCGGAATTGCCTTCAGCGATATAAGGTTTTATAAGTTCGTTATTCCCGCAGTATTCATTCCTATGGGAGCATTAACCCTGTTGAGTGTCAGAAATATTTCAGAGAGAATTCCTCAGCCTCCGCTTGAAAAAAAGCAAAAGATATCCTTGTGGTACGGGATTTCTCAGGTTATGAAAAATAAGTATAACTGGCTGAACACTATTTCCACACTGCTTGATTCGTTCGGTAACGGAATGATAAGCATTGTAAACGTTATGTATTTCTTCTCATTTCGAATGTATACCCAATGTGCAATTTACGGCTTGATGAAAACTTTGATGAGTTTCAGATCAACGCCTCTCAGCTTTGTTGCACCGTATTTTGTAAAGCGATTTTCATACAGAAGTCTGAAAATCATAAAGCTTGTAATATGCGCGGTCAGTGCCGTAGCAGAAATGCTGACGATTATGGCTTTTCCGACAAAACAGAATTTATGCGGTATTGTTATTTTTGCGTGTGAATTCTTCAAAGGTCTTGCAACTTCAATTCCCGATGTTGCCGACAGTGATATGGGTGTCAGAAAGAATGACTATCAGATGTATCTTTCCGGTGAGCGTCTTGAGAATTTCAGCGGAGTTTTTAACTGGATTATTTCTCCCGTTACAACGTTTGTCAGCCTGATAATCCCCGTAATCATTCTCAGAAACGGCTTCAATTCAAACTGGGATGTTCTTTATATAGATTCTGCAAGATTCAACATTCTTGCGGTTCCTCTGATATTTGACATTGTCGGCTTTGTTATGATGATTATTCCGTATCTGTTCTGGGATTTCAACAATCCTCAGCACGAATATGTAATGGAGGTTCTGAAACAAAGGGAAAAACTTGCCCAAGAAGGTTATTTTCCTGCAGAATATGAGGGCGGACTTAATTTTATTGAACCCGGCGAGCTTCATGCGGGAATTCCGGTTGATTCCGCCGCCATGATTGAAAGACGTAATTCCCTTATCGCAAACATAGAGGGAACACTCAAAGAAGCAACGGCAGCAGAAGGAACAATTTAAGGCTTTCAAAGGGCGAAAAAAGCGGATGAGAAAATCCGCATAATAAACTCAGTACATAATCTGATTCCCGTTATTATAAACCGTTTCACTTTTGTGAGGCGGTTTTTTCATGATCAAAACTTTCAAATTAATCAAAAAATTAACATTAATAAACCCCGAATTGATTGCAAAAATAATAGAGCAAACGCAAAAAAATGAGCAAAGGGGTGTAAACGAAATGTCAAAGAACAATTCAGTAGTTCCTCAGGCAAGAGCTGCTCTTGACCGGTTCAAGATGGAAGCTGCAAGAGAAGTAGGCGTTCAATCACCTCTCGAAGAAAACATACACATTCTATGACAAAATAATCAATATAATGCACCGAAAGCTGCCTTTGAATCACAAAGACAGCTTTTTTGAAAGGTAATTTTTACGAGATTTCTGAAGAAACGGTAATATATTTCAGATTACAACAGGTTCTTCACCAATCAGAAGTTTTTTATATTGGATTAATCAAACAACACAAAAATAATGCACTTATCGGTATTGATTTGTGCATTTTGTTATATTATAATATAGATATTAATTTAAATTGCGATTTATGCGAAATAAAAGCGTGTCAAACGGGAGAGTGAATAATGAATCAGAAAAAATTCAACTATGACTATTCAAAAACATTGTGGATGAAGATGTTTCTTGCAAAACCCGATTGGGAGAAAAAAACATCCGAGATTCTTATCACCTTTGAACAGGCACTTGAAATAATCAGGATGATGGATAACATAACGCAGGGTATAAAAAAGATTGTTTACCTTGTCGGTTGGCAGGGACTCGGACATGATGACTGTTACCCCGAAATGGAAGTTA
>JAZQLN010000025.1:0-25979 GCA_045542715.1 Acutalibacteraceae bacterium
CACTACTATTATACTTGGAGGTTTGATTTCCTTTCAAGCCTTTTGGGCTTGCTTTGAGCTCGCCCGTTTCGGCTTTACTAAAGTCTTTTTTCACCCCCGGCTGTACCGGGGGTTTATTTCCACACCTAAAGGCACCAACAATCAAAACACCGAAGCTAATCTTATCAGTTAGCTTCGGTGTAATTATTTAAGGCATATATGGATTATTTGAATATTCGTAATCATCGGGCATTATATAAGGTCTGAACTTGTTGATGGTGAAATCGATTGCCCACTGTCCTTTTTTGCCCGTCCACATAGATGAGTGAGGCTCAATTGAAACAGTTCCGTTATAATCTTTTGTATAAAGAATTTCAAAAACGGAATTCCAGTCTGTCATGTCCATTCCTGCAGGTGCATCGTCATAATGCTCGCCGTTAAAATAAACAGAGCCTTTAAGATGGAAATGATAGATTCTGTCGCCGAATTCAAGCAGTTCATTTATATAGTTTCCGTTATGGCCGAGACAGTGAGAAACATCATATTTAATTCCAAGCTCAGGCAAAGCGGAAAGAACGGGTCTCCATGCTTCGGGTTCAACAATGAAATTATCCCAACGGCAATTATATGTTGCAATTTTAACATTCTTTTCTCTCGCATATTCAATAAGATTGCCGAGATATTTTATTGCAATTGAACAGTTTTCGTGGAAATTTTTGCTTTCCGTGTAGTTAACACCGCAATTATAAACAGGACATCCGATTACAGAAGCTGCATCAATGAGGTTTTTGTCGTTCTGCAGAGCTTCGGGGATAACCTCACCGTTTTCATCGATTCTTTCCATGCCCCAACGTCCGATTGCACTTACAAAAACATTATATTTTTCACTGTAGCTTTTGATTTCATGGGCTTTTGAAAGAAAATCAAAAGAGTCATAGTTATAGTTCACGCAGAATTCAACAGCATCAAGACCCTTATCATGCACGTATTTTATGCAACCTTCATCCCAACCGTTGATAATACCGAGTTTCATTTAATCATCCCTTCCGTAAATATAAACCGTATTTTTTTCAATAAGCTCGCATGGATGATATGAGAGTTTGGATTTTCTCAATCCTTCATCACCGCAGTCTTCTTCGCGGTTGACAAATTTTATATCATCCGATGAAGCAAATGTTCTTAAAAATTGATTGGTAAGCATCTGATAAGCTCCCGAAAAAGATATATCAGCCTTTTCGATATGGCAAAAAACCGTGTCGCCGATTATTTCACCAATTGAATATCCGACAATTTTTCCGTCTGCCTTTAAAACTCCTCCGGCCATACCGTATAAATGGAAATTTTTCAATACTTCAATACACATTTCAAGTTCAAGATTTGCGCTTTCATCTTTTTCTGCGTTGAAAGTGAAGTTTTTGGAAAACTCAATCAATTCAGGAATATCCGAATCAGTAACAGGTTCAAAACTCCATTCGGGATAAAGCTTTCTGAACTTGTTGATATGATTTCTCGGAGTTGAATATTTTCTGCCGACAAGATTCATGATATCATTTTTTTTATAAAGATAATCAAACCAATCTCTGTCTGCTTCGGCATATAAATCAGGATATTTGTTCTTTAACTCTTTAAGTTCATCGCTGTTAACGGTGCAAAGAATCATGGGGATATTCTTTTCTTTGCAGTATGCATCGATAAGATCAAGGCATTCGTCGGGATTTCTGCCGATAGGATATGAAAAACAAATTTCATCATCGAGCTTTGCAGAGAGGATGATTGTACCGTTGTGTATTGCAAATCTGTTCTTGAAATAATCGCGCCACATAACGGTTGAACCCATTGCTCTGTCACACTGTCTGTGAGGATATGCATTAAAATATGCATTAAGAATGGGGATATCATCGAGAGTTATCTGTTTGAACGAAAGCATAATTCACCTTTGAAAAAATTATTTAATTAATTATATCACCACAAAAACCAAAAGTAAATAACGGAAATTAATTTATATTATACTATTGCATATATTATTATCATCTGTTATAGTAAATACATATTATTATAAAGAGGTGTACTATGAATAAGCCTTACAAATTGCAGGACAGACTTTGCAGACTCAGCAAGTTCTTTAAAACAGACGACAATGCTGTTCCTTCAGAGCTGTTTGAAATCAAAAGCGTTGCACCTGATTTAACAGGTTTTTCTTATCCTCTTCCGTCAAAGAAGAAGGATTATTCGTGCTGTGCAGTATCCGGAGATGTTGAATGGTACGGTGCATCAAACGGTCTTACAAGATATGATAAAAATGCTGACCGTGAAGACGATATAATCATGCATTTCAGTGCACCCAGAGATTTGCTCGATAACAATGTCAGAGCTATTCTTGCAGACGGTAATAACGTATGGGTGCTTACCGATACCGGTGTTGCATATATCGAAATGAAACTTGTGTCGGCAGAAGAAAAAGCAGATATCCTTCTTCAGGAAACATTGAAAGTTGTTGACAGAAGGGGAATGGTCAGCCAGAAAAGACTTGCAGAACCCCGTAATCTTGATTCTGCATTCAATTACGGTCATTCAGATAATGATGGTACGTTTACTGCGGGATATTCAATCGGTGAAATGCTTAAATATTCCGTATATAAAAAAGAAAAAGGTATTGACCATCCCGATACAATAAAAGCAAGGGAAATTGCAACAAGGGCCTGCGAAGCAACACTGCTTCTTATGCATGTTCATAAAAGGGGAGACGGCTTTGCGGCAAGAACGTATCTCTGTGCTTATGAGCCTGTTCCTGACGACGGATTGTTTTTCAGAATAACAGACGGAAAAGCAACCTGCCTTGAAACAACTTGTTCAAAAGAAAGAAACTGTGTTGATGCCGTAATTGATGCATCTGCGGAAATTCCGAAGCGTCTTTCGAAGCTTTATACAGACCTCGGATATACAGACAATGATATTATTTATAAAGCTGATACAAGCAGTGATGAAATAACCCATCATTTCCTTCATCTTCTTTTTGCTCATGAACATCTCGGATGCGATGATCCCGAACTTGATGAAATTATTATTTCATCTGTTAAAGGCATTATGAATCATATTATCGACCACGGTAATGAACTTCATGATTTCACAGGCAAGGCAACGACATGGGCAAAATGGAGTCTTGATTATTTCAACACAGAATTCGGCTGGGTTGACGCTACACTGAATGCCGCACAGCTTCTGATGTATCTTCTTGTTACAATGAAGATTACGGGAGAGGAAGGCAAATGGCGTGAATATTATGATCATCTTATCAATGACCTCGGCTATGCCGATATGACAGAAAAGCACTTTGACAGACTTTATCAGGCAAGCCTTTCCATGAACTTTGATTATCCCGAAGATATTATGTACGGAGATCATATGCTTGCAACCTGTGCGTTTTGGGGACTTTGCACTCTTGAAAAGGATGAAGAACTTCTCAAGAAATACAGAAAAGGTTATAAAGCATGGAGAACATCCATCGGTAAAGAATTCAATCCGGGATACGATCTTCCCTATTTCATTTCATGCCCTGACGAAGAACCTGATATAGAAAGACTTGCAACATGGTTCTACAGAACTAATCTCAGCAGGCTTGCCGCAGGTGTAACTCTCGAAGGCAGGCATGATATCCCTGTCAAAACATTGAGAACGGGAACAAAACATATTTCTGTTCTTCTTCCTCCCGATGAAAGATTTATATCAAAATATGACAGAAATCCTCTTGATCTTAAAAATGAAGATTCAGGCGGAGTATGGGTTGTAGAAAGCTGTTATGTTTATACATTTGCATATTGGGTAGGCAGATATTACGGATTCTTTAAATAATGAGGTAAGCTTATGAATAATAAATTACATATTATCAGCAACGCTCATCTTGACCCCATCTGGCTCTGGAGATGGCAGGAGGGTTGCGGTGAAGTATTGCAGACATTCAGAAGTGCGGTAGAAAGAATCAAGGAATATAAAGGACTTGTTTTTACCTGTTCTTCCGCATCGTATTATAAATGGGTCGAAGAAATTGACCCTGAGCTTTTTGATGAAATCAGAAAACTCGTTAAAAAAGGTAAGTGGGTACCCGTCAACGGTTGGTGGGTTCAGCCTGATTGCAATATGCCTTCTGCAGAAAGCTATGCTCGACAGGCACTTTACAGTCAACTTTATTATTATGAAAAGTTCGGTGAAATCTGTAAAACAGGTTATAATGTTGATTCGTTCGGACATAATGCGATGATACCTCAGCTTCTCAACAAAGGCGGCATGAGATGTTATGTCATGATGCGTCCCGGTATGCATGAAAACTCCGAAATTCCTGAAAATCTTTTCTGGTGGGACAGCCCCGACGGTTCAAGAGTTTTAACATACCGAATCCCTTACAGCTATGGTGTTAACGGAAAGAACGATATCGACCGCGAGCTTCCTCTTCTGAAGGAACGTGCCGATAACAACGGTCACGGAATGATGTTCTTCTTCGGTGTCGGCAATCACGGAGGCGGACCTACAAAGGGTGACCTTGATTATCTCCTTGAGCTTAAGAAAGACGGTTATGAAGAACTTGAATTTTCTTCACCCGATGAATATTTCTCGGAGATGTGTGCGGATAAACTTGATTTACCCGTATGGAGTGATGAACTTCAGCATCATGCAAGCGGTTGTTATTCCGCTACATCAATGGTTAAACAGCTTAACAGAAAGGCCGAATACTGGCTTGCAAACGCTGAAAAATGGAATACCGTTGCAGGCTCAATTAATAATCTTCCCAAAGCAACCGAAGAATTCGGCAAAGCATGGAAAGAAGTCTGTTTCAATCAGTTCCATGATATTCTCTGCGGATGTTCAATCATGGAAGCATATGACGATGTGCGTGATTCCATGGGTTATGCAATGAAGATTGCCGCAAATGAAGAAAATAAAGCTATGCTCAAGATAGCCGGAATGGTTGATACTTGGCTTGACGGTGTCACCGACGCACAGTCATCAATTGCACGTCATCATTGCAGAAATCTCAAATTCCCCAGACCGGTTATCGTTTTCAATCCTCATTCTTTTGAAGTTGAAACACCTGTCAGAACGTATCATCCTTCAAGAAAGGTTGAAGACAGCGAAGGTAACAGTGTGATTTGTCAGAATGTCCGTTCGTCACGTTCAAACGATTCGCATCTTGATACTGTTTTCTTTGCCAAAGTTCCCGCACTCGGTTATGCAACATACTGGCTGTGGCATGAGGATTCGGAATATGTTGACTGCTGTAAAAACGATAGCGATATATCGGCATCCGGACTTTCGGTTGAAAATAAACACATCAAGGTTGTTTTTGACGATAAAACAGGCGGTATAAAGAGCCTTGTTTTCAAAGAAAACGGCACCGAATTTGTCGGCGGTGAATTCTGTGTTCCGACTGTCATTGATAATTCCGAACCCGACACCTGGGCACACAACATATTCAGATTTGATAAAGAGATTGCAAAAATGCAGCTCAAGTCAATTGAACTTGTTGAAAACGGAGCAGCAAGAGCAGTTGTAAGAGTTAAACACACCTATAACGGTTCATATCTCTCACAGGATTTTATTCTTGCATCCGATGCAAAGCATCTCAGAGTGAAATGCCGTGCTCTCTGGCAGGAACCTCTCACAATTCTTAAAATGCCTGTTACCGTTGACGGTGACAATCCTATTTCAACCTATGAAATTCCTTCGGCATATATCAAGCGTCCGTGTAACGGAGAAGAAGAACCTGCTCTTACTTGGGGTGATATCACCGCTGGCAATGAAATCCGCAAAGGTGTTTCAATTATTTCCGATTCAAAATACAGTTATGACTGTCCGGGAAACACTCTCAGACTCACAATGCTCAGAAATTCAATCTTTGCAGATCATTATTCCGACAGACCTGCTGCCGATTTCAATTATTGCGATGAAGGTCTCCACAGATTTGAATACGCCGTTTATCCTCATATGGGTGAAGCGGAGGAAAGCGGCATTCAGCAGCTTTCTGCAGTGTTCAACTCAAGGCTTGTTGCAATTCCCGTAAGCTATCATAAAGGTACAATGCCGCGTAAACAGAGCTTTATCAGTGTTAATAAGCCCAATGTTCAGCTTACAGCATTCAAGTTCTGCGAGGACGGTTCGGGAGATGTAATAATCCGTCTTTGCGAAACAGAAGGCAAAGCAGTCAAAGCTGCCATCGTCTGTGATATAATCGATGCAGGTTTCTATGCAGACTTCGGTAAATTCGAGATTAAAACATTCCGTGTGAACAACGAAGGATATGTTACCGAAACAGATTTCCTTGAAGGAATAGTTACAGAATATTAAAAAATAAACCCGAATTCATAATGAGTTCGGGTTATTTGAATTAAAAGATTGGCGGTGTAATTATGCCCTGGATTTGGCTTGACGATAAAATATATTCCCGACGATTTCAGCTCAACCGATACAACACTCTTGGCGACTGTTCAAACAAAGATAATTATGATTATAACTACTGTGCAGCCGATTTCTTTGAAGTTTACGGATTCGATAAGAAAATAAAGTCATTAAATTTACGTGTCAGTGCGGATAACCGCTATATTCTTCATATTAATAAAAAACTGATTGGTATAGGTCCCGCATTGGCAGGCGGCGATTTTCTTTGTGTCGGTAAGGCACCGAAGCATTATACAGACAGGTATAATGTTGATTTCGGTTCAGATTCGGTTTATGAAATTCTGATTGAGGCGAAAGTGAGACTTCAGCCCGAAATGTGCTGCGATTATTCAAGGGGTCGCGGAGGCTTCTTTTTGTCGGGTACAGTTACATTTGAAGACGGCACAACAGAAAAAATCGAAACCGATTCTACCTGGCGTGGAAAACCGGATGAATGTTATAACGGCTTCGGAAGTTACGATTCAAGACTTAAGCAGAAACCTTATTATGTTTCATTCAACGCTTCCGAAATTGATGATATATGGAATCCGGAAGATTCATATATTCCGGCCGTATCATTAAATAATATTTTTGAAAAGACAGTTGAGGTAGGTGCAGGTAAAACCGAAACATTCGAGTTTGAGCTTGATAAAATATACGGTGTTTATCCTGCTTTGCGTTCAAACGGAATATGCGAGATTATTCTTAAAACAAGCGAACTGAAAGGTCAGCCTGAAACTGAAGAAAAAATTATATTCAATGATAATTTCGGAGATTATTTTTCATTCCGTATGCACAGTGCAGGAACGGCAGCTATGATTGTGAAAAACACCGATGATACAGATATTAAAGTTACTTTATCACTTATCGCACCCTGGTATCCCGTTGAAAAAGAAGGTACTTTTGTTACAAACGTTAAAGGTCTGAATAAAGTTTACGATGTATGTAAACATACTTTGAAAATCTGCAGACAGTCAATTCATCTTGACAGCACAAAGCATCAGGAGCTTCTTGCCTGTACGGGCGATTATAACATCGAAAGTCTTATGACATTGTTCTGCTTCGGTGATATGCGTCTTGCTGAGTTTGATCTGATGAGAACATCCGACTGGCTTGTTGCTAACAACGGCGTAATGTTTCATACAACATACAGTCTTATATGGGTTCAGATGCTTCATGATGTTTATATGATAACGGGAAGAAAAGAAATTCTGAATTATTGCAAAAACGGTCTTTCAAAGCTTCTTGAACGTTTTGATACATATAAAGATGAAAACGGTATTATTGATAATCCGCCGGATTTCATGTTTGTTGATTGGACTGTTATCGACGGCTTTTCAATGCATCATCCTCCAAAGGCACTCGGTCAGACTGTTCTTAATGCGTTTTATTATAACGCTCTTATTCATGCTGAAAAAATATATTCATATATCGGTGAACAGGCAACAAGCGATAGTTTAAGAAAACTGTCGGAAGAATTCAGGAATAAGTTTAACAGTATATTTTTTGACAAAAATAAGAAACTTTATTTTGACGGTCTCGGAACTCCTTGCGGCGGTGACAAATATTACCATCCTGCAAATGTCAACAAAAAATATTTTTCAAAATATCCGAATATTCTTGCTTCGTTGTTCGGTCTTGCGGATGAAGAATCTGCCAAAGAAATTCTGGAAAGAATAATATTTGATGATTCACTTCAGGATATTCAGCCTTATTTCATGCATTATCTTCTCAATGCCGTCCGTAAATATGATATGTTCGATAAATACGGAATGAAGCTTCTTGAAAGATGGATTCCTGTTGTTGAAGAATGCGATAAAGGTCTTGCCGAGGGCTGGATTGCACCCGAAGAAAGCTATTCTTTTGACCATTCTCATGCATGGGGAGGAACACCAGCATATCAGATGCCGATGGCAATAACAGGTCTTGAGATTTTGGAAGCAGGAATGAAAAAGCTTAAGTTCACACCAAATCTTTACTCCCTTGATTATGCACATATAACCATTCCCACAGAATACGGAGACATTGTTTTTGATGCAGACAAAGGAAAGAGAGCTGTTATAACAGCTCCCGAAGCGATTGAAATTATAAGAGGTGATTGATATGAATATTCTTAAAGGGTTAAAACCCGAAAAAGTTTTTTATTATTTTGAGGAAATATCCTCAATCCCCAGAGGTTCGGGTCATACGGACAAAATCAGAGAATATTGTGAAAAATTTGCATCTGACAGAAATCTCAGATATATTTCAGATGACAGTAATAATATTATCATTTTCAAAAACGGATCTGCAGGCAGAGAAAAAGAAGAACCCGTTATAATTCAGGGTCATACCGATATCGTTTGGGAAAAAGACGAGAACTGTACAATTGATTTCGAAACCGACGGTCTTGAGTTATTCACGGATGGAGATTATGTAGGTTCAAAGGGAACAACATTGGGCGGAGATGACGGTATTGCAGTTGCAATGTGCCTCGCTCTTCTTGATTCGGATGAATATTCACATCCTCCGCTTGAAATACTTTTTACATCCGACGAAGAAATAGGAATGATTGGTGCGGAAGCATTGGATGTTTCTACGCTTAAAGGCAAAAGAATGATTAATGCCGATTCCGAAGCGGAAGGTACTCTTTGGGTCAGCTGTGCAGGCGGTGCAAGAGCAGATATAAACTTTGAACCCGTCTTTATTGATGAAAAAAATAATGTTTTCCGTATCACTGTTTCAGGTCTGCACGGCGGACATTCAGGGGCTGAAATCCATAACGGATATCTTAACGCCAATCAGGTTATGGGCAGGGTGCTCGGAGAATTATATAAGAATATTACATTTAACATCATTGATATCAACGGCGGTAAAATGGATAACGCAATAACAAGAGAATCGATATGCGTTATTTCAACATCTGAAAATGATATTTCGGCATATATCAATGAAATTTATGCTGTCATTTCATCTGAATGCAAAAAAACAGACCCTGATATTGTTATTTCTGTCTGCGATCATGATACCGACATGAGGACAATGGACTCTGATTCTTCGGTTAAGATTATTGACCTTTTAAACACTCTTCCGGGCGGTGTTATAGCATGGAGTAAAGAGATTGACGGTCTTGTTCAGACATCGCTTAACCTCGGCATTTTATCGCATTCGGATAACAGAGTTTCCTTCTCATTCTCCGTCAGAAGCAGTAAAGATAACGAGAAGGATGCCCTTCTTAACAGGCTTAAGGAGATTGCCGAAGATTTCGACTGCAATATCAATGTGTACGGTGAATATCCGGCATGGGAATACAAAGAAGAATCGCAGCTGAGAGATACCATGTCAGAGATTTATAAGGATATGTTCGGAAAAGATATGGTTGTTACTGCAATTCATGCAGGACTTGAATGCGGATTGCTCTGCGGTAAAATCAAGGGGCTTGACTGTGTTTCATTCGGTCCGGATATGCATGATATTCATACACCCTCTGAAAGACTGAGCATTTCTTCAACCGAAAGAATGTGGAATTATCTTCTCCGTGTTCTTGAAAAAATCTGATATCGCATATTTTAATCAGTCTGTTTATGCTCAGATAAAAGTTTAATATTTCACTGAAATAAAGTATAAATATATACCCTTTGACTGCATACCTCGGAAGAATAAGAATGACCGATATAACGCAGAATGCCGAATCGATAATGTTATATTTCATTGAGTATAACTGTTGATCCAAGCCTTTGAGCATTCCGTCAGTCACCATATCCGTATACATCAGAGGTATAAGCGGCGAAAGTATTCTGATATACTTCGTCGCTTCTTTGCTTTTACAAAACATTTCCGCTATAACAGGTGAAAAAATAACCGTTATCAGTAAGCAAACAGCAGAATACAAAAGTGTATATTTTAAACATTTTACGACAGTTTTATTAATTCCCGTCTGATCCTTCAATTCAAATTTTTTTGCAAGTTCGGGAATAATAACCGCTGATAAAGATGACAGAATAGTTGACGGATAAAGCAATACAGGCATTACAAGTCCGTTAATCAATCCGTAAACGGAAAGAGATACCGAACTGTCAATTCCCGATTTTTTCAGGTTTTTCGGAATAAGCAAATGTTCCGCAGTGATAAGAATACTTCTTATACAGGTACCCGATGCATCAGGTAATGCAATTCTGAAAAATCTTGACGGATTGAATATTTTTTTGCCTGTATCTTTTTTAGTTGTCTTGTTGAAATAAAGATCCGAAAGTGTGAAAGAAAAAACCTCCGAAGCTGTCATTCCCGTAACAATAAATGTGCAGGAATTCATTGCGTTCATGCTTTGGTTATATTTGAAAATATGCATTATAACAATAATTTTGAATGTCTGTTCAATTGCCTGAATAAATGAATATTGCGTAATTCTGCCGACAGCCGTGTAATATCCGCATAATGCAGATGACATTGATACAAACGGAAGACTTAACGAAAGAACCTTAAGCGGAAAAACAGTCTGATCATTGCAAATCAGATAATCAGCAATAAATCCCGAAAAAATATATAAAACGAAAGCTGTTGCCGTTCCGCATAAACCTGCATAAGTTACACAGTATGTAACGGATTTCTTCAGATCGTATTTTGCGGAAGTGATTATTTCAACAGCTATTCTTGTAACCGCAAGTCTGATTCCGGCACATGAAAAAGTAACAGCCAATGAATAAACTGACATAACAAGCTGAAAAAGACCGATTCCCGTTGTGCCGATTTCAGCTGTCAGATATGCGTTGAAACTGATGGTTGCGGAACGGATAATAAGATTTATAACTGTCATTACGGAAATATTTTTCAGTATCTCATATTTAGCGTTCATTTTATCACCGTTTATTGTTGAAATTAATATTTAATGTGATATACTTAAATCAAGGAGTGATTTTATGAAAAAAGTGTTTTCATTAATTATGGCCGCTGTGATTGTATTCGGCTTTTCACCGTTCTCGTTTGCTTCGTCGGTGCCTGAATTGAAAGAATACGGAATGATTGACTGCGGTGAAGCAAATATTGAATACGGAATATACGGCAACCTTGATGCAGAACCTTTGCTTCTTCTTCCTCCCAACGGCGGAGATATGCATAGCTTTGACGGAAGCATTCTTCCCGAAATGTCAAAGCATTTTAAGGTTATAACCGTTTCTCCTCGCGGTACAGGTAAATCCGATTGGGTTGAGGGAGGAATGACATTTGAGGCAATGAGTGAAGATCTCGTTGTTATTCTTGATACTCTCGGCATAGAGAAAACAAACATTTTCGGCTTCAGCGACGGAGGAAATCTCGGTGTTGTGTTCACACTCGCTCATCAGGACAGAGTCAAATCTCTTGTTATAATGGGTTCAAATATCAACACACTCGGCACAAACACCTTTGATCAGATTCAGATTACATACCAATATATTGTTCTGTGTATCGAAGCATGGCTTTATCAAGATGATGAGATTGCACGCAGACGTGATATCAAAGGGATGATGGTCGGTCAGCCCAGCTTGACGTTCAAGGATATTTCCGCAATCAAAGTTCCTGTTCTGAATATTTACGGCGAACACGATATGATTCAACGCTGGCATTCAAAAATGATAACCAAATCAATTGACGGTGCTCAGGAATTGATGATTGAAGGCGGAGGCCACAGCACCTGCTTTGATTATACTGATGAAATAATAAATCCTGCATTGCTTGAATTTTACGGTGTAACATTATAAAAATTAGTCTGTAAATTATATTGACAAGAATGTTCTTGTATGTTAAAATTAATCAAATTTAATATAAAGGTTTTGACGGGGAGGGCAGTATCGATGCACTCTCAGAGAGTCGGCGGTTGGTGAAAAGCCGATGTGTGATAAATATTTGTTGTAGCCCCCGAGCCGAAAGGAAGAAAGCATATGCAAGTAGACCCTTTCCGTGAATGCTGCGTTAATGCATAGGGTTTGTCAGAACCCAAAGAGTGGCGTTGTAAACGCAATTTGAGTGGTACCGCGGGTAATTATTGCTCGTCTCATTGATTTTATCTGTGAGGCGAGTTTTTTTATTTGCCTTGCGAAAAAGAAAGGATTGATTCAAGTGGCAAAAGAACTTGCCAAACAGTATGATCCCAAAAACGTTGAGGATCGTATTTATGACTTCTGGCTCAAAGGAAATTACTTCCATGCCAAAGTTGAAAATGACAAAAAACCTTACACAATCGTTATTCCTCCTCCCAATATCACCGGTCAGCTTCACATGGGTCATGCTCTCGATAACACACTTCAGGATATTCTTATCCGCTGGAGAAGAATGCAGGGCTATGATGCTCTCTGGCTTCCCGGCACTGACCATGCTTCAATCGCAACAGAAGCAAAGATTGTAGAGGCTATGAAGGCTGAGGGTCTCACAAAAGAAGACCTTGGAAGAGAAGGCTTCCTTAAACGTGCCTGGGAATGGAAAGAAAAGTACGGCGGACGCATTATCGAACAGCTTAAAAAGATGGGTTCATCATGCGACTGGGAAAGAGAAAGATTCACTCTTGACGAAGGCTGCAGCAAGGCTGTTCTTGAAGTTTTCTGCCGTCTTTATGAAAAAGGTCTCATCTACAGAGGCGAGAGAATAATTAACTGGTGTCCTCACTGTCTGACATCAATCTCCGATGCGGAAGTTGAATATGAAGATCAGGCAGGTCATTTCTGGCATCTCCGTTATCCCTTCAAGGACGGAAGCGGATATCTTATGCTTGCTACAACCCGTCCCGAAACTCTTCTCGGCGACACAGCCGTTGCAGTTAACCCCAATGACGAAAGATATAAGGATCTTGTCGGTAAAACTCTTATTCTTCCTATTGTTCACAGAGAAATTCCCGTTATAGCAGACGATTATGTAGAAATGGATTTCGGAACAGGCGTTGTTAAAATCACTCCTGCTCATGACCCCAATGACTTTGAGGTAGGTCTTCGCCATAATCTTCCCGTTATCAACTGCATGACAGATGATGCAAAGATAACCGAAGACTATCCCAAGTATGCCGGTATGGACAGATTCGAGGCAAGAAAAGCAATTGTTGCCGATCTTGAAGCTGAAGGTGCTCTTGTTAAAATCGAAGACTACAGCCACAACGTAGGCACTTGCTACAGATGTCACACAAGCGTTGAACCCAGAGTTTCAAAGCAGTGGTTCGTTAAGATGGGACCTCTTGCAGAGCCTGCAATTGATTGCGTTAAAAGCGGTAAAACTCAGTTTGTTCCCGAAAGATTTGAAAAGACTTATTTCCATTGGATGGAAAATATCAAAGACTGGTGTATTTCACGTCAGCTCTGGTGGGGTCACAGAATTCCCGCTTATTATTGTGAGAACTGCGGTGAGATTGTTGTTGCGAAAACAGCTCCCGATTGCTGTCCCAAGTGCGGAGGAAAAGTTGAACAGGATCCCGATACTCTGGACACATGGTTCTCCTCGGCACTCTGGCCGTTCTCAACTCTCGGATGGCCCGATAAGACTCCTGAGCTTGATCATTATTTCCCCACAAGCACTCTTGTTACCGGCTATGATATCATTTTCTTCTGGGTTGCAAGAATGATTTTCTCAAGCTGTGAGCAGATGGGTCAGGAGCCCTTCAAAACAGTATTTATTCACGGTATCGTAAGAGATGCCCAAGGCAGAAAGATGTCCAAGTCTCTCGGCAACGGTATCGATCCTCTTGTTGTTATTGATCAGTACGGTGCTGATGCTCTCAGATTTACTCTCGCAACAGGCAACAGCCCCGGAAACGATATGAGATTCTCTGACGAAAAAGTCGGTGCAAGCCGTAACTTTGCAAATAAACTGTGGAATGCATCCAGATTCATTCTTATGAATATCGGCGATGATGAGATTCCCCGTGTTCTTCCTTCAACGCTTGCTCTTGAAGATAAGTGGATTATCAGCCTTGCAAATAAACTTGCAAGCGAAGTAACTGATAATCTTGAAAAATTTGAGCTTGGCGTTGCCGTTGCAAAGCTTTATGATTTTATCTGGGATGTTTTCTGCGACTGGTACATTGAAATTGCAAAAATCAGACTTCAGAAGGGCGGAGAAGAAGCTCAGAGTGCAAAGCAGGTTCTTGTTTGGGTTATGGATAAGATTCTCAAACTTCTTCATCCCTTCATGCCTTTTATTACCGAAGAAATCTGGCAGACAATTCCCCATGACGGCGAATCAATCATGATTTCCGCATGGCCTGAATTTGATGAAGCTCTTTCTTTCGAAGATGACGAAGCTGAAATGGAGAGAATCATGACTGCTGTCCGTGCAATCCGTAACCGCAGAGCAGAGATGAATGTTCCTCCCTCAAAGAAAGCAAAGGTTTATATTGCAACATCATATAAGGATACATTCGAACAGGGCGGTGTATTTATGCAGAGACTTGCGAGTGCATCGGAAGTTGAAGTTGCAGAAAGCTTTGAGCTTGACGGAGCAGTATGTGTTGTAACCCATGATGCAAAGATATATATCCCTATGGGCGAACTTGTTGACTTCGAAGCTGAAAAAGCAAGACTTAACAAAGAGCTTGCAGCTGTACAGAAAGATCTTGATTTTGTAAACAATAAGCTTTCAAACGAAAACTTTGTTGCAAAAGCACCTGCAAACGTTGTTGCCGCACAGCGTGAACAGGCTGCAAAATATCAGGAAAAAATCGCAATGCTTAAAGAAAGCATTGCCAAATTAGGTTAATTATAAGAGCCCGAGGTAACACTCGGGCTCAAAAAACAGGTGAAAAAATGAATTGTAATGAAGCGATTGAATATATCCATTCTCTTGAAAAATTCGGTATAAATCCGGGAATGGAGAGAATTGAAGCACTTTGCAACGAACTTGGTAATCCTCAGAAAGATTTAAAATTCTTCCATATTGCAGGAACAAACGGAAAAGGCTCAACTTCAACCATGATTTCAAATATTCTGATAAAAAACGGTTATAACACAGGCCTTTTTATCTCTCCGTATGTTGTTGATTTCCGCGAACGAATTCAGTATAACGGTGAAATGATTGAACCTGATGATCTTGCGGAATGTGTAGAAAAAGTTAAATCTGCAACAGAGAAAATCTCTGAATACGGAATTCAGCCAACCGAATTCGAAGCTGTTACCGCAACTGCTTTTCTTTATTTCAAAAAGAAAAAATGCGATTATGTAATCCTTGAGGTCGGTCTCGGCGGAAGGCTTGATTCAACAAATATAATTGATACACCGTGCATGAGTGTTATCACAAGCATATCACTTGACCACACTGCAATTCTCGGAGATACGATTGAAAAAATTGCATCCGAAAAAGCAGGGATTATCAAAGAAAACGGTAAAACCGTTCTTTATCCGTTTCAGGATGATTCTGTGTCTAATGTGATAAGAGAAACCTGCAAACAAAAAAATAATTTATTGTTTGTTCCCGATACTGATTTACTGAAAGTCGGCAAAGAAAGCATTTTTGGTACGGATATTGAATATAAAGACTACAAGTTCAATCTTAAGCTTGCAGGTAAGCATATGGCTTATAACGCCTGTACAGCGATTGAAGCGGTTGTTTCGTCAGGTATTGATATTTCTCATGAAAATATAATAAATGGACTGGAAGCAACCGTAATGCCCGCTAGAACCGAACTGATAAACAACAATCCTTTGATTATTCTTGACGGCGGTCATAATGAAGGATGCGCAAAAGCACTGTCTGAATTTATAAAAAAACACCTTCATGATAAGAAACTAATTATGATTTCATCAATGATGGCGGATAAGGATTATCTGTCATATCTATCCGAGGTTGCCGTATATGCCGATACTTTTATTGCAACAAAGGCAGATGTTCCCAGAGCATTGTCAAGTGATGAACTTATGTGCAGTGCATCCGGTTTTTGTAAGCAATGTTATTCAATTCCCAATCCGTACTGTGCTGTTGAAAAAGCAAAAGAATTTTTATCGGATAATTCTACAATAATTGTTTGCGGTTCATTTTATCTTGCCGGAGAAATACGCAATGAACTTTTAAAAATTTAGTTTTCACCTACAATTCAACATTTATTTTATAATCTGTCCCTTATCCTTTGTGATAAGGGATTTTTTATTTAAAGGAGTGTTCAAATGGCAATTAAAATATCTGCAACTCCTATGAGAGTTGTTATAAGCATTTCAGGTGAAATTGATCATCATAATGCAGCCGTACTGAGACTTGAAGCTGATGAAACCATTCAGAAAATACTTGCACCGAATGTTCAGCTTGATTTTGAAGATGTGACATTTATGGACAGCTCGGGAATAGGATTTGTTCTCGGAAGATACAGAATTGTTGAAAGCTACGGCGGAAATATTGAAGTAATAAATCTGTCGCAAAGATTATATCAGATGATGAAGCTTGCGGGACTTGAAAAATTAGTAAAGCTAAAAACTAAATAAAGGATGAATAAAAATGAAAATATTAAATGAAATGAAATTACAAATCGAGAGCAGGTCTGTCAATGAAGCTTTTGCACGTGCAACAGTCGCGGCATTTGCATCACAGCTTGACCCGAACATTGAAGAAATATCCGATATCAAAACAGCTGTAAGCGAAGCTGTAACAAACTGCATCGTTCATGCCTATCCCGAAACAGTAGGAACTGTTTACATTAATGCACGCATTACAGATGAGGGTTCAATAATCATAAAAATACGGGACAGAGGATGTGGAATTCAGAATGTCAGACAGGCAATGGAGCCTCTGTTTACAACCCTCGGAGGAGAAAGAGCAGGCCTTGGTTTTGCTGTTATGGAAAGCTTCTGCGATAAAATAAAAGTTACATCTAAAGCAGGAAAAGGAACATCCGTTACATTGGTTAAATTTTTAAGAGGTCGTGACGGAGAAGATGATTAAATCTCAGACAGAACGTAATGAAATTATCGAAAACAATCTTGCTCTCGTACATTCATGTGCAAACAAATTCAAGGGCAGGGGAGTTGAATACGACGATTTGTTTCAGGCAGGATGTATCGGATTGATTAAAGCTGCCGACAAATTTGATGAAACAAGAGGCTTTTCTTTTTCAACATATGCCGTTCCGGTTATTCTTGGCGAAATAAAAAGAATATTCAGAGACGGAGGAACAATAAAAATAGGCAGAGCTTTGAAAGAAAAATCACGAATTGCCGTAAAAATCAACGAGGAATTAACAGCAAGATTAAACAGACAGCCGACAGTCAATGAACTGGCTGCTGAATTAAAAACGGAGCCTGAGGAAGCGGCAATGCTTTTGAATGCATCCATGCCGATATATTCTTTAACCTATTCAAACGATGAAGAAAATCAGATTGATATTCCCGTTGAGTCGCACGAAAACAAGATTTCAGACTCATTGGCGTTGCATCAGATTCTTGACAACCTTGATGAAAAAGACAGAAAAATGATTGTATTGAGATATTACAGAGGATTAACACAGTCAAAAACCGCAATGAAACTCGGAATGACACAGGTACAGGTATCAAGACGAGAAAAGGCTGTTCTTGAAATGATCAGAAAAAAATTAACCGCATAGCATTGACAAAGTCAAATTATAATATTAAACTTAAAGCGGCAGAATTCTGTCGCTTATTATTATTTAGGGGTAGTGAACAATGATTAAAACAATTCCTGACGGCGTATACCCGACAATGGTAACTCCGTTTACAGAAGACAACAAAATCGATTACAACGGCGTGCTCGGAATTATGGACTGGTATTCAAAAAACGGTGTTGACGGTATTTTTGCAATCTGTCAGTCCAGTGAAATTTTCTTCCTTTCATTTGAAGAAAGGCTTGAACTTCTCAGATTTATTATGAAAAACAAGCCTAAAGATATGTGTATCGTTGCATCCGGACATACTGCAGATGACCTTGATACACAGATTTATGAAGCAAATGCTTTTATAAATGAAGGCATAGATGCATATGTATTTATTGCAAACCGTTTTGCAAAGCAGGATGAAGACGATTCCGTTTTCCTCCGTAATTACGAAAAAATGGTTTCATCAATTCCCGAAATCGGACTTGGCATCTATGAGTGTCCCTATCCTTACAAAAGGGTTATGTCTCCCGAAACATTAAGGCAGTGTGCACTTGACGGCAGACTCAAATTCCTTAAAGACACATGCTGTAAAATATGGGAAATTGAAGCAAAACTCAAGGCTGTCGAAGGTCTCGGACTTAAAATTTATAACGCCAACTCTGCCACACTTCTTGAGTCTCTCCGTGCCGGCTGTGCAGGCTTCTCAGGTGTAATGGGTAATTTCCATCCCGAGCTTTATTCATGGCTTTGCAAGAATTATAAAAATGAGCCTGAAAAAGCAGAGCAGGTTCAGGCTTTCATTGCTTTTGCATCTCTCGCAGAATGCCAGATGTATCCGGTTAATGCAAAATACCATCTCGGTCTTTGCGGCATAGATATCGGTTACAATTGCCGTTCAAAAGATGCTTCATTGTTTACAGACGCAAACAAAAAAGAAATCAAACAGATGTATATGGTTGAAAAAATGTTCAAGGAAAAATTCGGAATCTGACATTTTATGCTAATTACTTGTTAAATTATACATATATATTTAAATTTGTTGTTGATTTATATTATTGTTTATGATAAAATTATAATGTATCAATTTGGCAAAATAATTTTTGTTTGGAGGAAATCAAAATGGCACAGAAAAAAACCGTATTCCTTACCGGTGCTTCGGGCACAATGGGTTGGGAAGGTTTCAAACAGTTCTATGCAAAGAAAAATCAGTTCAATATTGTTGTTCTTCTTCGTGACAGCAAAAAGAACAGAGAAATGTTCGCTCCCTATATGAACGATCCTTCTGTTAAAATCGTTTGGGGCGATCTCAAGAACTATGAAAGCGTTCTTGAATGCGTAACAGGTTCAGATTATGTTCTCCATGTCGGCGGTATGGTTTCACCTTCAGCTGACTACTATCCCATCGCTACAATCAAAACAAACGTTGGAGCAGCAAAGAATATCGTTGCTGCTGTCAAAGCTCAGCCCGATCCCGATGCAATCAAGGTTGTTTACATAGGTACAGTTGCCGAAACAGGCGAAAGAGACGATCCCATTCATTGGGCACGTACAGGTGACCCCATCAAAATCAGTGTTTATGACCACTATGCAACATCAAAGGTTATTGCAGAATCTGTATTCGCAGAATCAGGTCTTAAGCATTGGGTTTCACTCCGTCAGTCAGGCATTCTCTATCCCGAAATCGTTAAGAACATGGAACCCATTATGTATCACGTTGTTATCAACGGTGTTCTCGAATGGGCAACAGTTGAAGATTCAGGTCGTCTTCTCGTAAATGTTTGCGGCGATGATATTCCCGAAGAATTCTGGAGAAGATTCTACAACATCGGTTCAGGTGCTCAGTACAGAATCACAAACTTTGAATTCGAACAGCTTCTTCTCGGTAAATACGGTCTCGGTCTCGGCGATCCCAGAAAGCTCTTCGATCCCGACTGGTTCATCACAAGAAACTTCCACGGTCAGTGGTATCTCGACTCAGATGTACTCGAAAGCTACTGTCATTTCCGTGCTAATATGCCCATCGAAGATTACTTCAAGAGCGTTATGAACAGAGTAGAATGGTTCTATAAGCTTGCAAAGCTTGCTAAACCCTTCGCATTTGCTGTTAAGCCCTTTATGAAGAAGATTGCTCAGACTCCCGTTTACGGTACTCTTTGGTGGAGAGCAAACAACGTTGAACCCAGAATCAACGCTTATGTCGGCTCAAAGGCTAAGTGGGATGCAATCGGCAGCGATTGGAACAAAGTTAAGGTATACCGTCCCAATGACGATCCCAAGAAGGCTCTCGTTCTTGATCACGGTTATGATGAAACAAAGGATTTCGATTCACTTACTATTGAAGACCTCAAGAAGGCAGCAGCTTTCAGAGGCGGTGAGTGTCTCGCAACAGAAATCGTCGATATGTATACTCCCGTTCTCTGGAAGTGTGCACACGGTCATGAATTCATGATGTCACCCAACCTTGTTCTCCGCGGCGGTCATTGGTGCCCCGAAGAGCTTCCCTCATCACTTGAAAAAGCTGAGCAGAAGAAATTCCGTTGGGCTTATGATGATGAAGCAAAGGTTAATCCCTTCTTTGCACAGGTTTGGTATCCTCTTCATGATAAGGACGAAAACAACGTTTATACCGAAGAAATCTACAAGGATTTCAAGGAATACCAGAAATAATTATATATATTCAGCGTCTTTCTTCGGAAAGGCGCTGTTTTTTGTTATTTTCTCACTTGTAAGTTTACTTTTAATATGATAAAATATATTAATTAAATAAGGAGTAAACTTTTATATGAAATATATCAGATTATTTATGGCTTGTTTGCTGAGCGTATCTCTCGCCGTTCTCCCTTCCTGCACAAAATTGGGAAGTTCATCATCTTCCGATTCTGTTCTGAAAATAGGATTATCATATACCGAAGGTAATTTCAATCCTTTTTTCTCCACCGATGAATGTGACCGTGAAGTTATTTCGCAGATGTTCAGACCGATTCAGAGAAGAGGTCCCGATAACAAGCTTATTAACCACAGCGGAGGAATATCATACGAATTCGTCGGAGAAAATCAGGTTAAATATACCGTGTCCATAAAAGACAATATGTTCTTTTCGGACGGCTCCAACATCACCATCGATGATGTGATAGCTTTTTATCATTATGTTTCCGATGCCTCATATAACGGCATTTACAGTGATTTTTATCTTAATGATATTGTCGGATTAAAGGAATATTACTTTGATGATAAAAATTATGAAAAATCGCTTACAGATATAGAAAATAAGATTTCTTCGCAATATACCTTATCTGCTATTTCGCAAGAAAAATATATTGAATATCTTATTGAAACTAAACTTGAAGGCAGATATGACGGCAATATAGAATCACAGTCACCGTATAATAAAACATGGAAAGATTACATTCTTTCTTCTTCGCACGGATACAAACTTTCAAGGCTTGGCAAAAATCCGTCAGAAAGCGATGTTCTGAAACTTATTGCCGAAATTGAAGTTGATTCAAATAAATTTATGTATAACCCCGAACAGTATTACAGAGATAAGTTTTTCTCCGAATATATCAACGGAAACTATGCAGACGGAATCAACGTTTCATCTATAAGCGGTATCAAAAAAGTAAACGATTATACCTGTACCGTTCTTTTTAATTCAAAGAATATCAATGATATTTCTCAGCTTAATGTTTTGCTTATCCCTACCGATTATCTGTTTGCGGAATATGTTAAAGGTTCGGCCGGAAGTGTTGCCGAAATAAAGAATATTGCTGTCAGTTCGGGACCCTACGTTCTTGGCGACTATAATGATGAAGAAATTGTAATGTCGGCAAACAAATATTATTCTGAAGGAAAAAATGAATTCAAAAATCTTAAATTCTTAATTGTAGACGACCTTACAAAAAGTCTTGCCTCCGGAAAAGTAGATATAATTTCAACAAATGCCACATCGGATGTAATCAATAAAGTCAATAATGAAAAATTCATCTATTCTGTAACAAATAATCCTTCGTATGTTTCTTTGTTTTTCAACACACGTTCATTGGATGAATATGCGAGAAAATGTCTTATGAGCCTTTGTTCTTCCGTTGTTAGCATTGAAGATGTCATCGGTCCTTATTACACAAGGATTTATACTCCCATGAGCATCCGCTTTGCTGAAAATCCAATGACAGCATCAATAGAAGGATATGACCACACGACATTCACAATTAACCAATTGCTGTCACAAACATTCAAAAATATCAAGGCTTATTTCAACGGCACAGAGGATGATCTGAATTATATTGCTCTCGAAAACCTAAAAAATGCTCTCGGTGAAAAAGGCGTAAACCTTGAAATTATTTTATGTGACGATGAAACACTTGAAAACGCTATACTATCGGGTGATGCCGATATCTGGATCGGAGAAACATCTGACGGACCTACTTGCGACAGATTTGATGATTATAACAGCACAAGCAGTAAGAACAAAACCGCAGTCAATAACCCCGTAATTGATAACCTTACTCTGGAAATCAGAAGTTCTCTCGGCTTTGCAGATAAAAACGAATTAACAAAATCTCTTATGGAAGCTGTTTTATCAAGTGCGGTTGAGTATCCTTTATATCAGCTTCAGACTGTAACTGTTTACAACACCGATGTCATAAATGAAAAGTCAGTTACGGAAAATAAAACTTATGACGGCTTTACTTATATAATTCCTTGGCTTTCACAGCAGAAAGGATGAAAAAAATGGCAAAACTATTCTCAGCATCAATTATAAAAGACGGTATTTCGGCAGCTGACAAGTTTTTGAAAAGCAAAGGTGTAGATATTGCATCTGTTTCAAAAACCGCAATTAATGCCGTTAAACTCAACGTTGATGTTGAAACCGAATATAATAACGGTGCGGCACTTACTCCGCCTATGGGATGGTCAAGCTGGAATCTTTTCAGAAACAAAATCAATGAAGATCTGATTTATGAAACCGCTGCGGCAATCAAAAAAAGCGGTCTCGCTGAGTGCGGATACAGATATGTCAATATTGATGATTGCTGGCAGTCTTCCATGCGAGATGAAAACGGCAGGCTTCAGGGAGATTTCACAGCATTTCCCAACGGTATAAAAAATCTTGTTGATAAAGTCAATGATCTTGGTCTGAAACTCGGAATATACAGCTCAAACGGTACACTTACTTGTGAAGATTTGCCCGCAAGCCTCGGACATGAAGCGATTGATGCTCAGACTTTTGCCGAGTGGGGAATAGAATATTTCAAATATGATTTTTGCCATAATGTTCCCATTCCCGCCAAAGCACCGAAAATCGAAAAGATAACTGTTTCAAAACAAAATATTCTTCACGAAACTGAATTCGGTGCTGATTATGCAACATTGCATGGCGAAGCAAGGCTTGTTGAAGATTCAACTCTTGAAAGCGGTAAATATATTGACGGACTTTCATATAACAGAGGTTCATGTGAATTCACGGATATTGAAGTGCCTGAAGACGGAGAATATATTTTAACATTCTGTATCAGAAAGAAGAATAACAACAATAAGTATCTCGAAATATGTGTCAACAACAAGGATATTTATAAAACTGTTTTCCCTGCAACAAAATCATGGACACCCCAGGGCAGACATCAGATAAAAATCAGACTTGATAAAGGATATAATTCCGTTAAACTTTATAATCCCGTTGCATCAAGACAGGACAGTGCGGCAATTCAGTATTCAAATATGGGTGCAGAATTAAAGAAAGCAACTTTTAATTATGCACGGAATAATAACTGTGAAGAAAAACCGATTGTGTTTTCAATCTGTGAATGGGGCAGAAATTTCCCCTGGAAATGGGGCGGTCACGCTGGAAATCTCTGGAGAACAACTCCCGATATTATGCCGAAATGGGCTTCCGTTGTCGGAATATATGAATTCAATGTACTGCTTTATAAATACGCACATCCCGGTGCATGGAACGATCCCGATATGCTCGAAGTCGGCAACGGAGATTTGACATACGAGGAAAACAAATCGCATTTCACGCTTTGGTGTATGATGGCATCGCCGCTGATTCTCGGAAATGATATAAGAAAGTTTATCAATCCCGACGGAACAATCGATTCCGGAAATGATGTCTATAAAATACTTACCAACAAAGAATTGATTGCGGTTGACCAGGATTCTCTGGGAATGCAGTGCAGAAGAATAAAAACCAACGGTGCGGAAGATGTGCTGGTCAAACCGCTTGTAAATGATGAATTTGCAGTTTGTTTTTTCAACAAAGCCAATTCTGCTACAAAAATGGAACATTCAATAAAGGATATTGTTTGCAAATCATTTGTTTCATGCGGTTCAGCTGAAAATTATGTTATCCGTGATTTGTGGACAGGTGCAGAACAAACTGTCAATGATGTAATACATGCCGATGTTCCGGGACACGGTGTAAGAGTATTCAAAGTGTGGGTTAAATGATATGTTTAAGAAAATAATTGATAAATTTTCATACCGCAACGGAGCAGGAGATTACAGCATACCTTTGATAAGGCTTGATGTTATGCCGGAAAATGTTCCTGAAGATCTGAAATATCTGTATAATTTTTCTGTTGTTGATAACGAACTTGATTATATCGGCCATCCCGATGCAATTCTCTTTAAAGATAACCGTATTCTTCAGGTTTATCCCTCGGGACACGGAAAAGGAGCTGTCAGAAGCAGAATAAGCTATGACGGCGGTAAGACTTATACCGGCACAATAGAAAATCAGCCTGTTTCATGGAATGGTTCAAGAGAAACTCCGACTGTTTACCGTCTTGAATTTTCTGACGGGACTCCCGATAAGATTATCATGTTTTCCGGTAATCCCGATTGGCATGACGGAATGGGCACTGTAGGCGGATTCAACTATTCACTTTCAGATGACGAAGGATTAACATGGAGCGAGTTTGAACTTGTTTTTTCAAAGAATGACAAGGTAACCGTAATTCCTACCGTTGCAATGGCATCTCTCACAAGACTTAAAGAAAACGGAAAGTTTGTTGATAAATGGATGGCTTTCTTCCATGACCATTGGGGCGGATTTATAAATTATAAAACCATTCTTTCTTTTGAAAACGGCAAAGCAGTCTGGTCAGACCCCGAGCCTTATTTCTCACGGCACAGAAAGATTGAAAAGAATGCAAAAATGTGTGAGGTTGAAGTTATCCGTTCCGATTGCGGAAAAGGCGATGAACTTTGTCTTATTGCACGAAGCAACAATAAACGCTATAATTCACTTATTTCATTCTCAAGCGATGAAGGAAAAACATGGTCAAAACCTCGTTTTGTTTCTTCGGCATTGAACGGTGAAAGACATAAGGCTGATTATACGCCCGACGGCAGACTCTTCATTACATTCCGTTCAATTGAGCGAAGCAAAGAAAAACTAAAAACCAACTATGAAATAAAATCAAGAAACTGGTACAGCGAAGGTTGGATTGCTTGGGTCGGCACATATGAAGATCTGAAGAAAGGCAGAGAAGGTCAGTACAGAATCAAACTTGCTCATACATATCTTAACAATCAGTCATCGCCCGATATCGTTGCAAATGCCGATACGGGTTATTGCGGAAATGTTGTTCTTGACGACGGAACGGTTGTAACATCAACATACGGTTGTTTCGGCGAAAAGAAATCAGACGGCACATATAAAACATACGTTATATCCAAACGAGTTAATTTATCTGATGTTGATAAACTATTAAAATGATTTTGAAAGGAGAAATTAAATATGGGACTTATTAAAGCCGGAATAGGAGCACTCGGCGGTGTACTTGCAGACCAGTGGAAGGAGTTCTTCTACTGCGATTCACTTGAAAACGATGTGCTTATGGTCAAAGGCTCGAAGAGAGTCGGTGGCAGAAGTTCAAACACAAAGGGCAGTGACAACGTTATCTCCAACGGTTCGGGTATAGCCGTTGCCGACGGTCAGTGCATGATTATCGTTGAGCAGGGTAAGATTGTTGAGGTTTGTGCAGAGCCGGGTGAATTCACCTATGATTCATCAACAGAGCCCAGCATCTTCTCCGGTAAG
>JAZQLN010000026.1:0-11291 GCA_045542715.1 Acutalibacteraceae bacterium
AGATATAGACATCGACGGTTAAGTCTTCCCATTGATACGGGCGGAGATATTTACCCGTCGATTTTCTGTGTTTCAGAGCGTCACCGTAGCCGATGTCAACTCGTAAAAACAGGTCAGTCCTATTAACCTTTGATAGCTGCCTGAGCTGCTGCGAGGCGAGCGATGGGAACACGGAAGGGTGAGCATGATACATAGTTGAGGCCGATCTTATGGCAGAACTCTACTGATGAGGGGTCACCGCCGTGCTCGCCGCAGATACCGTAATGAAGGTTCTTGCCGCTTGCCTTACCCTTTGATACTGCCATTTCCATAAGTGCGCCTACGCCGTTCTGGTCAAGCTTTGCAAAGGGATCGAACTCGTAAATCTTTGTATCATAGTAAGCATTGAGGAACTTACCTGCGTCGTCACGGCTGAAGCCGAATGTCATCTGAGTAAGATCGTTTGTACCGAAGCAGAAGAACTCAGCTTCCTTAGCGATTTCGTCAGCTGTGATGCAAGCTCTGGGAATTTCGATCATTGTACCAACTTCGTACTTAAGGTCAACGCCTGCTGCTGCGATTTCAGCGTCAGCTGTTGCAACAACGATGTTCTTAACGAACTTAAGTTCCTTAACTTCGCCAACAAGGGGAATCATGATTTCGGGAACAAGGTTCCAGTCTGCATGAGCCTTCTTAACGTTGATAGCTGCACGGATAACAGCCTTTGTCTGCATTGCAGCGATTTCGGGATAGGTAACTGTGAGACGGCAGCCTCTGTGACCCATCATGGGGTTGAATTCGTGAAGAGCGCTGATGATAGCCTTGATATCTTCAACTGACTTGCCCTGTGCTTCTGCAAGAGCAGCGATGTCAGCTTCTTCTGTGGGAACGAACTCATGGAGAGGAGGATCGAGGAATCTGATGGTAACGGGGTTACCTTCAAGAGCCTCATAGAGAGCTTCGAAGTCGCCCTGCTGATAGGGAAGAATCTTATCAAGAGCTGCTTCTCTTTCTGCAACTGTGTCAGCACAGATCATTTCACGGAATGCAGCGATTCTGTCTGCTTCGAAGAACATATGCTCTGTACGGCAGAGACCGATACCTTCTGCACCGAGTTCACGAGCCTTCTTAGCATCAGCGGGTGTATCAGCGTTTGTACGAACCTTGAGGGTTCTGAATTCGTCAGCCCAAGCCATGATTCTGCCGAATTCGCCTGCGATTTCAGCGTCAACAGTGGGGATGATACCGTCATAGATGTTACCTGTTGAGCCGTCGATTGAAATATAGTCACCTTCGTTGTAGGTCTTACCTGCAAGAGTGAACTTCTTGTTTTCTTCGTCCATGTTGATTTCGCCGCAACCGGATACACAGCAAGTACCCATACCGCGAGCAACAACAGCTGCGTGTGAAGTCATACCGCCGCGAACTGTGAGGATACCCTGAGCAGCCTTCATGCCGGTGATGTCTTCGGGTGATGTTTCAAGACGAACGAGAACAACCTTTTCGCCCTTTTCGTTCCATGCAACAGCGTCTTCAGCTGTGAATACAACCTTACCGCAAGCAGCACCGGGTGATGCACCGAGACCCTTACCTGCGGGAACAGCAGCCTTAAGAGCCTTTGCGTCGAACTGAGGATGAAGGAGTGTGTCGAGGTTTCTGGGGTCGATCATAGCAACAGCCTGCTTCTTATCGATCATGCCTTCGTCAACGAGGTCACAAGCGATCTTAAGAGCAGCCTTAGCTGTTCTCTTACCGTTTCTTGTCTGGAGCATATAGAGCTTACCGTCTTCAACGGTGAATTCCATATCCTGCATATCTCTGTAGTGGTCTTCGAGGATAGCGCAAACTTCGTTGAACTGCTTGAAAGCTTCGGGGAACTTTTCAGCCATTTCAGCGATGGGCATGGGAGTACGAACGCCTGCAACAACGTCTTCACCCTGTGCGTTGGTGAGGAACTCACCCATAAGACCCTTTTCGCCTGTAGCGGGGTCACGAGTGAAAGCAACACCTGTACCGCAGTTGTCACCCATGTTACCGAATGCCATCATCTGAACGTTAACAGCTGTACCCCATGAATAGGGAATATCGTTGTCACGGCGGTAAACGTTAGCACGGGGGTTGTCCCATGAACGGAAAACAGCCTCAACAGCACCCATGAGCTGTTCTTTGGGATCGGTGGGGAAATCCTTGCCGATCTTGTTCTTATATTCAGCCTTGAACTGACCTGCAAGAGTCTTGAGGTCGTCAGCAGTAAGATCAACGTCCTGAGTAACGCCCTTTGCTTCCTTCATCTCGTCGATGAGTTCTTCAAAGTATTTCTTACCAACTTCCATAACTACGTCTGAATACATCTGGATGAATCTTCTGTAGCAGTCCCAAGCCCAACGGGGGTTGCCGCTCTTAGCTGCGATAGCTTCAACAACTTCTTCGTTGAGACCGAGGTTAAGGATTGTGTCCATCATGCCGGGCATGGAAGCACGAGCACCTGAACGAACTGAAACGAGAAGGGGATTTTCCTTATCGCCGAACTTTTTGCCTGTGATTTCTTCCATCTTAACGATGTATTCCATGATCTGAGCCTGGATTTCATCGTTGATCTTCTTGCCGTCCTCATAGTACTTTGTGCAAGCTTCAGTTGAAATTGTGAAGCCCTGGGGAACGGGGAGACCGATTTTTGTCATTTCTGCAAGGTTTGCGCCTTTGCCGCCGAGGGTGTTACGCATTGTAGCATCGCCTTCGGAGAACAAATAAACGTACTTGTAAGCCATTGGAATCTACCTCCATATAAAATAATAAACATTTTAATATGGCAAATCCGCATACGCAGACTTAACCACTACAGATTATAACAGATACTTTTGAAAATTTCCATATATTTTTAAGAAAATATATACTTTTTTTCCGTAATCTTTTTAGTAACAATATACATAACGGGGCGGAAAGTATTGAAACTGCGTGCGTTGTTGATGTATAATTAAGTGCAAAGTTCAAAGTGCAGAGTGAAGGGTCGCTTTGCTCCGATTGTATATCGCACCGCAAAAGCTGATTTCACGGCGGAATGAGGGCAAGCGTAAAAGCCTTTTTTCTCAATCAAAAAACAATTTTTCGATTTTTTATTGACATTTACCCAAGGTGAAAATGTATTGTAGTGCTGAAAGGAGGTCGGTTTTATGAAAATCAAAGAAGTAATTGAAAAAACGGGACTGACCGACAGAGCCATAAGGCTTTACATTGACGAGGGACTCACCGCACCGAGCATAGAGGAATCCTACAGCGGAAGAAAAAGCATTGATTTTTCCGAAAGCGATGTTGAACGGCTGAAAAATGTTGCACTCCTCCGCAAAGCGGGATTTTCGATTGCAGATATCAAGAGTATGGTTTACGATAATTCAACTGCAAAAGATATCATTGATAAATTCATTGAACAGACCGAAAGCAGCATTGCTCACGAAACTGAAATAGTTGAAAAACTCAAAGGAATTTCATTTGATGAAGAAGTAACAATCGAAAAAATCTGCAATTCTCTTTCCGAAACGGTTGAAGAAAAAGAAGTGCCGAGAGAGGATATGCACAATTCGTTCTGGAATAAAATTGAGCAGAATGTTTATAAATCGGCAGGAATTGCAGGTCTGATTTTCACGGGAGCAATTTATGTTCTGACGCCTGTTTATTGGCTGTGTGAATACAAATATCTGAAGCTGACAGACAGCTGGCTTGAATGGATATTACTGGTATACTGCGGATGGATTCTGATTACCGTTCTGAGTTGTCTGATTATTGTTCTTAACCGTGATAAATCCGTTAAAAGAACCCGAAAAAGCAGGAGAATAATATCAGGTGTATTTGTTGTCTGCATGGTTTTAGGCGGAAGTGTTTCGGGTTTTCTGAGCATAATAGGACTGATTGCACCTCCTGCATATTCTTATACAACCGATATTGGCAATTATCTTGAACTCGACGGCTGGGTCGAACGGGGTTACGGCGAAGAAATTCGCAATCTGTTTCCCGAAGAAATTCCGTCATATGCTCTGAAATCCGAGGAAAAGCTTTATGATGACGGAGTTCCCTTCACCACAAAATATTTCTATAAATTCACCTATGACTTTGATCAGGTGTTTGACATCGTTGCGGAATGGATGCTGTCACTCGATGACTATGAAAAGGTCAGAGACGAGACAATTGCAAAGGGCAGCAGAATTGAGCACAGAGGCGAATGGGTTTGTGTTCATTGTCCGCCCGACGGCGAGGTGAACGAATGGGGATATGCAGAATCGGGCGTTTATATTTTCGCATATCATGATAATTCGAGAAGAGTGCGATATATTGTGTCCGACGGCTGCGGAAACGGCGGACGGGGCGTACCGTATTATTACAGTCTGGACTGGTAAGCTCCTGCGGCGGGAGCAAGCCCCCGCCCTACACGAATTAATATGTCTTGAAAAAAATATTGCTATGATATATAATCGGTGTGGATAATTCCGCACCGGTTTTTTTCCGGAAATATTTTACGGTTGTGATTTATGGAAATTTTAACTTTATCCCTCTTCTGCCTTGCGTTGCTGATATGCATTGTTTTTGATGCATCCGTGCTGTATGCGTTGGGCGTCGGACTGCTGATTTTCTGCGGTTATGCAAAAATAAAAAAGCACTCATTCAAGGCGATAATCAGAATGATTTTTGACGGAATCAAAACCGCTAAAAACATTCTGATTGTGTTTCTTATCGTTGGTGTGCTTACCGCTTCGTGGCGGGCAAGCGGAACAATTCCGTTCATCATCTGCTCGGCGGTCAGGCTCATAAATCCCTCGGTTTTCGTGCTGATGACTTTTCTGCTGTGCTGCGGTGTTTCGTTTCTTATGGGCACTTCCTTCGGCTCGGCGGCAACCATCGGAGTTATCTGCATGACCATGGCTTACTCCATGAACATCAACCCCGTAATCGCAGGCGGTGCAATGCTTTCGGGCGTTCTTTTCGGCGACAGATGCTCACCCGTTTCGACCAGTGCATTGCTTGTTTCGGAGCTGACAAAAACCGATATCTTCACCAACATCAGAAATATGTTTCGCACCGCACTTATCCCCTTTATCCTCACCTGCACTGTATACACCGTTCTCGGCTTTTCGGCGGGTGACGGCGGTGAAATCCCCGATTTGCACTCAATGTTTTCGGCGGAATTCAATCTTCATTGGCTTGCGGCTGTGCCTGCGGTTGTGATACTCACGCTGTCTTTGTTCAAAGTCAAGGTGAAATTTGCAATGCTCGCAAGCATCGCATCGGCACTGGTGATTTCATTTGCCGTTCAGCACGCGGATATATCCGGGCTTGCAAAGGCTCTGATTTTCGGGTTTGAGGCTGAAACAGAAGATTTGAGCCGTATGATTAACGGCGGCGGACTTGTTTCGATGCTCAATGCGGCGGTAATCGTCTGCATTTCGTCGGCATATTCGGGCATCTTTGCAAAGACAGGTATGCTCGAATCCCTCGTTGAAAAGACCCATGCATTAAGCAAAAAAATAACACCCTTCGGTGCAACGCTGGTTACCTCCGTTTTCACTTCGCTGATTTCATGCAATCAGACCCTTGCAATAATCCTTGCACATCAGCTCTGTGACGGCTGTGAAAAAGACAAAAACAAAGCCGCAATCCATCTTGAAAACTCGGCGGTAGTCGTATCACCGCTTGTGCCGTGGTCGATAGCGGGTGCCGTACCCCTTGCATCGTCGGGTGCACCGACCGCATCGCTCCTTGCGGCGTGTTTCCTTTATATATTACCCTTGTGGACACTCATAACCGGAATTCACTCAAAGAAAAAAGGAGAATAAATATGAACAGAATAACAAGCTTCACCGTTGACCATGACCTTCTCACGGAGGGCATCTACGTTTCACGCATCGACGGCGACATCACCACCTATGATTTAAGAACAAGAGTTCCCAATTCGGGCGATTTCATGGACACAACAACCGCCCACACCGTTGAGCATATGTTTGCAACATTCGTCAGAAACTCCGAGATTTCCGATGACGTCATCTATTTCGGACCCATGGGATGCAGAACGGGATTTTATCTGCTTGTCCGCAATGCCGATAACGCAAAAATCCTTGATATAACCAAGAAAATCCTTGCGGATATCGTTGCATACGAGGGTGAGGTTTTCGGTGCATCGAAGAAGGAGTGCGGAAATTATCTTGACCTTGACCTTGAAAAAGCCAGGGAAGAATGCAGAAGATATCTCAAATCGCTTGAGGCGGAACAGACATTTGAATATAAAAAATAAAAAATTAAAATTTTTCCGGATTTTTATAGACCAAATGATTTCTCACTGCATCTAACTTAATGAAGGGGTAATTATCCCCAAATTCCGTGTTACGGAGGTTAAAGATACGATGAACGAGAAAGACAGAATAACATCTTTGGTTGTCCGCCTGAAAAACGGCGACAAATCGGCTTTTGACGAGCTTTATAAGCTTACCTGCTCAAAGGTCTATTTTGTTTCGCTTAAAATAACGAAGAATGAGCATGATACGGAGGACATCATTCAGGAAAGCTACGTTACGGCACTGAAAAAGCTTGATACCCTCGAAAAGCCCGAAAGCTTCATGAGCTGGTTCAATCAGATTGTTGCCAACAAAAGCAAGGCTTATCTTCGCAAAACAACACCTCAGTTCTTTGAGGATGCAGGCTACGAAACCGTTGAGGCTGTTCCCGATGACAGCACAGCGGTGTCTCCCGAGGATGCCGCAGACAAAGAGGATATCCGCAGCAAGGTTATGGAATCAATCGACGAGCTTACCGAAGAAAAACGTGCCTGCGTGATGATGATGTATTTCGGTGACATGAGCATTAACGATATCTCCGGCAGTCTCGGTGTGCCCGTCAGCACGGTCAAAAACCGCTTATGGAGTGCAAGAAAAGACCTTAAATCACGCTTTGAGAAAAGAGGAATTGCCGCCGCTTACAGCGTTGCACCCATGGGACTTGTTTCGTGGGCACTCAAAAGCTCGGCAGAGGCATTTTCGCAGAATTTCCAAAGCGGAATCAATCCGTCGGATATCATTTCCGTTGCCGCAGCGGGAACTGCAGCCGCAGGTACAGCCGCCGCAGGTACGGGCATAGCCGCCAAAATCGCCGCACTCTCAACCGTTCAGAAGATTGCCGCAGGTGTTGCGGTTGCAGGCATTGTTGCAGGCTCAACGGTAGGAATCACAACAGTTGTAAAGGGTATAAGCGTAACGGACGATATGCCGTTAAACGATGCAACAACGGCGATAGTCGAAGAATATACCGACAGCTATGCCGAAATCCCCGTTCAGTCACCTGCTATTGAAATTGTTGAGGAAACTCCTCCCGTTAATATCGTGGAAACCGGCGAGAATGAGGAAAATCCCAAGCATGAAAGCTTATATATCAGCCCCGCAATGAACGCCGCGCCCGATAAACACACCTATCTCGGAACGGTTAAAGAGGGCAAAAATTCGGTTGGTTTTGAAGACGGTTCAAATGATTATTTCTGCGATTTTCGTGCAGAAAAAACGGGATACTATATTATTTATGTCAAGGATAACACCTGGGATATAATCGCATCAAATCCCATGCTTCCCAAAGAAAACACCGAAACTCCCGTCCTTGCGGAATCAATCTTTACGGGCAGTTCCCATGAGGATTACCGTGCCGAGTCCCATAAAGGTCTTTACTATATGCAGGAGGGCGAATGGTTCCTTCCCGTTTACAGAACAGACGGAGTTGAGAAAAATTCGGCTGAAATCATAATCGAATACTGCGGAGAAGAAATAACGGATGTTGAGTTCCGCGACGACGCTCTGAACAACAGAATCATCGGCTATAATCTTAATCTGCCTTTTGTTACCATGGGTCAGGAGGATTATTACTGCAATGTTTACGATATGACAATCACTTTTTCTTCGGGCAGAGAAGAACTCTTTGAAAGCACTATGGTTACATATTACGTTGAGGGCGGTGTAAAAGAGGGTGAAAACACTGCGGTGTTTGAGCTTCCGAACAAAAAGATTGAAAAAACTCTTGTTGCACATCCCCTGACCGATTACATTGAGAAAATCGAAGTTGATAATCTGAAGGATTTTCTTGAATTTGAAATCAACGAAAACGGTTTTGATATAAGCAAGCCCGAGGAATACACCGTAACCGTTACCTACGGCGACGGCACAAAAGAAACCTTCAACGGTGCTGACTGGGACAAAAAAATCGTTCTCAAAGACGGCACCGTGCTTGTGGTTGAGTTTACTCAGCCGAAGCTTACCGACCGTGAACCCGTGCAGTTCCTTGTGCTTATCGGAGACGAGGCATATATCAGAGAAAACTGCCGTCTTACGGGCATTGACCCCATAGGCTTCACAAAGAAAATGGTTGTTTTCTCGGCAGATGCCGTTGATGTGTATGTTGAGCTTATCGGCGACTCACATCACAAGCTGTTTTCGGAAACTGAAAATCTGAGTGATTTTTCCGTTTACCTTCCCGAAGCAATAAGGGTTACGGCAGTGAATTTATTCAGAGGCACAAAACGTCTTGCAGGCTACGGTCTGGACCTTGTTATCACATTTTATAAAATTGCAACCGAAAACATCATAACGGAATAAACCGTAAGGAACTGTTTTTTGTGTATTGAATAATCCGTATTCCGTGATATAATGGTAAGCGGAACGGAGGAATAAACATGAAAAAATTAACCGCTTTTCTGCTTACATTTTTATTTGCATTTATGCCGTTTTCAGCTGCCTTTGCGGCTGACGGCGAGCTTCCCGCAGACCCGAGGCTTGAGGTTATCGGGGTGAATTCGGCAGAGGAAATCCCCGAAGAAGAAACCGACCTGCCCGAAATTCCCGACGAATCCGAAATCCCTGAGGAACCCGTTATTCCCGAAGAACCTGTAATCCCTGAAATCCCCGATGAACCCGAATTGCCCGAAGCTCCCAAAAACAAGAACGATGTTGTGGGTACAATTACGGTTGCCGTGAGATACAAGAGCATTGTTTCTTTCGGCCATGCGTGGATTTATGTTGAAAACACATCCGACGAAGTGCTCAGAATCGGTCTTTATGATTTGCTTCCCGGCGAGGGTGTTTCGATGGGTACATACGCCACAAGTCCCGACGAGGGCGCAGGTCTCTACTATAACATCGAGGCAAACGGCGGTAACAGATACGGCACATCGGGTTCGGTTTATCTTACCGATAAGCTGACAAGAGGCGACGTTGAAACTCTCACAAGCAAGCTTCTCCACGCAAGCAACTACTGGGACCCCTTCTTCAACTGCCAGTTCTTTGCGTTTGCTACATGGGACCTTGTTTCCGCAAAATTCATCATTCCTGCACTGATTCCCGCATTGGGTGCGCTTCAGATGTTTATCTACGGCGGAAAGATGGGCGAGGTTGAGATGTTCAACCCGTCACCCGACAAAGTTTACAAGCAGAGAGGTTTCGGAAACAACGCATATCTCGAGGTTTGCAGCGAAGGCTCGCTTGACACAAAAGTAGGATAAAAAAATCGGCTTGAACAGACCTGTTCAAGCCGTTTTTGACTGTCGATAAAGTCGCTGAAACATAAACGAAAATAAAAAGTAGGGCGGGATGACCGCATCCCGCCGATTAATTTGCAGGGGACTTCGACGCGATGTCCCGAAAAATCAACTTATTTCGTTTATTTGACGTTTTTTCTCCCATCGACGTACCTTTGTACGCCATCGGTCGAAGAAAACGCCATTCAGCTTCCTTTCTCAACAGCCTCACCTTGCCGGAAAACAAGTTTTTCGACAAGCTGGAGCGTGCTTTTGCACGCTCATTTTTTCTTTATTCTTGACCAATATTCCTTAGCCGCCTGTTCATTACGGTTATCGCCGTATTCATAGTATTTTTTGTGTTTCAGTGCATCCGGAAGATACTGCTGGTCAACCCAATGACCGGGAAAATCATGGGCATATTTATAAAACTGACCTTTGTTGGGATTATCCTCGCCGTCATAGTGCATATTCTGAAGCTGACGGGGAACAGGTCCCGTTCTGCCTGCCGCAACATCAGCCATTGCGGAGTTGATTGCCCCGTATGCCGTGTTGGACTTCGGGCTTGTTGCAACAAGTATAACCGCATCCGCAAGGGGAATTCTCGCTTCGGGAAGTCCGAGCATATTTGCCGCATCGATTGCCGCTTTGACAATCGGAATTATCTGCGGATAAGCAAGTCCCACATCCTCGCAGGCACAGACCATAAGCCGTCTGCAGGCAGAGGGAAGATCCCCCGCTTCAAGAAGCCTTGCAAGATAATGCACCGCCGCATCGGGATCCGAGCCTCGCATGGATTTCTGGAATGCGGAAATTATGTCATAATGCTCATCACCGTCTTTATCGTAGCGCATGGCACTTTTCTGAGTCAGCGATTTGGCGTTTTCAAGAGTGATTGTTTTTTTGCCGTCATTATTATTTGCCGAAAGCACGCAGAGCTCAACGCTGTTTATCGCTTTTCTGACATCGCCTGCACTCGCTGTTGCGATATGAGAAACCACGCCGTCTTCAATATCGTATGTTTCGTTTCTGTCTGCAGCTATGAATTCAAATCCCCTCCTGACCGCTTTTTCAGCCTCTTCGGGAGTTACGCTCTTGAATTCAAACACGGTTGAACGACTTAATATCGCACTGTAAACATAGAAATACGGATTTTCCGTAGTTGATGCAATAAGAGTAATTGCACCGTTTTCGATGTATTCAAGCAAAACCTGCTGCTGTTTCTTATTGAAATACTGAATTTCGTCAAGATAGAGCAGAATTCCGTTTGGTGCAATGAAAGTATCAAGCTTTGCAACAACCTCCTTGATATCGGAAGTGCCTGCGGTTGTGCCGTTGAGCTTGACAAGGTGACGGTCCGTCGTTTTTGCAATAATGCTCGCCAGAGTGGTCTTGCCCACACCGGGAGGACCGTAAAAAACCATGTTGGGCAACTCGCCCGATTCAATTATATTACGCAAAGGCTTGCCCTCACCGAGAAGATGGGGCTGACCGATAATATCATCAATTTTTTTGGGGCGGAGTCTGTCCGCTAAAGGTGCCGACATATAAAATCCTTGCCTTTCATGAATATGAATATATTATATCAAATTAAAAATGTTTGTTCAAGAGAAAACACCGATGTTTCATAACATCGGTGCCAGCTTGTCGAAAAACTTGTTTTTCGGCAAGGTGCGGCTGTTGAGAAAGGAAGCTGAATGGCGTTTTCTTCGACCGATGGCGTACAAAGGTACGTCGATGGGAGAAAAAACGTCAAATAAACGAAACAAGTTGATTTTTC
>JAZQLN010000027.1:0-25794 GCA_045542715.1 Acutalibacteraceae bacterium
AATCCCGTTGCACCTGATTATGTTTTTTA
The DNA here is from genome assembly GCA_045542715.1 of Acutalibacteraceae bacterium. GTDB lineage: Bacteria > Bacillota > Clostridia > Oscillospirales > Acutalibacteraceae > CAG-177. Next base: position 30 of record JAZQLN010000027.1, read on the forward strand.
GAAATGACTATACTGTAAAAATCAACTCGTAATCAACAATTTCTCTTGACCGTGCTTCAATATTATTCATTCGGGCAATCCACTCCATTTGGTTGTCTGCTTTGAGTTGTTCCGTAATACCCTCATTAACTTTTATCTGTTCTACCAGCCGTGAAAACATAGCTGATGCTAGTTTATCAACCTCTGCAAGATGAGTCCATAATATTCCGTTCATAAGCATAATGTTAAACTGCACTCGTTTATGTTGCATAAGAAAATCCTTGCGTTTCAATCCCCACGCACCGAGTGGCTTTCTTGCTTCGGCAGGTAATGTAATATTGGGTATTCTGTAATCACCAACCATTCTGTATGTGCCGCCGTTCTGTTCAAATGATGATTTATTCATAACCATATTCTCCTTTCAATTAGCAACAAAAGTGTCGTATGTAAACCTTGCACCGAGCCTGAAACCTGATATAAAACTGTCAGAGTTGCTTAAACTCAAAAATTCATTGTATGTATTTGCATAGTTAAGAAACAGTTCCTTATCCTCTGCGGTTAGTTTTACTGTGAGCTGTTCTTCTTTTTCGGTAAGTGCATTCAATTTCTTGCTTAATTTACCTGACTGTTCGGAATTCAATTCCTGCGGTTCAATGTTTCCGTAATATAATTCTTCAATAAAATTAGACATTGTATAATCCTCCGTTTGAATAATTGATATTAAAACTCTTTTAAGCATTACGAGAGGATGAGAATATGTTTGTTACTGCCGAAAGTTATTATTTTTTAGTTAATCCCTTATGAACATCCGTACCAAGAAGCAGTTTTAACCTTTAGGTTAAGGCTGCTTCTTTTTTGTTGTGTCAGATTTTGTATAAGGCCTCTTGACACGAGAGGGTTTTTGTGCTAAGAAAAAAGCATAGTAATATAAATATAATCAAGCCATAAAGAAGGTTTAGATGTGAAAAATGTTTTGTTAAGTGCCGATGGGAATATTAAGGTTTATTCTGTACCAGATATTGTTGCAGATAACCTAAATAAATATTGCTTGAGATTTACAGATTGGGTTAAAAAAAATCCGGAAAAGTGTTTAGTGGAGAAAAACATAGTTTTGGCTTTTGATGAAACTGATTTTATTGAATACTTAAACAGCAGATTTTTTCCACAAGAACCTTCTGTTTACGTCGAAACCCTTAAATTTGCTGATATTTCTTATAAAGAATGGCCCAAAGAGTATAAAAAAATGCCATGGTTTAATTTTTGATTGCAAGAGTTGTCAATGGTCAAGAGGCCGTGAGTTCAAGTCTCGCCACTCGGACCATAGTGAGTATTCATAACACAAGTGAATACTCACTTTTCTTTTTTATATTTCCTCATAGTTAATTTAATATATTGTTATGTATCGAGCAGGTTTTAGCCTGCTCTTTTTTGTTATGTCGTGAGATACTCAACGGCTACACCTTGTCTTGCTTCGAGGACTATATTTTCCTCTTTAACAGGATTTTCAATAACCCCGATAAATCGATAGTGAATAACAATCCTCTGTGTTTTATTCTTGCCCTTACCCTCAATAGAATGGACTTCAATTTTCTCAATCAGTTCATTTAAGAGTGCAGGTGTTAGTTTTTCTATCTGCATAAACTTACGAACCGCAAAGGTAAATTGCTCTTTGCTTGTACGAAGATTTTCGATTTCAGACAGCTCTTCTTGATATTGCCTGATTTTTACCTTCAGTTCATCACGCTCTGTTTCATACTTCTGTGATAACGCATAAAGCTTTCTTCATTGACAACTCCGTTGATATGCTTTTCAAAGAGCTTTTCATACATCACGGCAATCTCTTTTGTTCTTGCCGTTGCTTTATCAATACTTGTTTCAAGAAACTTCTGCTGATTGAGTATGCTTTTATTTGTCTTTGCTTCAAGAATATCTGCGAAGGCTTCTTCATCCTCAATGAGAAAGCTTGCAAGACTTCTCAACTCAAGCATCACAATCTGCTCCAAAGAATCTGCTCTGACATAATGTGTACCCTCACAAGTACCTCTGCGACCTTTGTAGTTGGAACACATGAAATACTTGATGTCAGTATTAGGATGATTGACATTGAACCATAAGGGACTTCCGCAATCGGCACAGTATGAACTGATAACAGCAGTCGGCATTGATGTTTCAAAAAATAAAAGTATGATTGCAGCATGCAGACCGGGAGGCGAGGTTTTACTCGAACCATTTGAAATTCACCATACCAGTGAAGGTCTGAACTATTTAATTAAAAAATTAAGTTGCATTGATGGAGAAGTGCGAGTGGTGATGGAACACACAGGGATGTATTGGAGACCTATTGCTGTTGCATTAAAAAATGCAGGCTTTTTTGTCAGTGTAATAAACGCAATGTTAATACGTCATTTCAGCAACAACTCTTTAAGAAAAGTAAAAACCGACAAAGCTGATTCACTTAAAATTGCCAATTATGCTTTATCCTATTGGTCAAGTCTTCAGAAATTATCAGGTGAAGATGAAACACGTCAAATGCTGAAATTCCAAAACAGGTTATATGAACGTGTTCAAAGCACAAGCGTTGCTTTAAGAAACGGTTTAATATCACTTGTTGACCAAACGTTTCCGGGAGCGAATAATTTTTTCGGAGCTGAAATCCGAAACAATTGCGGACATGTTAAGTGGGTTGATTTTGTAAAAAGATTTTGGCATAAGGATTGCGTAGTTTCTCAATCTATCAATAATTTTTCTGAATCTTACAGAAAATGGTGTATCCGTAATAATTATCAGTTCAGAAAAACAACTGCAGAAAAGATTTATATGACCGCAAAAATTCGGTTGCAACATTTCCAAAAAATGAAAGCACAAAGATATTGATTACGCAAGCAGTTGATAGTTTGAATGCGGTGTATGATTCACTTCATATTATCAGATATGAAATGTTACGGTTATCGTCATTGTTGCCGGAATTTGATGTTGTTATGGCAATGAAAGGAGGCGGAAATATTACGGGGCCTCAGCTTATGGCAGAGATAGGTGATGTTCGACGATTTAAAAGTAAAAATTCGTTGGTTGCTTTTGCAGGAATGGATGCACCGCCATATCAATCTGGTAGCTTTGAATCGAAATCAAGACGGGTTTCCAAACGAGGAACACCACATTTGAGAAAAACACTTTTCTTAGTTTGTCAAGCAATACTTCAAAGTGTCGATTTTGAAAATCCTGTGTTTTGTTTTATGGACAAAAAACGAGCGGAAGGAAAACATTATTACGTTTATATGGTTGCAGGTTCGGCAAAATTTTTGCGAATATATTATGCAAAAGTGATAGAACACCTCAAAAACATAGATAACAATTAAGCTGGAATCCTTACATATTTAGCCGATTTGCAAAACACATAATTTTGCAGGTCTTTTTTGTTATGCATTTTTTAAACGGACATAATTCATATACGCTGTCACGGTAAAACCCGTGTGAGTGAGAAATATACGATTGAAATAATCAATGGAAAAGCCTGCGTTTGCGGCAACATCTTCAACGGATATTTCATTGTCGGATGCATTTTGTTTTGCAAATTCAACAGCTTTGAAAATAAGTTCTGTGTTCTCCATAATACATTCTCCTATGTTCAGATTGATTGTAAAAATCGATTTCTACAACACAATTATATCTGCAAACGAAAATGTTTTCTTGAACAAATACGATTTGTTTGGGTTGTCATATACTGAAATTATATATCTGATTCACCGTCAATTCAAGTGTTGCAAAAATGGCTGACGGGTATTATAATGATATTGTGCAAAACAGAATAAAGTTGTTTTGTATATATACGTGTGATGCAGTCAAAAAACATATTGATAATTATATTGTAATCGGTATAAGTGGCGGGTAAAAACTATGAGATTAGGAGTAGTTACAGATATACATAGCAATCTTGTTGCACTTGAAGTTGTTGTAGAAAAATTACAAGAACTGCAATGCGATAAGATTATTTGTTGCGGAGATATAATCGGAATCGGACCTTATCCCGAAGAAACAGTACAATATCTGATGCAGATTCCTGATTTAATTGCCGTGCGAGGAAATCACGAAAAATACCTGCTCGATGAAATGCCAACCGAATATCCCAATGAAGAACATATGGGTTATGAGGAAATGAAACATCACAAATGGGAACATAGTTTGTTGTCAAAAGAATCAGTTGACTTTCTCAGAAATTTACCATATAAGGTTAGCATAAAATCCGAAGGCTACACTTTGTCCGTTCTGCACTACTGTATGGATTATGACGGTCATTATATCAACGGCAAAATGAATCCTGATGAAAATGACTTGAAAAAGATGTTTTCTAATGTTAAATGCGATATTGTTTTATACGGTCACAACCATAACAGAAACATTTGCAAAGGCGATAAATTTTACATAAATGTCGGTTCGCTCGGATGTCCTGCACTTGATAAAAATATCGCACGAGCAGGTATAGTGAATTTAGAAAACGAAGGTATCGAAATTGGTTTGATTGACTTGGAATATGATGCCGACAAAGTAATCAGGGCGATAGATGAAATTAACTATCCCGATTCCGAAAACATTAAAAGATACTTCTATGGAGTTTGACAATAAAATGGAATTTATTAATCGAGAAAACATAAAAGAACTTTCAAATCCCGGAGTTGTTTCAAGACAACTGATAAATCCCGAAAATTCAAAAAGCGAAAGAGTTACAATTACGGAAGTTCATCTTGAAGTTGGTGTAAGTCAGCAGAGACATAAGCACGATAGTTCTGAACAGATATGGTATGCAGTTAAGGGTAAAGGCAAATTGCTTCTTGCAGATGACGAAGAAATGATTTTTACTGCAGGTGATGTTGTCAGATTTGAAGATAATGACATTCACGGTTTGTTAAATGACGGTGATACTGAATTTGTATATGTTTCAGTAACTTCACCGCCGATAGATTTCGGATATGCTTATCGTAATAAAGAATAAAGAGGTGTAATTTTATGAAACATTGCGGAACGCAAAGGTTAGAAACAGACAGATTGATTTTAAGACGATACGAGATAGATGATGCATCTGCAATGTTTAAGAATTGGGCATCAGACCCGGAAGTAACAAAGTTTTTGATGTGGAAAACTCATTCAAATCAAGAAGAAAGTCAAAAGATTATGAATGATTGGGTGAAACAATATTCAGACGAAAAATATTATCATTGGGGTATTGTTTTGAAAGAAAACGGCGATGAACCGATTGGAGCTATCGCTGTAGGTTTTATGAACGAAGAGGTTTCATCAACGCAAATCAGCTATTGTCTTGGCAGAGCATGGTGGCATCAAGGAATTATGTCAGAGGCACTGAAGGCGGTTATGGATTTTTTGTTTGATGTAGTAGATGTAAACCGCATTGAAGCAAGACACGATCCAAGAAATCCGTATTCAGGTAAGGTAATGCAAAAATGCGGAATGAAATATGAGGGAACTCTGCGCAGTTCCGATTGGAATAATCAGGGCATTTGTGATGCTTGTTATTACGCATTGTTAAAATCGGAACGTTAACTATAGCAAATTGATAATTTGTGAGGTGATTATTTATGTGTGAATGGTGTGATTATAAAGAAAACGAATGGCTGTTATATAAATCCTTGCATTGGTCTGTTTATTTAGCAGATATTCAGGATTATGTCGGCAGATGCATTTTAGTTTTGAATAGACATTGTGGAAGTCTTTCTGAACTCGATATATCCGAATGGATTGAATTGAAAACAATTATAGATAGATTAGAATATATATACAAGGAAGTATTAGGGGCTGAATTGAGTAATTGGAGTTGTTTGCTGAACAACTTTTACAAAGAAGCAAGACCAAACCCTCATTTACATTTACATGTGAGACCACGATATAAAAATGCCATTGTAATTAACAACCATTCATACATAGATGAAGAATTTTCTCATCACTATGCTCCAAAAAAAGAGGTTTTATTGCTTGATAGTGATAAGAAAACCGTGTATGAACTAATGAAGCAGCATTTTGATTTGTAAATTCCGATTTACATAGGTGTTTGAAAATGAATATAAATTTTACTATCAGAAAAGCCGTAATCTCCGATGCAGAAGATATTTATTATATCCATCATCAGTTCAAGTGTTGAAAAATTTGTGTCGGGCATTATAATGAAATTGAAAAACAAGAATTTGTATAAATAGATGACAAAGGAGTGTCATGTTATTTTTATAAATCTGACTCATACAGAGGTGAGATAAATGAATATACTGCATATGAAATATGCCGTTGAGGTTGCGAAGGTCGGCTCACTCAACAAGGCGGCGGAAAGTCTTTATGTAGCATTGCCCAACATCAGCCGTTCAATCAAAGAGCTTGAAGCCGATCTGGGTATAACTGTTTTTGACCGCACGGCAAAAGGAATGGTGCTTACTCCCGAAGGTGAAGAATTCATCAGCTATGCCAAGGATATTCTCAAGCAGATTGACCAGGTTGAGAATATGTACAAAAGCGGTCAGGTGAAAAAGCAGAAGTTTTCAATTTCCGTTCCGAGAGCGTGTTATATTTCCGATGCGTTTGCGGAGTTTTCAAAAACTCTTTCAAAAGATGCCTGCGAAATATTTTACAAGGAAACAAATTCACAGCGAACAATCAACAATATTCTCAATCACGATTACAAGCTCGGAATTATCCGTTATGCGGAAAACTTTGATAAGTATTTCAAATCGATGCTTGAAGAAAAAGCTTTGAGCTATGAAATGGTAACGGAGTTTTCTTACTGCCTTATTATGAGTGCGGAAAGTCCGCTTGCAAAGAAAGAGGAAATAACTTTTGACGATTTGACCGATTATATCGAAATTGCACATGCTGACCCCTACGTGCCGTCGCTTCCGCTTGCAAAGGTTGTCAAATCGGAATTGCCTGATAACATTGACCGCAGGATTTTCATTTTCGAAAGAGCAAGTCAGTTTGATTTGCTTTCACAGAATCCCGAAACGTTCATGTGGGTTTCTCCTGCACCGCCGAGCGTTCTTGAACGGTATAACCTCGTTCAGAAAAAATGCGTAGATAACAAAAAGGTATATAAAGATGTTTTGATTTATAAAGACGGATACAAACTGACCGACCTTGATAAAAAGTTTATAACCGCTTTGTGCGAATCAAAACGCAAGCATCTGAATAACGAAAATTTCAAGACTCATCCTTAACGGGTGGGTCTTTTAATTTTATATCGATACAGGGGTTATCGATATTGATAATACCGATTGAACATTTTAATAATTCCCAACCTCCTGAACTTTTGTTAAGATAGCTGAGGACTCAAGAGAGAGGAGGTATTACGGTGGATAAACCGAGTATAACAAAAGCAACATTGGGCAGGCTTCCGCATTATCTTCAGCTTTTACGCGAAATGTCTGTTGACGATGTTCCGTATATTTCCGCAACCGTAATTGCAAAAAAACTTTCTCTCGGTGAGGTTCAGGTCAGAAAAGATCTGAGTGCGGTAAGCGGTGAAGGCAAACCGAAGGTCGGCTATAAAACATCGGATTTGATAAAAAGCATAGAGAGTCATCTTGGTAAAGGCAATATGACCAATGCCGTACTTGTCGGTGCAGGAAAGCTTGGAAAAGCTCTTTTGGAGTTTGATGATTTTGAGGAATACGGTGTAAAAATCACCGCCGCATTTGACTGCAACGAAACTGCAATCCGCTATAATCGCTCAATCGAAATTCTGCCGATGAAAGATTTTGATGATTACTGTAAACGGAACGACATCAGAATCGGAATTATAACGGTTGGTGCAGGGTCGGCACAGGATGTGTGTGACCGGATGGTTCAAAGCGGAATACCGGCAATCTGGAATTTTGCACCGTGTGACCTCAGTGTGCCTGACTCAGTTCTTCTCAAGCAGGAAAGACTTGCACTCTCACTCGCATATCTTAATAACAAGTTATCAATTATGTAAATCATATTCAGGAGGATATAAAATGGCTACAAAAACTTACGAAATCATCGACGGCGTAGAAAAGCTCAACGAAGCGATTGTACGCGTAAGAAAAGCTCAGCAGGTTTTCGCAACCTATACTCAGGAGCAGGTTGACAAGATTTTCCTTGCAGCTGCATCGGCGGCAAACAAGGCAAGAATTCCACTTGCAAAAATGGCTGTTGAAGAAACAGGTATGGGCATTGTTGAAGACAAGGTTATCAAGAATAATTACGCTTCAGAATACATCTACAATGCTTACAAAGACACAAAGACCTGCGGCATTATAGAAGAAGACAAAGCTTTCGGCATTAAGAAAATAGCAGACCCCATCGGCGTTATTGCCGCTGTTATCCCCACAACAAACCCTACTTCAACCGCTATCTTCAAGTGCCTTCTTGCTCTCAAAACAAGAAATGCTATTATTATCTCTCCGCACCCCAGAGCAAAGGGCTGTACAATTGCAGCCGCAAAGCTTGTTCTTGAAGCAGCAGTTGCAGCGGGTGCTCCCGAAGGAATCATAGACTGGATTGATGTACCCTCACTTGAAATGACAAACACGGTTATGAAAGAAGCAGATATCATTCTTGCAACAGGCGGCCCCGGTATGGTTAAGGCTGCTTATTCAAGCGGTAAGCCTGCTCTCGGTGTCGGTGCCGGTAATACACCCGCTATCATCGATGACAGTGCAGATATCCTTCTTGCCGTTAACTCAATCATTCATTCAAAGACATTTGATAACGGTATGATATGTGCATCAGAGCAGTCGGTTATCGTTATGGAAAGCATCTACGATACTGTTAAGGAAGAATTCGCCGCAAGAGGCTGTTATTTCCTCAACCCCGCAGAAACAGAAAAAGTAAGAAAGACAATCATCATCAACGGTGCGCTCAATGCAAAAATAGTCGGTCAGCCTGCCGTAAAGATTGCAGAGCTTTCAGGCGTAACCGTTCCCGAAGGAACAAAAATACTTATCGGTGAAGTTGAAAGCGTTGATATCAGCGAAGAATTTGCTCACGAAAAGCTTTCACCCGTACTTGCAATGTATAAGGCAGAAAACTTCGAAGATGCTCTTTCAAAGGCTGAGCACCTTGTTGCAGACGGCGGTTACGGTCATACCTCATCCCTCTATGTAAACGAAGTTACAGAAGTTGCAAAAATCAACGAATTCGCAGCAAGAATGAAGACCTGCCGTATTCTTGTCAATACCCCCTCATCACACGGCGGTATCGGTGACCTTTACAACTTCAAGCTTGCTCCCTCGCTTACTCTCGGCTGCGGCTCCTGGGGCGGCAACTCCGTATCGGATAACGTTGGTGTAAAGCACCTTATCAATATTAAAACTGTTGCAGAAAGAAGGAAAAATATGCTTTGGTTCCGTGCACCCGAAAAGGTATATATCAAGAAAGGCTGTCTTCCCGTTGCACTCGACGAGCTCAAGAACGTTATGGGCAAGAAGAGAGCATTCATCGTAACAGACAACTTCCTCTATGAAAATGGCTACACAAAGCCCATTACAGATAAGCTTGATGAAATGGACATTGTTCACACAACATTCTTTGATGTTCAGCCTGACCCCACTCTTCTCAATGCAAAGAACGGTGCGGCTCAGATGGCTGCATTCAAACCCGACACAATCATCGCTCTCGGCGGCGGTTCGGCAATGGATGCCGCAAAGATTATGTGGGTTCTCTACGGGCATCCCGAAGCAGACTTTATGGATATGGCAATGAGATTTATCGATATCCGCAAGAGAGTTTACACATTCCCCAAGATGGGCGAAAAGGCATACTTCATCGCTGTTCCCACATCAGCAGGTACAGGTTCAGAGGTTACTCCCTTCGCAGTTATCACTGACGAGCAGACAGGCGTTAAGTATCCTCTTGCTGACTACGAACTTCTCCCCAACATGCCAATCATTGCTACAGATTTCCATATGTCAGCTCCCAAGGGTCTTACAGCAGCATCCGGTATCGACGCAGTAACCCACGCTGTTGAAGCTTATGCCGCAATGCTTGCAACCGACTATACAGACGGTCTTGCTCTTCAGGCGCTCAAGAATATCTTTGCTTATCTTCCCAGAGCATACGAAAACGGTCAGACAGACGTTGAAGCAAGAGAGAAGATGGCTAACGCAGCAACAATGGCAGGTATGGCATTCGCAAATGCATTCCTCGGCATCTGCCACTCAATGGCTCATAAACTCGGTGCATTCCATCATCTTCCCCACGGCGTTGCAAACGCACTGATGATTGAAGAGGTTCTCCGCTTCAATGCTTCCGAAGCTCCCGCAAAGATGGGCACATTCTCACAGTATGACCATCCTCACACTCTTGCACGCTATGCAGAAATTGCTGACTATCTCGGTCTCGGCGGCAAGAACAACAACGAAAAGCTCGAAAACCTCATTAAGGCAATCAATGACCTCAAGGCTCAGGTTGGTATTAAAGATACAATAAAAGATTACGGTATTGATGAAAAGGATTTCCTTGACCGTCTTGATGATATGGTTGAGCAGGCATTCGATGACCAGTGCACAGGTGCTAACCCCAGATATCCCCTTATGAGCGAACTCAAGCAGATGTATCTCAATGCTTACTACGGCAAGCACTTTGTTGAAAAGGCTATGCCCACAGCAGACGACATCAAGGTTTTTGAGTCCGACAAGGTTAAGTCCGCATACAGAAAAAGCAAGAAGGCATAATTGAGAAGGAGGATATACAACAATGAAACTTGACAGAGTAATAGCAGTAAGAAACAATAAGACAATCTACCGCGACGGTGACGTTTGCGTTAAGGTTTTCAATTCCGATTATTCAAAGGCTGATGTTCTCAACGAAGCTCTTAATCAGGCACGAATTGAAGAAACCGGTCTTAACATCCCCAAGGTTCTCGAAGTAACAATGATTGACGGCAAATGGGCAATCGTTTCCGAGTATATCAAGGGCAAAACACTTGCACAGCTTATGGCAGAAGATGAAGATAAGAAGAGCGAATATCTTGAGCTTCTTGTTGACCTTCAGCTTGAAGTGCAGTCAAAGACCTGTCCGCTTCTCAACAAGCTCAAGGATAAGATGAACAGAAAAATCAGCCAGTCAGAGCTTGAAGCAACAACAAAGTATGACCTTCACACCCGTCTTGAAGGTATGCCCAAGCACAACAAGGTATGCCACGGCGACTTTAACCCCTCAAACATCATTATCGCAGAAGACGGCACTCCCTATATCCTTGACTGGTCACACGCAACACAGGGTAACGCTTCTGCAGATGCTGCAAGAACTTATCTTCTTTTCTGGCTCAGCGGTGACATCAACGGTGCAAAGGAATATCTTGAACTCTTCTGCAAGAAGAGCAACACAGCAATGCAGTATGTTCAGAAGTGGATGCCCATTGTTGCGGCTTCACAGTCGGTTAAGGGCAATGAAAAAGAGAGAGAATTCCTTCTTTCATGGGCTAACGTTGTAGATTACGAATAAGGAGATAACGACAATGAAAATTACAGTATGTATCGGCTCATCATGCCACATCAAAGGTTCAAGACAGGTTGTTGAACAGCTTCAGTATCTCATCAGCGAAAACAAGCTCGGCGACAAGGTTGAGCTTGGCGGCACTTTCTGCATGGGCAAATGTCAGCAGGGTGTATGCGTTACCGTTGACGACAATTTCTTTTCGGTAACTCCCGAAACAGTAGACGAATTCTTCTCAAAAGAAGTTATTGCGAAGGTGTAAAATATGGTGATTGTTCAGGTTTGCGTCGGCAGCTCATGCCACCTGAAGGGCTCACCCGAAATTGTTGAGCTTCTTCAGAAAGCCGTTGAAGAACATCATCTTGAAGACGAGGTTACACTTGCCGGAAGCTTTTGCATCGGCAAGTGTAATCGCATTGGTGTTACAATTCAGGTTGATGATGATGTTCACGTCGGCATAACAAAAGAAAATTTCAAAGAATTCTTTAATGACAATATTTTGTCGGCAGTTGAAGGGAAGTAATAATTTATGAATTGTCTTACTCTTAAAAAATCGAACTGCAAAAACTGCTATAAATGTATCCGCCATTGTCCGGTTAAAGCTATTCGCTTTTCGGGCAATCAGGCACATATTATCGGTAACGAATGTATTCTCTGCGGTCAGTGCTTTGTTGTGTGTCCGCAGAATGCAAAGGAAATCGTGAACGAGGTTGAAAAGGTAAAGGTGCTTATCCAGAGCGGTGACCCCGTGGTTGTCAGCCTTGCTCCCTCGTTTATCGCAAACTATGACGGTGCAGGTATCAACTCAATGCGTTCGGCACTTCAGAAGCTTGGTTTCTTCGATGTTGAAGAAACCGCAATCGGTGCAACAATCGTTAAAAATGAATACGAAAGAATACTCGCAGAGGAAGACAGAGATGTTATAATATCTTCCTGCTGCCATTCAATAAATCTGCTTATTCAGAAGCACTATCCGGCAGCACTCGGCTATCTTGCAGATGTTATGTCGCCTATGCAGGCACATTGTCAGGATATCAAAAAGCGTATCCCCAATGCCAAAACTGTTTTTGTCGGTCCTTGCGTTGCCAAAAAGGATGAGGCTGAATACTACGAAGGCATTGCCGATGCGGTGCTCACCTTTGAAGAGCTTACCGAATGGATGAAGGAAGAAATTATTGAGCTTGAAGCTGTGTCCGATAAGGACGAATTCAGCCGTGCAAGATTCTTCCCCACAACGGGTGGTGTACTCAAAACAATGAGCGAATCGAGCGACTATACATACGTTGCAATCGACGGTGTTGAAAACTGCATTCAGGTGCTCAAGGATATCGAAAACGGCAAGATTCATAAGTGCTTTATCGAAATGTCTGCCTGTGTCGGCAGCTGTGTAGGCGGCCCTGTTATCGAAAAATACCACCACACCTCGAATATCAAAGACTATATTGAGGTTGCAAATTATGCAGGTTCAAAGGATTTTGAGGTTGATATGCCCAGACCCATTGAACTCAAAAAGAATTTCAGCTATATCGAAAGAAAGCTTCCGATGCCTTCTGAAATTGAAATCAGCAATATTCTCCGTCAGATGGGCAAGTTCAAGCCGTCAGACGAGCTTAACTGCGGCTCGTGCGGATACAACACCTGCCGCGAGAAAGCAATTGCAATTTCACAGGGCAAGGCAGAATTTTCAATGTGTCTGCCTTATCTTAAGGATAAAGCAGAAAGCTTTTCCGACACAATCGTCAAAAACACTCCCAACGGACTTATCGTTCTCAACGAACAGCTTGAGGTTCAGCAGATAAATACCGCTGCAAGAAAGATTATGAATATCCGCAGTGCATCCGATGTTCTCGGAGACCAGGTTATCAGAATTCTCGATCCGAGTGTGTTTATGACTGTACTCTCAACCGGCAGAGACGTGCGTGACCAGCGTGTATATCTTGCCGAATATAAAAGATATGTTGAGCAGACGGTTGTTTATGACCGTGATTCACACCTGCTTATCGGCATCATGCGTGATGTAACCGATGAAGAAGCTGAGCGTGAAAAGAAAGAAAATATCAGCCGCCAGACCGTCGAGGTTGCAGACAGAGTTGTTGAAAAGCAGATGCGTATTGTTCAGGAAATCGCATCGCTTCTGGGCGAAACCGCCGCAGAAACCAAAATCGCTCTTGCGAAGCTGAAGGAGTCGATTACCGATGAATGATTTGTGTGCAGATATCGGCTATAAAAGCGTTAACCATTACGGTGAAGAGCTTTGCGGCGACCATGTTGATATTGTTGAGCAGGATGAAAACTCTCAGGTTATCGTTCTTGCAGACGGACTCGGAAGCGGAGTCAAAGCAAGCATTCTTTCAACTCTGACATCGAAGATAATTTCAACAATGATGGCTGAAGGTCTCCCGATTGAAGAATGTGTTTCCACCATTGCCGCAACACTTCCTGTTTGCTCAGTCAGAGGTGTTGCATATTCAACCTTTACGATTATTCATCTGAAAAACAACGACATTGCCGAGGTTATTCAGTATGATAATCCGCAGGTAATCGTTATCCGCAATGAAGAAAATTACGATTATCCCAAAACCGAAATGAATATCGGAGGCAAAAAGATTTATAAAAGCGTGATAAAGCTTCAGGAAAACGATATTTTTGTTGCAATGAGTGACGGCTGTCCCCATGCGGGAATAGGGATGTCCTATAACTTCGGCTGGAAACGTGAAGATATTATTTCTTTTATGGAAACTCTCGCCCCCGTAGGATATACTGCAAAAACGCTTTCAACAATACTTGTTGATGAGTGCTTCAAGCTTTACGGCGGAAAGCCCGGCGACGATGCAACAGCCTGCGTTGTGCGTATCAGAAAGCGTGAGCCGATGAATATTCTTTTCGGTCCTCCGTCAAACCGTGACGATGCAAACCGCATGATGTCCCTTTTCTTCTCAAAGGAAGGCAAACACATCATCTGCGGCGGTACAACGTCTTCAATTGCCGCAAAATATCTGGGCAAACCCATAAAAGCAAGCCTGAGCTTTGAAAAAGCAGATGTGCCTCCCATTGCCGAAATAGAGGGAGTTGACCTTGTAACGGAAGGGGTTATCACCGTCAATAAGGTTGTTGAATACGCAAAGGATTATCTCGGCGAAAACGAACATTATGAGCATTGGAGCTTGAAGCGTGACGGAGCTTCATTAATTTCCCGCTTGCTTTTTGAGGAAGCAACTGATATAAATTTCTATGTAGGCAGAGCAATCAATCCTGCTCATCAGAATCCCGATCTGCCTATTAATTTCAGCATAAAAATGAATCTTGTTGAGGAGCTTTCGGCTTGCCTCAAAAAGATGGGCAAACGCATCAAAGTGAGTTACTTTTAAGGAGAATTTATTATGAGAAAGTTTGATACAAAAGTTCAGCATCTCAAATATAAGGTTTTGAGAGAGGTTGCAAGACAGGCTTGGAATGAAACTCTGTTTGATAATCTTCTTGATATCCCCAAGACACTTGTTCCCGGTAACGAACCCACTATGCGTTGCTGTGTCTATAAAGAACGTGCAATACTTGCAGAAAGAGTCAAGATTGCAATGGGCGGAGATAAGCTCAATCCCAATGTCATTGAGGTAATCGATATTGCCTGCGATGAATGTCCCGTCGGCGGTTATGAAGTAACAAATGCCTGCCGAGGCTGTCTTGCTCACAGATGCGAGGATGTGTGCAAGAGGGGTGCAATTACATTCGATAACAACCACGTTGCACATATTGATAAATCAAAGTGTGTGGAATGCGGTGCCTGTGCAAAAGTGTGTCCTTATACTGCAATAGTAAGCAGAAAAAGACCCTGCCAGAGTGCCTGCAAAATCAAGGCAATTTCAATGAATGAGCACAAGGCGGCTGAAATCAACAACGATAAATGTACTGCCTGCGGTGCTTGCGTTTATCAGTGCCCCTTCGGTGCAATTATGGATAAATCCTATATGGTGAATGTTATAGACATCATCAAAAAGAGTGAAGAAAACAAAAAATACAAGGTTTATGCGGTTGTTGCACCCTCGATTTCAAGCCAGTTCACATATGCAAAGCTCGGACAGGTTATCAGCGGACTCAAAGAACTCGGATTCTTTACCGTTGTTGAAGCTGCACTCGGTGCGGATATGGTTGCAATGGCAGAATCAAAAGAGCTTGCTGAAAAAGGTTTCCTCACAAGTTCCTGCTGCCCTGCATTCGTATCCTATGTAAAATCCGCATTCCCTCAGCTTGCGGAGCATATTTCCCATAATCTTTCACCCATGGCGGCACTTGCAAAGTATATCAAGGAAACAAGCGAAGGCGCAAAGGTTGTTTTCATCGGTCCATGCACAGCAAAGAAAGCGGAAGCACAGCTCGAATCCGTCAAGCCTTATGTTGACAGCGTGCTGACCTTTGAAGAGCTTCAGGCACTCTTTGACAGTAAGGATATTGATATAACAACTCTTGAAGAAGATGTACTTGATAACGCATCGTATTACGGCAGAATTTTCGCCCGTTCAGGCGGACTGTCGGATGCTGTTGCTCAGGCGATGAAAGAGCAGAACATTGATTTTGACATCAAGCCCGCAGTCTGCGACGGAATCGAAGCCTGCAAGCTTGCACTTCTCAAAAAGAGCAAGAATGTTCTTGATGCCAATTTCATTGAGGGTATGGCTTGTATCGGCGGATGTATCGGCGGTGCAGGCTGCCTGACCCACGGAGAAAAGAACAAATCCGAGGTCGATAAATACGGTAGAGAAGCAATGGAAAAAACAATCTCCGATGCCGTTTCAATTTTGAAATAACTTATTCATATATCTACCCCCATCTTTAACAAAAGCACCGAGTTTATCGCTCGGTGCTTTTGCTATTAACGGTTTCTCTTGCTCTTTCTTCAATATTATTCATTCGGGCAACCCGGTCAACGCAAGCTGAAATATCCGGATAATAAGTATCAACTATCTTATATTCACCGTTCGGTTGCTCTGTTAGCTTGTTAATTAAACTGACAGTATCTCAGTTCCTGCAAGGGGAGCTGTTCAGAATAAGTGTTTTCATATAATCACCGTTTTATATAGTCTTTCTTGCTTTTACGATCAAGAAATTCGGTTTGATATATTCCTTTACCCAAGCGGGTACTTTTTCAATTACCCATTCTTCGGGTGTGGGTTCGCAGACTTCTTCGATAACAAATCCTGCTTTTGCAAGAGCGTTGATAATGTTGCTGAAAGTTCGGTGATATTTCACAACACCGTCAACATACCAATGAATTCTGCGTTCGCCCGGTTGGTTATAGTTTGAAAAAGTGTATGAAACTTTTTCACCGTTTTCGTTTTTATTGAAATGACCTGCACCGTCAACGGTTGAGGTTATAATCGGATGTTCCTGCGAAAACAGAAGCCGACCGCCTTCATTGAGAACGGAATACATATCCTTTGCAAAAGCATCGAAATCCTCAACATAATGAAAAGCAAGAGAACTGTAAATGAAATCAAAGGTTTCACCGAGCTTTGATATATCGGTCATACTCATATTGCGATACTCGATTTTACTGTGTACGGATTCTTCTTTTGCAACGGCAAGCATCTTTTCGGATATGTCAATGCCGATAACTTTATCCGCACCTCTGCTTACAAAATCAATGCAGTTGTGACCGTAACCGCAACCCAAATCAAGAACTGTTTTGCCGTTAAGGTCGGGCAGAAGTTTACGCATAGCTGGTTGTTCAATCAAATCGTTGGCATTGCAATCGCTGTCACGCAGAGCTTTGTAGCTGTTGAAAAATGTTTCATTGTCAAATATGTTTTGTCTGCTCATAATTTCTCCGTATTATTAAAAATATATTTTCATTATACACTACTTATTTTCTGTATGCAACATCACCCCAACCGATTCGGTTGAGGTGAGTTTTTTATTTCAGGAATTCGGAACGGTGCTGCTCAAAGAAGTCAAAATATGCTCTTACGTTTTCAAGTTCTGTCCAATCGCAGGTTCTGACGGGAACGGAATCAAGATTATAAATCCGTGCGTTTTTCATTGATAGGAATATCGGCGAATGGCTTGCGATTATAAACTGACAGCCGAAAAATCTTGCCGAATCATAAATGAAATTTGCAAGCTCTGTCTGAAGTTTTATTGATAAGCTGTTTTCAGGCTCATCAAGCAGATAAAGAGCTTTTTCGCCTATGCGGTCAACAAAAAACTTCATTGCGGTTTCGCCGTTTGAACACATATCAAGATTCTTACCCACGTTCTTTTTTACATATTTTGAAAGCGAATTTTTCTTTGCCGCCGCATCGTGAATTTCTTTCCATCGGTCATAATCGTCAAGACCTTTAAACCGTCTTTCTTCGGGGTCGGATATCTTTGATTTCAGCTCAAAATATGTTTCGGATGCTTCTTCTCTGCGGGTGTCAATTCCTTCGTTGATGCTGCGCAAATCAAGAACATAATCAAAAACATCATCGCTTGAAATATAACGGATTTCCTGCGGTCTTTTCGCAAGCTCCGAACGGCAGTAATTAACATATTCACCGAAAAACGGACTGTTGTTGAATTCGGATTGACGGGCAGCGTGAAGTTTCTGAGAAATAACGTTCAGCAGAGTTGTTTTGCCCGAACCGTTACCGCCGTAAAAAATCGTTACGGGCGAAAAACTTATTTTTTCCAATTCCTTGTCGGGAAAAATCTTGAACGGATACATTGTGTTGAAACAGGTTCTGTTCTCAAATCTTATGAACTGAATTTCCGTATAGTCTGACGGCAGAGAAAATCTTTCAAGATAAAGCATATTGCTCCTCCTTTTGGGGTTATGCTTTGATTATACGCTCTTTACTGTGTCATAAAACGGACTTGTTACCGAAATCACAAGTATTTCTGCATATAAACCAGGTTCTGATATGTTCCGTCTTTGAGTTTGCAGTAGTTGGGTTTGACTGCAATAACTTTAAAACCGAATTTTTCGTAAAGCGCTTTTGCTCTGTCGTTGCCCTCGATAAAATCAAGCTCAATAATCTCCGTGCCTTCATGGTTTCGGGCGGATTCAATAAGTGCCTCAAACATTGCGGAGCCGATGCCGAGATTCCAATATTTTTTCGTTATGGATATGCCCAATCCCGCACGGTGGAAATTTTTGCAATTGTTGAAGAAAGTAATATCACAGCTGCCGACGGGTCTGCCGTCTATATAACACGCAATCACGAGATTGTTTTCGGAGTCACGCTTACTGCGTATCCATTCCTTTTCGCTTTCAATTGAAATCTTATCCCAATATTCTTTGTAATGGCTCAGAAAATCCGTTTCTCCGCAAGCGGTTTTGATGTTGTTGAGCATCGCTTCCGCATCTTCTTCGCACGGAGTTCTTAAGATTGCCTGCTGACCGTTTTTCAGAATTATTTTCTTTTTATCAAATATCATTTTATTCACCTTCTTTATTTTCTGCGTAGTATTGTGCCTGAGCGTTCCAAAGCTCGGAGTATTTGCCATTTGGACTTTCAAGAAGTTCTTCGTGAGTGCCTTCCTGTATGACAGAACCGTTATCAAAAACAACGATTCTGCTGCAGAAACGGCAGGATGAAAGTCTGTGGGAGATATAAACTGCTGTTTTGCCGCCTGCAATATCATTGAAGCGTGAATAAATTTCACTCTCGGCAATGGGGTCGAGGGCGGCGGTGGGTTCATCGAGAATAACAAACGGTGCATCCTTATAGAGTGCTCTTGCAATGGCGATTTTCTGTTCTTCGCCGCCCGAAAGGTCGATTCCGTCTTTTTCATAGAGCTTATAAACCGACTGTTTCAGTTTTTTCGGAAATTCCTCAACTCTGTCTTTTACACCTGCCATTTCAAGGCATTTCCATACCTTTTCTTCGTCATATTCATCCGAGCAGGCAACATTTTCGCCGACGGGAAATGCAAGAAGCTTGAAATCCTGAAAAACTATGGCAAAGAGCTTCAAATATTCTGCATAGTCAAATTCACGGATGTCAATTCCGTTGAGAGTGATTCTGCCTTCGGTGGGGTCATAAAGACGGCAGAGAAGCTTTATCATCGTTGATTTACCGCTTCCGTTCATGCCGACAACCGCAAGACGCTCACCCGATTTTATCTGCATACTGAAATTCTTCAAAATCAGCGGCTCGGTTTCGGGATAAGCAAACGAAACATCGTGAAATTCAAAAACGGAGTTTGCGGGGTCAATATCATCAACCGTTCTTGTGCCGTTTTCCATATCGGAAACGAGAGCCAGATATTCGATTTCCTGCTTTAACTGAACATTGTTTGCTCTCAGATATCCTGCATTGCCTGCGATATCCGTGCAGGCGGTGATGAGCTTTGTTATTGCACCGTAATATTCAACAACCTTGCCTGCACCGAATGCACCTGCAAGAGCTTTCAGTCCGACAAAAATATAAACAAGACCGCCGAGCAGATTTGTTGAAACCGTGCTGACCTGACCGATTGTTGCCCAGACTCTGAAAGTATCCTTTCTCATTTTTGAAATGGGGTTGTAAATCTTTTCGGAGATTTCCTCGTTGATAAGTCCTTTTTCGTTGAATATTCTGACATCCTTGCCGCTTTCGTTTTCGTTAAGATATTTCTGATTGTAGTATTCAAGAACGGGGTTAAACTTAACAACCCGGTTGAAAATGTTGAACTGCTTTTTCTCGCTCAGGCTGTGATACTTAACGGAAACGGCAATCATAACGGCGGTGAAAACAACAAGACCTGCGGCGAAAATCGGAGAATTGACAAGAGCCATAATTCCCGTTTGCGGAGCATCGGATTTGCTGAAAATCATACCCGAAATCATAACAACAGCAACGATAATTGAGAACACGCAGGATATCATTTCCGCAACACATTCGGCAACCCAGGTCAGACCGTTGCCGTTGTTGGCATTTTCTTCGATTTTGCCCCGAAGCTCCTGAACGGATGAGCTTTCAGCCTTTGCATAGTCGAGTTCAAGAGCCTTTCGTGAGAGAAGTGCGGAATGCTTTTCCCAACAGCTGTTGAGCATTATCAAGGCTTTTCGGTTGATTGTGCGGATTATTACATCAATAACGAGCGTTGTTATTGTAGCGATGAGAACATATTTTATTATCTGCTCAAACCCTTGTTTTTCGGTGAGTGCCGTGATAACAAGACCCGTGCAGTAAATGGTTATGTAGGGCGACACGGCACGGAGAATTTTGACTATGAGGTTAAGAGAAAAATAGTTTTCTCCGAGATAGATTTTAACGAGCTTCAAGCCTTGTCTTATTATCTCAAAATCTTCTTTTAAGTCCGTGAAAAACTTCTTCATATTACCGCCTCCTCTCTGTAATATCTGCTCTGAGTTTCAAACATCTCGGCATATTTTCCGCCGAGTGCAAGAAGCTCATCGTGCGTTCCCGTTTCGGCAATTTTTGCATCGTCAAGAAGAATAATTCTGTCGCAGAAACGGGTTGACGAAAGTCTGTGGGATATGTAAATTGCGGTTTTGTCTTTGGTAAGCTCGCTGTATTTTAAATACATATCGTTCTCTGCAATCGGGTCGAGTGCGGCGGTCGGCTCGTCAAGAATGATTATCGGAGCATCTTTATAGAGTGCCCTTGCGAGCAGAAGCCTCTGAAGCTCGCCGCCCGAAAGTGCAACCGCACCCTCGTGAACCTCACGCACAAGCAGAGTGTTTTCTTTTTGAGGTAAGCTTTCAATTTTATCGAGAATACCTGCAAGAATCATACATTCACGGAGTCTGTCACGGTCAATTTTATTTTCCTCGCAGAGTGCGATATTTTTCGCAACCGTTGCGGGAAGTAACGCACAGTCCTGAAACAGAGTAGAGAATAACTGATAGTATTCATCACGGTTAAACAGTCTGCTGTCAATGCCGTTTATGAGAATCTGACCTTCCTGCGGAACAAACAGACCGCAGATGAGCTTTACAAGGGTAGATTTGCCTGCACCGTTAACGCCGACAATCGCAATTCTCTCGCCTTTGTTTATTCTGAGTGAAAGATTATCAACCGAAGGCTTTTCGGATTCATCATAAGAAAAAGTAAGATTTTTCAGTTCTATTTCGCAGGGCAAATCATTTTTCGAAGGAAGTTTTTCACCCTCGCCGTTGTTCATTTTATCCTCAATATCGATAAAGCTTCTGAAGTCGCTGACATTGTGTGCACCCGAGATGATTTCGGAAACCGAGTCAACAAGCTTTGCAAGCCATTGACCGAATCCCGTTATTGCACCGAAATAGAGCGAAAAATCGCCGAGTGTCATCTCGGAATTAAGTTTCAGGTAAATAAGATAGATATACGCTCCGAGGCTGACACCGAATTTGAAGAAATCTTCAAGCATACAGTTGGCATAATGACCGTTGTTCCTTTTGATATTCCACCATGTTGCATCATCAAGGTGCTTGTCGATTTTTTTCATAAGGAAGTCGGACATATTGTAAATGCGGACATCCTTTGCGTTTGAAAAATCCTTTGAACGGTAGGTGACATAGTGCAGACGAAGGAAGATTTCGGCAACCTTGTCTTTCATTTTATCCTTCCACTTGTTCAGAATCAGCCAGCCTGCCATGCTGATTCCGTAGCAGAGAATGAGAATGGGGATAAACCACGGATTGCAGTCAACGATGATTGCCGTGAATGCCGAGAAACCGAAAACCGACGAAATGAGAGTGGCGTTCAGCTCAATAAACCTTGCAACGCTTCCGTCCCAGCCGTGAATTGCGTTCCACGCTTTTTCACGCAGAACACGGGTTTCGTTGTAGGTATAATTGTTGTAGTCCATACTCATAACCTTGTTGCAGACAAGTCTGTGAAGCATAATATCACGGGCGAGCATTCTTCCTTGCCAGCTTTTGTTATACGCAATGTTATTCATAACACCGAAAACAATAAGCACGGCAGACATCAGACCGACCTTGAAAATCAATTCCGAAGCGGCGGTTTTGTTTTCAACACAGTCGAGAACGATTTTCGGCAGATATGCCGCAACAAGCGAGCTTACAGCACCCAGCGGAGTTAATCCGATTTGCAGAATGACATAGGATTTATCAAACTTCCAATGCTCTTTTATCATATATTTCAGGTTGCTGAAATAATTGTATTTTTTCTTTGAACTCAAATTATTTTCCTCCTTGATAATTGTAGGGGTCGTCGTCTCCTACAAAGAGTTTTCATGTCGCATCAACGATAAAAGGACAGATACAATAACAGCAGAAACAACAATATAAATAACCGAACCCGGTGATTCATATAGCGCTGCAAAGCCGCAGCTGAGCATAATTACTCCCAAAACGATGAGGTAACCGCTGAGGATTTTGTATCTTTCGTGATTTTTGCAAAGTATGTATACAAAGCCTTTGAGTTTTCCGCAGCCGATTAAAATTCCGAGCAAGGAATGAACTGCCGCAGAAATAAAGGCGATTATTGAATAGTATTTCATTTTTAACCTCCTTGTATTTTCATGTGCAGGGCGGCTTGCCCTCAAGCCGCCGTAAACACAGATGAAATTCAAACGGCGGGGTGTGGGCATCCCGCCCTGCAATTCGACATCGGGTGAACATCACTTTTGCGAAGAAAAAATAAAAGGCGGAAGACAAGCCTCCGCCGCTTCAATATTATGATAAATCAAAAAAATTCCGATTGAAATACGCTCTGCAATAGTGTTGTTTTAATGTTCAAAAGTGTTGCGGATATTGATGCTCGTTGTGAATATGTTTCCCTCGCAGGAAACGAAAACATCGCCGCCGTATTTCTGTGCAATCGTCTTAATGCTTTTGAGCCCGTAGCCGTGGTTGAGCTTATCGGCTTTTGCGGTGCCGATATGTTTGGTGTCAACTTCTGCCTTAACAGGATTTTCAACGGAAACAACAATTCTGCCGCCCATTGTTATGATGCTTGCGAAAATTGTTTTGTCCGTACCGTTTTCAAGACCTTCGGCGGCTTCGATTGCATTGTCGAGTGCGTTGCCGATAAGTACGCCGAGTTCAAGCAAATCAACATTGATTTTATCCGAAATCTTAACCGAATAATCGAGTGTTATTCCTTTGCTTTCGGCGATAGTGAGCTTCGACTGCAAAACGGCATCAACTGCGGGATTGCCCGAATTGATAATTCCGTTATTGGCTTCGTCAAGAAAGTCTACTTCGCCCTTTATTGCATCAACGGCAGTTTCAATCTGACCGTCGGCAAGAAGTCCCGAAACGGAAAGCAGTTTGTTTTTGATATCATGTCTGAAAGTGCGGATTTCGCTCTGATAGCGATAAAGCTCCTCGTAGTGAGCAAGCTGATTTTTGATTTGTTCATTGGCAAAGCTGAGCCTTGCTTTTGATTCAACATAGTCCTTTTGTCTGTAAATAAGAAAGAGGGTAACGAGGTTTGCGGCAATCATCAGAATTGCAACCGCAGAGAATAAAATTGCCGGAATGCTTTCAAGCTCGTAGGTACATTTGAGAATAACAAGTGTAACAAAAACGGTTGCAATGGGCTGAATTATGAGCAATGCCGAAAGACCACCGGAAACCCCAAGGTCAATTTTGCCGATTTTCTTTGAAACGAAGAAAATAAGGAAAAACGCAAAGAATTTGCATATAAGTCCCATACCGAGGAAGATTTCATCATTCTGAAGAAAATCAAGAGTTTCTTCGCCCATAAACATACCGCTAAGAAGGGTGACTATTGTTTCTGCACCTGCTTGAATCATAACGAAAAGAACGCTGCTGATAACGGCAAAATGTACTTTTACTCTGTAAACGAGAGCAAAAACAAAAGCCGTAACAACGCCCAAAGCAAGAAGCATAATGCCCGTGCCTGCAAAGAAATATGAAACAACGGTATTGACCGTTATTGCAACAATCATAAATACAGCAAGCTGTGCTCCTTTGAGTTTTCTTTTTGAAATGTTGGAAAAAAGAATATCCATTGTGTAAATTTCAAAGCAAGCAAACAGAAAATATGCAATTATTCTTAACATTTTACCAACCCCACTTTCTTATAAAAATATCGTATGCCTTCAATGCTTCCTGTTTCTTTCTTACGCTGACGGCAACCTTTGAGCCGTCGGTCAGTTCAACTTCATTCGCATTGAAGCTTTTTATGCAGTTCATATTAACGATAAAGCCCTGATGCACTCTCACAAATCCGTGAGGCTTCAGCACTTCGTATATCTCCGAAATTTTACCGACAGCCCCATAAACGCCGCTTGCGGTATGCACGGTCAAATGTCTGCGGTAACCCTCAACATAGCTTATCTTATTGATTGAAATTTTGTTTCTGACGCTTTCCCATTTCAGAACAACGCTTGCATTTGTTGCCGTGTATTTCTTCATCGCTCTTGTGAAAACTTCGGTAAACTCTTTTTCTTTAATGGGCTTCACAAGAAAATGCAGAGCCTCGATTCTGAACGCATCAAAGATATAACTCGAATGGCTCGAAACAAAAATAATAATTGTTTCGGGCGCAAATTCTCTTATTGTTTCGGCGGCTTCGATACCGTTCATACCTTTCATCTCGATATCGATAAAAACGATGTCAAAGCATCCGCCGTTTTTATAAAATTCAATCAAATCCTCACCGCAGGAGAAATCGGAAATGTCAAAACCGTCGCTTTCGGTCTGAAACGGTTCGAGCAGATTTCTGATTTCTCTTACGGCAAAACAGTCATCGTCACAAATACAGATTTTCATATTATCCTCACAATTCAAATTCGTTTTTCAAAACAGGCAAGAATTAATCCCGGCTCAGCTTCAAGCCGTTTGCCCGTATCTCTGTAGCCACACTTGGTGTAGCACTTTCTGTTTTTATCCAGATCTTCAGGAAAGTCAACATACAGTTTTCTCGGCTTTTTTAAATACTTTTCCGATTGTAAAATTGCTTCTGTTGCAATACCCTTGTTCTGATATTCAGGTGAAATATATACTCTTCCGAGATAATATTTGCCCCAACGAAGATTCTTCACAAACGGTGTTGAGCCCTTGATTCTGTATAAAATACCGCCGACAATTTTCTCGTCAAAAAGAATTGTTAAATACAGAAACTTCGGATTGTTTAATCTGCAAAGTATATCTCTTTCATCTCTCAAACACGGATTACCTGCATCGTGATATTTTTCGTAAAGAGGCAGAAAGGCATTTTGCTGAATAGCTGTTAAAGCATTAACATCTTCAATTGTTGTTTCTCTTAATGTTATCATTGTAATCTCCCCAAACAAAAACTCCCCTGATATGAAAATCAGAGGAGTCGCAAAATTATCTCTATATAAATACAGCTATATTGCGGACAAAATAACATCTGATTTCATATACGATTTTAAATAATTCACATAATACATTGTCATTCTGTCCACCTGC